>NZ_FYEM01000001.1:0-744471 GCF_900188475.1 Agrobacterium sp. 719_389
AATCTGGTTCACTCGATGAGCCGACGCGGCAACTGCCATGACAATGCGGTGGCCGAGAGCTTCTTCAATCTTCTGAAGCGAGAGCGGATACGGCGCAAAGTCTACCGTTCACGCGATGAAGCACGCCAGGACGTGTTCGACTACATCGAAATGTTCTACAACCCGAAACGCAAACACGTCAGGAACGGGATGCTGTCGCCCGTCGAGTTCGAGAAGCAGCAGAAAATCTAACCCGAGGGTGTCTACGAAACTCGGGGCTATTCAGGACAATGCAATAAGCTCAGGGTCGCGCTCTAATGTGTCAGTGATAAAGGCGAGGGCGCGCTTAGTCTCAAGCTCTTTTTTCTTCTCGTTGGGGCGACCTGAAATCTTTTCCGAAAGATAAAGCCGTTCCGCATCTTTGAGGGTGGGGTTAGGTCTAGGCAAACGCGCGCCGACTAACAGGCTCCGTGCCAATGCTGCGTCTTGGGCAGACACTCCAATCGGGTATCCCTCGTCATCCACCGTGTATTTGCTCATGATGGATTCGGCTATGACAGAGCGCGCCAACTCTTCCGAGCCATTTCCGTCCGGGTCTCCTTCACCTGCCCAATTCCGATCAAGCTTGAATGAACGAATCTTTATTGAGGCAGACTGCGCTAGTTCGAAAGGAGTCGGTTCCTCGGCGCGTAACACGGCACTTTCAGCTTGCTTCCCAGTGGGTCTCTTTAGGGCGGCGGCTAGTTGGCGTTCTGCTTCTGCGTGAGCACGGTAATAATTTTTGATCGCCTCTGTTTCAGACGAGCCAAGCGGTATGACAATCTCAGTCTTGTTTAGAATTTCACGGAGATGAGCAGGAACTTTGCGGCGATAACGCCAGCCAGATTTTCCACGTTTCTGAACGTATTGCACTTCTAATCTCATTCTCAGGGTACCAATCGGTGTACCGCATGAGGTACCTCTAACGAAGCTGCTTTCCTTGCAAGGCAAGGCTTCTAGGCGCTGTCAGAAGAAAAATGGCTCCCCGGGCCGGATTCGAACCGGCGACCTGTCGATTAACAGTCGAATGCTCTACCGCTGAGCTACCAGGGAACGTGCACCGCTTGGCGCGGTGTGAGCGGGGTAATACAAATGCTTTTCCGATTTGCCAAGCGGTTTTTTCAAAAAAAACGCATTCCTCTTGTTTTATCCGTCCAGAGCCCCGATTTTCCGGGCTTATCGGCGGTGAAAAAATTATCCACAGGCCAGATGAAAAAGGGCAGGATGGAATGAAATTCGGTATCGACCACAGAACGCATCGTCTCCATGTCGGAAAATGGAGCCTTGCCATGCCGCGTTCGCGCGTCGGCAGGATCGCGACGGGCTCGGCTCTGATCGTGGGCGGAACGCTGGGTTTCCTGCCCGTCCTTGGCTTCTGGATGATTCCGCTTGGTCTTATCGTGCTTTCCCACGATCTGCCCGTGGTTCGCCGCCAGCGGCGACGGCTGGCGGTCTGGTGGGCGTCGCGGCAGAACCGCCGCGACAGCCGCAATGGCGGCCGGCGATAGGTCTTAAGCGCCAATGGAGCTGCTGATGCCCTGGCCGGCCCAGAAGGCCGCATAGGCGAGCGCTGCGAAATAAATCGTTGTCAGGCCCAGGAAAAGATAGCCGCCGAGCACGGTGACGCCATCCCGCTGAATCATCCCGGCCGAAAAAAGCAGGATCGCGACACCCGGAAGGGTGTTGGAGAAGGGAATGAAGCCGAGCGGCATCATCAGCAATACGCCCGCCGTCATCAGCGCAAGCCCGTTTATCCGGTTGGCGATGATGCCCGTCGTCAGCGCGGGAATGCGCGGGCGGATGAAACCATCGAGCTTGGAGACAATGGCGACGCCTTTTTGAAGGGCGGGAACAAGCTTTGCCGTTTCCATCTGCCGGTCAAGAATTTTTGCCGGCAACCATGGCAGGCGATTGAGGGTGATTGCCAGACTGACAAGGATGATCGCTGCGCCAAAGACCGTGCTGACGCCGGGAATGGAAACCGGAATGAGAAAGGGTAGAGAGGCGATCGCGCAGATGAGCAACAGGCCCTGTTCGCCGATTGCTTCCATCAACTCGCGCAACGTGATCGTCTGGCCCTGCAGCTTTCCTATCAGCTTCTCAAGCGTCGTGCTGAGCTTTTCAGACGTATCAGTGAATGCGAATTCGTTCGTCATACGGCTTCCCGGGAGTTGTTTTAACTCCGGGCTTGATAACATTCATCCGGCCCAATGCCTATCACCGATAGAAACGGAGCCTTTCACATTTGATCGAGTGGGTCCGTTCGCTCAGTGCGAAACCCAGTTGCTGTAAGCCCCTGCAAGAAGAACCACCAGCAGAATGACAAGTATGACCGGATTGATCGATGTAACGAAGCTTACATATTCCATGATAACTTCCTCCTCTTCCGTCCGCCTTCATTCTACAGCAAAAAGGCGAGCTCATCTACCGCAGGGTGAAATTTCGCATCGCAGCAACCGGCTCTCGGTATGGGCCGGAAACGCTCGTTATTATGATTTTTTGCGATGCAAAAATAAATTTTCCAACATTTGCCATTCTCTTGCGTTGTCTCTAATTCTCATTCGGGGTCCGGTCTGTCTGGGCCATCGGCAAACCACATGAACCACCGCTGACCTGCCTTGGCTCCTGCCCGTCTTCACTCTGCAACACTCTTCCCGGGGACATGAAATGCTGAAAAACATCTATGCCTGGACGATGGCGCTCGCTGCGCGCAAAACCGCTGTATGGTGGCTGGCGATCGTGGCTTTCGTGGAAAGCTCCGTCTTCGTCGTGCCTGCGGATGTGCTTTTCCTGCCCATGGTGCTGGCCAAGCCGAAAAAGGCGATGTTTTATGCACTCGTTGCAACCGTCGCCTCGGTTCTCGGCGGCATCGCCGGCTGGTTCCTCGGTCATTATGCCTTTGAGAGCCTTGCCCGGCCCATTCTCGAATTTTACGGCAAGCTCGACAGCTTCGAGCATCTGAAGAACTCGGTGGATTACGAGACAATCGTTCTCCTGCTGGTGACATCGGGGCTCGCGCATCTGCCGCCGATCAAGGTCGTCACAATTCTCTCCGGTGCTGCCAATATCAGCCTCGGCCTCTTCATTCTTTCGGCTGTCGTCACGCGCGGTGCGCGCTTTTTCATCCTGGCCGGGTTGCTGCAGAAATACGGTGAACCGGTACGCCATTTCATCGAGAAACGTCTTGGCGCCATCACCGCGGCGGCGGCGGCCGCACTCATTGCGGTCTATGCGGTCTACGTTTTCGTGCGTTGATCAAGCGCAAATTTTCTACTCTTACAATACTGTCGCAGAACTTTCAGCTTACTGTCAGAATCCACCTGTATCGGTTCTCTCGTCGAATGAGGGAACCGTTTTATTATGCGAAGATTCTGGAAGTGCTCCTTTGGGGGCATGGGTATTGCTGTGCTTGCCACAGGCGGTTATCTCTACGCCATTCAGCTCCTCGGCAATTTTCACGAGGTGGTCGCGGGGCAGCTTTATCGCTCCAACCAGCCGAGCAATGAGCAGCTCGTCCGCTATACCAAGGACCATGGTATCAGGACGGTCATCAATCTGCGCGGTGCGAATGAGGCCAAGGCCTGGTACCGGGATGAGGTCGAGACCTCCCGCGAGCTCGGATTGAATCACATCGATTTCGGCATGTCGGCCAGCCAGGAGCTTGACATGAACAGGGTCAACGAGCTGGTCGCGATCATGCGCGATGCGCCGAAACCCATTCTCATTCATTGCAAGGCCGGTGCGGACAGGACAGGTCTTGCCACCGCTCTCTATCTCAGTCGCGTCGCACGGCTTGATGAGGAACAGGCGGAAAGCCAGCTTTCCTTCCGCTTCGGCCATATCGGCATTCCCTATCTGTCGCAAACCTACGCCATGGACCGGACGTGGGAAAACGCGGAAAAGATGCCGATCGCCGACGATTTCGCGATCGCCTCCAACGAATATTGAACATGGCCTTGGGCAGCCGGTGTAGGCAACAGACGCCGGCACCGCCCTTTGTCGGGATACCCAGCCGGCTATCGCCCACCCAGCGGGCTACCACGCAGCCTTAAACTTATCCCTCCACCCCGGCAGCCGAGATGGCGGGGGATTTTTGTCCAGGGCTCAATCGATCATCGGGCTTGCCGGTGTGTGTCATTGCGCCCAAAGACGATGGCGGAGACGATTCTAATCCCGCCTCGCGTCGGGTTTCCACCCGCGCGTATATCCATTTCCCATGATGGCGACCGCAAGGGAAAGCTGTTCCTGCAAATGTTCGATTTCGCCGAGAAGCGCTTCGACAGCCGCCTTCGCATCGCCGTCATGACACTGGATGACATATCCCGCTATGTCGTCGGGCCGTGTAGGGGTGATTTTTTCAGCGTCGGGCATAGTGGATGACCTCTCGTTTGTTCACTAAATGTTCTAATTTTAGCGGAGAGTCAACAAGGCAATGCGCGCCGTCCTTCGATGGCGAGCGACTTTACACTTAAGCCTGTATTCTCGGAAATTTAACCGGAGGACGCTCTCAATCAAAAATGGCGGATCAAGGAGAGAACGGTCGGAGCATGGGATTCCGGCCCACAACTCCTTCGGTTTAGTGCGGTGGAATCAAACGTTAATGAACCGACGGATCCTCGCCATCCAGGAAGCTGCGAATCCCATCCTTCTCACAAGTGGCCAGGAATTCTTCCCAGGCGTCTTTGTCGGTAGCGAAAGGTTCGTCCCAGGTGGTGACATCGTCATGCTCGCTGATAACCTCGAGCGTCCAATCCTGCTGAGTGCCAGCCGGCCGGTAGATATCAACAAGGACGGTGATACCCTCGTCTTCAAACTCGCCCGAGAATTCTGAGTGTTCTATTTTCGGTTTTTTTGCCATCTCAACTCACTTCTTCCTCAAGGCTCGGATAGCGGCCTAAGAGGCGGCCATTTCAAAGCAAACAATAAAAGGTCGTCCTTCGTCTGGAAGGAACAACGTGCATTAAACGCGGCCTCTCCAGCGTTCCTAGTCTGTGGGTGCCGACTGTGTCTACCGCCGTGTTCCAAAAGCAACGCAGAAAGCACGCCAGATAATCTGACGGGCACGTTTTCGATTAGGTATTCCGGTCTCATCGTCAGCCTCTTGGTAGTAAGTCGCAGTCAAGTGACGTGATTTTATGGGAGGTGATGGGCAGGATTTTATTGCTGTAGGTCACTGGTATTTAATCATCGCCCAGCCTGCGGCGAACAAAGCGAAGGAAAGAGCCGCAGAAACAGCCATCACAACAATAGCTGGTTTCCGAGCTTCTTTACCCTTCGTTTCTCCAGTCCAGAAGACAGTGAGCAGTGCTGCCGAGAATGTGAAAATTGTGTAAATCGAGAAATTGCTGAGTCAATTAGCTGTGTATTCTACGGTTGTCATCGCGTCCCTTTCTTGATTGAGCCGCTATTAACAGCGCACGATCTAAAGGCGAGTTTCAATCGTCTGTAGAAGTTTAGGGATTGTCATGAGGGACAACGTTTTGTCCTCGATGGCAGCCCGCATTCAGGTGCGTGGCAATGACCATAGGCTTACGGTTCTCTTGGTTTTGCGCGCACTTGCGCATTCTCCGGTTCAAGAGTTCAAATCGTCCTAATTTTCCGAAAAGCACATACCGCCGTGCCAAGCGTCTAATTATGTTCTCGTTTGGGGAGGAATCAAGCGAGTGCCTGAAGAATCATTTTGAGGGGAGAGCTTGAAGCGAAAATCGCGTACGAAAAGAACCGTCGGTGAACACCAACTGTAAAACGGCTCTTTTTGTGTAAACTGCTTGAGGGTGGGGGATGCCTCAAGTCTTGGAAAAGATGGTCGGAGCGGCGGGATTCGAACCCACGACCCCTTGACCCCCAGTCAAGTGCGCTACCGGGCTGCGCTACGCTCCGAACCTGAAAGCCGTTTATATATAAGCCTGTTAGGGTGCAAGCGGAAAATGGTCTTTTCATAAAAAAAGGAACAAAGGGTGTGGACGGCGGGAAGGGGCCGGGGCAGGGTGGTGCTTCCCCGGCGTGAGCGGCCGTCAAACGCGTGACACATCCTCTTTCCATCATAACCGGAACAAGCTGCGTTCTTCGGCGTTCAACCGCAGCGGAATTGAAACTCAGGGAGACGAACTATGTCCGAACTCGTCGTTGTTGGTTTTGACGGAACGGAAGTGGCCGACAGGGTGCTTCTGAAGCTTGCAGGCCTGAAAAAGGAATATCTGGTTGATCTGGAAGATGCCGTGGTCGTCGTTCGCGATGAAGACGGCAAGGTGCATCTGAAGCAGAGCGTCAATCTGACGGCAATCGGCGCAAGCTCCGGTTTCCTGTCCGGCGGTCTCTGGGGCGGCCTTGTCGGCCTGCTGTTCCTCAATCCGCTGGCGGGATTTGCCATCGGCGGCGCGATTGGCGCCGGCACGGGCGCCCTTGCGGGTTCGCTGACGGATTTCGGTATCGACGATGATTTCATCAAATCACTCGGCGAGACCATTCCCAATGGTTCTTCGGCGCTGTTCGTGCTGATCCGCAAGGTGCAGCCGGAAAAGGTGCTGGCAGAATTCGAAGGCCTGCGCGGGCGGGTCATCAAGACCTCGCTGTCGCCGGCGCAGGAAGCGCAACTGCAAAAGGCGCTCTCTGGCGGAGCCGAACCGGCCACCGCGCCTGCCGTCTGAGCAGACGAAAAAGCGACGCTGCGGCATGTTCCATGTCGCAGCGATCCGTTCAGTCCTCGGGAAATCTGGCTTTATACGGTCAGGGTGCCGTTTTTCGCCTGTGGCCAGGTGAGATAATAATAACGGCTGCCGACGCTGCCGAAAAACGCGTTGTCGCCGGAAACAGTGTCGACATAGGCGCCGGTCTCGCTTCTGGCATAAGCCGAGCCGTCGCGTTTGAGATGGTCTTTCAGAAAGTCGCTCCATCCCGTCGTGGTGATCTCCGTCGTCGGCTTGGAGGTGGTTTTTGTATCGGAGGCCACGTCCCACGCCTTGATTTGGGCGCCCTCGGCGGGATCGGAGACCGTCAGCGTGCCTGTTGTCAAAGCCTCCAGCATGGCCTTGGCCTGCGAAGCCTTGTCCGGGTCCCTGGTTAGTTCTTCCAGCATCTCCTTCAGCTCCTTCATGAAATCGGCCTTGCTAATATCGCCGGAAGAAAGCTGCGTATCGGTATCGTCGGTCTGCGTGTCTTCGCTCGAGGTCTGGGAATATTGCGCCAGAAGCTGGGTGAGGCGCGTATTGGTGGAAGAAGATGAGGTGTCGAGCCCGTAGGAATCGAGGAGAGCCGCCCGCGTCGAGGAGGATGTGGCGGGGGAATTGTCTTCCTGCTCCTTGATGGCCTTGAGGGCGAGCCTGGTGGCGGTGAGGCGGGTGGACAGGTCGATGGAGGAGACCATTGCGCTAGCTGTTTCCTTGATCGGGCGATACGGATCATTCGTATCGAACCGGCGCAGCGGGCATCGATCCCGCCTTTCGTCCTCTCTCATAAGAAGACCGGGTACATCCCGGCCGTGTTCGGCCTAGGATGCACCCGGTCTTAATGGCCGGACTTTGCGCGACGCTTGCGGATCAATTCTCCTGAACGGAAACGCCGTTCGGGCCGATATTCATCTCGATCCCCTTCGGCTTGCTTTCCTCGTGCCAGACATAAGCCCCAAGGCCAACAAGGACCACCAGGAGTGCGCCGATGATGAGATAGAGATTATTGGTCTGCGTCATAAGATGTCTCCCCGTTTGACAATCAGAATCGGGGGCTAAACGCATGAAATGGCGTAAGGTTCCGTAAGGGTAAGCATTTTAGGCGGCCCGCGCGCGGCGGCGCAGGCTTTCGCGCTTTTCAAGCGCCATGCATCCCCACAATATGCCCAGCAGCAGGAAGAAATGCCGCCAGTGGTCGGTATCAATGACGGCGCCGATCATTACGTGTCCGACGAAGGTCACCCAGGAAATGATCAGGAACGGCTGCCACGGGCGTGGCCGCAGCAGATGCCTGAAACCTGCGGCAATGGTCCAGCAGATCAGGACCAGATAGATGACGAAACCGAACCAGCCATGCGTGGTCAGGCTCTTCAGCCAGATATTATGTTCGGCGGCGGGGAAGATATTGTCGAACACCATGGGGCCGATGCCGAGCGGGTGTTCCATGGCGAGCAGGAAGCCGAGATAGTGGCGTGCAAAACGCCCGAGATGGCCGCCATCATAAGATTGCACCGCCGAAGCGCGGCTGGAGAACAGATCCGCCACCTGCTTGAACTGCAGCGCGATGATGACCGCCGCAACCATCAGCCCGGCGGCGACGAGAAACAGCACGAGGATTTTCAGACGAAACGCAGCCGTCCGTTCCTTCAGCAACATGACGAAGACGAGGAGAATGGTGGCGAACAGAAACAGGCCCCAGGCCGCGCGCGAGAACGACAGGAACACGCCAAGCGACAGGATGAGCAGCCCGACGATCCGCCAGGGCGCATGCATCGCCTTGCCGGTGAGAAGGCCGTAGATCAGGTAAAGCGAGGGTGTCACCAGAAAGGGACCGAAGACGTTCGGGTCCTGAAAGGCGCCTTTTGCACGATCGTAGAGGGTGAAGACCTCAAAACCCGGGATGGCGTGGAAATATCCGATGATGCCGAGCAGCGCTGTGATCAGTGCTGCCGTAAGCCAGGCCCGGAAAATCAAAAGCAGCCGCTGGTATTTGTCCTCCACGATCGCCGCATAAAAAACCGAGGTTAGCGCCAGGAAGGTCGAGACGGCGAGATAGAGCGGCCCCTCATCCAGATCGGCCATGGTGGTGAGCGAAAGATAACCGCCGACATTAAAGGCAAGCAGCAGGCACAGAAGCAAAACGACGGTGCGCGAAAGGCGAAGGCCAAGCAGGAACCACAGGGCCACCTGTCCCACCATCATCAATTCATAAGGCGCCGGTTCGGAGATGACGAAGCCGGAAAGGAACACGCCGAAGGCGATGAAGAACGATCCGATGAGCCGCATGGTGGCCAACGGTGCGTCAAAATTCGCCGCGTGCTGGTAACCGGTGTGGGTCAATAGGCGTTTTCCGATTTGAGCAGCCGTATCGGCGTGAGGAACAGGATCTTCAGATCGAGGAACAGCGACCAGTTCTCGATGTAATAGAGATCATATTCGGTGCGGAACTTGATCTTGTCGCCGTGGTCGATCTCGCCGCGCCAACCGTTGATCTGCGCCCAGCCGGTAACGCCGGGCTTCACCTTGTGGCGCGCGAAATAATGCTCCACCACCTCGGTATATTTCAGATCGCCCGTCTGGGCATGAACGGCGTGCGGACGCGGCCCGACGAGCGAAAGATCGCCATAGAGAACGTTGAAGAGTTGCGGCAGCTCGTCCATCGAGGATTTGCGCAGGAAGCGGCCGACCGGTGTGACACGGGGGTCGTTCTTCGTGACCGCCTTTTTCGCGGTGGGGTCGCTGAGTTCCGTATACATGGAACGGAACTTCCAGACGTTGATCGTTTCGTTGTTGAAGCCGTGGCGCTTCTGCTTGAAGAGAACAGGGCCTTTCGAGGTAGCTTTCACGGCAATTCCCGCCCCCAGCATCACCGGCCACAAAAGGGCGATGCCGATGAGGCTGAAAGTGATGTCGAACACCCGTTTCGCCACCGAGTCCCAGTCGCGGATAGGCTTGTCGAACACATCCAGCATCGGCACCTTGCCCACGTGGGAATAGGCGCGGGGGCGGAAACGCAATTTATTGGCATGCGCTGCGATGCGGATATCGACCGGCAGGATCCAGAGCTTGTGCAGAAGCTGGAGAATGCGGGCCTCGGCACTGAGCGGCAGGGCGATGATCAGCATGTCCAGCTTCGTCAGGCGGGCAAACTCCACCAGTTCCGCAAAGGTGCCAAGCTTTGGATAACCGGCGACAACTTCGGGAGAGCGGGCGCTTTTCCGGTCGTCGAAGATACCGCAGATGCGGATATCGTTATCGGATTGCTGCTCCAGCGAGCGGATAAGGTCCTTGGCGGTATCGCCGCCGCCGACGATGACCGCACGGCGCTCCATGACGCCGTTGCGGCCCCAGTGGCGAATGGCAAAGCCGAGGATCAGTCGACCGGCGAAGATCGCGATCGCACCCGTTGCATACCAGATGCCGAAAGCCTGCCAGGAGTGCAGCGCATCGGGAAAGAAGAGGAGAAGGAAACAGGCGATTCCCACGAAGGAGAGACAGACGGCGCCCTGGATGCGGGCGAACATCTTCAGCGGCGTGCGCAATGTCGGAAGCTGATAACAATCACCCGCCTGCAGAAGAAAGACGCAGAGCGCCGCCCCCAGCACGCCACTGCCGAAAACCGCCAGAAACGTTTCGAGACCGCGATCGGCTGCGATGCCGTTGACGATGGCGGCGATGACCACGAGCATCGTGAATTCGAGAAGCCGCAATTGCCCGATCACCATATTGGGCGAATGATTGCCGGCGCGAAGCTGGTTGGCGATCTGCCGAGCAAGCGGATTGAGAACGACGGGTTCGGATGCGGAGGATTCTCCGGTTTGATGCTCGGAGATTTTCTTGCGCAATGACGCCAGATCGAATTGCAGTCTGTCCTTGTCAGTCTTGGTCATTGCTTTGGTCCGCACCCTCCAGCGCATCGACCTGAAAACCGCACAGATTTTCAACCGGAACGATACGCAACCTCAAAGTGGTAGTGCGCCCTTTGTGCATCCGGATGGATGGCGGCGCTCTACGAGCAGAAAACTAGCCGAAACATGCTAAGAAACGTTTATGATCAGTTTCTACAGGACGGCTGGAATATACAATTAAAAATCGTGTTTTTAAAATAACTTTAGCTCGTCAGCAGGTCGCGATAGAGCTTCATCATCTCATCGGCCATAACAGGGGTTGAAAATTTCGCCTTGAAGCTGTCGGGGTGCGGCATGACCCGCTGCGCCCAGTCGGCGTCCTCGGCATCCTTGACCATGATCCGCGCCAGCGCATCGGCATCACCGGCCGGGACGAGCGCCTCGCTGTCTTCTCCGAGGATTTCGGGAATACCGCCGACATGCGAGGCAATGACCGTCTTTCCCGCCGCAAGCGCTTCTAGCACGATATAGGGCATGGCTTCGGCGCGCGAAGGCACCACCACCGTCGTCGCCAGTTCGAAGGCCTGTCTGGCGGGCATGGCCGCATGCATGGAGATCCGCCGGGAAAGCCCGGCCTTGTCGATCATCGCCGCATATTTTTCCCTGTCCGGTCCGTCGCCGACGATCACGCCGGACATGGGCTGGCCGAGGCTGCGTTCCATTTTCGCGAACGCCCTGATGAAGACATCCGGTCCCTTGAGATCACGCAGCATGCCGATATAGAGGAAACGGGCCGCATCCTCGCGGGCGGATACGGTTTCGAACTCGCTGTCCTGAACGCCATTATAGATCATCGCGGTGCGGGTGCGGGGCTTGCCGACCTTGGCTTCATACGTCGCCTGCTCGAAATTGCAGACGAAACAGAGCGCATCGGTGAAATGTTCCTGGAACCGCTCCAGCCGCAGGAAGAGCTGCCCCTTCAGGCTGTTTCTGGCATAATGCAGGCTGCCGCCATGCGGGGAATAGAGGCGGGCTACGCGATACCTGTTCGCCCGCAGGAGTGAGCCGATCAGCCGGGCAAGAGCGCCGCCCTTGGCGCTGTGCCCGTGCAGAATGTCCGGCCGCAAACTTTTGATGTGCTTGTAGGATTTCCACAGCGCCATGAGGTCGCCGGGGCTGATGGACCGCCGGATGGGCAGGCGGGTGAGGCCAAGTTCCAGCATCGGGGTGATCTGTGCGAAAAGCCGTTCCTCATGCGCACCGCCGGTGGAACTGTCGCAGACGATGCCAACCTTGTGGCCCTGTTTGACATGTTCCTCGATAAGGTCACGTACATGGCGGAAAACGCCGCCCACCGGGGAGCGGAAGCAGTGAATGATGCGCAGGGGAGGGCCGTCATCCGACACGTTCGCCGCTCCGTTTTCAGAAGAAGCGTTCGCGTACATAGACGGTATCACCCGCCAGAATGGGCGCGGTAATCCCGATCCGGCCGGTCATCACCTCGGCATTGATCTTGCGGGTGATGTCGACATCGGCCTGATTTGCGCGCGGGGTGAAGCCGCCGGCAATGGCGATGGCGTTTTGCACCGTCATACCAGGCACATAGGAATATTGGCCGGGACGACCGACTTCGCCCATGATGAAGACGGGGCGATAACGGTCGATTTCGATGGTCACGTCGGGATCGCGCAGATAACCCTGGCGCAGCTTGGCGGCGATGGCCGCTTCGAGCTGCGGCAGCGTCTTGCCGCGGGCAGGAACCTGGCCGACCAGCGGGAAGGCGACATAGCCGGCCTGATCGACCGTATAGGTATTGGTCAGCCCGGCCTGCTCGAAGACGTTGATGCGCAGCCTGTCGCCGCTATCGACATGATAGGGTTGCAGGGCGGTCTCATTGAAGGACCTCGGCGCGGGTTGATATGCCGCGCAGCCGGAAAGGGCCGTCAGAACGGCAAGCGTCAGTGCGGTGACATGTCGTGATCCGGCGAGCGGCATCTGATCTGGCTCCGAGTCGATCTTTGATCATTCTTATCGTTCTGTTAGGGTTAATGTGCGGTAAACAACCCCGGCGAGCGATGGTAATATCAGCTTTATTTCGTCGGATTCTCCGGGATTAACTGTTGTGTTACCGGCAAGACTTAAACTTCGCGAAAATTGGCCATCTATATTTGAGCGCCCGAGGTTTGTCTCGGTTACGGAGCCTGCATGAACGGCGATCGCATTGACGACAGGGATGTGGATATCGATCTTGCGCAGCTTGTCGCAGCCATATGGCAGCGCAAGGGACGGATCGCGGCGATAACGCTTCTGGCCGGAGGCTCCGCCTTCGTGATATCAAGCATGATGTCGCCCGCCTACAAGGGCGAGGCGCGCGTGCTCATCGAATCCCGCACGGCCTCCTTCGGCGCTTCGCAGCAGTCCAATGCGCCCGCCGAGCCCGTGCTCGATGAATTGACCGTTTCCAGCCAGGTGCAGATCCTGCAATCGGTCGACCTCATCAAGCAGGTCGCCAAAGACATGAAGCTCTACGAGCTGGATGAATTCGATCCGGAGGCTCATCCTTCGCTTGTTTCGCAGCTGCTGGTCGCCGTCGGCGTCAAGAAAGACCCGCTTCAGGTGCTGCCCGAAGAGCGGGTGCTGAAGGCCTTCCGGGAGAAGCTTCAGGTCTATCAGGTTGAAAGCTCACGCGTCATCACGGTCGAGTTCTCCTCGCAGGACCCCAAGCTTGCCGCCGCCATCCCCAATGAGATGATGAAGGCCTATATCGCCCTGCAGAGCGGCGCGAAACTGGATACAAGCACGGAAGCGGCGCGCTGGCTGGAGCCGGAAATCGCCAATCTGCGTGAAAAGGTGCGCGACGCCGACAGGAAGGTCGCGGATTATCGGGCCTCGTCCGATCTTCTTTCGGCGGGGCAGGGCGAAACCCTCGCCACCCGCCAGCTCAGCGATATCTCAACCGAACTTGGCCGCATCCGTGGGGAGCGCGCCAATGCGGAGGCGCGGGCGGAAGGCGTGCGCAGCGCGCTTGCCAACGGCCGTCCGCTTGATACTTTCCCCGATGTCGTCAGTTCCCCGACGATCCAGAGGCTGAAGGAAAACGAAACCACGATCCGCAGCCAGATTTCCGATCTCTCGTCTTCGATGCTGGAAGGCCATCCGCGCATTCGGGCGCTGCGCAACCAGCTCGACGGCATACAGCGGCAGATTCAGGAAGAAACCCGCAAGGTACTGGCAAGTCTCGAAAACGAGGCCAATGTTTCGCGTCTGCGGGAACGGCAGCTGGTCCAGCAACTGAACATGCTGAAATCGGAAAGCGTGCGTGCGGGTGAACAGCAGGTGGGCCTAAACGATCTGGAGCGGGAAGCTTCGGCGCAGAGGCAGCTTCTGGAAACCTATCTTGCCCGTTACCGGGAAGCGACGTCGCGCGCCGGCTCGGTGGATTCCACGCCGGCCGATGCGCGTGTCATCTCGACGGCGGTGGAGCCGCGCGAACCCTATTTCCCGAAGACCGGCGCGATTACCATCGTCGTCACGCTGGCGGCCTTTCTGCTGTCCTGCATCGTGGTCATGCTGGTGGAGCTTTTCACCGGCCGGGCTTTGAAACCGATGGGCCGGAACCAGGTTCCGCCGCTCTCCGATCCACCTTCCCCTTCGCGTGCTCCAGCCGATCCGGACAAGGCAACGGAGGTGCCGGAACAGCCTGTTGCCGTGCATCAGGAGACTATACCGTCTGCTGCGCGGGCCCTGCCGGTTGCGGCATACCAGCCCGCCGCCGAAGAGGAACAAAAGCGCATGCCGGCCGTAGCCGCCGCTGCCATCCCGGCCTCGCCGGTGGAAGATGTCGCCGCTGCGAAGGAAGAGGCAGTGGAAGAGGATGTTGACACTTCTGACGATTTTTCGATTGATGCTGTCGCAGGTTTCCTTGCCACCCGTCTTGCCAAGCCGGTTGCCGCCATTGTGTCTCCAGCCGGTGATAGCGGTTCGACGACGACTGTGATGCTGGCGCGCGCTTTGTCCGAGATGGGTCGTTCGGTCGTTCTCGTCGATATGACGGCGTCTGCCTGTCCGACGCGGCTGATGGCGCCGGAAGCCGGGCTTCCCGGTGTCATGGACCTTCTGGCGGGTGCGGCCGCCTTTGGTGAAACCATTCACAGCGACCGCCTGTCCGACGCCCATATCGTGCCGCGCGGTAATGCGCAGCCGCGTGAGGCCATGCGCGCCATAGATCGCCTGACGATGATCCTCGGCGCGCTCTCCGACGCCTATGATACGGTTCTCGTCGAATGCGGCGCGGTGCAGATTTCGAGCCTGGGGAAAATGCTGCGCAACCTGCCGGCGGAAATCATCGTCTCTGTGCCCGGCAAGGATAGCGAACTTCTGGAAAAGACACTCGGTGAACTGGTTGCCGAGGGCTATGAACAGGCATTGCCGATGACCGGCATGCGCAAGCCGGACCATCTGAGCGCGGCGTGATCTGCGCTCAGTCGGCGGCGGTGTCCGTCTTCGGCCGTCCGGCGCGAAAACGCTGAATCAGCGCATAAAGCGCTGGATTGGATTTGATCAGGCTTTTCGTCCGGGCAATGGCGACATAGATCGAGGCCGCTGCTCGACCCTTCAATGTCACCGGCAGGAATATATCGTGCTGCACGGTAAAAAGCGGGCACCAGCTGCGCTTGTAGAGCTGGTCGCCGACGCCGAAATCGAAGATCGAAGCCTTCTCGCGACACGCCCTTTCGATCATCAGCCAGAACAGCAATTCGCCGGGGCTGAGTTCCGAAACGGACTCATCGATTGAGCCGAACTGGCAGATGATGTGATCCTGCTTGCGCGAAAGGCCGGCTATCGCGGCAATGACGCCCTCGTTTTCCCCATGCAGGCGAATGGCATGCAGTTCCAGCAGGCTGCCTGTCCCCGTCTCGGGAAAGTTGGCGAGATCGTAGAAGAAATCCTTCACCGATTGATTGCGAAAGACATCCGGAATGCCCTGCGAGGCGAAACGGGCGGCCTTCTGGCGGAAAAACGCCTGCAACAATTCGCATCTTTCCTGTGGCGAACGCGCGATCACATGGCTGTAACCGCCCATTTCCTCGGCCCTTCGGCTCTGGATGCGGAATTTCTTCCGTCGCCTCTTGGCATTGACCTGCCGAAGCGTCGCCTCGAAGCTCTCGAGCAGGGGAAGCTGGAAGGCCGGATTCTGGTTTTCGACGGAAGCAAGATGCGAGAGAGGATTGGTCCTGCCGCGCCACGTTAGCGGTATGTTCTGCAAAGCCAGAATATCGGCCCGGCCATGCAGCAGCTTCCGCGCCTCGCGGGCAATCGCTGCCGCGATTTCCTGTCCGGCCTGTTCGGCAAAAGAGGGGCAGAAAAGGCCCGTATTGATATTGTTGAAACGGCCGCCTGGAAAACGCGCCTTGCGAATGCCGCCTTCCAGCACGATTTCGAGCGGCAGCAGGAAGATCGTTTTGCCGCCCTGCCGGCCGCGAAGTGTCAGGAGCGCGCTGTCCTGCGTTTGCGCCCAGATGGAGCACCAGCCAAAACCCTGATGCAGCGAATTGAGCGGGTCGTTTTCCAGCTGCTCCCAGTCGGAACGGATGATCGCGGCGTCATCGATGAGATCGATCAATAAACGATCAGCACTCCGCCGCTCGTTTTGCACGGCGGTCGGCGTTTGCTTGTCGCTGATAAAGACCGGCCCCTCAGCCGCCATTCACTCTCTCCGGTTGTTTCGGTCGGACTATATCGTTGAGCGGCAAACAATCGGTTTATAATATTGCGACCTGTGGGTGTTATATAAGGGCCGGCGCTCAGCCCTGCTTTTTAGGCCCGGCCATCCATTTGATGATCAGCATCGCCGGCAAAATCCACAAAACCCCGGTAAATACGAAATAAGCGAGATGCACCCACCAGGGTGATTGCGCCAGGGTCGCCGATGCAATGGCCGTCGCCACCACGGCGTAAACGACGACGAGGCAGATGATGACGATGGTGCCGATGAGCGATCTGAGGCGAGGGTGCATGAAATCTTCCGTGATTGAACAGCTGGCGCGACTATACCGCCGCGACCGCATGCCGCAAACCCTGAGGCCTTGTTTTGTGGTGCCGGTTGGGGCTAATCAACATGACTGTATGAGGGAGACCTGAAAGATGCGTTCGAGCGGCATGACGATGGCAAATGGTTCTGCGGAAATAGTGGTGGAGGCTGCCCTGCAGAAACAGGAAAAGGACCGCCGCCTGCTGCGTATCTGGCTGCGCGTCGTGCTTTTCACGCTTGTCTGTCTGGTCCTCGTCGGCGGCGCGACCCGACTCACTGAATCCGGCCTGTCGATTACCGAATGGAAGCCGATCCACGGCGCCATCCCGCCGCTCTCCGTTGCCGAATGGGAAGAAGAGTTCCAGCTCTACAAACGCATTCCCCAATATCAGGAAATCAACAAGGGCATGTCGCTTGACGAGTTCAAGACGATTTTCTGGTGGGAATGGGCGCATCGCCTGCTTGCGCGCGCCATCGGCCTCATCTTCGCCCTGCCGCTCGCTTTCTTCTGGCTGACCGGCCGTGTCGAAAAGCGCCTGCGGCTGCCGCTGGTCGGCCTTCTGGCGCTTGGCGGCTTTCAGGGTTTCATCGGCTGGTGGATGGTATCGTCAGGCCTCGTTAACCGCACGGATGTCTCGCAATATCGGCTTGCCACGCATCTGACCATTGCCTGCCTCATCTTTGCGGGCTGCATGTGGATATTGCGCGGCCTGTCGCACCACTCGCCCGACGCCGCCGACGAAAAGACGGGCAGGGGCTTTGCCGCACTGCTGACGGTGCTCTGTCTGTTCCAGATCTATCTCGGCGCATTGGTGGCGGGGCTGAATGCCGGCCTTTCCTATAATACCTGGCCGCTGATGGACGGCTCGCTGGTGCCGGGCGATCTCTTCCTGCAGCAGCCCTGGTGGATCAACCTCTTCGAAAACCCCAAGACGGTGCAGTTCATCCACCGCCTCGGCGCCTATACGCTGTTTGCCGCCACGCTGTGGCATATGGTGTCGATGGCGCGCGCGCTGCCGAATACGCCACACGCCCGCCGCGCTGTGTTGTTCTTCGTGCTGGTTTCCATTCAGGCGGCGCTCGGCATCACCACGCTCTTGATGCATGTGGATATTCATGTCGCGCTTGCCCATCAGGGCATGGCGCTGATCGTACTTGGTTTTTCCGTCGCCCACTGGCGCGGGTTCATCGGCGAATATCCGGCGCCGGTTTCGGTCGAAATCAGGGACTAGAGTCTGTCAGGTTCATTCTCAACCTGACAGACTCTGGATTCTTTTGTTTTGTTTATCTTTTCGGGAAAACCGGGTTCCACTTTTCCCTGGCAAACTCTGAGCCTGTTCAGAACTGTTTCAGGACGGCCTTGATGGTTGCCGCGACGGCGAGTTCGTTGTCGCGCTCTTCCGCATTATCGTCCTCCTCGTGCCACGTGGCCGAAAGACAGCCATAGGCAAAGGCATATTGCAGCAACAGCCGTTCATCCCGTTGCAGCGTCTTCGCGAAAATCGCCGCCATGGAGGCGATGCGCGCCTCGCTGCGGGTGAGGTCGAAACGGTCGAGCGGATTGGAGAACATGTTGGCGACGTCGAATGCCGCGTCGCCGATCAGACCTGCGGGGTCGATGATGATCCAGCCGCGTTCACTGCGCATGATGTTCTCATGGTGCAGATCGCCGTGCAGCGGCTTGATATCCCGCTGCTTGCCGATCAGTTCCTGCGCAAGGGTGGCCGCCTCGATATAGGGGCTTTCCACGCCGTCAGTGCGGTCCTGTTCGGCCTTGCGGAACAGGCTTTCGAAATAGAGCGGCAGCGTCAGCAGGCTTGAGGGCGGCGTCTGTTGCGATGGCTGATGATATCGAAGCAGGACATCGGCGGCGATTTCCGTCGTGGCGTCGTCATTGCCGTCGCGGAACAGCACGTCGCGCAGGGTCTCTGTTCCGGCATGTTCCATCAGCAGAATGTCGTCCGAGCGGTCGAGCAGTTCCACGCAGCCGACACCTGCGCGCCATGCGATGAAATCCGCACCGCGAAGGCTGTCTTTCAGCACTTTCTTCTTCAGAACCTTGGCAATGGCAAGGGAACCGTCCTTGCGCGTCAATTCGTAAACGATGCCGGCTGGTGTATCGGCGATGCGTTTTGCGGCCTCGATATTCCACGAGGCCGGAAAAGATGGCGTGGTATTGCTCATGCAAATCTCATGCGGAAAGCATCAGTTCCATGTTCTGGACGGCAGCGCCGGAGGCGCCCTTGCCGAGATTGTCGAGCAGCGCGACGAGATTGATATGCTCGCCGCCCGGCGTGCCGAAAACGAAGAGCTTCATCGTGTCCTTGCCCGCCAGTTCCTCGGCGTCAATGCGCGCGAGGCCCTTGCTTTCGGCAAGCGGCACCACGCTGACGATGTCCTGTCCCGCATAGTGGGCGCTCAGCGCCGCATGGATCGTTTCGATGGTCGCGCCTTCCTTCAGGTCAGCAGCAAACAACGGTACCTGCACGATCATGCCCTGCGGGAAACGACCGACGGAGGGCGAAAACAGCGGTGCACGGTCGAGCTGGCCGTGAATGGTCATCTCCGGCACATGCTTGTGCTTGAGCGTCAGGCCATAAAGGAAGTTATTGGCGCTGATTGAGTCATCGCGGCTCTGGTCTTCCATCTGTGCGATCATCTGCTTGCCGCCGCCGGTGTAGCCGGAAACCGCATTGACGCTGACCGGATAACCGTCGGGCAGGAGGCCTGCGGCGCGCAGCGGGCGCAGAAGGGCGATCGCGCCGGTCGGGTAGCAGCCCGGATTGGCGACGAGGCGGGCGGAACGAACTTTTTCGCCCTGCTCCTTATCCATTTCGGCAAAGCCATAAGCCCAGTCCTGATGGACGCGATAGGCGGTCGAGGTATCGATGATGCGGACATTGTTGTTGCCGGCCACCATGGACACGGCTTCTTTCGAGGCGTCGTCGGGCAGGCAGAGGATCGAAATGTCGGCGTTGTTGAGCATATCCTCGCGCATCGCCGCATTGCGGCGCTCGGCTTCGGGTATGGACAGCAGCTCTATATCGCGGCGACCGGCAAGGCGCGTGCGGATCTGCAGACCCGTGGTGCCGTGTTCGCCATCGATGAAGATCTTCGCTGTCATATCCTTGTCCTGACTTTTCAAAGGGTTGCGAGAGTATTCGGAATCAGTTCGGTAAGCGCCGTTTTCCTTGTCAGCCGGCCTTCGCCAGCCGTTCGGCACGCAGGCCAAGCATATACATTGCAACGGTGGCTCCGGCAATGGCGGTAATATCAGCATGGTCGTAAGCGGGCGCGACTTCTACGACGTCGGAACCGCGAATATCCAGCTGGCCAAGCCCGCGCAGGACCGAGAGAATTTTCGCACTCGTCGGTCCGCCGGCGACTGGCGTGCCGGTTCCCGGTGCGAAGGCTGGATCGAGGCAATCGATATCGAAGGTCAGATAGGCGGGCATGCCTGCCGTGTGCTTGACGATCAGCGAGGCGATATCGCTTGCCCGCATTTCCTCCACCTCGTAACCATGGAGAATGCGAATGCCGAAATCGTCAGGCGCATGGGTGCGGATGCCGATCTGGATTGAACGGTCGGGGTCGATCAGCCCGTCGCGCACGGCGCGCGCCACGAAGGACCCGTGGTCGATGCGCTTGCCGTCATCAAACCAGGTGTCCTGATGCGCATCGAACTGCACCAGCGCCAACGGCCCGTGTTTGGCGACATGCGCCTTCAGAAGCGGCCAGGTAATGAAATGATCGCCGCCGAGCGTCAGCAGATAATCCGTCTTGGAGATGATCCGGCGCGCTTCCTTTTCGATCGTATCAGGCGTTTTCCAGTGGTTGCCGTAGTCGAGCAGGCAGTCGCCGTAATCGATGGTCGGCATATGGGCGAAGAGATCGCGCGCGAAGGGATATTGCGGGTCGTTGTCGAAAATCGCCGAAGCCCGGCGGATCGCCTGCGGCCCGAAGCGCGCGCCCGGCCGGTTGGAGGTGGCTGCATCGAAGGGAATGCCCCAGATGGCAGTCGATACGCCCTTGAGGTTCTTTGTATATTTGCGCCGCATGAAGGATAGCGCACCCGCGTGGGTCGGGTCGGTGGCGGCAGATGTCAGCGTAGTGGCGGAAAAGGCATGGTCGATTGTTTTGGCCGGCATATGTCACCCCATCGCGTTTTGCGCTGAAGGTGCTGTCTTCGCGCCGAAAAAACAAGGGACGAGACATGAAAAAAGGCGGAGCCGAAGCCCCGCCTTTCGAAGTTCTGAACGAACCGTTCCGAGAAGCGATTAGCGCTTGGAGAACTGGAACGAACGGCGGGCCTTGGCCTTACCGTACTTCTTACGCTCGACAACGCGGCTGTCGCGGGTCAGGAAGCCACCCTTCTTCAGAACGGAGCGCAGGCCCGGTTCGAAGTAGGTGAGCGCCTTGGAAACGCCGTGACGTACGGCGCCGGCCTGGCCGGAAAGACCGCCGCCTGCAACCGTTGCAATGATGTCGAACTGACCGGAGCGGGCAGCTGCGACCAGCGGCTGCTGGAGGATCATCTGCAGAACCGGACGTGCGAAATACGTGGTGAAATCGCGGCCGTTGATGATGATCTTGCCAGAACCGGCCTTCACCCATACGCGGGCTACGGCGTTCTTGCGCTTGCCGGTCGCGTAGGAGCGGCCGAGGGTATCAACCTTGCGGACGTGCACGGGAGCCGAAGCTTCCGATGCCGGGGCGAGGTCTTTCAGAGAGGAAAGATCGGCCATTATCAGGCGCTCCTTACGTTCTTCTTGTTAAGCGCGGCCACGTCGAGAACGGTGGGCTGCTGTGCTTCGTGCGGATGGTTCGAGCCGGCGTAAACGCGCAGGTTCTTCATCTGGCGACGGCCGAGCGGGCCGCGCGGGATCATGCGCTCGATGGCCTTTTCAACGACGCGCTCCGGGAAGCGGCCTTCGATGATCTGGCGAGCCGTACGCTCCTTGATGCCACCCGGGTGACCGGTGTGCCAGTAGTACTTCTTGTCGGAGTACTTGTTGCCGGTGAAGGCAACCTTTTCCGCGTTGATAACGATGACGTTGTCGCCATCATCAACGTGGGGGGTGTAGGTAGCCTTGTGCTTGCCGCGCAGGCGGGTTGCAACGATGGTGGCGAGGCGACCAACAACGAGGCCTTCGGCGTCGATGATGACCCACTTCTTCTCCACCTCAGCGGGCTTCTGAACGAAAGTAGACATAGATTTCACTTTCTAACGTGGACCCGTCATCCTCTTCATGAAAGAGCATACGGGCGTTTCTTGTTGCTTGGTTTGGTTGCCATCAAGGGCAACCGCAAATGACCCTATTCCGGCTGGAATCCGATCTGGCGCGCTTATACGGTGCGCGAGCGAAAGCGTCAATATGACGAATTTTGGAGTTCGTAAAAATAATATAGTAAAAACAATGACTTGATAATGGGGTATTATTTTACCTCATCAAGCGACCCCGTTTTATCCCAGCCGCATCACCAGAACGCCCGCTGCAATGATGCCTCCGGCGAGATAACGCCAGATGCTGGCGCGCTCTTTGAGGATCACCACGGAGATTACCAGCGCGAAGAGAATGGAGGTTTCCCGCAGCGCCGCGACGACGGCGACGGGCGCCTTCGTCATGGCGTAAAGCGCAAGCCCATAGGAGAGAATGGAACCGCCGCCGCCGATCAGGCCGCGCCACCAGTTGCGCCGGACATGCTGAACGACTGGGCGGACGCCGCGCTGGAAAAAGGCAAAACCGAAAAGCAGCACCGGCGGCAGAAGCGACATCCAGAGCGTATAGGAGATGGCGTTGCCGGAAAGTCTTGCGCCGACGCCGTCGACGAAGGTGTAGGACGCGATCACGAAGGCGTTGAGCAACGCGACCAGAATAGCCTTGCCGCCGCCACGCCTTGCCTCGAATACGAGTGTCAGGATGCCGCCGGAGATGATCGCGATTCCGGCAAGGGCCAGCGGGCTTAGAACCTCGCTCAGGAACAGGCTGCTTGTCGCCGCGACGATCAAGGGAGCTACACCGCGCATGACGGGATAGACAAGGCCGATATCGCCGATCGTATAGGCGGCGGCGACAAGGCGAAAATAGGCGAATTGTAGAACGGCCGAAGCGATCAGGAAGGGAATGGCGACCGGCGCGGGGAAGGGCAGGAAGGGCAGAAACGGCAACGAACAGGCCGCAGCCCCCGCCGCGATCAGCGAGGCATCGAGTGATTTGTCGGAACCGGATTTGACCAGCGCATTCCATCCGGCATGCAGCATCGCGCCCAGGAGCACCAGAAGAAGAATGTCAAATGTCACAATAGAGACTCGCTCGCGGGCTACTTTGGGCAACCTACAGCATCGGCCTGAAAACCGGAATCGATTTTCGGTGAGGGCGACGCGACCTTCCGAATTGTTCGATTGAGCGTTTTGCGCCCGTGGAACGTCCCGCAAGCGATGTGTGACGGCGGCTAATATTGCAACACGCGTAAAATTTCTACTTTGTGCATGTCGTGGGGTTGCGGAATGATTTTGCGCTGGCGCGATGTGGCATTCTGCTCAGGATTTCATCCGTCAGAGGGTGGCATGAGCGCTGGGCGCACAGCTTGTGGTTTCGCTTCGGAGCGTGTTCGTGTCTGGATACCAGCTTTTTTGTCAAAAAACTCCGCTGGGCACTTCGGTTGGAAGGTGTATCAATTGGATGGCAGGTGCGTGAAAAGAAATTTCATATATGCCTATAACGTCTTGCTGTAACGTTGCAGACTTGTATATAGATTGATTTACAGAATAACTTTCTGAAAATTAGATAGCTCTAATTCATCTGCGAACGGAATGAAAACAAACAGGAGACGAAGGGCGCATAACTTGCACGCTAATGTTGTTTGAGCCGCTTTTGTGCCGGTTTGCGCCATTTTGAAAACTGGACAAGATTAGTCAATACAACCGGGATTCTGGTATTTTGGTGAAATCATTTTGCGTGGACGAAAACGTGCCGCTGAGCGACGATGGGTCTGTCGCGGTGGTGATTTTCGGCCGGGCAGGGGTTCAAGATGGCAGTGAAGCTTCCTAGATGGGGAAGGCAGGCGCAATCCGCAGTGTCAGGAATGCGTCGGTGGAATTATGCAGGAGAGGCTGTGCTCGCGGAGCTTTTAAATGGCGCACCTGCATTGGTATTCTTCTAACCATGTGACCTTCCAAAAGGGATAAGTTGACATGCAGCATGATCGTTACGAGCCCGACTACCTCAGAAAAATTCTGACTGGCGTCAAAACCATCGCCCTGCTCGGCGCTTCGCCCAATCCGGACAGGCCGAGCCACGGCGTCATGCGCTTCCTGCTGTCCAAGGGTTATCGTGTATTTCCGGTCAATCCCGGCCAGGCGGGTAAGGAGATATTGGGACAGAAGGTCTACGCCAGGCTCGCCGATATTCCCGAGCCGGTGGACATGATCGATGTTTTTCGCGCACGGGAATATTTATCGGCAATCGTCGAAGAGGCGATATTGCTGCCCGAGCGACCATCGGTGATCTGGGGCCAGCTTTCCGTTCGCGATGACAATGCCGCCGCCAAGGCTGAAGCCTATGGCATGGAGGTTGTGATGGACCGCTGCCCTGCAATTGAGTATCCGCGTCTCAATATTGTGCGATAGTTGGTACGGATCGGACTTATCATTTGGCGGCAAGGCATTATGATCCCTTCAAAATTCCACTGGAGGAAACATCATGCCGAGCAGCAATCCTGGGTTTTCAACGCTGGCCGTCCACGCGGGCGCACAACCTGATCCGACCACCGGCGCGCGTGCGACACCCATTTATCAGACGACGGCCTTTGCTTTTCGCGACGCCGATCACGCTGCCGCCCTGTTCGGATTAAAAGAGTTCGGCAATATCTACACCCGCATCATGAACCCCACCCAGGCTGTTCTGGAAGAGCGCGTGGCGGCGCTGGAAGGCGGCACGGCGGCGCTTGCCGTCGCGTCCGGCCATGCCGCGCAATTGCTGGTCTTCCATACGCTCCTGCAGCCCGGCGACAATTTCGTCGCCGCCCGCCAGCTTTATGGTGGTTCGATCAACCAGTTCGGTCACGCCTTCAAGGGTTTCGACTGGCAGGTGCGCTGGGCTGACGCCACCGATCCCACCAGCTTCGAGGCGCAGATCGACGACCGTACCCGCGCCGTCTTCATCGAAAGCCTTGCCAATCCCGGCGGTACTTTCGTGGATATCGCCGCGATTGCCGATGTCGCCCACCGGCATGGCCTGCCGCTGATCGTCGACAACACCATGGCGAGCCCCTATCTGCTGCGGCCGCTGGAACACGGCGCTGACATCGTGCTGCATTCATTGACGAAATTCCTTGGCGGTCACGGCAATTCCATGGGCGGCATCATCGTTGACGGCGGAACCTTCGACTGGTCGGCGACGGACAGATATCCGGCGCTGTCGCAGCCCCGACCGGAATATTCCGGCGTCGTGCTGCATCAGACCTTCGGCAATTTCGCCTTCGCCATCGCTTGCCGTGTTCTGGGATTGCGCGACCTCGGCCCGGCCATTTCGCCCTTCAACGCCTTCCTCATCCTGACGGGCATCGAGACGCTGCCGCTGCGCGTTCAGCGCCATTCCGACAATGCGCTCGCCGTCGCCAAATGGCTGAAGGCGCATCCCAAAGTTAGCTGGGTGCATTATGCCGGGCTGGAGGACAGCGAAAACCATGCCCTCCAGCAGCGATATTCGCCAAAGGGCGCAGGCTCCGTCTTCACTTTCGGCGTCAAGGGCGGTTATGCGGCCGGCAAGGCGCTGGTGGAAGGGCTGCAGCTCTTCTCCCATCTCGCCAATATCGGCGATACGCGCTCCCTCGTCATCCACCCGGCCTCCACCACCCATGCGCAGCTGACGCCTGAACAGCAGACGGCCGCTGGCGCAGGGCCGGATGTGGTGCGTTTGTCGATCGGCATCGAGGACGTCAAGGACATCATCGCCGATCTCGAACAGTCGCTTGCCAAGCTGTGACGTGGTTCGTCATGCGGGTTTGGTACTCGCGTGACGCCCGATGATATCTAGTGTGATTGTGCGGCCGCTGGAAAACCATGAAACAAGGGGTTTTCGGCGCGCCGAGCGCCGGTGAGGTCCTTGGGCGACCGCCCATCAAGTTGTTCGCGGTGATTTTCCTGTTGATTGCGCTGGCGAAATCAGCGGCAAACTGAGCGTGTCATTTCGCTTTACGGAAAAGCCCGGTGCCAGTGCTGGAAGCGGTTGGCGCGCCAGGCGGACGAACGGCGCGCCGCTTCCATTCATCGGCCACCATCTTACCGGGAGCGTCGAATCTGCCTAGAACAGGCCCTTGCACTCCCATCGCGAAAGATAGGCCATATGAAAAACCGAACCGGAATGCTCCGCATCGTCACCCTTCTCCTTGCGATCGGGGTCGCGGGTATGGCTGATATACCTGTCGTCGCTTCGGTTTCGCCGGCAAAGGCGGAAGCGGAATATTTCCCGACTCAGAAGGATTTCGTCGGAAAGTGGAAACTCAGCGGTGCGACCAGTCGCCCGCCGCGCGATATGAAGACCGCGCCGACCTCCCAGCAGGAAGCGGATGCGACACTGTTCCAGGAGACGGTGACGACATTTTACTCCACGTTCGACTATCTGGAGATCACAGCGGACGGTCGTTACAATTTCCATCAGGCCGGTGATCCCTCAGGTTCATGCGTCTGGTGCGGAACATGGTCTTTCAACAAGAGTTCGCTTTGGCTGAAGCTGGATACGGCGCCCAGGCTCGATATTTATGCGAAGGACGGCGATATACAGATGACCTACACCGCCGAACCCGACAAGAAGTCGAAATACACCTGGCTGGTTTTTGGCTGGACAAGGATGGAGTGAACGGCATCTTCTCCCGCTGCGAGGCCGCGACGGGAAAGGGGGCAACGAGCAAGTGCTCTCCACCCATAAAATCAATTTTAAGTTGTGAATGAAGTTGAAGACGTTTGACGAAGCGCTCACAAATGAGCAAAGCTATTTTACCAACCACATTTGATGGATCCGGATGTCATGGCGAATTTTCTGTCCTTTGATGATACCACCGAGGTGGAGCACGGCGCGCCCGCGCCGGAAAGGCTGATCTCCGGCGATCCGAGATTCACCACATGGAATCTCGAGGAAGCTGCCGGCGGCATCTATGCCGGTATCTGGCAATCCACCCCCGGCAAATGGCGGGTGGTTTATGACGAATGGGAATATTTCAACATTCTCGAAGGTCATTCCATCCTGACCGAAGACGGCGGTGCGCCTCGCGATCTCAGACAGGGTGACCGTGTTATCCTGCGCCCGGGCTTTACCGGCACGTGGGAAGTGGTGGAAACGACACGCAAGGACTACGTCATCCGGCTCTGAGGCCGGATACGGTCTGGTGCTTATTGCTCATCGAATTTGAGAATTGATGGAAGCAGTCCGGGAAAACGGGCTTCCATGTCCTCAATGCGCACAACGCTGATATTTTCGACGCCCTGTTTGTGGGTGCGGATCAATCCTGCCTCACGCAGGACACGCATATGGCTGGAAAGGGTGGAGCGCGGCATATCCTGACAGGGGGCTGCCGCACCGCAATTCTGCCCGGCTTCCGACACCCATAATTTGCGGATGATGCCCATGCGCGCGGGCTCGCCAAGGGCGGACAGCACGGCGGTAAGCGATATGTCCTCGCGAGCGGGATGAAAAAACTGAACCATGGACCGCCTGTAGCATATGGATTGACAAGCTTCAATATTTCAATAAAACCGAAATACCGAATTATGGTAATTCGGAAATTACGATATTCATGGAGTTTGCAATGTCTGGACTATTCAGCGGGCAGGTGGTCGTCGTCACGGGCGGATCGACAGGCATCGGCTTTTCAGTCGCCAGGTTGTTTCTGGAAGGCGGAGCCTCTGCGGTCTATGTGACTGGCCGCAATTCAGCCAATCTCGATGGCGCCGTCGCCAAGCTCGGGGAGCGGGTAATCGGCTTCGTTTCCGATGTTGCCAAGCTTTCGGATCTGGAACAGCTCAAGGCCCGCATAGAAGCCGACGGGCGAAAGGTGGATGTGCTGGTCGCAAATGCCGGCATCGCCGAGAACAACGATCTTGGCGCAACCCATGAAGCGCTTTACGACCGGATTTTCGACATCAACGTGAAGGGCGTGTTTTACACGGTGCAGACGTTGTTGCCGGTGCTGAAGGACGGCGGTTCGATCGTATTGACCGGGTCGATCGTCGGCAACAAGGGTATGGAAAAGCTGAGCGCCTACAATGCTTCGAAAGCGGCAGTTCGCTCATTCGCCCGCAGTTTTGCCAATGATCTGAAAGCGCGGGAAATCCGCGTCAATACGGTGAGCCCCGGCGTCACCCGCACGCCAATCATGGAGAATGGCCTGAAAATGGACGATGAGAAGATCGCCGGTTTCAAGGCCTATCTGAAGGATGCAGCACCGATCGGCCGTATGGCCGACCCCGACGAAATCGCCGAGGCGGTGCTGTTTCTGGCGTCTTCCAAGGCCAGCTATATCACCGGCGTCGAGCTCTCGGTTGATGGCGGTCTGGCCCAGATTTAAGGCCGCATCCTCCCTCTGCCTCACCAGCTGAGATCGAGCCGCTCCAGGCCATGGAAATGATAGACATCCTTGACCTTGGGCGGCTCGGCAATCTTCAGGCCCGGCAGACGTTTGAAAAGCAGGGGCAGGGCGAGATTAAGCTCCAGCCGTGCAAGCGGCGCGCCGATGCAGAAATGGATGCCGGCGCCGAAAGAGACGTTGGCGCCCTCGTTCCGGTCCGGCTGGAAGGTCAGCGGATTGGAAAATTTTGCCGGGTCGAGATTGGCGGCTGCCAGGATAAGGCTGACCTTGTCGCCGCGCTTGAATGTGACGCCTTCGATTTCGACCGGTTCCAGAACCCAGCGCTGGAAAATATGGACCGGGGCGCAGATGCGCAGGGTTTCTTCCACCGTGCGTTCCGTGGCGGCCTCGTCGTGGAACAGGGTCTCCGGAGAGATACCGCTTTCCAGAATGATGCGCACGGAATTGCCGATCTGGTGCACGGTCGCCTCGTGTCCGGCATTCAGCAGCACGATGGTGGTGGAGATTAGCTCGTCATCCGTCAGGTACTGGCCCTTGTGCTCCGTATGGATCATGTGGCTCAGCAGGTCATCCTTCGGCTCCGCCCGCCGCTCGGCGATCACGCTGCGCACATAGTCTGAAAATTCATGCGCGGCCCTGTCGGCCAGAAGCTCGTCCTCGGGCGTGCGCTTGAACATGTACATGCCGACATAGGCATGCGACCATTTCAGAAGCTGCGGCCCCATCTCTTCGGGAATGCCGATCATGCGGGCGATCATCGTCACCGGGATGATATCGGCATAAGAGGAGAGCAGCTCGGTTTCGCCCTTGCTCTCGAAGGCATCGATCAGGCGGTTGGCGAGTTCCTCGATTTCCGGCTTCATCTTGTCGACATGCCGGGAAACGAAGGCGCGGTTGATGAGCGTGCGCAGCCGCGTGTGTTCCGGCGGCTCCAGCTCCAGAAGCGAATGCTGCTCGGCGGCGTCGAAATGCTTCACATGTTCCAGCGGTTGCGGCAGGCCGATTTCCTCGCGGCTAGCCACATGCAGGATCTGCCGTCCGAAGCGGCGGTCGCGCAGAAGTGCGCTGACATGGTCGTAACCGGTGAAGAACCATTGCCGCTGCTCCTCCCAGTAAAAGGTGGGACATTGCCCATGCAGGGCGGCATAAACCGGGTTCGGATCGTTGTAGAAGGCCGGGTCGCGGGCGTCGAGTGAAACGCGGCGGGTGGCGGGATCGATTTTGAGAAAGGGAAATGTCGCTGTCATGCCCATGGTTTATTCCGCGCGTGGCGCTTTGGGAAGGGAGGGGAACTCCCCTCCGTCTGTCACTGGATGGTTACATCGTCATCGACTGGCGATGGCGGATATCCGGTTCAGCGCCGCAACCTGGCGGTCGGCATTGTTGTCCATCGGGTTTTCGTCGCGGTCCGAGGCGGGCACGACGACATTGGCCGAATTGACGTGGATGACGGTCCGGTTGCGCCCGGCCTTCTTGGCGGCATAGAGCGCACGGTCGGCTTCGGTCATCATGGTGTTGAGGTCGGCATCCCTGATCATGGCTTCGGCGATGCCGACGCTGGTGGTCACCTCGATGCTTTCACCACGCGAACTGATCTTCGACAGGCGCAGATTGCTGCGGATGGCTTCCGCAAGCGTCGCTGTGCTGGAAGGGCTTTCGACTTCGGCGACCAGCGCGAATTCCTCGCCTCCCATTCTGACGAAAAGGCCGCGATCGCCGATCACACGCTGGGCGATATTGCAGAAATGCACGAGGACCGCATCGCCGGACTGATGGCCGTATCTGTCGTTGATCTTCTTGAAATGGTCGATGTCGAACAGCACCAGCGCCACATAACGGCTGGAGGCCGGCGACCTTTTCTTGATGCGCTCGAACTCCTCCAGCAGACCGCGCCGGTTGAGAACGCCGGTCAGATGATCGGTCATGGCGAGGCGGTGGAGACGAATCTCCGTGTCTTCCATGATGATCTTGGCGCTGATCATGATGATCGCCGTGAAGCCGAGCATGCCGGAGATGGAGAGCGCCGATGTCATGGGAATGGCATTGGGGATTGCGGCATTGGCCGGGATGACGATGGATGCGACGATCGCTCCGGCAAAAGCCTGCAGGATCAGGATCGTGGCCAGAACCTTTCGGCTGCGAGATGCGCGCGCCCTGCTGGCCAGAAGCACGCCCGCGAGCATGAAATAGCCCGTGGCCGCGCTGGCATGATAAAGCAGGATGCGGGCGACCATGTCTTCGCGCACGGGCGGCACGAACATTCCGGCGATCCACAGCAGGGCCGGAATAGCAACCCAGCCGCCGAGTTTGCGCTGCTCGAAGCAGAGCAGGCCAGCCAGCCAGAAACCAAAGGCGGAAAGCGCCAGCGTGTTGCCGACCTGAATGGACAGAAAACTGGAAATATCGCCGCGAAACGCCACCATGACAGTGCCGATGCCCGTGGTGAGGAAACCTGCGGCGAAATAGAGGTTATGCCGGCGGGAAGGACGGTGCAGCCACAGCGTTCCCAAAAGCACGGCAAGGGTGAACGTTTCCGCCGCCCACAGTAGCGTGCTCGTCTTTGCATCCAGCATTGCAAAATCCTATCTGCGCCATCATGCGGTAAAAGCGGGCCATCTCGCACAAGGTGCGTTATGCCCGCTGGAATTGTTGAGCTGCCATTTCGCCCGGATGGGCCCATTCCCCAACGGGAACCGGAAATTCGCTGGCCAGTATCAGCAGCAAATACTAACGAGTTCTTGCCGGTGAGAAGTTATATCTGTGTATGGCGGGCGATTTTTGCCCCCGTCGCGCGCCATAGTAAAAAAATGGTGGCGGTGAGGGAAAGAGGCTCGGCCGGCCCCGCCCGGTTCGAAACCCTTGCCAAGCCGGCCCCCGACGGCCTGCAAACGCTGTTGAGCCGTTAAGGATATGCGGCTTCGTGTCTTGAAGTACGGGGCAGGGACACTCTATGTAGGGAGTATGAAGGTTAGAAGTGATTCCGGAGCGGTTTTCCGCGAAGGGCAGAGTTTGACAAAGGACGGACATGAAAAATCCAGTTGATACCGCCATGGCTCTGGTGCCGATGGTCGTAGAGCAGACCAATCGCGGCGAACGCTCCTACGACATATTTTCCCGTCTTCTCAAGGAACGCATCATTTTCCTCACCGGTCCGGTGGAAGACCAGATGGCGTCGCTCGTCTGCGCGCAGCTTCTTTTCCTCGAGGCTGAAAACCCGAAGAAGGAAATCGCGCTCTACATCAATTCGCCGGGTGGCGTCGTGACCGCCGGCATGGCGATCTACGATACGATGCAGTTCATCCGCCCTGCGGTTTCCACGCTCTGCGTCGGTCAGGCCGCATCCATGGGCTCGCTGCTTCTGGCTGCCGGGGAAAAGGGAATGCGCTTCGCCACCCCGAACGCCCGCATCATGGTTCACCAGCCGTCGGGCGGTTTCCAGGGGCAGGCATCGGATATCGAGCGCCATGCCCGTGACATCATCAAGATGAAGCGTCGCCTGAATGAAGTCTACGTGAAGCATACCGGCCGCACGCTCGAAGAGGTTGAAAAAACCCTTGATCGCGACCATTTCATGGATGCAGACGAGGCGAAGGACTGGGGCGTGATCGACAAGATCCTGACCTCGCGCCAGGAAATCGAAGGCGCCGCCGCGAATTGAGGCGCGCCGCTTTTTGACGTTTGTTTGAACCCGCAAAAGTAATTTCGGGGCTTTCAACCGCAACAGAAAGCGATATTAGTATATATAAAGGCTATGTTGAATTTTTATGACGTGGCCTTTGGTTTGATGGGGAATTCGTTGCAGCCGGTTGTCAGCTCATGTATCTGATACCGGTTAGTACCCCGGGAAACGAGGCGGATACGGCGATGCACCCCAAGGGCTGCCGTATCGGCGGGCGGTAAGTTGACCGCGATCCGTTTGGCGGACCTGCGGCGTGCTGGAAGGAAAGAGATATGAGCAAAGTCAGCGGCAGCAACGGCGGCGACTCTAAGAATACACTCTATTGTTCATTCTGCGGCAAGAGCCAGCACGAAGTCCGGAAACTCATTGCCGGACCGACGGTATTCATCTGCGATGAATGCGTCGAATTGTGCATGGACATCATCCGCGAGGAGAACAAGACGTCGATGGTGAAGTCGCGCGAGGGTGTTCCCACCCCGCAGGACATCATCAAGATCCTCGACGAGTATGTCATCGGCCAGAAGCAGGCGAAGAAAATCCTGTCGGTGGCCGTTCACAACCACTACAAGCGCCTCGCGCACGCCTCCAAGAACGGCGATGTCGAGCTTGCGAAGTCGAACATCATGCTCGTCGGTCCGACGGGTTGCGGCAAGACCTATCTTGCCCAGACGCTCGCCCGCATCATCGACGTTCCCTTCACCATGGCGGACGCAACGACGCTGACCGAAGCCGGTTATGTCGGCGAGGACGTGGAAAACATCATCCTGAAGCTGTTGCAGTCTGCGGATTACAATGTCGAACGCGCACAGCGCGGCATCGTCTATATCGACGAAGTCGACAAGATTTCCCGCAAGTCGGACAACCCGTCCATCACGCGTGACGTGTCGGGCGAGGGCGTTCAGCAGGCGCTTCTGAAGATCATGGAAGGCACGGTCGCTTCCGTTCCGCCGCAGGGCGGCCGCAAGCATCCGCAGCAGGAATTCCTGCAGGTGGATACGACCAACATCCTGTTCATCTGCGGCGGCGCTTTTGCCGGCCTCGACAAGATCATCTCGGCCCGTGGTGAAAAGACCTCGATCGGCTTCGGTGCGACCGTCAAGGCGGAAGACGATCGCCGCGTTGGTGAGGTTCTGCGCGAGCTGGAGCCTGAAGACCTGGTGAAGTTCGGCCTCATTCCGGAATTCATCGGCCGTCTGCCGGTTCTGGCGACGCTGGAGGACCTCGACGAGGATGCGCTGATCCAGATCCTGTCCGAGCCGAAGAACGCGCTGGTCAAGCAGTATCAGCGTCTGTTCGAGATGGAAGACGTGGAACTGACCTTCCACGAGGACGCTCTGCGCGAAATCGCCCGCAAGGCGATCACCCGCAAGACCGGCGCCCGCGGCCTGCGCTCGATCATGGAAAAGATCCTGCTGGATACCATGTTCGAACTGCCGACGCTGGAAGGTGTGCGCGAAGTGGTTATTTCCAACGACGTCGTCAGCGGCGTCGCCCGTCCGCTCTACATCTATGCGGATCGTCAGGAAGAAAAGACCAACGTTTCGGCCTGATCGGCCGGTCCGGTACTTTGATGAAATCAAGAGGCCCGCATCCCGTGCGGGCCTTTTCTGTTGTGGTCGGGTGTGAAACTTGCGCCTAACTTGGCGAAGCCCGATTTTGCGTTTGGAGCGGATTGCGCTTTGCTGATAAAGTCTTACAACTGATTTGCAGCGCGATATGACGGAAATGTGAATTCCCGTCGGCGACCCGGTTCCTGATCCTGAGGGATAACCGGAAATGTCGGGAGTACTAGCCGGCGCTGGGTTTTGTTGAATTTCACGGTTCTGCCGCTCAGCGGGATCGTCTGTTCCGGCGACTTGAAATCGGTGTTTCGAAACTCCACTTTCAGTCTCGAGAAATGAATGTGCCGGATGCCCCAAGCTGTCCGGCAAAGTGTCCCGAAAGGGACCATGAAAGGAAATGATATGACGAACATCACGTCTGCGGCATCTGGTGGTACCTATCCGGTACTTCCCCTGCGCGACATTGTCGTTTTCCCGCATATGATCGTTCCCCTGTTCGTCGGGCGGGAAAAATCCATTCGTGCGCTCGAGGAAGTCATGGGTTCGGACAAGCAGATCATGCTTGTTACCCAGATCAACGCCAGCGATGACGATCCGGCTCCCGAAGCCATCCACAAGGTCGGCACGGTCGCCAATGTCCTGCAGCTTCTGAAGCTTCCCGACGGCACCGTGAAGGTGCTGGTGGAAGGCAAGGGCCGCGCCCAGATCGACAGCTACACCGGCCGTGAAGACTTCTATGAAGCCACCGCGACGCCGTTGCAGGAGCCTGCCGAAGATCCGGTGGAGATCGAGGCGCTCTCGCGTTCGGTCGTTTCGGAGTTCGAGAGCTATGTGAAGCTCAACAAGAAGATTTCGCCCGAGGTTGTCGGCGCTGCTGGCCAGATCGACGATTATTCGAAGCTCGCTGATACGGTCGCTTCGCACCTGTCGATCAAGATCACCGAAAAGCAGGAAATGCTGGAAACCGTCAGCGTGAAGCAGCGGCTTGAAAAGGCGCTCGGCTTCATGGAGGGCGAGATTTCCGTGCTGCAGGTCGAGAAGCGTATCCGCTCGCGCGTCAAGCGCCAGATGGAGAAGACCCAGCGCGAATATTACCTGAACGAGCAGATGAAGGCGATCCAGAAGGAACTCGGCGACGGCGAGGACGGCCGTGACGAGATGGCCGAACTGGAAGAGCGCATCGCCAAGACCAAGCTTTCCAAGGAGGCCAAGGAAAAGGCCGAAGCGGAAATGAAGAAGCTTCGCCAGATGAGCCCGATGTCTGCGGAAGCGACCGTCGTGCGCAACTATCTGGACTGGCTGCTCGGCCTGCCCTGGGGCAAGAAGTCGAAGATCAAGGCCGACCTCAACGCGGCCGAGAAAATCCTTGATCAGGATCATTTCGGTCTCGACAAGGTCAAGGAACGCATCGTCGAATATCTCGCCGTGCAGGCGCGCGCCTCGAAGATTCGCGGCCCCATCCTGTGCCTCGTCGGCCCTCCCGGCGTCGGCAAGACCTCGCTCGCCAAGTCGATCGCCAAGGCGACCGGCCGCGAATATGTGCGCATGGCGCTGGGCGGCGTGCGTGACGAGGCGGAAATCCGCGGTCACCGCCGTACCTATATCGGCTCCATGCCTGGCAAGATCGTGCAGTCAATGAAGAAGGCCAAGAAGTCCAATCCGCTCTTCCTGCTCGACGAGATCGACAAGATGGGCATGGATTTCCGTGGCGATCCGTCTTCCGCACTGCTGGAGGTTCTCGATCCGGAACAGAACTCCACCTTCATGGATCACTACCTTGAAGTGGAATACGACCTGTCCGACGTGATGTTCGTTACCACGGCCAACACGCTGAACATTCCGGGTCCCCTGATGGACCGTATGGAAGTGATCCGCATCGCCGGCTACACCGAAGACGAAAAGCGCGAAATCGCCAAGCGTCACCTGTTGCCGAAGGCGATCAAGGAACATGCCCTGCGTCCGGAAGAGTTCTCGGTCAGCGATGACGCTCTGATGATCGTGATCCAGCAGTACACCCGCGAGGCGGGCGTGCGCAGCTTCGAGCGCGAGCTGATGAAGCTGGCACGAAAGGCCGTGACCGAGATCATCAAGGGCAAGGTCAAGTCCGTGGAAGTCACCGCAGCCAACGTTCCGGATTATCTGGGCGTTCCGCGGTTCCGCCATGGCGAGGCCGAGCGCGAGGATCAGGTCGGTGTCGTCACCGGTCTTGCCTGGACGGAAGTTGGCGGTGAGCTGCTCACCATCGAAGGCGTGATGATGCCGGGCAAGGGCCGCATGACGGTGACCGGCAACCTCAAGGAAGTGATGAAGGAATCCATTTCGGCGGCGGCATCCTATGTCCGCTCGCGCGCCGTGGACTTCGGCATCGAGCCGCCGCGCTTCGACAAGAGCGACATCCACGTCCACGTTCCGGAAGGGGCAACCCCGAAGGACGGACCGTCCGCCGGTGTTGCCATGGCAACCGCCATCGTCTCCATCATGACCGGCATTCCGGTCTCCAAGGATGTGGCGATGACGGGCGAGATCACGCTTCGTGGTCGCGTGCTGCCGATCGGCGGCCTGAAGGAAAAGCTGCTCGCAGCCCTTCGCGGCGGCATCAAGAAGGTACTGATCCCGGAAGAGAACGCCAAGGATCTGGCGGAGATTCCGGACAATGTGAAGAACGAGATGGAAATCATCCCGGTTTCGCGCATGGGCGAGGTCATCAGGCACGCCCTGATCCGCCAGCCGGAACCCATCGAGTGGGACGGCAGCATCGAAACGCCTGTGATCGCAACGGTCGAAGGTGTTGATGACGGCAGCCAGACCATCGCACATTGATACATGCTTCGTCGCGAGGGGCGGGAATCGCCTTTCGCGACGGGTGCTGCATAGATTCAATATGTTAGGTGTCGGAAGGCGTATCCTCCGCTCAGCTGCGCGCAAGTGATGCGAATTTGGCACGAATATGTGGAAGGCCGGCAGAAATGTCGGCCTTTTTTGTGAAAAAAATCGCAGACCCCTTGTTTTTCAGGCGATTCCAGCGCTTTTGGGTTGCTGCGCGCGGATGCAAACGTATTCTGCGCCGGCTTAATTCCGAGTCGTTTCAAACCATTGAAAGGGGTGGAAACATGAACAAGAACGAGCTCGTCTCTGCTGTTGCCGAAAAGGCTGGTCTCACGAAGGCAGATGCTGCTTCCGCTGTTGATGCCGTATTCGAAACCGTACAGAGCGAACTGAAGAACGGTGGCGACATTCGCCTCGCTGGCTTCGGCAGCTTCTCCGTTAGCCGCCGTGAAGCCTCCAAGGGCCGTAACCCTTCTACGGGTGCTGAAGTCGATATCCCGGCTCGCAACGTACCGAAGTTTTCCGCAGGCAAGGGCCTGAAGGACGCCGTCAACTCGTAAGGTTTCCGGAAAGCCGCAACGCCCGGCGGCGGGCGGGCGGCTTTTCAGGTTCACGAGGAAACATGTTTTGACGCGCTGACGCCTTCATGCCGGCCCAAAACCGGGCGGTTTTTCGAAATGCTTTTCGGACAGCCCGGTTCTTAATCCGGCAGGATGTGAACAAAAGTAGGGAGCGCGCCTGTGCAGCCTCCATCCGGTCACACGGTGCTCCGATACGCGGAATGTGCGCAGAAACAAGAAAGCCCGGTCTCCATGGCCGGGCTTTTTGATTCCCGACAGGAAATGTCATGCCACTGTCATGTCTTTGACGCAGAAGCCATGGGGTATTTCTGGACCCAAGGGGGATTAAAATGGCGTTCCGATTTTCTCAAATGGCTTTGACCGCTGCTCTGCTCACGTCCGCGGCCTTCCCGGCCGCTGCCGAGCCGGTTTTCAACCGCATCGCGTCTTTCCCGGTGGCTAAAAACCTTCCCGCGGACAAGGACGCCAAGTCCGTCACCTCGGCTGAAATCGTTACCGCCAGTGAAGACGGCAAGACGCTGATCTATTCGGACAGCCCGCTCGGCGGCATCGGTTTCATCGACATCACCGACGCGAAGGCCCCCAAGGCCGGCGGCGCATTGCTGCTGGAAGGCGAGCCGACCTCCGTTGCCGTTGCTGGCCTCAAGGTTCTGGCCGGCGTCAATACCTCGGAAAACCGCGCCAATCCGTCCGGCAAGCTGGTGACGGTCGATATCGCCACGAAGAAGATCGAGGCAAGCTGTGATCTCGGCGGCCAGCCCGATTCCGTCGCCGTTTCCCCTGATAAAACCTTTGCCGCCATCGCGATCGAAAACGAGCGTGATGAAGAGGTGAACGAAGGCGCACTGCCGCAGATGCCCGCCGGCTATCTGGTAACGGTCGGCCTGAAGGACGGCGTGGCCGACTGCGCGACGCTGAAGAAGATTGACGTTACCGGTCTCGCCGAAATTTCCCCTGAGGATCCGGAGCCAGAATTCGTCTCGATTAACGCCAATGGCGAGATCGCTCTGACGCTGCAGGAAAACAACCATATCGTCATCATCGATGGCAAGACCGGCACGGTGAAGACGCACTTCTCCGCCGGCAAGGTTGATCTGGAAGGCATCGACACGAAGACCGACGGCCAGCTGAAGTTCACCGACAAGCAGGAAGGCCGCAAGCGCGAGCCGGACGCTGTGAAGTGGCTGGACAATGACCGTATCGTTATCGCCAATGAAGGCGACTGGCAGGGCGGTTCGCGCGGCTTCACCATTTTCGACAAGACCGGCAAGCTCCTCTATGAAGCCGGCTCCTCGCTGGAACATGCGGTTGCCGCCATCGGTCACTATCCGGAAAAGCGCTCCAAGGCCAAGGGCATCGAGCCCGAGGGTCTGGAAGCGGCGACCTTCGATGGCCAGAAGTATTTCTTAGTTCTTGCCGAGCGCGCCTCGGTGGTCGCCGTCTACAAGGATACCGGTGCGGAGCCGCAGCTGACGCAGCTCCTGCCTTCGGGCGTTTCGCCGGAAGGCGCCGTCGCCATTCCGTCGCGTAATCTTCTTGCCACGGCCAATGAGGTCGATCTGGTCGAGGACGGCGGTGTCCGCTCGCATGTCATGCTTTATGAGCGTGCTGAAGGTACGGCTGCCTATCCGCAGCTCGTTTCCGCCACCGTCGACGGCGCGCCGATCGGCTGGGGCGCTCTTTCCGGCCTGGTCGGCGATGCCGAGAAGCCCGGCATTCTCTATGCCGTCTCCGACTCGGTCTATGGCAACCAGCCGTCGATCTTCACCATCGACGCTACGAAGAAGCCTGCCACCATTACCAGCGTGCTGCGCGTCAAGCGTGACGGCATCGCTGCTCAGAAGCTCGACATCGAAGGCATTACGCTTGATGGCAAGGGCGGCTTCTGGCTGGCCTCTGAAGGCGACAGCGCCAAGCTTGTTCCGCACGCGCTCTATAACGTCAACGCCAAGGGTGAAATCAAGGCCGAGATCGCTCTGCCGAAGGAACTTCTCTCCGGCGACACCCGCTTCGGTTTCGAAGGCGTGACCATGATCGGCAAGGGCGACGACGCCACGCTGTGGATGGCCGTGCAGCGCGAATGGGGCGCGGACGAGAAGGGCTTCGTCAAGCTCGTCTCCTATAATCCGAAGTCCAAGGAGTGGGGCGCCGTGCGTTACCCGCTCGACAAGACCGAGGCAGGCTGGGTCGGCCTTTCCGAAATCACCGCGCAGGGCGATAATGTCTATATCGTCGAGCGCGACAACCAGATCGGCGACAAGGCCAAGATCAAGAAGCTCTACCGCGTTGCGATCGCCGACCTGAAGCCGGGCAAGATCGGCGGCGAGTTGCCGCTGGTGGCCAAGCAGGAAGCCCATGATTTCCTGCCCGACCTGAAGGCCCAGACCAACGGCTACGTCGTCGACAAGCTGGAAGGCTTCACCTTTGACAAGGCTGGAACGGCCTATGCCGTGACCGACAATGACGGCGTGGACGATTCTTCCGGCGAAACGCTGTTCTTCACCATCAACATGAAGGCGATCAACTGATCGAGCCGAAAGGCGCTGCAAATGAGAAAAGCCGGGCTATGCCCGGCTTTTTTGTGCGGCGAGGGAACCCCAAGGCCGGGATGCCCGATTCTGGCGATGCAAGCTGTTGAAATCAGCATTGCCGCTTGGGTATCGGATCGTGGAGGATTTCGTCTGGAGACCGTCCAGGAAAATACTGCGGGTTGACCGTAACGGATCAACGCCCCATGGAATTTTTGCTTTCGGGAGTATCTTGTTTTTCTGAGTCCTGCTGTACCCAGCGGAAAAAAATATAAACAGGCAGCGCAATAAGCGCGAGTGTTACAAACGCGTCGATCGACATGGTTTCATCCATTAGTTCAACCGTTCATCATGAAACGGTGCGCAAACAATGCCCGAAATCTCTTTAAAAAGTCTGAATCTGCTTATTTTTCGGTATGTTACGCAGTGACACAGGGATTCGGTGAAGCTGTCGGAATCCGGAACAGGCGTATCGATATGGAATAGATGAGGGCCGGAAAAACGATTCCCGTGGTTCCGGGCTCGGATTGATACGCCCAGCGACGAGATGCGGGGCAGGGCCGGCTGATTCCAGCTGCGGAAAATGCAGGACAAAAGATCGCATCAGCTGAAAAACATTCAGCTCATAACATATGGATTTGAGAGGCTTGGAAAATGGTGGGCGATGAGAGACTCGAACTCCCGACATCCTCGGTGTAAACGAGGCGCTCTACCAACTGAGCTAATCGCCCTTCGCGTCCTGCGGATCATGTCCGCCGCGTCGGTGGCCGTGATGTATTCGGATCGGAAAAAAACCGCAAGGGCTTTTGTGAAGTTTTTTTGTTTTTTTTCGGAGCGGCTTTTCCCTCCGCCGAAGGGGAGGGGCAAAAAGCCGGGAACTGTGGGCTTTTTGGTGAAATCAGAAACCAATGACGCCTTGATGGCCTGGGGGAAATGCCCCTGGGGAAGTCGCTGGCTGTGGACAAGTTTTTTGTTTTCGTTGGGAAAAGCCCGCAAAACAAGGCGTTTGCCGGAACGCTTATCAATGGCCTTCAGGTTTTTCCCGATCAAAATGAAAAAGCTTATTCTTTTGTCGTGAAACCTGCTTGACACCCCCGCACGAACGCCGTAGTTAGCCGCTCAACGAACAGCCGAGGCTGGTTCGTACGGCGGGACAAGGTCCTGTCCGTCAGGATAAGCGGGTGTAGCTCAGTTGGTTAGAGTGCCGGCCTGTCACGCCGGAGGTCGCGGGTTCGAGCCCCGTCACTCGCGCCATCCTGTTCCTCGGAAAAAACGCAGATGAATGTCTGTGGAGCGCGGGTGTAGCTCAGTCGGTTAGAGTGCCGGCCTGTCACGCCGGAGGTCGCGGGTTCGAGCCCCGTCACTCGCGCCATTTCTTTCTCCTGAAATGTCTCCTTAAAACCAGATCGACGCGCTGTTTGCGCGCCTCGATTTTTGATGATTCCGGCGCGTGATTCCAGCCGTTTTAAACGCGATTTTTCCTGCTTTTTTTAGTCAAGTTTCGATATCAGGATATCGTCACTTCACCGCCGTTCCGACGTAAAATTCGTGTGACTTTTTTGCGGTTGCGTCGTTCAATCGATTATTATTGTATTTGAGGGGCTTAGGTCGGAATTGTGGCCCAAATTTGCGTCAATTCCGGCAATATTGTTGCCAATCAATGCGGCAGGTGTCTTGAAAAGGTGCCTAAACTCTTGCAGAGAGGGCGCGGCTGCGCTAACCACTTTGGCGTTGCAACATATTTGTCCGCTCTTTGAGACTTAAGGTCACAAAGGCAGGTCCGGCACCCGGCCGGACAGGGAAGAGACCATGACTGAACTCCTCAGTTCCTACATTCCGATCGCAATCTTCATCGGTATCGCTCTCGTCATCGGCCTGGCGCTTCTCATTGCGCCCTTTGCGGTCGCCTACAAGGCGCCGGACCCGGAAAAGCTCTCCGCTTTCGAGTGCGGTTTCAACGCCTTCGACGATGCCCGCATGAAGTTCGATATCCGCTTTTATCTGGTGTCGATCCTCTTCATCATCTTCGATCTGGAAGTCGCCTTCCTGTTCCCCTGGGCGGTGTCTTTCGGTGAGATGGGCTGGTTCGGTTTCTGGTCGATGATGGTGTTCCTTCTCGTCCTCACCATCGGCTTTATCTATGAGTGGAAGAAGGGAGCGCTGGAATGGGCATGAGCCAGAACGACAGCACGCTCGTTGCGCCGCAGCCAAAAGGGATCATCGATCCCTCGACCGGCAAGCCGGTTGGCAGCAACGATGCCTACTTCACGGAAATCAACGACGAGCTGGCCGACAAGGGCTTTCTCGTTACCTCGACCGACGAGCTGATCACCTGGGCGCGCACCGGCTCCCTGATGTGGATGCAGTTTGGTCTCGCCTGCTGCGCCGTCGAAGGCCTGATGCAAGCGTCCGGTCCGCGTTATGACATGGAGCGCTTCGGTGTCGCCCCTCGCGCTTCACCGCGCCAGTCGGACGTGATGATCGTTGCCGGCACGCTGACCAACAAGATGGCGCCGGCTCTTCGCAAGGTCTATGACCAGATGCCTGAGCCGCGTTACGTCATCTCCATGGGCTCCTGCGCCAATGGCGGCGGTTATTATCATTATTCCTACGCTGTCGTGCGCGGCTGCGACCGCGTCGTGCCGGTGGATATCTACGTTCCGGGCTGTCCCCCCACGGCGGAGGCGCTGCTTTACGGCGTACTTCTGCTGCAGAAGAAGATCCGGCGTACCGGTACGATCGAGCGCTAAGGGCAAAGGACGGATTTAGGAATGAGCGAAGCTCTCAACGATCTTGCTGCTTACGTTAAGGAAGCGCGCGGTTCCCTCGTGGTGTCGGCTGATATCGCCTATGGCGAACTGACGCTGAACACGACGCCTGAAAGCGTGATCGCGCTTTTGACCTTCCTGCGTGACGATGTGCAGTGCGGTTTCGTCAATATCATAGACATCTGCGGCGTCGACTGGCCGCAGCGCGAAAAGCGTTTCGATGTCGTCTATCACCTGCTGTCGCCGCGCCAGAACCTGCGCGTTCGCGTTAAGCTGCAGGTGGCGGAAGACGAAGGCGTGCCGTCTTCGACGTCAGTTTTTATGGGTGCGGAATGGTTCGAGCGCGAAGCCTGGGACATGTATGGCATTCCGTTCGAAGGCCATAAGGACCTTCGTCGTATCCTCACGGACTACGGTTTCGAAGGCCACCCGCTACGCAAGGATTTTCCGGTTACCGGCTTTGTGGAAGTGCGTTACGATGACGTGCTGAAACGGGTTCTTTATGAACCGGTCGAACTGAAGCAGGAATTCCGCAATTTCGATTTCCTCTCTCCTTGGGAGGGGACTGAATATGTTCTCCCGGGTGACGAAAAGGCCAAGCAATGAGCGAAGCCCCTGCGACAGAGCGTGCCCAATGTCTTTGCGGTGCCGTCGGCCTCAAGGCCGCGATCGGCGCCCGCGAATTCGGCGTCTGCCATTGCTCCATGTGCCGCCGCTGGTCCGGCGGTGCGTTTCTGGCTGTCGAATGCGCTGATATCTCCGTCGAAAACGAAGAGAGCCTCGGCGTCTATTCTTCGTCGGAATGGGGTGAGCGCTGCTTCTGCAGGAATTGCGGCAGCACGCTGATGTGGCGTTCCAAGGATGGCAAGCATTTTGCAGTTTCGTTGCAGGCTTTCGAAAACCCTTCCAGCTTCAAGTTCGCGTCGCAGATTTTCACGGATGAAAAGCCCTCGAGCTATTCCTTCGCTGAAACTACGCAGAACATGACCGGCCCCGAATTCATCGCCATGATCACCTCGGCGGAGCACTAGAATGACTGAGCATAACGTCCGCAACTTCACGATCAACTTCGGTCCGGAACATCCGTCCGCGCACGGCGTGCTGCGTCTGGTTCTGGAACTGGACGGCGAAATCGTCGAGCGTGTCGATCCGCATATCGGTCTTCTGCACCGCGGCACCGAAAAGCTGATCGAGACCAAGACCTATCTGCAGGCAGTTCCCTATTTCGACCGTCTCGATTACGTCGCGCCGATGAACCAGGAACACGCTTTCGCGCTCGCCGTCGAAAAGCTGCTCGGCCTCGAAATCCCGATGCGCGGCCAGCTGATCCGCGTGCTTTATTCGGAAATCGGCCGCATCCTGTCGCACATCATGAACGTCACGACGCAGGCCATGGACGTTGGCGCGATGACGCCGCCGGTCTGGGGTTTCGAAGAGCGCGAAAAGCTGATGGTGTTCTATGAGCGCGCCTGTGGCGCCCGCATGCACTCGGCTTACGTTCGTCCGGGCGGCGTGCATCAGGACCTGCCGCCGGAACTGGTCGACGACATCGGCAAATGGTGCGATCCGTTCCTCACCGTTCTCGACAATATCGAAGGCCTGTTGACCGACAACCGTATCTACAAGCAGCGTAACGTCGATATTGGCGTCGTCTCGCTTGAAGACGCCTTTGCCTGGGGTTTCACGGGCGTGATGGTGCGTGGCTCGGGCGCTGCCTGGGATTTGCGTCGTTCGCAGCCTTACGAGTGCTATTCCGATCTGGAATTCGACATCCCCGTCGGCAAGAACGGTGATTGCTATGATCGCTACCTGATCCGCATGCAGGAAATGCGCGAATCGGTAAAGATCATGAAGCAGTGCGTTGATCTTCTCTCCGGCAAGCATCGCATCGGCCCTGTCTCCTCGCTTGACGGCAAGGTAGTCCCGCCCAAGCGCGGCGAGATGAAGCGGTCGATGGAAGCTTTGATCCACCACTTCAAGCTTTACACCGAAGGTTACCACGTTCCCGCCGGCGAAGTTTACGCCGCCGTCGAAGCGCCAAAGGGCGAGTTCGGCGTCTATGTGGTCGCCGATGGCTCCAACAAGCCTTACCGCTGCAAGATCCGCGCTCCGGGTTATGCGCATCTGCAGGCGATGGATTTCCTGTGCAAGGGCCATCAGCTTGCCGACGTTACAGCCGTGCTCGGCTCCCTCGACATCGTGTTCGGGGAGGTCGACCGCTGATGCGTCTGCCGCTGGCCATATTGGCTCTTCTTGCTGCGATGTCTGCCCCCGTTCTCGCCCAGACGGCGACGGATGAGGGTGGCGTGTCGCTGTCAAGCGGCGGCGGTTCAACCATCAAGCAGCTTCTGTCGTCGGGATACGAGATCAAAGCCTCGGTTCCGAACGGCAGCAAGTTCATTGTGTTCATGCAAAAAGACAAGGCGGCTTACGCCTGCGAATTCGTCACGGTGGCGAGATCGCGTTGTGAGACGTTAAACTGAAAAGGCGTGAGGAAGTATGTCCGTTCGTCGACTAGCCGAAGATCAGTTCCAGCCCGTGGCGTTTGCCTTCAATGCGGAAAATACCGCATGGGCGGAAAAGACGATTCTGAAATATCCTGAGGGACGCCAGCAATCGGCGGTTATCCCGCTGCTCATGCGTGCGCAGGAGCAGGACGGCTGGGTTACCCGCGCCGCCATCGAAAAGATCGCCGACATGCTGGATATGGCCTATATCCGCGTCATGGAAGTGGCGACCTTCTATACCCAGTTCCAGCTGAAGCCGGTCGGCACGCGCGCCCACGTTCAGGTCTGCGGCACCACGCCCTGCATGCTGCGCGGTTCCGAAGCGCTGATGGATGTCTGCCGCAAGAAGATCCACCACGATCCGCTGCACACCAATGAGAGCGGCACGCTGTCCTGGGAAGAAGTGGAATGTCAGGGCGCCTGCGTCAACGCGCCGATGGTCATCATTTTCAAGGATGCCTATGAGGACCTGACGCCAGAGCGCCTGGAAGAAATCATCGACACGTTCGAGGCTGGCAAGGGCGACACGGTCAAGACCGGCCCGCAGATCGACCGTCACGAGTCGGTTCCAGTCGGCGGATTGACGACGCTGACGGAAGAGATCAAGCCTGACCGTTCCAATCTCGACAAGCCGGCCGAAGTGCCTGCGGATGCCGCACCGGTTCCGCCGTCCAATGCCGCCAAGCCGAAGACGGACGCGCCGGAAACCGATCCGAAGCTGAAGACGCCGGCCAATGAGCCGAAGGCTGCGGAAGCCAATGTAAAGACCGTCGAAAAGGAAGCTTCCGGAACGGCTGCGGCGGCAAAGCCGTCGCTCGATTCCAAGGATCGTCCGGCCGGCATCGAACGCCCGGCGACGCCTGATGATCTGAAGCTCATTTCCGGCGTTGGTCCGAAAATCGAAGGCACGCTGCACGAGCTCGGCATCTTCACCTTTGCGCAGGTCGCCGGCTGGAAAAAGGTCGAATGCGACTGGGTCGACGGTTATCTGAATTTCAAGGGCCGCATCGAACGCGACGAGTGGATCAAGCAGGCCGAGGCGCTCGCCAAGGGTGGCGAAGCCGAGTATATCAGGGTCTTCGGCAAGAAGCCGCGGTAAGAGGTGAAGCATGTTAAAAGATCAGGATCGCATCTTTACCAATCTCTACGGCCTCAAGGACAAGTCCCTGAAGGGCGTGAGAGCGCGCGGCCATTGGGACGGCACCAAGCAGATCATCGAAAAGGGTCGTGACTGGATCATCAACGAGATGAAGGCTTCCGGCCTTCGCGGTCGCGGTGGCGCTGGCTTCCCGACGGGTCTCAAATGGTCCTTCATGCCGAAGGAAAATGACGGCCGTCCGCATTATCTCGTCGTCAACGCCGACGAATCCGAACCCGGCACCTGCAAGGACCGCGAAATCCTGCGCAACGATCCGCATACGCTGATCGAAGGCTGCGTGATCGCCGGTTTCGCCATGGGCGCGCATACTGCCTATATCTACGTGCGCGGCGAATATATGCGCGAGCGTGAAGCGCTGCAGGCGGCCATCGACGAATGCTACGATGCCGGCCTGCTCGGCAAGAACAACAAGAACGGCTGGGATTTCGACATCTACGTCCATCACGGCGCGGGTGCCTATATCTGCGGCGAAGAGACGGCTCTGCTCGAAAGCCTCGAAGGCAAGAAGGGCCAGCCGCGCCTGAAGCCGCCGTTCCCGGCCAATATGGGTCTTTACGGCTGCCCGACGACCGTCAACAACGTTGAATCGATCGCCGTTGCACCGACCATCCTGCGCCGTGGCGCTGCATGGTTCTCGTCGATCGGCCGTCCGAACAATGTCGGCACCAAGCTGTTCATGGTGTCAGGCCATGTCGAGCGTCCCTGCACCTTCGAAGATGCGCTGGGCCTGTCCTTCCGCGAACTGATTGAGCACCATTGCGGTGGCATTCGCGGCGGCTGGGACAATCTGCTTGGCGTCATCCCCGGCGGCGCATCCTGCCCCATCGTTCGCGGTGAGGACATGAAGGACGCCATCATGGACTTCGACGGCATGCGCGAAGTGAAGTCTTCCTTCGGCACCGGCGGCATGATCGTCATGGACAAGTCCACCGACGTCATCAAGGCGATCGCCCGCATCGCGGCTTTCTTCAAGCATGAAAGCTGCGGCCAGTGCACGCCGTGCCGCGAAGGCACCGGCTGGATGTGGCGCGTGCTGGAACGCATGGTGAAGGGCAACGCGCAGAAGCGCGAAATCGACATGCTGTTCGAAGTGACCAAGCAGATCGAAGGCCACACCATCTGTGCGCTGGGCGACGCCGCCGCATGGCCGGTACAGGCGCTGATCCGCAATTTCCGTCCGGAAATCGAAAAGCGTATCGACCAATATACCTACAGGGCCATGGATGATGGCGCTGTTCTGGAAGCCGCTGAATAAGCATAGAAGGCTTCGAGCGGAGCCGGGAATTTCCGGCCTCGCGACACCATGAAGCGTCTGGCAGACGACACGAGTGCCGGGCGTGATTAAGGATTTGTTGCGGACCGTGTGAGACATGGGACGAACAGGCAACAGGACGTAAGTAGGACCATGGCAAAGCTCAAGGTTGACGGTAAAGAGATCGAGGTTCCGGATCATTTCACGCTGTTGCAGGCGTGCGAGGAGGCTGGCGCTGAAGTTCCGCGCTTTTGTTTTCATGAGCGCTTGTCGGTCGCGGGTAACTGCCGCATGTGTCTCATCGAGGTGAAAGGCGGACCGCCCAAGCCCGCCGCCTCCTGCGCCATGGGCGTTCGCGACGTTCGCGGCGGCCCGAATGGCGAATTGCCTGAGGTTTTCACCAACACGCCGATGGTCAAGAAGGCCCGCGAAGGCGTGATGGAATTCCTGCTCATCAACCACCCGCTGGATTGCCCGATCTGCGACCAGGGCGGCGAATGCGACCTGCAGGACCAGGCCATGGCCTTCGGTATCGCCGGTTCGCGTTACGCGGAAAACAAGCGTGCGGTTGAAGACAAGTACATCGGCCCGCTCGTCAAGACGGTCATGAACCGCTGCATCCACTGCACGCGCTGCGTCCGTTTCACCACTGAGGTGGCCGGCATTGCCGAACTTGGCCTGATCGGCCGCGGCGAGGATGCCGAGATCACCACCTATCTCGAGCAGGCGATGACCTCCGAGCTGCAGGGCAACGTCGTTGACCTTTGCCCGGTCGGCGCGCTCACCTCCAAGCCTTTCGCCTTCACCGCCCGTCCGTGGGAACTGAACAAGACCGAAACCATCGACGTGATGGACGCGCTCGGTTCGGCCATCCGCGTCGATACCCGTGGCCGCGAAGTCATGCGCGTCATGCCGCGCGTCAACGAAGCAATCAATGAAGAGTGGATTTCCGACAAGAGCCGTTTCATCTGGGACGGCCTGAAGACGCAGCGCCTTGACCGCCCTTACGTCCGCAAGGATGGCCGCCTGCAGCCTGCAAGCTGGGGTGAAGCCTTCGGTGCGATCAAGCAGGCGGTTGCCGCAACATCCGGCAGCAAGATCGGCGCAATTGCCGGCGATCTGGTCTCCGTTGAAGAAATGTTCGCGCTGAAGTCGCTTCTGGCGTCGCTCGGCTCGGCCAATGTCGATTGCCGTCAGGATGGCGCTGCGCTCGATCCGTCGCTCGGCCGTGCCAGCTACCTGTTCAACTCCACCATCGAAGGTATCGAACAGGCCGACGCCCTGCTGATCGTTGGTTCCAACCCGCGCTACGAAGCGGCCGTGCTCAACGCCCGCATCCGCAAGCGCTGGCGTCGCGGCGGTTTCCCGATCGGCGTGATCGGCGAAGCCGGTGAGCTGCGCTACAATTACGAATATCTCGGTTCCGGCGCTGAAACGCTGTCCGACTTGGCCAACGGTTCGCACAGCTTCGTCGACAAGCTGAAGTCCGCCAAGAACCCGCTGATCATCATCGGCCAGGGTGCTCTGGCGCGCGCCGATGGTGCAGCCGTACTGGCTGCCGCCGCCAAGCTCGCTACCTCGGTAGGTGCTGTCACCGAAGAGTGGAACGGCTTCTCGGTTCTGCACACCGCCGCTGCCCGCGTCGGCGGTCTCGATATCGGTTTCGTGCCGGGCGAGGGCGGTGTTGCCGCCGCTGAAATGGTCGCGTCCATGGATGTTCTCTTCCTGCTCGGCGCCGATGAACTCGATCTCTCCAACAAGGGCGCCAAGTTCACCGTCTATATCGGCAGCCACGGCGATCACGGCGCGATGCACGCCGACGTCATCCTGCCGGGTGCGGCCTATACCGAAAAATCCGGCATCTGGGTCAACACCGAAGGCCGCGTTCAGGTGGGCAACCGCGCCGGTTTCGCACCGGGCGAGGCGCGTGAAGACTGGGCGATCCTGCGTGCGCTTTCCGACGTGCTCGGCAAGAAGCTGCCGTTCGACTCGCTCTCGGCTCTGCGCGGCCAGCTTTATGTCGCGCATCCGCATCTGGCGGAAACCGACGAGATCGTTGCCGGCAAGGCCACGGATATCGAGGCTCTCGCCGCTCATGCGGGCAGCCTCAACAAGTCGGCGTTTGCCTCGACCGTAAAAGACTTTTATTTGACGAACCCGATTGCGCGCGCATCCGCCGTCATGGCCGAGTGCTCCGCATTGGCCCGCAACAATTTCCAGGCTGCGGCAGAGTAAGGGTAGGGGATTTATGGAACAGTTTTTCTGGAGCTACGTCTGGCCCGCGCTGATCATGGTCGGCCAGTCCCTGCTGCTTCTCGTTTGCCTTCTGGTGGCCATCGCCTTCCTGCTGCTCGCTGACCGTAAGGTCTGGGCAGCCGTGCAGCTGCGCCGTGGTCCGAACGTCGTTGGTCCCTTCGGTCTCTTCCAGTCCTTCGCCGACCTTTTGAAGTTCATCTTGAAGGAGCCTGTCATTCCGGCTGGCGCCAATAAGGCCGTCTTCCTTCTGGCGCCGCTGGTTGCGGTGACGCTGGCGCTCGCAACCTATGCCGTCATTCCCTTCAATGAGGGCTGGGTCGTCGCCAATATCAATGTCGGCATCCTCTACATCTTCGCGATTTCCTCGCTTGAAGTGTACGGCATCATCATGGGCGGCTGGGCTTCCAACTCGAAGTATCCGTTCCTCGGCGCGCTTCGTTCCGCCGCGCAGATGGTGTCCTACGAAGTGTCGATCGGTCTCGTCATCGTCACCGTGCTGCTCTGCGTTGGTTCGCTGAACCTGACGGATATCGTGCTTGCCCAGAAAACCGGCCTCGGCACCATGCTCGGTCTGCCGGCCTCGTTCCTCGACTGGCACTGGCTGTCGCTGTTCCCGATGTTCATCGTGTTCTTCATTTCGGGCCTTGCCGAAACCAACCGTCCGCCCTTCGACCTTCCGGAAGCGGAATCGGAACTGGTTGCCGGTCACATGGTCGAATATGGCTCCACGCCCTACATGATGTTCATGCTCGGCGAATATGCTGCGATCGTCCTGATCTGCTGCCTGACGACGATCCTGTTCATGGGCGGCTGGCTGCCGATCGTGGATGTGTGGTTCCTCAACTGGGTTCCGGGCATCGTCTGGTTCGCACTCAAGGGCTGCATGGTCTTCTTCATGATCGCGCTGACCAAGGCTTTCGTTCCGCGTTATCGTTATGACCAGCTCATGCGCCTCGGCTGGAAGGTGTTCCTGCCGCTGTCGCTCGCCATGGTCGTTATTGTTGCATTCGTATTGAAGCTGACGGGGTGGGCCGGTTGATGTCCGCACGCCTCGCTCAGAAATCTGGAGTTTGAGATGGCAAGCCTTTCCCAAGCCGTCAATTCACTGTTCCTCAAGGAGTTCGTCGGGGCCATCTTCCTGACGATGCGCCACTTCTTCAAACAGAAGGCGACGGTGAACTATCCCTTTGAAAAGGGACCGGTCTCTCCACGCTTCCGTGGCGAACATGCGCTGCGCCGTTATCCCAACGGCGAAGAACGCTGCATCGCCTGCAAGCTGTGTGAGGCGATCTGTCCTGCTCAGGCGATCACCATCGAAGCCGGCCCGCGCCGCAATGACGGCACCCGCCGCACGGTGCGTTACGACATCGACATGGTGAAGTGCATCTATTGCGGCTTCTGCCAGGAAGCCTGCCCGGTCGACGCCATCGTCGAAGGCCCGAACTTCGAATTCGCGACGGAAACCCGCGAGGAGCTTTATTTCGACAAGCAGAAGCTTCTCGACAATGGCGATCGCTGGGAGCGTGAAATCGCACGCAACCTCGCACTGGATGCGCCTTACCGTTAAGGCGCAACCGTCTTTCCGGGGGAATCCTCCGGAAAGCGATGAAAAGTAAAATGCCTGCGCGGTTTTCGCCGGCGGGGACGAAACGGGTGAGGGGGCTTTCAGCCATCTTCTCCCGATGAGGACAAGAAGGCACCAAGATGGGTCTGCACGCTGTATTCTTTTATATATTCGCTTTCGTCGCCGTGGCGTCTGCGTTCATGGTCATCGCATCGAAGAACCCTGTTCATTCGGTGCTGTTTCTGATTTTGACCTTCTTCAACGCAGCCGCGCTGTTCCTGCTGACGGGGGCCGAGTTCCTCGGCATGATCCTGCTGGTGGTCTATGTCGGCGCTGTTGCGGTGCTCTTCCTCTTCGTTGTCATGATGCTGGATGTGGATTTTGCGGAGCTGCGCTCCGGCGTGCTGCAATACGCCCCGATCGGCGCGCTGATCGGCGTCATCCTCGCGGCGGAGCTGATCGTCGTTGTCGGCGGCAGCGTGCTCAACCCGCAGGCGGCGAAATCGATCACCATGCCGATCCCGCCGGTGACCGAGCGCACCAATACGGCCGCGCTGGGTGACGTGCTCTACACCAATTACGTCTATTTCTTCCAGCTCGCCGGTCTCGTGCTGCTGGTGGCCATGATCGGCGCCATCGTGCTGACGCTGCGTCATCGCACCGACATCAAGCGGCAGGATATCTCCACGCAGGTCGGCCGCGACCCGAAGACCGCCGTCACCACGGTCAAGGTCAAGCCGGGTCAGGGCATCTGAAGGCGCGAACGGGTTCAAGGAAACACAATATGGTAATCGGTCTTTCCCACTATCTGACGGTCAGCGCCATTCTCTTCACGATCGGCGTGTTCGGCATCTTCCTCAACCGGAAGAACGTCATCGTCATCCTCATGTCGATCGAGCTCATCCTGTTGGCGGTCAACATCAACATGGTGGCGTTCTCGGCTTTCCTGAACGACATCGTCGGCCAGGTCTTCGCACTTTTCATTCTGACCGTCGCAGCCGCCGAAGCGGCCATCGGTCTTGCAATACTCGTTGTCTTCTACCGCAACCGCGGATCGATCGCCGTCGAAGACGTCAATATGATGAAGGGCTGATAAGGCTATGATCTACAAGGCTATCGTCTTTCTTCCACTGATCGGCTTTCTGATCGCCGGCCTGTTTGGCCGGTCGATCGGCGCCAAGGCTTCGGAATATGTCACCACCGGTCTGATGATCGTGGTCGCCATCCTGTCGTGGATCGTGTTCTTCACCGTCGCGCTTGCCCATGGCGAGCCGGGCGAGGTGATCAAGGTCACCGTGCTGCGCTGGATCCAGTCAGGCGGCATCGACGTCGAATGGGCGTTCCGCATCGATACGCTGACGGCCGTCATGTTCGTCGTGGTCAACACGGTCTCGACGCTGGTGCACCTCTATTCGATCGGATACATGCACCACGATCCGCATCGTCCGCGCTTCTTCGCCTATCTGTCGCTCTTCACCTTCGCCATGCTGATGCTGGTGACCTCCGACAACCTGCTGCAGATGTTCTTCGGCTGGGAAGGCGTGGGTCTGGCGTCCTATCTGCTGATCGGTTTCTGGTTCAAGAAGCCGTCCGCATCGGCTGCCGCCATGAAGGCCTTCATCGTCAACCGCGTCGGTGACTTCGGCTTCATTCTCGGTATCGGCGGCGTGTTCGTGCTGTTCGGCTCGATCAATTTCGAAACGATCTTCGCCGCTGCCAGCACCTATCTGCCGGCCGAAGGCGCCGCTTCCACCGAAACCGTCATCAACCTGTTCGGCATGCAGCTGGACAAGGCCAATGCGATGACGGGCGTTTGCCTGCTGCTCTTCATGGGCGCCATGGGTAAATCGGCGCAGTTCCTGCTGCACACCTGGCTGCCGGACGCGATGGAAGGCCCGACCCCGGTGTCCGCCCTCATTCACGCCGCAACCATGGTTACCGCCGGCGTCTTCCTCGTCGCCCGCATGTCGCCGCTGTTCGAACTGTCGCATGATGCGCTGACCGTCGTGACGCTGATCGGTGCGATCACCGCCTTCTTCGCGGCGACCGTTGGTCTCGTACAGAACGACATCAAGCGCGTGATCGCCTATTCGACCTGCTCGCAGCTCGGTTACATGTTCGTGGCGCTCGGCGTCGGCGCTTATGGTGCTGCCGTGTTCCACCTTTTCACGCACGCCTTCTTCAAGGCCCTGCTGTTCTTGTGCGCCGGCTCGGTCATCCATGCCGTCGATGGCGAGCAGGACATGCGTTACATGGGCGGCCTGCGCAAGCATATCCCCATCACCTTCTGGACGATGACCGTCGGCACGCTGGCGCTGACCGGCGTCGGTATTCCGGGCACGATGATCGGTTTTGCCGGCTTCTTCTCGAAGGACGTCATCATCGAATCCGCTTACGCGTCCCATTCGGTTCTCTCTGGCGTCGCCTTCACGCTGCTGGTCATCGCAGCCCTGTTCACCAGCTTCTATTCTTGGCGTCTAGCCTTCATGACCTTCTTCGGCAAGCCGCGCGCTTCGGCCGACGTCATGCACCATGTGCATGAATCGCCGATGGTCATGCTGATCCCGCTCTTCATCCTCACCGTTGGCGCGATCTTCGCCGGTGTGGCCTTCGAAGGTTATTTCTTCGGCCATGAATATGCCGAATTCTGGAAGGGCGCCCTGTTCGTGGCTCCGGAAAATGAAATCCTCGAAGAGTTCCACCACGTTCCGCTGTGGGTGAAGTGGAGCCCGTTCTTCGCCATGGCGCTTGGTTTCGTGACCGCATGGTACATGTACATCAAGTCGCCGGAGACGCCGAAGCGTCTGGCCGAGACCCATCGCGGCCTCTACCAGTTCCTTCTCAACAAGTGGTACTTCGACGAACTCTACGACTTCCTCTTCGTTCGTTCCGCAAAGGCGCTTGGCCGCTTCCTGTGGAAGAAGGGCGACGTCGCCGTCATCGACCACTATGGACCGAACGGCATTGCAGCGCGTGTGGTTGACGTGACCAACCGCATGGTCCGCCTGCAATCCGGTTACCTTTATCACTATGCCTTTGCGATGCTGATCGGCATCGCGGCGCTTGTCACCTGGATGATGCTCGGGAGTGCCCTCTGATGACCGATTGGCCCATTCTTTCAACGGTCACCTTTCTGCCGCTCGTCGGCGTGGTGCTGCTGCTTCTGACGAATGAGAACGGCCCCTATGGTCGCCGCAACATTCTCAATGTCTCGCTGCTGACGACCGTCTTCACCTTCATCGTGTCGCTGTTCATCTGGATCGGATTCGACAATTCGAACCCGGGCTTCCAGATGGTCGAGAAGCATCAGTGGTTCGGCAACATCGCTGCCTATCATCTCGGCGTCGACGGCATCTCCATGCTGTTCGTCATCCTCACCACCTTCCTCATGCCCTTCTGCGTGCTGGCAAGCTGGGATTCGATCGAAAAGCGCATCAAGGAATACATGATTGCCTTCCTGCTTCTGGAAGTCGTCATGATCGGCGTCTTCGTGGCGCTGGATACGGTTCTCTTCTACGTCTTCTTCGAAGCGACGCTGATCCCGATGTTCATCATCATCGGCGTCTGGGGCGGCAAGGATCGCGTTTACGCCTCCTACAAGTTCTTCCTCTACACGCTGCTCGGCTCTGTTCTGACCATGCTCGCCATCATGGCGATGTACTGGCAGTCCGGTACGACTGATATGACCGAACTCTTGAAATACGGCTTCCCGGCCGGTATGCAGACCTGGCTTTGGCTTGCCTGTTTCGCCGCCTTCTCGGTGAAAATGCCGATGTGGCCGGTGCACACCTGGCTGCCGGATGCCCACGTTCAGGCGCCGACCGCAGGTTCGGTCATCCTTGCCGGCGTCATGCTGAAGCTCGGCGGTTATGGTTTCATCCGTTTCTCGCTCTCCATGTTCCCGCTGGCGTCTGATTATTTCGCCCCCTTCGTCTTCACGCTGTCGGTTCTCGCCATCATCTACACCTCGCTCGTGGCGATGATGCAGGACGACATCAAGAAGCTGATCGCCTATTCCTCCGTCGCCCATATGGGTTACGTGACCATGGGCATCTTTGCCGCCAACGTTCAGGGCGTGCAGGGCGCGATCTTCCAGATGCTGTCGCACGGCATTGTCTCTGGCGCACTCTTCCTCTGCGTCGGCGTGGTTTACGACCGGCTGCACACCCGCGAGATTTCGGCCTATGGCGGTCTCGTGAACAACATGCCGAAATATGCCGTCGCCTTCATGATCTTCACCATGGCCAATGTCGGTCTGCCCGGCACGTCAGGCTTTGTCGGTGAGTTCCTGACCCTGATCGGCGTCTTCCGCGCCAACACGCTGGTCGCGCTGTTTGCGGCAACTGGCGTCATCCTCTCCGCCGCCTACGCGCTGTGGCTATACCGCCGCGTCATCTTCGGTGCGCTCGAGAAGGAAAGCCTGAAATCGATGCTCGATCTGTCGACCCGCGAAAAGGTCATCCTTTACCCGCTGGTTGCGCTGACGATCTTCTTCGGTGTTTATCCGGCTCCGGTTTTCGATGCCACCGCCGCATCGGTCGATCTTCTGGTAAACAACTATACGGCTGCACTGCAGGCGGCGCAAAATGTTGCGCTCACTATGAATTGACGACAGGACCCGTTGGACATGACCGCTGAAATCCTTTTTGCCAGTCTGCACATTGCGACGCCCGAGCTGATCCTTGCGGTCGGCGCGCTGGCGCTGCTCATGATTGGTGTCTTCTCGGGCGACAAGTCGACAACGACGGTCACCGGCCTTGCCGTTGCCCTCCTGCTCGTCGTCGGTCTCTGGATCATCTTTGCCCCCGCATCGGGCGTGGCTTTCGGCGGTGTCTACATCGCCGATGCCTTCGGTAACTTCATGAAGGTGCTGGCGCTGATCGGCTCCATCACCGCCATGATCCTGGCCGTCGGCCAGGGCCGCTTCGAGCCCATCGGCCGTTTCGAATATCCGGTGCTGCTGGTTCTTGCGACACTCGGCATCCTGCTGATGATCTCGGCCAACAACCTGATTTCGCTCTATATGGCGCTGGAACTGCAGTCGCTGGCGCTCTACGTCGTCTGCGCCATCAACCGCGAAAGTCTGCGCTCCACGGAAGCGGGTCTGAAGTACTTCGTACTCGGCGCGCTGTCCTCCGGCATGCTGCTTTACGGCATGTCGCTGGTCTACGGTTTCACTGGCAATACCGGCTTTACCGAAATCGCGCAGGTTCTGGCGTCTGAAACCCGTTCGCTTGGCCTCGTCTTCGGCCTGGTCTTCGTTCTCGCCGGTCTGGCCTTCAAAATTTCAGCCGTGCCGTTCCACATGTGGACGCCGGACGTTTATGAAGGTGCGCCGACCCCGGTCACGGCATTCCTCTCCGCTGCGCCCAAGATCGGCGCCATGGCGATCCTCGTTCGCATCGTCATCGAGGCGTTCCAGCCTGTCTTTGCCGACTGGCAGCAGATCGTCGTCTTCATCTCCATCGCCTCCATGCTGCTTGGCTCCTTTGCCGCGATCGGCCAGAAGAACATCAAGCGCCTGATGGCCTATTCCTCCATCGGCCACATGGGTTATGCGCTGGTAGGTCTTGCCGCCGGCACGCAAGCCGGTATCTCGGGCGTCATCCTCTACATGACCATCTACATGGTCATGACGCTCGGCACCTTCGCCTGCATTCTCTCGATGCGCCGCAAGGAAATCGGCAATGTCGAGACTGTCGAGGATCTTGCTGGTCTTTCGTCTTCCAACCCCTTCATGGCGGTTGTGCTGACGATCCTGATGTTTTCGCTTGCCGGCATTCCGCCGCTCGCCGGCTTCTTCGGCAAGTATTACGTCTTCCTCGCCGCCATCGAAGCGAAGCTCTATCCGCTCGCCGTCATCGGCGTGATCGGCTCGGTGGTCGGCGCCTACTACTATATCCGCGTCGTCAAGGTCATGTGGTTCGATGAGGCCAAGGACAAGTTCGAGCGCCCGGCTGGCGAACTGAAAGTCGTTTATGCGCTTTCGGCCCTGTTCGTTGTCGCCTTCATCGTCTTTGGCGGTGCGCTCGGCAACGCGGTGACTGTTGCGGCGAAGACCTTCTTTTGAGCAGCACACACAAGCATACGGGTCGGATGTCCATCGATGATTTCCGGCACGAGGCGATGGCGGAAACGCCATCGACCAATCTGGAATGTTTTGCCCGGGCAAGGGCAGGCGATGGCGGCAATCTGTGGATTACCGCCATCCGCCAGACAGGCGGCCGGGGCCGCCGCGGCCGGCCATGGGTTTCCGAACCCGGCAATCTCTACGCCTCGCTTCTCCTGATCGATCCCGCGCCGATGGAGCGCATCGGCTCCCTGCCGCTCGCTTTTGCGCTTGCGGTCTATCGCGCCATTCGTGCGGTGCTGCCGACGGGTGGTGAACCGCTCGAGATCAAATGGCCGAATGACGTGCTGATCGGTCGCCGCAAGACCTGCGGCATCCTGATGGAAGCGGAGCTGCTGCCCGACGGTCGGCGCGCCATCGTCATCGGCATCGGCATCAATATCGCCCACAAGCCGGACAATCCGCTTTATCCCGTCACCATGCTCTCCGAACATGGCGCGTCCTGCTCTCCCGACGAGCTGTTCGCCCATCTCTTCCGCGAGACGGCTGATGTGCTGCGGGACTGGGACGAGGGCAGGGGCGTTTCCGGCATCATGACCGGCTGGCGGGCGGCCGCCTGCGGTATTGGCGAACATATCACCGTCAATTTCCCGGATCGTTCGATTGGCGGGCGTTTCGTCGGAATTGATGATAATGGTTATCTGCTGCTGGATGAAGACGAGGGGGCCAGGCGCTCCATCGCCGCCGGCGACGTATTTTTCGGATGAGGTGAACGGCGCGGCCCAAACCGCGCCGAACCGGTTCCAGAGGTTGGAGCTTTCCTGCGGCTCACGAAATGCAGGGTGAAAAACCGGTTCCGCATCGGCCCGGTCGATCAGATGGTTTAACAGGTCCGATGCTGGATACAGCTGGCGGGGGCGGCAAAATGCCGTCCTCCGTGTGCTTTCGTGAATGGATAAGAAAAATAATGGCTAAACAGGACGAACTGGTCTTTGTGCCGCTCGGCGGCGTGGGTGAAATCGGCATGAATCTGGCTCTTTACGGCTATGGGCCGGAAAGCAAGCGCCAATGGATCATGGTGGATTGCGGCGTGACATTCGCCGGTCTCGATCTGCCGGGCGTCGATCTCGTTCTGCCTGACATCAGCTATATCGCCGAGCAGAAGAAGAACCTCAAGGGCATCATCATCACCCACGCCCATGAAGACCATTATGGCGCGCTGAATGATCTGTGGCCCGGCCTCAACGTCCCTGTTTATGCCTCGCCCTTCACCGCCGGCATGCTGGAAGCCAAGCGCGCCTATGAGGGCACGCGCGCCGAAATTCCGGTGACGATCTTCAAGGCTGGCGACCGTATCAATGTCGGTCCGTTCGAAATCGAAGCGGTTGGCGTCAACCACTCGATTCCGGAGCCGATGTCGCTGGTCATCCGCACGCCGCTTGGCAATGTCATCCACACGGGTGACTGGAAGATCGACGAGGCCCCGTCGCTCGGGCCGTTGACGGATGAGGCTCGCTTCCGCGCCATCGGCGAAGAGGGTGTGCTGGCGCTGATGTGCGACAGCACCAATTCGGTGCGCGATGGTGTGTCGCCCTCCGAACACGAGGTTTCCGAAGGCCTGCGCCAGATCATCGAAAATGCCGAGGGCCGGGTGGCGGTCACCACCTTCTCCTCCAATGTCGGGCGCATCCGCTCGATTGCGCAGGCTGCTGAGGCCGCGGGCCGCGAGGTGCTGCTGCTCGGCTCGTCGCTGAAGCGGGTCGTCAATGTCTCGCAGGATCTTGGCATCATGGAAGGCATCAAGCCGTTCCTCGCCGAGGACGAATATGGCTATATTCCGCGCGACCGTGTGGTGCTGATCCTGACCGGTTCGCAGGGCGAGCCGCGCGCGGCGCTCGCCAAGCTTTCGCGTGACGAGATGCGCAATGTGGCGCTCGCATCCGGCGATACTGTCGTGTTCTCGTCGCGCGCCATTCCCGGCAATGAAAAGGCCATCATCGACATCAAGAATGGCCTGATCGAGCAGGGCGTGCATATCGTCACCGACAATGAGGCGCTGGTGCATGTTTCCGGCCATCCGCGCCGAAACGAACTTCTGAAGATGTATGAGTGGACGAAGCCGCAGATCGTCGTGCCTGTTCATGGCGAGGCGGCGCATCTGGTGGCGCAGAAGGAACTGGCCGAACAGGCCGGCATTTCGCAGGTACCGAAGGTGCGCAACGGCAATGTTCTGCGCCTCGCTCCCGGTCCGGCCGAGGTTATTGACGACGTTCCGCATGGCCGTGTCTTCAAGGACGGCAATCTCGTCGGTGACATGGACGAGATGGGCATCAGCAATCGCCGCAAGCTTTCTTTCGCCGGCCATGTCGCGGTCAACGTCGTGCTGGACAGCCGTTACGATTTCCTCGGCGATCCCGATGTGGTGCCTTTCGGCCTGCCGGAATTCGATGACGAGGATGAGGCGATGGAAGATACGCTTTATGACGCCGTGCTCGGCGCCGTCGAAAGCATTCCGCGCGCCCGCCGCAAGGATCTGGATCTGCTGCGTGAGGCGGTGCGTCGCGCCGTGCGCGCCGCCGCCAATCAGAGTTGGGGCAAGAAGCCGATCGTGACGGTTTTCGTCACGAAAGTCTAAGCCGGGAGGCGGGGGTATCTTTTGCACGCTGCCACCCCGGACGAGGTCCACTGCTGTCCGGTTTAAATTCTGGACGGCCCGCAGCCCTGCTCGAAGTCAGGGATGGAGGGGCAACATTCTCTCGGCGTCATCCTCGGCCCTGTGCCGAGGATCTAATCACGTCGAATAAAATCAATCGGTTGCAGATCCTCGGGACAGGCCCGAGGATGACGTCGGCGTGATTGGCTCGACCAGTCATCCTTTCAGAGAACGTCACTTCAATTTGGTGTCCAGAACGCCGCGAAACGTCTGAAACCGATTAGAAACAATGCGATGCACCTTGTCCCAAAATTTAAACCGGACAGCAGTGGACGAGGTCCGGGGTCCAGCGCGATCAAGTCCTTGAGCGCAAAAGAGTCTCTTTACGGCGCGGACGCGCCGTGGCTGGATGCCGGCTCAAGGCCGGCATGACGGAGGAGACGTCGTTCAGGACGGCCAGCGCGTCTGTTCGCCCTTCCAAGGCTTTTTGCGCTTCTTGCGGAGAATTGATTCCGGTTCGCGGATGAATGCGTTACAAGAAACGCATTGTGCAGGAGGATCACATGCCGCTTCTTTCGCTCTTCGCCGTTTATTTCATCGTCTGGTGGACGGTGCTTTTCGTCGTTCTGCCTATCGGCCTGCGCACCCAGGCGGAAGAGGGGGATGTGGCGCTGGGCACGGTGGCCAGTGCGCCATCGCGGTTCAGGGGCGGGCGGATCGTTTTGTGGACGACCCTGATTTCGGCCGTGATCTGTGGGCTCTGGTATGGCGGAACCTGGTGGTTCGGTGTCAGCCTTGACGACTTGCCGCGAATTATTCCGGTTTTCGACTGAGTTCTCTCTTCTCATTCCTGTGCTTGTCACGGAAATGCAGCAGACGCGGCTCTCGCGCGACAAGAAAAGTCCTTTCAGTCCAAGGACTTGGGCTGGCTGGATTCCTGTGACAAGCACAGGAACGAGGGGAGGAGGCGCAGCAAAAATCCTCGCATGGCAGCCTAGCCACCGCATCCCCAAGCACACGCGGTCTAAGCCGGCGCACCGAATATTGTCATATGGATGTCATCTGTTTCGTGCACACACCATGAGCGTGTCTGGCGGCCGATTCACCGCCATAATTTTACCGGAATAACGATCCGGGGCATTGTTGTGTGTAGAGATCAAAAAAAAACAAGGCCTTTCAGCCTTGTTTTCAGGTTTCGCGTGATCTGTAACCGTTACCGGGGCTGCGAACGAGCGCGCCTAAGATCTGATCCTCCCAAGACTGACCGCGAAAATGACAAGAATTTAAACTTCCTGCCTCTTTTGTAAGCTAAAGCTAGCTCAAACCCCCATGCTTGTCATCTCATTTTTTGCATATTTGTTACAGTCGGCAAAAAATTCTCTGTGGTGCAATTTGTCGCACCGGATCAAGAATAATATTCCGGTCAAAGCGTTTTGACGCGAATTAGCTATCGCGAAAATACCACAAAATCGCCTTTAACGCTCTTTGCATGGCGGGTTTTCATCTGAGCCAGAAACCGCTATATCCGGCGCCAATATCCCTCTATTCGGGGCGATTCCCGCGCCTTTGGCGCTGTCGTCCACATCAATGGAAGCCGTCATGCGTCTTAGCCGTTATTTCCTGCCCATCCTGAAGGAAAACCCCAAGGAAGCCGAGATTGTCTCTCACCGCCTCATGCTGCGCGCCGGCATGATCCGGCAGCAGTCGGCTGGCATCTATTCCTGGCTGCCGCTCGGCAAGCGCGTGCTGGACAAGGTCAACAAGATCATCCGCGAGGAGCAGGACCGTTCCGGCGCCATTGAGCTTCTGATGCCGACGCTGCAGACCGCCGAGCTCTGGCAGGAAAGCGGCCGTTATGACGACTATGGCAAGGAAATGCTGCGCATCAAGGACCGTCAGGACCGCCAGATGCTCTATGGCCCCACCAACGAGGAGATGATCACCGACATCTTCCGTTCCTATGTGAAGTCCTACAAGAACCTGCCGCTGAACCTCTATCATATCCAGCTGAAGTTCCGCGACGAGGTGCGCCCGCGTTTCGGCACCATGCGCTCGCGCGAGTTCCTGATGAAGGACGCCTATTCCTTCGACCTCACCAAGGAAGACGCGATCCATTCCTATAACAAGATGTTCGTGGCTTACCTGCGGACCTTCGAGCGTCTTGGCCTGCGCGCTATTCCCATGCGCGCCGATACCGGCCCGATCGGCGGCAATCACAGCCATGAGTTCATCATTCTGGCCGATACCGGCGAATCCGAAGTCTTCTGCCACAAGAGCTTCCTCGACCGCGCCATTCCCGCCGAAAGCACCGATTTTGACGATGTCGCGGCGCTGCAGGGCGTGTTCGACGAGTGGACGGCCGATTACGCCGCGACCTCTGAAATGCACGACGAAGCCGCCTATGACGCCATTCCCGAAGGCGAGCGCCTTTCCGCGCGCGGCATCGAGGTCGGCCACATCTTCTATTTCGGCACCAAATATTCCGAGCCGATGGGCGCGAAAGTGCAGGGCAAGGATGGCAAGGAACACCCCGTCCACATGGGTTCTTATGGCATCGGACCGACACGCCTTGTTCCCGCCATCATTGAAGCATCGCATGACGAGAACGGAATCATCTGGCCGGCCTCGGTCGCTCCTTTCGATGTGGTGATCATCAACATGAAGGCTGGAGATGCGGCCTGCGATGCGGCCTGTGAAAAGCTGTATTATCAGCTCTCCAACGCCGGCAAGGATGTTCTCTACGACGATACGGACGACCGGGCGGGCCAGAAATTCGCTACAGCCGACCTGATTGGCGTGCCGCTGCAGGTCATCGTCGGCCCGCGTTCGATCGCGAATGGCGAAGTCGAAGTGAAGGATCGCAAGACCGGCGAGCGGGAGACCGTGACGATCGAGGCGGCGATGAACAAGGTGCTCGCTTAAGCGCGAATGGAAGACGGAGCGGCTTCACCAGAAGTCCGCTCCGGTTTCGTAGCGCAGATGCAGCAAAAATAAGGGCCGGTTTTCGGAAAAGACCGGCCTTGCAGTTTGAGATCAGGGAGACGACATGGCACAAGCCGAGGCTGACAAGGGTGCGGCTGTTTCCGCCGGGGCAAAGACCGCCCGGCCGTTTTCCGCTTTCGAACGCATGGTGGCCTGGCGCTATCTGCGGTCGCGGCGCAAGGAAGCATTCATTTCCGTCATCGCCGGTTTTTCCTTTGTCGGCATCATGCTGGGCGTGGCGACGCTTATCATCGTAATGGCTGTGATGAACGGGTTCCGCACGGAGTTGATTTCCCGCATTCTCGGCATCAACGGCCATATGATCGTGCAGCCGATCGACCAGCCCTTCAACAATTATGATGAGCTGGCTAAGAAATTCGCCGCCGTTCCGGGCGTCACCATGGCTCTGCCGCTGGTGGAGGGCCAGACATTGGCCTCCGGTCGTGGCGGTGCGGGTTCCGGCGCTCTGGTGCGTGGTGTGCGACAGGAGGATATCGACAAGGTCAAGGAAGTCGCCACCAACATCAAGACCGGCGACCTCGTCGGCTTCATGGCGGGTGATGGCGTTCTCGTCGGCTCCAGGCTCGCCGCCCAGCTGGGTGTTACGGCGGGTGATGATATCACCCTCATATCACCGGAAGGTGACGTAACGCCGATGGGCGTCAATCCGCGCGTCAAATCTTACAAGATTTCCGGCGTCTTCGAGATCGGCATGTCGGAATACGACGCGTCGATGATCTATATGCCCCTGTCCGAAGCCCAGCTTTATTTCAATGCCGACGGCATCGTGCAATCGATCGAGCTTTATGTAAGCCGCCCGGATGATGTCGATGGCATCCGTCCGCTGGTGGAGCAGGCGGCCGAAAGGCAGATCTACATCACCGACTGGAGGCAGCGGAACCAGACCTTCTTCTCCGCCCTGCAGGTGGAACGAAACGTCATGTTCATGATCCTCACCCTCATCGTATTGGTGGCGGCGCTGAACATCATTTCCGGCCTCATCATGCTGGTGAAGGACAAGGGCAGCGACATCGCCATTCTGCGCACCATGGGTGCAAGCTCGGGCGCGGTGATGCGCATCTTCTTCATGACCGGTGCGGCCATCGGCATGGTCGGCACCTTCGCCGGCGTGGCGCTTGGCGTCATCGTCTGCCTCAACGTGGAATCCATCCGGCAGTTCTTCTCCTGGATTTCGGGCACGGTGCTGTTTGACCCGCAGCTTTATTTCTTGAGCCAGCTTCCGGCAGAAATGGATATCAGCGAGACGATTTCCGTTGTCATCATGGCGCTCACGCTCTCTTTCCTGGCAACGATCTTCCCGGCATGGCGGGCTTCCAAGCTCGATCCGGTGCAGGCCCTGCGTTACGAATAAGGACCGCTTCGCAATATGGCAAAAAAAACAGTGCTGCGGCTCACCGGCGTCGAGAGAACCTATGGTCAGGGCGAGACGTCGCTTTCCATTCTGCGCAAGGCCGATTTTGAATTGAAGAGCGGTGAGATGGTGGCGCTGGTCGCCCCTTCGGGCACCGGCAAATCGACGCTGCTGCATCTGGCGGGGCTGCTGGAACATCCCGATGCAGGCGAGGTCTATATTAACGGCGCGCCCTGCAACGGCCTGCCGGATGAAACGCGCACCGCGATCCGCCGCAGCGATATCGGTTTCGTCTATCAGTTCCATCACCTCCTGCCGGAATTCTCGGCGGTGGAAAATGTGATGATGCCGCAGCTCATTGCCGGTCTCACCCAGGCGGAAGCCCGCAAGCGCGCCAGCGCGCTGCTCGACTATATGCGCGTGGGGCATCGCGGCGAACACCGTCCAGCCGAACTCTCGGGCGGTGAACAGCAGCGTGTCGCCATTGCCCGCGCCGTCGCCAACGCGCCGCTCCTGCTGCTCGCCGACGAGCCGACCGGCAATCTCGATCCGGAAACCGCGCATTACGTATTCGACGCGCTGGAGGCGCTGGTGCGCCAATCCGGCCTCGCGGCGCTGATTGCCACCCACAATCATGAACTCGCCGCACGCATGGATCGGCGTGTAACGCTCGCCGACGGCAAGATCGTCGATTTCTGACCATGGGATTGCGCGGGGTTGGTCCTCGCGCATCACATGCCTCCGCTGCGATCGAACCGAGTAAGCCGGTCGTTGCCGTGAAGGAGAAAAAACAAGCCGTCGCGAGTGCGGATTCAATCCCTCCCGACGCCTGTTGAAGAACACCTGTTCCCTGAATCTATTTTTTTCCCGAACCCGGAGGCGTTTTTACCTTCGGGTTTTTCGCTTTGGAGTCAGTGAGTTGCCGTTCCCTTGATCGGAACCGAAGGCGATTCTCGTACATTAGCAAGAGGAATATCAGCAGAACCCTGTTGACAATCGAACAAAATGAGAACAAAGTTGGAACATAACGAGTAAGGAGAGACCAATGACTGATTTCATCCGTGACGTTGCTGCTTTCGCTTCCATCGCTGTCTTTGTTGCCAGCTTTTCGGTGATCCTCACCGCCCTGTGAAGAAGACACCGGCGCAGAAGCCTGTATGGATGCCGCAAAGCGGTGGACATTAAGCGCCGGAAATCGGAAAATCGCCCCCTCGATTCAGAATGACAGGATGATGATATGGGCGATACGGTTATGCGTGGAGAGATCTCTGGCGAAACGTTGAAGACGCCCGGTTTCGTCCATCTTCGGGTTCATTCCGCTTATTCCCTGCTTGAGGGGGCCTTGCCCCTCAAGAAAATCATGTCCAAGGCCGTTGCCGACGGCCAGCCGGCCATTGCCATTACCGACACCAACAACCTCTTCGTCGCGCTGGAGTTTTCCGAAAAGGCGCGCGATGAGGGTCTGCAGCCGATCATCGGTTGCCAGCTGTCGATCGACATGCAGGATGCGGCGGAAGATCGCCGCAACCACAACAGCCATCTTCAGAAACTTCCCGCCATCGTTCTGCTGGCCGCCAATGCCGAAGGTTATGAGCGGCTGGTGGATATCGTCAGCCGCGCCTATCTGGAAGGCGAGGGTAGCAGTCATTCGGTGCATATTACCCGCGCATGGCTGGAGGAAGCCTCCAATGCCGGCTTGATCGCGCTGACGGGCGCTTCCGGCGGACCGGTGGATATGGCCTTGAAGGAAGGCCATGCAGCGCAGGCGAAAGAGCGGCTGCTGACATTGAAGTCACTCTTCGGGGACAGTCTCTACATCGAATTGCAGCGCCAGTCCGGCTACGACCGTTCCCATGAGCGGCGCATGATCGGCCTTGCTTACGAGCATGATATTCCGCTGGTTGCCACCAATGAAGCGTTCTTCCCCTCCAAGGCTGATTACGAGGCGCATGATGCGCTGATGGCGGTGGCGCACAACGCCATCGTCTCCGATGACAGCCGGTTCCGGTTGACGCCCGACCATTACCTCAAGAGTCGTGAGGAGATGGTGGCGCTTTTTGCCGACATTCCCGAGGCGCTCGAAAACACTGTCGAGATCGCGCTCCGCTGCTCCTTCGTGCTGAAGAAGCGTGGCCCGATCCTGCCGCGCTTCACCGGCGCCAGCGACGACCCCGAAGCGGCGGAACGCGCTGAAGCCGAGGAGCTTCGCCGCCAGGCGGTGGAGGGGCTGGATCAGCGGCTGGCAGCGCTCGGCATGGCGGCCGGTTATACGGAGCAGGAGTATCGCGACAGGCTGGATTTCGAACTCGGCGTCATCTCGCGCATGAAGTTTCCCGGTTACTTCCTGATCGTTGCCGACTTCATCAAATGGGCCAAGCAGCATGATATTCCGGTAGGCCCTGGCCGTGGTTCGGGTGCGGGTTCGCTTGTCGCTTACGCGCTTACCATTACCGACGTCGACCCCCTGCGCTTCTCGCTGCTGTTCGAACGCTTTCTCAATCCCGAACGCGTATCGATGCCCGACTTCGATATCGACTTCTGCCAGGACCGCCGTGAAGAGGTGATCCGTTACGTGCAGGCCAAATATGGTCGCGAGCAGGTGGCGCAGATCATCACCTTCGGTTCGCTGCAGGCGCGCGCGGCCTTGCGCGATGTCGGCCGCGTGCTGGAAATGCCCTATGGGCAGGTGGACAAGATCTGCAAGCTGGTGCCCAACAACCCGGCCAATCCGACACCGCTGTCAAAAGCGATCGAGGAAGAGCCGCGCCTGCAGGAAGAGGCGGACAAGGAGCCGGTCGTCGCCCGCCTCCTGGATATCGCCCAGAAGATTGAGGGGCTTTACCGTCACGCCTCCACCCACGCCGCCGGTATCGTCATTGGCGATCGGCCGCTCTCCAAGCTGGTGCCGATGTATCGCGATCCGCGATCCGATATGCCGGTCACCCAGTTCAACATGAAATGGGTGGAAAGCGCCGGCCTCGTCAAATTCGACTTCCTCGGCCTGAAGACGCTGACGGTGCTGAAGGTAGCCGTCGATTTTGTTGCCAAGCGCGGCATCAAGGTTGATCTTGCCGCCATCCCGCTGGATGACGCCAAAACTTACGAGATGCTGTCGCGCGGCGAAACCATCGGCGTGTTCCAGGTGGAAAGTGCCGGCATGCGCAAGGCGCTGATCGGCATGCGGCCGGACTGCATCGAGGACATTATCGCGCTGGTGGCGCTTTATCGTCCCGGCCCGATGGAAAACATCCCGGTTTATAACGCCCGCAAACATGGCGAGGAGGAGCTGGAATCAATCCACCCGACCATCGACCATCTGCTCAAGGAAACGCAGGGCGTTATCGTCTATCAGGAACAGGTGATGCAGATCGCCCAGGTCCTGTCAGGTTATTCGCTCGGCGAAGCCGATCTTCTGCGCCGCGCCATGGGCAAGAAGATCAAGGAGGAGATGGACCAGCAGCGTGAGCGCTTCGTCGATGGCGCCATCAAGAATGGCGTCTCGAAGCCGCAAGCCAACACCATCTTCGACCTTCTGGCGAAATTCGCCAATTACGGCTTCAACAAGAGCCATGCCGCCGCCTACGCCATCGTGTCCTACCAGACCGCCTATATGAAGGCGCATTATCCGGTAGAGTTCCTCGCGGCCTCCATGACGCTCGATATGGCGAACACGGAAAAGCTCAACGATTTCCGGCAGGATGCAGGCCGCCTTGGCATCGAGGTCGTCGCACCTTCGGTGCAGACGTCCTTCCGCCAGTTCGAGACAGGTGAAAACCGCATCTATTATTCGCTGGCCGCCATCAAGGGCGTAGGCGAGGGAGCGGTGGAACACATCGTCCAGGTTCGCGACGGCAAGCCGTTCACGAGCCTTGAGGATTTCTGCCTACGCATCGACCCCAAGCAGATCAACCGGCGTGTGCTGGAAAGCCTGATCAATGCCGGCGCTTTCGATTGTTTCGGCCGCGACCGCGCCGAGCTGATCGGCGGGCTGGACCGCATTATCGGTTATGCGCAGATGGCGCAGAACAATCGCACCATCGGCCAGTCGGACATGTTCGGTTCCGGCGGCGGCAACGGCCCGGAAAAGCTTGTCCTGCCCGCTTTCCAGCCCTGGCTCGCTTCGGAAAAACTGCTGCGTGAATATCAGGTTCTCGGTTTTTACCTCACCGCCCATCCTCTCGATACCTATCGCCCCGTGCTGGAAAAGTTGCGGGTGCAGAATTTCGCCGATTTTTCAGCGGCGGTGAAACAGGGTGCGACCGCCGGGCGTCTGGCCGGAACCGTTACCGGCAAACAGGAACGCAAGACCCGCACCGGCAACAAGATGGGAATCGTCACCTTCTCGGATGCATCAGGGCAATATGAAGCGGTGCTGTTTTCCGAAGGGCTCGGCCAATTCCGGGATCTGCTGGAAGTCGGCAAATCGCTTGTTATCACCGTGCAGGCGGAAGAGCGCCCGGAAGGCATTGGCCTGCGTATCCAGACGGCGCAGTCGCTTGAAGAGAAATCCGTGCAGATGCAGAAGGCTCTGCGCGTTTATGTCCGCGATTCTGGTCCGCTGAAAACGGTCGCCCGCCATCTCAACACCAAGGGTGACGGCTCGGTCTATTTCATCGTCATCAAGGATGAAGGCAGCCGCGAGATCGAGGTGGAACTGACGGAGAAATACCGTATCTCGCCGGAAATCGCCGCTGCGCTGCGGTCCGCACCCGGTGTCGTTGACGTGGAACTGGTGTGAGGCTCACGCCTCACACGTCGCTCATACCGGCCCTTCCTTCGTCACGGTGATGAAGTCCGTTCCGGCGCCTGTCTCCATCTGGTGACTAATGTCGGAAACGGTAATCGAGCTGCCGCTTGAAAGCTCCTGTTCGATACGGCTGCGGATTTCCGCGGGTATTTCGAGGCGGCTGAGCACGGCGCTCAATTGATCGAAGCCGCCAGGGGCTTCGGCAACGGTGATTCCGAGCCGCTTGCGGGCTGCCGCCGGCAGGTGGTTTTCGAGCGTCACGCCGTTCCATTCGGCCGTTCCAGCCGCGCGGTCCACGGTAACAGCCTCGAAGAAGTGGGTTCCGAGCGCCACTTCCGGGTCCTTGATGTCGATGGCTGCTTCGAACAGTGGTTTGAAATCCTGCCGCACCATGATCTGGCCGGTCGGCGGATGGTCTTCACCGGCGGAGGCATAAAGCGCCGCCACGAAGGCGTCGGTCAGAAGCGGTCCGGTGGTCTTCAGCCCCTTCCAGCGCTTGAAACCATTGATGGCGCTGATCGTCATCTCTCCGGTGTAACCATCGGCAGAACCAGCATCGAAGCCGAGACGGGTCAGCACGGTTTGAATATCCATCACCTTTTCGCGCTCGCCACGGCGGGTGATGAGAATGCGCAGGGGTGAGGGTTCTCTGGCCTTCGCCGCCGGCTTGAGGGACTGGGTCTTTTCATTGACGGCAACCTCAACCGCGCCCAAGGCTGCATCGAATGTCGCCGGGCGCAACTCCACATCCGAAAGAAGCAGCTTGCCGTCATCGGCATCGTCGCGTGGAACAAACAGCGCCGGGTGCTGTACGAAACGCAACGAGACCGGGCGGTCGGTGATGATGACATGAACGCCAGTGCGCGTGTCGCCGAAAAGTGACTTGGCGAATTTGGAAGGCAGACGCACGCAGCCATGCGAGGCGGGATAGTTCGGCACCTTGCCTTCGTGCAGCGCGATACCAGACCATGTCAACCGCTGCATGAAGGGCATGGGTGCAGCCGAATAGATATTCGACTCGTGGTATTTTCGCTTTTCCAGAATGGAGAATATGCCGCTCGGCGTCTCATGCCCGGCCTTGCCGGTGGAGACTTTCGAGGTGGCGACGATCTCGCCATTTTCATAAAGCGCGAGCGACTGATCGCTTTTTGATACCAGAATCTGCAGCGCGCGGCTGTCAGCGGCAAGCGCCGGAAAGGCAAGAATGCTGGCTGACAGCATGCCAGCCATAAGACGGAGGCGAAGGGACATGACGCAATACACCACATGCACAAAACTTGCCTCACTCAACCACGCGAAGTTTAATGAAGTTTAAGGACTGCTCACCCCGAACATCACTAATTTGTGTAAAATCTAAAATATATCGGTCGCGACGAGGCGGGAGGGATTACGCGCCCCTTCGCACCACCCAGCGGGCTTTATTTGCGCGTTCCGAAAGTATAGCCGGTCTCGACGCTGCCCTTGCCGAACTTGTCGCGCAGCTTGTCCATCGCCGCTTCCGCCGCCGCCCGCCGCCCCGCCTGTCTGTCGACGAGATCGGGAGGGTCGGCGAGGCCCGCATCGCGCAGATCACTGACGCCTATGCCGATCAGGCGAAACTTGGTGCCGTCGGTTTCTTTCGCAAGCAGCGAAAGGCCGGTGCGGAATATGCGGTCGGCAAGCTGGGTAGGGTCGTCAAGCTTGCGGTTGCGGGTGCGGAGTTTAAAATCGGACGTCTTCATTCTCAGCACAACCGTCTGGCCGGAAATGCCGCTCTTCTTCAGGCGCCAGGCAACTTTTTCGGAAAGCGACCGCAGGATCGGTACGAGGTCCTCGTGCCGGGAAATATCGTTGAAGAAGGTGGTCTCGGAAGACACGCTTTTCACGGGGTCGTTATTGTGCACGTGCCGTTCATCGATGCCGCGCGAAAGCCGGAACAGCCGTTGTCCCATCACGCCATAGCGGCGCATCAGGTCGCCTTCCTCCATCTCCTGCAACTGCGCGATCATGCGGATGCCGTCCGCCTCCAACGTCGCCGCAAACGCCTTTCCAACGCCCCATATCGTCGTGACGGGCCGTGCTGCCAGAAAGGAAAGCGCTTCCGCTTCGCCGATCACCGAAAAGCCGCGCGGTTTTTTAAGTTCGGACGCGACCTTGGCCAGAAATTTGCAGTAGGACAGCCCGGCCGAGACGGTCACGCCCACTTCTTTTTCCACCCGTTTCACGAATTTCGCCAGAACCCGGGCCGGCGGATCGTGATGCAGCCTCTCCGTGCCGGAAAGATCGAGAAAAGCCTCGTCTATGGAAATTGGCTGCACGAGCGGCGTCAGTTCCTGCATCATCGCCCGGATTTCGCGCCCGACACGGCTGTATTTCTCCATGTCCGGCTTGATGACCACCGCGTCAGGACAGGCTTCCAGCGCCTTGAACATGGGCATTGCGGAACGCACGCCCTGAATGCGGGCGATATAACAGGCGGTGGAAACCACCCCGCGCTTGCCGCCGCCAACGATTACGGGCTTGTCGGCCAGTTCCGGATTATCCCGTTTTTCAACAGAGGCATAAAAGGCGTCGCAGTCGATATGGGCAATGCTCAGATCGTAGAGTTCGGCGTGATAAACAAGGCGCGGGCTGCCACAGGCGCGGCAACGCCTCAACCCTTCTGGCTGGCCGGCCAGACAGTCACGGCAAAAACCGGGATCATAGGGGTGCGACGTGGACATGAGCCGAAAACAAAACCAGAACGTTGCCGACCATACTCCGGCCGCGACGACGGCTCAAGGGCCTCGTCCGTCAATACACGCCCGAATCGAGCCCCGGGCCGGAAAAGTGATGCCAGGCGGCCGCCACTGTTTCGGGTGACGTGTCGGTCGCGGCGCAAAATGCCATGAGATCGGGTTCGTGGCTCATCAGAAAATCGGTGAGCCCTGCCAGAAAGCCGGGATCGTTGACGGCCTGGCGCAGCATGTTGGCCTGCAATCCGCTCAGCGCCAGAAAACGCGCCAGCATGTCCGGTTCGTTTGCCAGCCAGCCAAGTATGGCGGCCGCCGTTTCTTGCGGATCCTGACCGGCATTGCCTTTGTTTTTCGTATCGCGCAGCATTTCTTCCCCGAAGTTACCTATTTTGAAACCAAATCCCTCTAGCCTTGCGCAACAAATGGACGATGGAATCGGTTCTCTGACACCCTATATGTCTGGATGAAGGTTTCAAAGCGAAACGGGGACTGCTCACCATGCCCAAGCAGGTCATGATAGTCGAAGATAACGAGCTGAACATGAAGCTCTTTCGCGACCTGATCGAGGCGTCTGGTTACACGACGATCCAGACGCGCAATGGCATGGAAGCGCTCGATCTCGCCCGCAAGCACCGCCCGGACCTCATCCTCATGGATATCCAGCTACCGGAAGTTTCGGGGTTGGAGGTGACGAAATGGCTGAAGGAAGATGACGAGCTGCATGTCATCCCGGTCATCGCGGTCACGGCTTTCGCCATGAAGGGCGACGAGGAACGCATTCGCCAGGGCGGATGCGAGGCCTACGTGTCGAAGCCGATTTCCGTTCCGAAGTTCATCGAAATCATCAAGACTTATCTGGGCGATGCGTGAGGCGACTGGGGAACGGTTATGACGGCGAGAGTTCTGGTTGTTGACGATATTCCGGCCAATGTGAAGCTTCTCGAAGCGCGTCTTGTGGCGGAATATTTCGATGTCGTCACCGCCGAGGATGGTTTCAAGGCGCTGGCGATCTGCGACGAGGAGCAGGTCGATATCATCCTGCTCGATATCATGATGCCGGGCATGGATGGGTTTGAGGTCTGCGAAAGGCTGAAGGCCAATCCGAATACGGCGCATATTCCGGTCGTGATGGTCACCGCACTTGATCAGCCGTCGGATCGCGTGCGCGGCCTCAAAGCCGGCGCCGACGATTTTCTGACCAAGCCGGTCAACGACCTGCAGCTGATCGCCCGCGTCAAAAGCCTGGTCCGTCTCAAGGCCGTCAGCGATGAGCTGCGGCTGCGCGCCGAAACCGCACGGCAGATCGGCATCGAGGAGATGCTGCGCAGCGACGGCCTGATGCAGACGCCCGGCCGCGTATTGGTGGCGGATGGCCGCGCCAGCTCACAGGAACGTATCGTCCGGGCGCTGAAGCCGATCGCAGAGGTCGATGCTGTCACGGAGCCGCAGGCGGCGCTGCTCAAGGCGGCGAGCAACCCCTTCGAGCTCGTCATCGTCAATTCCAATTTCGAGGACTATGATCCACTGCGGCTATGCTCGCAGCTTCGCTCGCTGGAGCGCACCCGTTTCCTGCCGTTGCTTCTGGTGGCGGAACAGGGGGCGGATGAGATGGTGGCGCGCGCGCTCGATCTCGGCGTGAACGATTATATTCTCCGTCCGATCGATCCGAACGAACTCGTCGCCCGCTCGCTGACGCAGATCAGGCGCAAGCGTTATAACGAGCATCTGCGGCTCAATCTCCAGCACACGATGGAACTTGCGATTGTCGACGGGCTGACCGGCCTTAACAATCGCCGTTACCTCGACAATCATCTGAAGATACTCTTCGACCGTGCTGCCGTTCGCGGCCGTCCGATCTCCATCTGCATGACCGATATAGACCGTTTCAAGCTGGTCAACGATACCTATGGCCACGATGTCGGCGACGAGGTGCTGCGGGAATTTGCAGCACGCATCCGCAGCACGGTGCGCGGTGCGGATCTTGCCTGCCGCTACGGCGGGGAGGAGTTCGTCGTCGTCATGCCCGATACACCGATGGAGCTTGCGGCAAGCGTCGCAGAGCGCCTGAGGGCGATCGTGGAGGACAAGCCTTTTTATGTCCGTTCCATCGACCGGGAATTGAGCATTACCGCCTCTCTCGGCATAGCCACCAGCAGCGGCGCCTTCGGTGCGCCGGATGAGATACTGAAACATGCGGACAAGGCGCTTTACGAGGCGAAACACGCCGGCCGCAACCGCGTCGTGGCGGCCGCAGCCTGACCCGGCGGCGGCAGATTAACTAAAAAATATTGCGCAATCTCTCCGTCATGTCCCGGCGAAATATCCAGCCGGAAATCGGGAATGGACACCGCCAGACTGCAAGCTATTGACCTTGGATGTATTTTATCGTTTTGCAATGAAAGGATGCAGCTTAACGATATAAATAGAGTTCAAGTTGAAAAACACGTTGAATTCAATCTCTCCGGCAACTATAGTGTGCCAGCTTTGTATACTTAACCATGTTTACCAGGTGATATGTCTCTGGCTTAAGAATTTCTTGATTTTTATTTTACTTCTGCGCACACTCACAATCGAGAATAACAGTTCTTCCGGCGGTTTATCCGTCTTGCGATGATGAATGATTGCGGCGTAGCCGTCGCGATTTTGCTCGTCAGGGGCTGGTATTGCGTAGTTTGAATGCCCCATGATGCTCAGGTCCGCCGCATCTCCTGAATCGTGGGGTCGGTCGGCTGACGATGTCCGAATCGGTTCCTCGTGCCGTAATCGCATCGTTGGCCGACCGCCTTATTTCTGAAAATTTCCTGTTCTTGGTACACGCGTTGCAGCGTATCGGCTTGTGCAGTCGTCTTCCTTGCGCGGCGCGACGATGTCGTCACGGCGCGCGGCCGGATGGCTTTAGCCCCAGCATATCTTCGGAACACATGAATGATTGCTGTGGTGAGAGGTGCGTCAGACCATGTGGCCGGACTCGTTGATAACCTGCGTCCACGCGTTGCCAATGACCGCCCAATTTCCGCAGCGGCAGGCCCCTTATTTTCCCGTTGGGAAGCCTCTGGGCGCAAAGGGCCTGTGGCCGCTTTTCCCTCGGCACAAACAAAAAACGCGCCCATTGGGCGCGCTTTTTGCCGGAGACCCGATCACGAAATTACTTGATCTTGGTTTCCTTGAATTCAACGTGCTTGCGTACAACCGGGTCATACTTCGTCTTCGTCATCTTGTCCGTGAACGTACGGCTGTTCTTGGTGGTGACGTAGAAGGTACCGGTGTCGGCTGTCGACAGCAGCTTGATCTTGATTGTTGTAGCTTTCGCCATGGTCGTCCTGCCTTTAAACAAAAGAGAAGCCGCAGGCGCTTCTCACCTCGGCTAAATCTGGCGCGAAACTACGTATCGCGCCCGAAAAGTCAAGCCTGTTTTGCCCGGAAAACAAAACGGAACCCATAAAGCACCACGTAAAGCCCGAAAAATACGGCAAGCGCCCAGGCGAAACCATCAGTGCCCGCAACATCCATGGAAATGCCGACGGCCTGTGGTCCTGCAATGGTACCCATGGCGTAACAGAAGATGAAGGCGGCATTGGCGGCCACGAGATCTGCGCCCTTGAGGCGCGAGCCGAGATGGGTGAGGCCAACGGTATACATGCCGGAGACGAGGCCGCCCCAGAACAGCAGCAGCGCCGCCACCAGAAGCCAGCTTTCCACCAGAACCGGAAGCGCCAGCGTGCCGCAAACGCCCGCAAAGGCCATGAGGGCGAGCATGGTGCGCCGATCCTTCATCCGGTCGGAAAGCAGGCCGATCGGTATCTGGAAGACCATGTTGCCGATTCCCATGACGGTCAGCAGCAGCGCCGCCTGCGATTCGTTGAAGCCCTCACGGGTCGCGTAGATGGGAAAGAGCGACAGGCCGCCCGCCTGCACCGAACCGAACACGAAAGCCGCCGCCGACGCCATCGGCACCAGCCAGACGTAGCGGACGAAGTGATGATTGGGCCGCTCGTCCAGCTCCGGGCTCTCGCCGCGCGCCATGAAGATGGGGATGGCGGCCAGAAGGATGATCGCCGCCCCGACGAGGAAGGGCAGGATGCCTTCGCTGCCGACGGCGGAAAACAGCAATGGACCAACCGCGAAACCGACCGCAAGGCCGGTGGCGTAAATGCCGAGAACCATGCCGCGTTTTTTCGGCGGCGCGGTCATGTTGATCCAGTATTCGGAGAGAATGAAAAGCGTGGTGGTCGCGCCATGGAAGACGATTCGCAGCGGAAACCACATCCAGAAGGCTTCGGCGAAATAAAAGCCGAGTGCGCTCAGCGCCGAAATCAGGACCGCGAACAGCATGGTTCGCGCCACACCGAAATCATGGGCGATCTTGCTGGTCACCGAGGCGGCCATCATCGCCGCGACACCCGCCATCGCCGAATTCACCCCGATCATGGTCGAGGAGATGCCGCGCTTCTCAAGGATGATCGACAGGAGCGGCAGGCCGAGACCGATGGCGACACCCACCGCACTGATGGCGGAAATGGCGGCGATCAGTGAGGGCCAGTGAATGGCGTCCGCTTCTTCGCATTTCATTTGTGACATGACGGCCTTTATACAAAGTCTCGAATGAACCGGCCGTGGCGCGTGATATAGAGCCGCGCGGGGCTTTCAAAGGGCAGTGAGGGATCACCTATCATGAGTTTTGTGACATCTTCGAGAACCGTGCGTGTGATTTTGGGCATGTTCAGACCGGAAAGGTCTGTCATGTCAAGCCATTGCACATTGGAGAGCTCTTCGGAATCACGGGTGAGCCTGACATCGAGCCCCAACTCATCGGCATAACAGCAGAAGAATCGCGTGTCATAGCGCCGCACATTACCGGGTGGGGTGATGGCGCGGGCAACATATCGGAAATGGGAAAGATCAGGACCTTCGGCACCCATTCCGAGGTCGACGCCGGTTTCCTCGAAAAGCTCGCGCGCGGCGGCCAGCGCCAGAGCCCGTGCGCCGGCGGCGCTCAGGCGGCGCGCCGCCGAAGCGGTGAGGCTGTTGAGGACGGCAGGGTGCAGATCACCGGAAAAGGGCAACGCATGGTCGCGCGGATCGCGTTTGCCGCCCGGAAAGACATAGGCGCCCGGCATGAAGACGTGGGCGCTGCTGCGCTGGCCCATCAGGACCCTGGGTCCTGAGCCGGAACGGTCGAATAGGATGATGGAGGCAGCGTCGCGCGGCCGCATGGGAGCGGTCGCGGTTTCGGCATTCCGGGAAAGCGCAGGCACGTGCAAGGTCCTGCTCACGTCAGTGAGACGAGCCGTCTATCTGCACTTTTTGCTGTTTTCGATCAAAGCCGTGCATCCGCAGCGCCCATTGCAGGCCGATAACGCCGCCCTTGATCGGCTGCAGCGTCAAAAGCGCAGCCAGAATGGTGATCGGCACCCAGATGGCGAAATGCGCCCACATGGGAATATTGAGGACCATATCCGTCATCATGAAGCCGCCAACGGCGATGTGACCGATGATGACGATGGAAATATAGGGCGGCAAGTCGTCCGAACGGTGATGATGCATTTCTTCGCCGCAGGCCGCGCAGGCGTCCACCGGCTTCAGCCAGGCCCGGAACAGGCGACCGCTGCCGCAGGCGGGGCAGCGGTTGGCCATTCCCCGCATGATCGAGCGGCCAAGCGGCCGTTCCGCGCTATCGTCTCCGAAGGTGACCGTTTCCGAGCCCTGATGTGCACTCATCCTTAAGTCCTTCTCCCGTTCGTTCAACCGCCTGCAGCGGTCTTGTTATCGTCGTCTTCTCGGCGGCCGTGTTCCAGGCTTGGCGGCAAGACGCGATGTCCGCCGGCCTGCCTTGTGGAACGACCGCGAGCCGACCGGCATCTTGCGCCCCGGGCTAAGCATATCGAAGCGCAGCGCGCCTGCCAGAGGCACCGCTTCCGCAAGCCGCACCTGAACCGTATCGCCAAGCTGGTAGCCGAGGCCGGTCTTTTCCCCTGTCAGGGCCTGATGGGCCTCATCATAGAGGAAATAATCGGTTCCGAGTGTAGATATAGGAACAAAACCATCAGCGCCAAACTGCGGCAGCGCGACAAAGAGTCCCGCCTTGGTGACACCGCCGACGCGGCCCTCGAATTCTTCGCCCACCCGTTCAGACAGATGATGCGCGATGAGGCGGTTGACGGTGTCGCGCTCGGCGGCCATGGCGCGCCGCTCGAAGGTGGAGATTTCGGCGGCGATATCGTCGAGCGTCGCTTCTTCCTGCGGTGTGATGCCGCCTTCACCCAGTCCCAGAGAACCCACCAGCGCGCGATGCACGATCAGGTCGGCATAACGGCGGATCGGTGAGGTGAAATGCGCGTATTTCATCAGGTTGAGGCCGAAATGGCCGATATTCTCGGGGCTGTAGATCGCCTGGCTCTGGCTGCGCAGCACCATCTCGTTGACCATGATCTGGTGAGGCGTGTCGAGTGCGCGGGCCAGAATGCCGTTGAAGGAATTGGCGCGCATGGCCGCACCCTTGGCCATGGTAATGCCGATGGTGCCAAGGAATTCGCGCAAAACCTCCTGCTTGGAAAGCGTGGGCGCATCATGGATGCGATAGACCAGCGGCTGCTTTTTCTTTTCCAGCGTCTCGGCGGCGGCGACATTCGCCTGGATCATCATTTCTTCGATCAGCTTGTGCGCATCGAGGCGTTCGGGAATGACGACCTTGTCCACCGTACCATCAGGCCGAAGCAGGATCTTGCGCTCCGGCATGTCGAGTTCCAGCGGCTGGCGGCGGTCACGGCCGCGCTTCATCACCTCATAGGCATGCCACAGCGGCTTCAGGATAGGTTCCAGCAGCGTACCGGTCTTGTCGTCCGGCCTGCCGTCGATGGCTGCCTGTGCCTGCTGGTAGGAAAGCTTCGCCGCGCTCTTCATCATGATACGGTGGAAGGTGTGGCCCGCCTTGCGGCCTTCCTTCGAAAAGGTCATCCGCACGGCAAGGGCAGGGCGGTCGACGCCTTCTTTCAGCGAGCAGAGATCGTTGGAGATGCGCTCCGGCAGCATCGGCACGACACGGTCGGGGAAATAGACGGAATTGCCACGTTTCAGCGCCTCGCGGTCCAGCGGCGAACCGGGCCGCACATACCAGGAGACGTCGGCGATGGCGACGGTGACAATAATGCCGTCAGGATTGTCGGGTGAGGTGTCGGGCTCGGCATAGACCGCGTCGTCATGGTCCTTGGCGTCGGCCGGATCGATGGTGATGAGCGGCAGGTCGCGCCAGTCCTCGCGGTGCGACATGCTGGCAGCCTTGGCGGCATCCGCTTCTGCGAGAACATTTTGCGGGAAGATGTGAGGAATGCCGTGCGAATGGATCGCGATCATCGAGATCGCCTTTTCCGACGCAACGGAGCCGATGACCGACAGGACCTTGGCGCGTGTCAGGCCATACCGGCCGCTGTTGCGCGAGGTTTCCACCTCGATCAGATCGCCGTCCTTTGCATCGCCGACGCCGTCAGGATCGATAACCATCTCCTCGCCGCGCCGGTCGATCGGCATAAGCCGTCCGCCGCCGCCCGCCGTCTCCTTGAACACGCCGAGCAGCGCGTTCTGGCGGCGGTCGATCAGTTTGACGACGCGGGCAGTATAGGCCGGGCCGGCGCTTTCCTTGGAGGGGAAGATCTTCGCCAGAATGCGGTCGCCGAGACCCGCTGCCGGGGCCTTCTTGCCGCGGTCCTGCGATGACTGGCGGATGAGTACGGCCGGCGCCGCGCCCTGATCCTCCGGCCATTCCGCCGGCCGGCCGATCAGTTCGCCGTCCTTGTCACGGGTGGTGATGTCGAGAACCGTCACCGGAGGCAGGCCGTCCGGGCGCGTCAGGGACTTGCGGCTCTTCTGGACCATGCCGTCGGTTTCAAGCTCCTTCAGCAGCGCTTTCAGGACCACGCGGTTTTCACCCTTCAGGCCGAAAGCCTTGGCGATTTCGCGTTTGGAGGCCTGCTGCGGATGATCGGCGATGAATTTCAGCAGCACTTCGCGGGAAGGCACCTCGCCATGGATGATGCCTTCACCTTCATTCACACGCTTGCCGCGCCCGGTGCGTCCGAAACCGTCGCTGGCGGAACCCTGTCTCTGACGCGGCGCCTTGCTCACTCTGCTGCCTTCTTGGGTTTGGCCGCTGCCTTCGGCTTGGCGGCCGTCTTGCTCTTTGTTGCCGCCTTGGCCTTGGTCGCCTTCGGCTTTGCTGCGGCGTCGCCATCGGCTTTTTTGGCGGCGGTTTTCTTGGCCTTTACGGGCTTGCCGCCGGTGCCGGTCTTGGCAATACGCTCGGCAATCAGCACCAGCGCCTCGTCCAGGGTCACGGACGCCGGGTCCTGTCCCTTTGGAATGGTCGCGTTGACCTTGCCCCAGTTCACATAAGCGCCGTAACGCCCGTCACGAACGGTGATCGCGCCGCCATCGGGGTGGTCGCCCAGTTCCTTCAAAGCAGCCGGCGTGCCGCTGCGGCCGCGTCCCGGTCCCTTGCTCAGCTTTTCGGCAATCACCGTCACAGCCCGGTTCAGACCGATCGAGAACACGTCCTCGATGCTTTCGAGGTTCGCATAGGAACCGTCATGCAGCAGGAACGGTCCATAGCGGCCGAGACCGGCCGAGATCATCTTGCCGGTTTCCGGGTGCTTGCCGATATCGCGCGGCAGGTTGATGAGCGCCAGCGCCTTTTCGTGGTCGATATCCTCGGGTTTCCAGCCCTTGGGCAGCGAGGAGCGCTTGGCTTCCTTGCCGTCGCCACGCTGGATATAGGGCCCGAAACGGCCAGAGCGAAGCGTGAGCTCTTCCCCGGTCATCGGATCGGCGCCCAATGCCTTCGGCTCATTCGATGCGGCAGCTTCCGCTTCCGAACCGTCCGAGGTCAGCTGGCGTGTGTAGTTGCATTCCGGATAATTGGAGCAACCGACGAAAGCGCCATATTTGCCGAGCTTCAGCGAAAGATTGCCGGTGCCGCAAACCTGACAGATGCGCGGATCGGACCCGTCCTCGCGCTTGGGGAAGACCAGCGGCGCCAGAACCTCGTTCAGCGCATCCAGCACGTTGGTGACGCGAAGTTCCTTGGTATCTTCGATCTGGGCGAAGAAATCCTTCCAGAAATCACGCAGAACCTGCTTCCAGTCGAGCTCGCCGGCGGAGATGCGGTCGAGCTTTTCTTCAAGGGCGGCGGTGAAATCATATTCGACATACTTGGTGAAGAAGCTTTCGAGGAAAGCCGTCACCAGCCGGCCGCGCGAATGCGGCACCAGCTTGCGTTTGTCGACGACGATATATTCGCGGTCGCTCAGCGTTTTCAGCGTCGCCGCATAGGTGGAAGGACGGCCGATGCCGAGTTCTTCCATCTTCTTGATCAGCGAGGCTTCCGAATAACGCGGCGGCGGCTCGGTGAAGTGCTGGCTCGCATTGATCTTCTGCTTGGCAAGGTTTTCGCGCTCGTTGATCGGCGGCAGACGGCCTTCGTCATCACCGTCGTCGCTCTGCTCGCCATCTTCCTTCTGGTCGGTATAGGCGGCGATGAAACCGTCGAAGCGGATCACCGAGCCGACGGCACGAAGACCGGCCTTTTCGCCGTTCTTGTCGGCAAGGATTTCCACCGTGGTGCGTTCGATTTCGGCCGACGCCATCTGGCTCGCAATACCGCGCTTCCAGATCAGGTCGTAAAGGCGCAGCTGATCGGGATCGAGGTAACGATTCACCTGATCCGGCGTGCGGTTGAAATCGGTCGGGCGGATCGCCTCGTGCGCTTCCTGGGCGTTCTTGGCCTTGGTGGAATAGAAACGCGCCTTTTCCGGTACGTAACGATCGCCGAACTGCTCGCCGATGGCAAGGCGTGCGGCGTCGATCGCTTCCGGCGCCATCTGCACGCCGTCGGTACGCATATAGGTGATCAGACCGACGGTCTCGCCGCCGATATCGATGCCTTCGTAAAGCTTCTGCGCCACCTGCATGGTGCGCGAGGCGGAAAAGCCCATGCGTGAGGAGGCCGCCTGCTGCAGCGTCGATGTGGTGAAGGGCGGGCCGGGATTACGCTTGACGGGCTTCGCCTCGACGCTGTCGACCACATAGGTCGCGCCTTCCAGCAACGCCTTCAGCCGGTTCGCATCCTCGCCGGTCTTGATCGCGCGGTTCTGCAACCGCTTGCCGTCGGCGGAAACCAGCTTGGCCTCGAACTCATCACCGCGCGGTGTCTTCAGAAGGGCGCTGATGTTCCAGTATTCTTCGGAAACGAAACGCTCGATCTCGGATTCACGGTCACAGACGAGACGCAGCGCAACAGACTGCACGCGGCCGGCGGAACGTGCGCCGGGCAGCTTGCGCCACAGCACGGGCGACAGGTTGAAACCGACGAGATAGTCGAGCGCACGGCGGGCGAGATAGGCGTCAACCAGCGGCACGTCGATGTCGCGCGGGTTCGCCATGGCGTCCAGCACCGCCTTCTTGGTGATGGCGTTGAAGACCACGCGCTTCACCGGCTTGTCGCCGAGGACACGCTTCTTCTTCAAAAGATCAAGTACGTGCCAGGAAATGGCTTCGCCTTCGCGATCCGGGTCGGTTGCGAGAAAGAGGCCGTCGGAGGATTTTACCGCATCGGCAATATCCTTCATGCGCTTGGCAGAGGCGCTGTCGACTTCCCAGGACATTTCAAAATCCTGGTCGGGCAACACCGATCCGTCCTTGGCAGGAAGGTCCCGGACGTGGCCAAAAGATGCAAGAACCTTGTAGCCGGGACCAAGATATTTGTTGATCGTCTTGGCTTTGGCGGGAGATTCTACGACGACGACATTCATATTGTTTTTCTCTGGAACTGGTCCGTTAACATGGCCCGATCGCGGCGCAATGCCGCAATTGGCCTTCTTTATATTTCGACATGGACAGGTAATGCGCGCGGGTCAAGAGGCAAGGCCGATTTTATCACTCCAAGGTGATTGCAACCTATGGATAATCTATTGTTGTATTGCAATCTTTGGTAAATTGGTTATGGTGGGCAACATCATTTGAATCTACTTAATGCTCTTCGTTTCAGGCGTAATTCCTAGGATAAATATATGGTCCCGAACGCAACAAACAATAATGCCGACAATGAAGGGACCAGAGAGAACTTGGCTTACATTCGCCAGATGCTGGCGGAGCTGCGCCAGGTCGCCAGCCGCGAGGGCGCCGACATGCTGTGTTATCTGATCGAGATGGCCTATGTCGAAGTCGGTGATATCCAGAGCGGACGACGCAAGCTGTCAATCCGCGATGAAGAGCGACACGCGCCCCCCGGCATGCCGGTTTAGACGTCCTGCAATATCAAGCTCCAGCAGCACCAGATGAACGGTGGCGGCGGAGAAACCTGTGTGACGGATGATATCGTCCGTTTCCACAGGCGAGGGACCGAGAGCGGCGGCGATGATGCTGCGCTCGTCGTCCCCCGGTGGTGACATCTCCGTGTCGGATCTCGGTTCCTCGATCTTGCGGTCATAGGGCAATTGCGGCTCCATCAGCGGTCGCAGCGCCTCGAGAATATCGTCGGCGCCGGTGGTCAGCATCGCGCCGTCCTTGATCAGCCGGTTGGTGCCCTCGCAGCGTGCATCGAGCGGGGAGCCGGGCACGGCAAAAACCAGCCGTCCCGCTTCGCCGGCGAGACGCGCCGTGATCAGTGAACCCGAGCGCTCCGCCGCCTCCACGATGACGACGCCGAGCGAGACGCCTGATATCAGGCGGTTGCGGCGCGGAAAGTCACGCGCGCGCGGTTCCCAGCCGAAGGGCATTTCGCTGATCGTCGCGCCGCCCTGATCGTATATCTCCTGCAACAGCCCGAAATTTTCCTGCGGGTAAGGACGGTCGAGACCGCCTGCCAGCATGGCAACCGTGCCGGTTGCAAGGCTTGCCCGGTGCGCCGCCGCATCGATGCCGCGCGCCAGACCGGAGGCGATCGTATAACCGGCACGTCCGCAATCGCGCGCCAGCATGGCGGCGAATTTAGCGCCGTTGATGGAGGCGTTGCGCGAGCCGACGATGCCGACGCAGGGCCTTGTCGCCGCGTCCGCAGATCCCTTCATGGCGATCAGCGGCGGTGCGCCATCCAGATGTCGCAGGGCAGGCGGGTAGTCCGGTTCGCCGATGCCGACGAAACGTGCGCCGAATTTATCAGCGGTTTCGATCTCACCTTCCGCTTCCGCCAGTGTCGTGATGCGTGGACTGCGGGAGGAGCCGCCACGCCGTGAAAGCTCGGGCAGGGCGTCGAGCGCCTTTTCGGCGCTGCCGAAATGATTGATGAGTTCGCGAAAGGTAACGGGGCCGATATTGTCGCTACGGATCAGCCGGAGCCAGGCAACCCGCTGCCGCGTGGAAAGCTCTATGCCATGCCGTGTGGTTTCCTCATGCGGCATGGCATATCCTCAAATGGGTCTCAGCCCTTTTGCCCTATCCGGCTTTCCGTGCCCGCCATCAGGCGCTTGATATTTTCGCGGTGCTTCCACCACGAAATCACGCTGAGCAGCGTCACCAGCAGCGCCGTCTTTTCAGGTCCGAGCACCCAGAGGGCCACGGGAATGACCAGCATGGCAAGCAGCGCCGACAGCGAGGAATAACGGGTGATGAAGGCGGTCGCGAGCCAGATCAGGGCAAAGGCCAGCATCATCAGCGGTGCTGCACCCAGAAGCACGCCGATATAGGTGGCCACACCCTTGCCGCCCTTGAAGCCGAGCCAAACCGGAAACAGGTGGCCGAGAAAGGCGAAGAAACCGGCGACCAGCGACGCTTCATAACCCCAGAGCGCATTGGCGACCAGCACGGCAGCGGTGCCCTTCAGCGCGTCGAGCAGAAGGGTCGCCGCCGCAAGCTTCTTGTTGCCGGTGCGCAGCACGTTGGTGGCGCCGATATTGCCGGAGCCGATCTTACGCACGTCGCCCAGCCCCGCCATGCGGGTGAGAAGGAGGCCGAAGGGAATGGAGCCGAACAGATAGCCGATCAGCGCCGAAAGCGCGAGAAGGGCAGGCGCCGTCTGCCAGTCAGTCAAAGCACTCATTCAAACGTCCCCTCTGTCGCGCCGGCCGCGTGATCTCTGTTGGTGATCTTATGCCAAGGAATGAACGGCTTTGCCAGCCACATAAGTGGCGACCGCGCGGCCGCTGAAACGGGCATCCTCGAACGGCGTGTTCTTGGATTTCGAGACCAGCTGTTCCTTGGACACAAGCCATGGTTCGTCCAGGTCGATCAGGGTGATATCAGCCTTCGCGCCGACTTTAAGCGTCCCGGCATCCAGTCCGAAAATCCTGGCCGGGCGGGTGGAGAGCGCATCGATCAGCCGCATCAGCGGAACCTCGCCGCTATGATGAAGGCGCAGCGCCGCCGCCAGCAGGGTTTCAAGCCCGATCGCGCCGCTCGCCGCATCCGAAAACGGCAGGCGTTTGGTATCGACATCCTGCGGGTCGTGCGAGGAGACGATGATATCGATCGTACCGTCCTTCAGCGCGTCTACCATCGCCTTGCGGTCGTCTTCGGCGCGCAGCGGTGGCGAGAGCTTGAAGAAGGTGCGGTATTCGCCGATATCGTTCTCATTGAGGGTGAGGTGATTGATCGAGATGCCGCAGGTGGCCTTCACGCCCCGCTGCCGCGCAACGCGGATCGCTTCTGCCGATTCCGGAACGGAAATCTTGGCGGCGTGGTAGATCGCCTGCGTCAGTCCGGCAATGCGCAGGTCGCGCTCCAGCGGAATGATCTCGGCTTCCTTCGGAATACCTGACAGACCGAGCCAGCTTGCGAAAAGCCCCTCGTTCATGTCTCCGCCGCCGATATATTTGTCGCGTGTCTCGAGCGCGATGACAGCGCCCAGTTCGCGCGCATAGGTCATGGCGCGGCGCAGCACCAGCGTGTCGGAAAGCGCCTTGCGGCCGTTGGTGAAGGCAACCGCACCGGCTTCTTTCAACATGCCGAATTCGGTCATTTCCTCGCCGTTCAGACCCTTGGTCAGGGCTGCCGCAGGGTGGACATTGACAAGCGCCTTGTCGCGCGCCGTCTTCTTCACATATTCGACCAGCGCGATGTCATCGATGACGGGATCGGTATCGGGCATGACGATGATGCTGGTGACGCCGCCGGCCGCTGCCGCGCGCGAGGCGGATTCGATGGTTTCGCGGTGTTCCGCGCCGGGTTCACCAACGAAGACACGGGCGTCCACCAGACCGGGAACCGCCAGCAGTCCCTTGCAGTCGCGTATCGCCGCGCCCTCAGGTGCGCCCTGATTATGCGCATCCTTGCCGGCTGCGAGAATGGTGCCGTCGGCGCCGATGATCACACTGCCGGTCTCGTCGAGATTACGGGACGGATCGACGATGCGGAGGTTCTTGAGAACGGTAACGGCACTCATACGCGCTCACCCTGATTTTGCGAGACAAGCAGGGTTTCCATGACGGCCATGCGCACGGCAACCCCCATTTCCACCTGGCTTTCGATGACGCTCTGCGGACCGTCGGCCACTTCTGAGGCGATTTCCACGCCGCGGTTCATCGGGCCGGGATGCATGACCAGCGCATCCTCTTTCGCCGCTTTCAGCTTCTCGGCATCGAGACCGTAGTAATGGAAATACTCGCGCACCGAGGGCACGAAGGAACCGGACATGCGTTCACGCTGCAGCCGCAGCATCATCACCACGTCGGCATTCTTCAGCCCTTCCTTCATGTCGTGGAAGACTTCCACGCTCATGTCGCGAATGCCGGAGGGAAGAAGCGTGGCAGGGGCGACGACGCGCACGCGCGCGCCCATCTGGTTGAGCAGGATGATGTTGGAGCGAGCCACGCGCGAATGCAGCACGTCACCGCAGATCGCCACCGTGATACCCGAAAGCTCGCCCTTGGCGCGACGGATGGTCAGCGCATCGAGCAGGGCCTGTGTCGGGTGCTCATGCTGGCCGTCGCCGGCATTGACCACGGAGCAGGCGACCTTCTGTGCGAGAAGAGCGGCGGCGCCGGCGGAGGAGTGGCGCACGACCAGCACATCCGGGCGCATGGCGTTCAGCGTCATCGCCGTGTCGATCAGCGTCTCGCCCTTCTTCACCGAGGAATTGCCGACTGACATGTTCATCACGTCTGCGCCGAGACGTTTTCCGGCAAGCTCGAAGGAGGATTGCGTGCGCGTCGAGGCTTCGAAGAACAGGTTGATCTGCGTCAGGCCCCGGAGCGTCGAGGTCTTTTTCTCGCGCTGGCGGCTGATTTTCACCGCCTCATCGGCCTTGTCGAGAAGCAGGGTGATATCCTGATGGGAAAGCCCCTTGATGCCGAGGAGATGGCGATGGGGGAAGAAGACCATGCGGTTTGCCTCCTGACGGGCGCCGCATTTTCCCGTGAAAATGCCCGGAACGCCCGAATGCTGATCCGTGCGCTCCCATTCGCTGTGAACACGCCTCAGGAGTGCCGCGGAATTCGGTCCTGCGCTCTATAGAGATTGCGTGGTCGCGGGGCAAGCGCCCGCAACCCCTGAAATGAAAACATGGCGATGTTTCCCCAACCCTCGCGGACAAGTGGCCTGACGATGGTCCGAGCATGCATCAGATGACGCCATGCTCCTTCAAAAGCGCCTGCTCGTCGCCTGACGCCCAGCCGAAAACTCTCGGCGCACCTTCCAGCCTCTGGACGAAATAGTGAACATCGAAGTTGATTGCGATATCCGGTTGTTGCTTGCGGCCAAAGTTCGCTGTCCACGCAACATGGGCGACGCAATGATGTTCATCGATCGGCGAGATACGGATATTGCGTATCCGCATCTCCTTCGTTCCGATCGCTCGATAGCGGTCATAACTCTTCTTCATGACCTGCTTTAAGTGGTCGTCGTTCTTTCCGGTCATCACCCCGGCAGGGGATGCGGCGATGAAGTCGGAGGCATAGAGGGAGGCGACCTCCTCCATATCCATGTCGCCTTTGAGAGACTTGTTGAAAAATCGCTCATACCGCTCGAAAAGCTTCCTTACGCTGGCCTCCATGGTTTCCTCCCTGTGCAGCCGTTCAGCAAGTCGGCAACCGAAAAGGCCTGCCGCAGGTTCCACATCAGGCGGCGGCCCATGCAGAATCCCTGACGATGGTGCTTCAAACGGGATCGGATGCCTGCCGCGGGCGGAGCGAATTGACCTAGCGGAACCCGACATTTGATCCTGCTTGGGAATGGTTCGCCGCTTGCTTTACATCAAGGCGCGGCACTTCGGCATTGGGCAGTTTCGGGCGGCGATCACTTCTCGCAGGGTTTCCTTCTGGTGCTGTCGCTCGGTCTTGCCGGAAACGTGTTTGGCATTCTCTAGACCGGATACCTAGATCAGGGGCACTCCCGAAAAATGCTGAAAGCGGCGGTTTAATCGTCTCAATCGCTTCCTGCGGGTGGAATTATGCAATATCACCCCACTATGCAACGCCAGTACAAAACAGCTAGAAGCAGCGGATGACCCAGAATTCCCGGACAGAAGAAACGCTCGCCGAACTGAACCAGCCCAGCCTCTGGTCCGGTATCAACGCCTATCGTTCCGATCCGCTGATCGTCGATCTCACGTCCGGCCTGTCGCGCAATCTGCGGGACGAATACGACCAGCTCGGCCGTTACGTCACGTCACATGAGGCGCAGGAACTGGCGCGTATGGCCAACCAGGGCGTGCCGCAGCTGCACACCCACGGCCCGCGCGGCGAACGTCTGGATCAGGTGGAGTTCCATCCTGCCTGGCACGCGCTGATGCGCCGTTCCATGTCATCGGGCCTGCATTCCAGCGTCTGGGAGAACTCTCCCGATACGCGCGGCAATGAACACAAGGCGCGCGCCACGAAATTCTATCTGACCTCGCAGCTCGAGGCCGGCCATCTCTGCCCGCTCACCATGACCAGCGCTTCCGTTGCCGCCATCATGGCCTCGCCTCGCGTGCAGAAGGAATGGGCGCCGAAGATCCTCTCGCGCAAGTATGATTCCTCGCAGAAACCGGGCCTGCAGAAAACCGCCGTCACCATCGGCATGGGCATGACGGAAAAGCAGGGCGGCACGGATGTGCGCGCCAACCGCACCACGGCCGAGCGGGTGGGTGAGGGCATCTATCGCCTGTCCGGCCACAAATGGTTCCTCTCCGCGCCGATGAGCGATGGTTTCGTCATGCTCGCCCAGATGGGCGACGGCATGGGCTGCTTCCTCGTGCCGCGTTATCTGGAGGACGGTTCGAAGAACGGCCTGCACTTCCAGCGCCTGAAGGACAAGCTCGGCAACCGCTCCAATGCGTCAGCCGAAGTCGAATTCACCGATGCCTTCGGTTATCTGCTGGGTGATCCCGGCAGCGGCATCCGCACGATCCTCGACATGGTGACGCTAACGCGGCTGGACTGCGCGCTGGCATCATCGGGCATGATGCGCGCGTCGCTTGCCGAAGCGGTGCATTACGCCCGCGGCCGTTCGGTTTTTGGCAAGATGCTGGTCACGCAGCCGATCATGACGCGCGTTCTCGCCGACATGGCGCTGGATGTGGCGGCGGCCACAGCGCTCTCCTTCCGGCTGGCGACGGCTTTTGATGCCGCCCGTAACAATCCGGCCGAAGCCGCCTATGCGCGGGTGATGACGCCCATCGTGAAATACTGGTGCTGCAAGATTGCGCCGGCCCTCATCTACGAGGCCATGGAGTGCCTTGGCGGCAATGGTTACGTGGAAGAGCGGCCGATTGCCCGCCACTACCGCGAAGCGCCCGTCAACGCCATCTGGGAAGGTTCCGGCAACGTCATGGCGCTGGATGTGCTGCGGGTTCTCCAGCGCGGCAAGGACCTGTTCGATCTCGTCTTCCAGACACTGGAGCGCGATCTCGGAGCGGCCGGCAAGAAGACCACCGACGTGCTGCGCGCCGCGATCGCCCTTGCCGAACGTGACGAGGGTGCGGCCCGCCTGCTTGTGGAGCAGTTTGCACTCGCGGCCGCTGCCGCCGAGCTTTGCCGCCTTGGCGCCGGCAAGATCGCCGATGCCTTCCTCGAAACCCGTTTGGCTGGCGGCTGGCGGCATACTTACGGCATGCTCGATTCCCGCTTCGATCCGAATTATATAATCGATCTTCTTTATCCGCCTGCATCTTGATCGATGCATACGGATCGAGGTTTTACAGTCCCGGCGGGAGGGGTCTCGGATTTGAAAAATAGCAATGGCGTAAGGCGTGTTCTTTTCTGTCATGATGTCTTCGCGCGTCGATGCGCGGCAAGGGAAGGCGGCTGCCAATGCTGACCTTCCGTTCCGCCCGCGCTGAGGATGAAGACGCGCTCTACGCCATAAGTCTCGCCACCGGTGACGCTGGGCAGGACGCCACCCCGCTCTACAATGATGGCCGCATGGTCGGGCATATCTATTCGGTGCCCTATCTGCATCTCTGGCCCGATGCCGTTTTTGTGGCGGAGGATGAGGAGGGTGTGTGCGGTTATATCGTCGGCGCGCTCGATACGGCGGTGCACGAAGAGCGGCTGGAGCGGGAATGGTGGCCGCATCTGCGCACCCTTTACCCCGATCCCGGCGGCGACCAGCAGACATGGGACGCCGATCAGCGCCGGGCCCAGTTCATCCACCATCCGCGCCGCACGCCCACCTGGCTCACCGATCCGTTTCCGGCCCATATCCACATGAACCTCTTGCCGCGTACGCAGGGCAAGGGCGGCGGCACCCGGCTTCTGTCGCGCTGGCTCGATATGGCAAGACAGAACAACGTCTACGGCATCCACCTCGGCGCCAGCGAACGCAACCATGCGGGCATGCGCTTCTGGGAAACCCGCGGCTTCAAACGCCTCGAAAGCCACGAAACGCCGGGTAGCGTGTGGTTTGGTATGGCGCTGGAGTAATATTGGCAGATTATGCCAATTGGTGGTATTGCTAGGCCCTCATGAAGTCCGGTGGAGGCTCCGATGCCAACGCGTAACGTCGTCCTGACACAGCATCACGAAGAGATCATAGAAGAGCTCGTCAAATCCGGCCGCTATCAAAACGCTAGCGAAGTGCTACGCGAAGGCTTGCGACTGATCGAAAGGCGCGAGCGTCTTGAGGTGACCAGGTTGGAAGCCTTAAGGGCGGCGGCGCAACAGGGCTTCGCCGACCTTGATCAAGGCCGTTTTACGGATGTGGCGGACGATGCCCTCGACGACTTCATTTCCACTCTCGGGCGCGACGCTGAAGCGCGCCTTGCCAATTCTGACAAGAGATGACGATGTATCGTCTGTCCGAAGCCGCGCAATCGGACATTATCGAAATTCTTGGATGGACCCACGCGACGTTTGGCGCTGCAGCAAGAAAACGCTACGAAAAATTGCTTGTCACTGCGCTACGTGATGTTGCGCGGGATCCTTTTCGTTCCGGAACAAATCTCCGCCCGGATGTGGCAGACGATGTGCGCAGCTATCATCTCCGTTACAGCCGGGAGAGGGCGAGAAGTGAAACCGGCATAGTTAAATATCCGAGGCATCTGCTGCTTTATCGCGTGTTGGAGCCCGGTTTTGTTGGTATCGGCCGCGTTCTTCATGATTCCATGGAGATGGAACGGCATCTCCCAGCTGACTATGGCGATGTCAACGCCTGAAAATGCGTGGATGCCTTTCCGGCGCGTGCAGGAAACGGGATGGCGCACTTTTCATCCACAGGAACCTTCCGTCCATCCGCTCCGCCATGTTGTTCTTCCCTTCATGCTTTGTTAACCCGTTGAGTGAGGCCTTTCAGAAAACGGGTAGGGAATCATGCTGGCGACCGCAGAGGCGATTTCAGCCGACAGACCGGAAAAGCGCATCAAGGATCGCGCTCAGACCGAGAAGGCGATTTTTAATGCGGCACGGTCGCTTCTTGCGGAAGAGGGATTTCAGGGTTTCGGCATCAACGCCGTCGCCCGCCGCGCCGGCTGCGACAAGCAGCTGATCTACCGTTATTTCGGCGGCCTCGATGGCTTGATCGAGGCAATCGGCGAAGATCTCGGCTCCTGGGTGAAGGATCGCATTCCGGAAGATACCGGCGGTATGTTTCTTTTGACCTATGGCGATCTCATGGAAAAGCTGGCGCTCTATTTCATGGATGCGCTGCGCAGCGATCCTCTCGTCTGCAAGATCATCGCCTGGGAAGTGTCGGATGGCTCCCCGCAGGTGCGACAACTGGCCGAAGCCCGCGCCAAGTCGCTGGGCAAGTGGCTGGAGCGCATGCGCGGTTCGCTGGCGGCGCCGAAGGGGGTGGATACAGCGGCGGTCAATGCCGTGTTGTTCGCCGCCATCCAGCACCTCGTCATCTCCGCTGCCACCAGCGGCCAGTTTGCCGGCGTACCGCTCAAATCGGACCGGGACTGGGACAAGATCACCACTGCCGTCAAAAGACTGGTGCGTGGCGTTTACGGCTAAACCGGCTTCAGCGGGTGTAGGGCGGCTACGTTCAGGACCAGCGCGTTAAAGAAAAATCAGCCATATTTTCACCCGGTCGGCAACCGCCCGGCGCATCAGCTCGTTCACGGGATCGCATGCTTTTCCACACGCCGGCCGCCCGTCATTAACCATAATGACAGCTTTCATTTGCCTCGCCAGGGCTGCCGGTCCAGTGTGGATTAACGAAATGTTAACCATGCGCAATGACTGCGCATAAGGGAGCCGCAAGTGAGCCGCTGGACAGCTTTAGGCGTCATGATGACGTTTTTTGTGATGCTGCCGTTGGATATCGACGTGCCGGCGCTGAACCTCTGCCTGATGGCCGTGGCGCGCTGGGCGGTGCTTGCCGGCGTTCCCGATGCGATGTTGGCGCGGGGGCAGGTGGCATGAAGTGGTTTCTGATACTCTGGGCCGGTCCCGTCGCATTGCTGGGCAGCTGGTACTGGCTTTCCTATTACGACATGAGCTTCGGCTTCTACATGCTGACCCGCCAGACCCATGATCTGGTATTTGCGATTTACGGCAACATTCTCGGCCTGCCGCCGGAAAGTCTGCCGCCGCTGGTGGCGCGCGCCATCGCCGTCGACAGCCTGATCGTCTTTGCGATTCTCGCCTTCCGCAAGAGAAAGCAGATTGCCGCCTGGTGGCAGGGCCGTCAGTCGGCAGCGCGGGTGAGTGCGGAAAGCCTGTCCAGCGCGCCCTGAAGAATGAAGCTCGCGGCGGCCGAATCGATGCGTTCGGCCCGCTTGGCGCGTGAGACGTCCATTTCCAGCAACGCGCGCTCGGCTGCGACGGTTGAAAGCCGCTCATCCCAGAAGATGAAGGGCAGGGCGGTTTTTTCGCCCATGGTGCGCACGAAGGCGCGTGTTGCCTGCACGCGGGGACCGGCCGAACCATCCATGTTCATGGGCAGGCCGATGATGAAGGCGGAAACTTTTTCCTTTTCGGCGAAGGCCAGCAGCACTTCCGCATCCAGCGTAAATTTCACCCGTTTGATGACGGGGCGCGGCGTTGCGAAACGCCGCGACAGGTCCGACATGGCAAGCCCGATGGTCTTTGTGCCGAGGTCGAGGCCGGCAATCGCCTGCGCGGGCTGAAGTGTCTGCGCCAGTTCCTCGATGGTGAGTATTGCCATGTCGCGCTGTCCTTACCGTTTGCGGACAAATTCGGTGCGCAGCACCAGACCCTTCACCGCATCATGCCTGCAATCGATCTCTTCCGGATTGTCTGTCAGGCGGATCGACTTGATGACGGTGCCCTGCTTGATGACCGTGCTGGTGCCCTTGACCTTCAAATCCTTGATCAAGGTGACGGAATCGCCATCTTCAAGCACATTGCCGGCGGCATCGCGCACTTCCTTCGCGCGGGCCGCTTCTGCGGCCAGTTCGGAAGCCGGCCGCCATTCGCCGGTGGCCTCGTCGTACACATAATCGTCATTGTCAGCGGCCATTGTCGCCTCTCTTAAATACAGGTAGTGCGGTTTCTCAAGTCGTATCGAGCACGTCCGGTCGGACGCGCTCTAGATCTTTGATTTCACGCATTTTCCGGACGCAAAACCGCTACGCGCTTTTACTGGAAATGCTCTATGTCATAATATACCGGCAATACAAAGGAGAACTTCCCATGAAAATCACCTGGCTCGGCCATTCCGCCTTCCGTCTTGAAAACGGGAGTGCGAAGATCCTCATCGATCCGTTCTTCACCGGCAATCCCGGTTTTGCCGGACAGGATGGGAAGTCGGCGGCCGAAGGCATCACCCATATTCTCCTGACCCACGGCCATGGCGACCATGTCGGCGACACCGTTCAGCTTGCGCGCGAGACGGGCGCGACCGTGCTGGCCAATGCCGATCTCGCCGCGTGGCTTTCCGCCAAGGGTGTCGCGAAGGTCGATATGGGAAATACCGGCGGCACGGTGCATTTTGACGGTTTTTCCGTCACCTTCACCAATGCGCTGCATTCCTCCGCCCAGATCACCGAGGATGGCGTCTCCCATTCGCTCGGCAATGCCAATGGCCTGATGCTGCATTTCGAAGACGGCCCGGCGGTTTATCACATGGGCGATACCGACATCTTTTCCGACATGAAGCTCATCAATGAACTGCACCAGCCGGATATCGGCCTCGTGCCGATCGGTGACCGCTTCACCATGGGGGGAGCCGTCGCGGCGCTCGCCTGCCAGCGCTTCTTCAAGTTCGAGAATGTCATTCCCTGCCACTACGGCTCCTTCCCGATCATCGACCAGACGCCGGAGAAGTTCGTGACCGGCATGGAGGGGTCGGAAGCCCGTGTCCACACGCCTAAGGCGGGCGATACGCTGTCCTTCTGACGTTTTGCTCAGGCATGTCGTGACCGCAAAAGCACCTCACACTTTTACGCGACATGCTTTCTACCGTTGCGAATGGCGGACATGGTGATTATAGCGGGTAGGAAAATTCTGACCGGAGTAGAACCATGTCCGTCGATCTCGCCACCGTGAAGCGCGTTGCGCGCCTTGCCCGTATCGCAGTCAGCGAAGAAGAAGCACAGAATATGCTTGGCCAGCTGAACGGCATACTCGGTTTCGTGGAGCAGCTTTCGGAAGTGAATGTCGACGGCGTCGAGCCGATGACATCAGTCACCCCTGTGGACATGAAAAAGCGTGCCGATGTGGTGACCGACGGCAACAAGGCGGAAGACATCGTCGCCAATGCGCCTGCGACCGACCGGGACTTCTTCATGGTTCCGAAAGTGGTCGAATAATCCGACCGCCGTTTGCCGCCCGATTTTTCCAAGATTTCGAAAGCCGTTGCCGACCATGACCGACCTGACGAGCCTGACCATTGCCGAAGCCCGCGAAAAGCTGAAGACCAAAGAGTTTTCCGCCCTCGAGCTGACCGACGCCTATCTCTCCGCCATTGATGCGGCGAACGGCGCGCTAAACGCCTATGTCGTCACGACGCCTGAAAAGGCGCGGGACATGGCGAAAGCCTCCGATGGCCGTATCGCGTCCGGTTCGGCTGGCGAGCTGGAAGGCGTTCCGCTTGGTGTGAAGGACCTTTTCGCCACCCGTGACGTGCACACGCAGGCGTGTTCGCATGTTCTCGACGGCTTCAAACCGAAATACGAATCCACCGTCACCCAGAACCTCTGGGATCAGGGCGCCGTCATGCTCGGCAAGCTCAACATGGACGAATTCGCCATGGGCTCGTCCAATGAAAGCTCCTGGTACGGCCCGGCCATCAACCCGTGGCGCGCCAACGGTTCCGAGCAGAAGCTCGTTCCGGGCGGCTCGTCCGGTGGCTCGGCCGCAGCCGTTGCCGCGCATCTGTGTGCAGGCGCCACCGCAACCGACACCGGCGGCTCCATTCGCCAGCCGGCAGCTTTCACCGGCACCGTCGGCATCAAGCCCACCTATGGCCGCTGCTCACGCTTCGGCATCGTCGCTTATGCTTCTTCGCTGGATCAGGCCGGCCCGATCGCCCGTGACGTGCGCGACGCAGCGATCCTGCTCAAGACCATGGCGAGCGTCGACGCCAAGGACACGACCTCGGTCGACCTGCCGGTGCCGGACTACGAAAAGGCCATCGGTCAGTCGCTGAAGGGCCTGAAGATCGGTATCCCCAGGGAATACCGCGTCGATGGCATGCCGGACGAGATCGAAAAGCTCTGGGCCAAGGGTGTCGAGTGGCTACGCGATGCCGGCGCCGAGGTTGTCGACATCTCGCTGCCGCACACCAAATACGCGCTTCCCGCCTATTACATCGTCGCGCCGGCGGAAGCTTCGTCGAACCTCGCCCGTTATGACGGCGTTCGCTACGGCCTGCGCGTCGACGGCAAGGACATTGCCGACATGTACGAAAAGAGCCGCGCCGCCGGTTTCGGCAAGGAAGTACAGCGCCGCATCATGGTCGGCACCTATGTGCTGTCGGCCGGTTATTACGACGCCTATTACCTGAAGGCGCAGAAGGTTCGCACGCTGATCAAGCGTGACTTCGAAAACGTCTTCCATGAAGGCGTCGACGCCATTCTGGCGCCGATCACCCCGTCTTCCGCCTTCGCAGTCGGTGACGAGGAGCTCGCCTCCGATCCGGTGAAGATGTATCTGCAGGACGTTTTCACCATCACGGTCAATATGGCCGGTCTTCCCGGCCTTTCGGTTCCGGCCGGCCTTGACGGCAAGGGCCTGCCGCTCGGGCTGCAGCTCATCGGCAAGCCTTTCGAAGAAGAAACGCTGTTCAAGACGGCGCACGCCATCGAGCAGGCAGCCGGCAAGTTCACCCCCGCCAAGTGGTGGTAAGCGGCCTCAAACTTAGACAGATGCACGAAGCCGATCGCCATGTGGTCGGCTTTGTCGGTTTTGCCGCCTGGCGTTCCGGCGAGGCCTTCGACGAGAGCTATCTCGACCCTGATGTCATCGAGCGGGTGAGGGGCGAATTCGAGAGCTTCGCCAAGTCTCCAACTGGTGATGTTGTCGTCGCTGAAATGGGAGGCGTGGTTGCCGGCTGGGGCGCATGCGATGCAGCGCCGCATCACATTTCCGATCTCTGGGTGGACCCGACCTGGCAGGGTAAGGGGATCGGCAAAGCCCTGATCCTTCATTTTCTCGACAGGATGCGCGCGCAAGGCCTGCCGCTTGCCACCATCGACACCCACGCCAGAAACCGCGCAGCCCTCGGTCTTTACGAGCGTTGCGGATTTGAGATCGTCTGGCGCGGCATGGAATGGTCCGACATCATGAAAGTCCAGCTTGAAAAGGTGAAGCTCGAGCGCAGGCTCTCGCCATAACCCGCTTTTACGGCCGCGGCTGATTCTCGGCGAAATGCCGGGCGACAGCATTGCCGCCGCCCGGTCGATTTATCTGTTGTCCAACTCACCCCTCACGAGTTCCAGCCCGCGCGTGGTAATGCGGTAAGGTTTGCCGCCCGAGGAGGCGATCGCTCTCTTCCGTTTCAGCTTGCGGAAGGTGAGGAGATTGAGGCCGCTGAAAATCCAGCCGTCACGCGTATAAAGCGCGAGTTTTTCGATTTTGTGGGCGTCATCTCGAACGAGTTCAATTCTGCCGCCCTGGGCGAGCAGGTGAAGAATGCGCTGTTCGGCGCGGGAAATGTCCATTTTTGGAAGTCCGGTCGGCGTCATATAGACGCGTGAAAACAAATCCGGGTGCCGTTAAGGCAACCGGCTCGGTTTCAGCATGGCCCGGCGCGCAATAAACTTGCGGGCAGGGCCTTTACCGGGACTCCGATTGAGCGAACATAAAAACTCCGTTCTTGCTCCTTTTGGGTAGCGGGCGAACCCGGCGCGGTCAACCCCCGCCAGGCGCGAGAAAACCATGCTGGTCGAATCGCGCTGGCAATGGTTTAATTTCGACGGCCATGGAGGGCGCGGCTTGATCGTCATTCGCAATGCGCATGAGCAGGAAGCGGAGGTTCTGGCGGCCATCGGCCTCAGGGCATGGCGACAGGCAACCGCGGCTCTCGGCATCACCCCGACCCTTTACGACAATGCGGCCAGTGCTTTTTCCAATTTTACCCGCTCGTCATGGCTGGCGATCAGGGTGGCGGAATTCGGTGGCTCGGTTGCGGGCTGGGCGGCGCGGGAGCATTTCGACGAGACGATTTCCGATTTCTGGATCGATCCGGATTTTCAGCGCCGGCGGGTCGGCAGTCGTCTGCTGGGTGATGTGGAAAGGCTGATAGAGGACAGGGGGTTCGAGACCATCCGGCTTGAAACCCACGCCCAGAACGAACCGGCCGTCGCCTTTTTTCGCCACCATGGCTACAGCGTCCGCTGGCTCTCCGTCTCCTATGCGCCAAAGCTCGATCGCGAAGTGCAGTCGGTAGGCCTGCAGAAGCAATTGGCCGAGGTCGAGAGCGGTCTTTACGGACCGGCGTTCTGAAGCAGGATTTTCAGGACGCCTGCAAGCCGCATCGGCCAGTCGGGTATTATGGCAAGCGATCCGACAAGGCCCACCTGCAATATGATGATCAATATCAGGATGCTGCGGAATGGCTCCTTGCGTGTTTTATGCCGCAGCAGGCGTTGCGCCGAGATCGCGCCCAAGCTGCCGCCAATGAGCGCAAGCGATAATAGCGTGCTTTCCCTGACACGCCATCCGCCCTTCTTCGCCGCTTCCTTGTCCCACCAATAGACAAGAAAGACGAAAAGATTGAAGGCGATATAAGCCATGAAGCAGAGAGCGATCGTCACCATGGCGTGAATTGAAACCGGGAAGCGTAAAAAACGCGTATCCGGTATTGGCTAAAATCCCGGGCCTGGCGTGACAGGGTGCAAGATGTCTTGCGCCCGCGCTCCATTTGTTCTACCCACCAAGGCCAAAGAACCCGTATATCGTGAGCTTCAGATGACCCTTGTAGACGTGCGCACCCCCGACCCGAAACGCTTCATTCCCGGCGCCACCGGCGATTGGGAAATCGTGATCGGCATGGAGGTGCATGCGCAGGTTCTTTCCAATTCCAAGCTGTTTTCCGGCGCTTCGACCACCTTCGGCAATGCGCCGAACTCCAACGTATCGCTGGTGGATGCCGCCATGCCCGGCATGTTGCCCGTCATCAACGAGGAATGCGTCAAGCAGGCGGTGCGTACCGGTCTCGGCCTGAAGGCGAAGATCAACAACCGTTCGATCTTCGACCGTAAGAACTACTTCTATCCGGACCTGCCGCAGGGCTACCAGATTTCGCAGTTCAAGGACCCGATCGTCGGTGAGGGCACCATCACCATTTCGCTCGGTCCCGACCGTCAGGGCAATTTCGAGGATATCGAGATCGGTATCGAGCGCCTGCATCTGGAACAGGACGCCGGCAAGTCGATGCATGACCAGCACCCGACCATGTCCTTCGTGGACCTGAACCGTTCGGGCGTGGCGCTGATGGAAATCGTTTCCAAGCCGGACATGCGCTCATCGGACGAAGCGAAAGCCTATCTGACGAAGCTGCGCTCGATCGTGCGTTATCTCGGCACCTGCGACGGCAACATGGATGAAGGCTCGATGCGCGCCGACGTCAACGTTTCCGTGCGCCGTCCGGGCGAAGGTTTCGGCACGCGCTGTGAAATCAAGAACGTCAACTCCATCCGTTTCGTTGGTCAGGCCATCGAATATGAGGCGCGTCGCCAGGTCGCCATTCTGGAAGATGGCGGCGTCATCGATCAGGAAACCCGCCTGTTCGATCCCGGCAAGGGCGAGACGCGTTCCATGCGCTCCAAGGAAGACGCGCATGACTATCGTTATTTCCCCGATCCGGACCTTCTGCCGCTCGAATTCGACGATGCTTTCGTCGAGGCGCTGAAGGTCGATCTGCCGGAACTGCCCGACGACAAGAAGGCACGTTTCGTGGCCGATCTCGGCCTGTCGGTTTATGATGCCTCGATCCTCGTTTCGGAAAAGGCGATCGCCGATTATTACGAGGCCGTCGCCGCCGGCCGCGATGCGAAGGCCGCCGCCAACTGGGTCATCAACGATCTTCTCGGTGCGCTGAACAAATCAGGCAAGGATATCGAGACGACGCCGGTTTCGCCGGAACAGCTCGGTGGCATCATCGATCTCATCAAGTCTGAGACCATTTCGGGCAAGATCGCCAAGGACCTGTTCGAGATCGTCTGGAACGAGGGCGGCAACCCGGCCGAAATCGTCGAGGCGCGCGGCATGAAGCAGGTGACGGATACCGGCGCCATCGAAAAGGCCGTGGACGAGATCATCGCCGCCAACCCGGATCAGGTCGAGAAGGTGAAGGCAAAGCCGACGCTCGCCGGCTGGTTCGTCGGCCAGGTCATGAAAGCGACGGGCGGCAAGGCCAACCCGCAGGCGGTGCAGGCGCTGGTGAAGGCCAAGCTCGGTATCGAGGAAGAGTAAGCGGACGCTGCCTCGTGCTCATAGGTATCGAGGTAGAAAGCTCTCATCCGTCATCCTCGGGCTTGTCCCGAGGATCTAACGACCCACAAGGTCCAACGTGCTCAGATCCTCGGGACAGGCCCGAGGATGACGTCGGGTACAAGGGGCTGACATCACTTCTGCCGGGATCAACGCCCGGCATTTCTGTTTCAAGACGGAGCCCAAACATGTTTTTCATCCGCACGGCAAGTCTGCGGGACATCGAGCCGGTCCGCACCTTGCTCGCCACCACATGGCACGCGACCTATGATGCGATCTATGGCGTCGACAAGGTGAACCAGCTGATCCTCGCATGGCATTCGCCGCAAGCCATGAAAGACCGTATCGAGAAAAAGGGCGGCGAATTTCTGGTGGCTGATGACGGCAGGCGGATTGGCGGCATGGCCTATGGCTCCATGTCCACCAAGATGGCGAAGACGGCCCTGCTGCACCAGCTTTACGTCGCGCCCGACCTTCAGCGCCAGGGCGTCGGCCGTGATCTGTTCGCGGAACTGGAAACCTGTTTTCCGGATGCGGAAATCATGCGGCTTGAAGTCGAGCCTAAAAATACTGTCGCAATCGCCTTTTATGAAGGCGTCGGGTTTGTCGAGGTGGACCGAATCGAGCGCATGGCGGGCATCGAGGGGCTGCCCGGCATCGTTATGGAAAAGAGCCTGACCCGATGAATGCGACATTGCAGAATCTCATTATCCGCACGGCGCGCGAAGATGACCTTCCCGCCCTTGCCGCCATTTTTGCCGCCGACGAGATTGGCGGCCATGGCGATACGGCGGAAGAATCGGCGCAGCCGGATTATCTTGCAGCCTTCCGCGCCATTGAAGCATCGCCGAGCGAAACGCTCTATGTGGCGGAACTGGATGGCGAGGTCGTCGGCACCTTCCAGACGGCGATCCTGACCAAGCTCGTCGGGCGAGGGGCAAAGTCCATGGTGATCGAGGCGGTGCAGACGCGCGCCGACATGCGCGGTCGCGGTATCGGCGCGGTGATGATCAATCATTGTCTGGAAGAAGCCCGCCGTCAGGGCCTCAACGCCGCGCAACTGACGTCCAACATGGCCCGGCTGGACGCGCACCGCTTCTACGAGCGGCTGGGTTTCGAGAAGCGGCATTTGGGCTTCAGGATGAAGCTGAAATAGCACGGATATATCTCGAAATGCTGGACAATTGCCGTGAGGGGCGGCATAAGCATGTCTTGTGCCGTGCACGGAAAATCGCTGCGGCGCATTCAAGCCCGAGGAACGCATAATGAAGACTCTCCTGACGCAAATCTTCACCTGGTGGAATGGCCAGACGATCGGAACGCGGTTTCACACCTGGCGTTTCGGCAAGAAGGTCGGGCAGGACGAGTTGGGCAACACCTATTACGAAGGCGGCACCACCTCCTGGGGAATGCCGCGCCGGTGGGTGATCTATAATGGTTATGCCGAAGCTTCCGCCATTCCGCCCGGCTGGCATGGCTGGATGCATTACCGCACCGACGTGCCGCCAAGCCAGGAAAACTACGTTGCGCGCGAGTGGCAGAAGCCGCATCAGCCGAATCTGACCGGTTCGTCAAAAGCCTATCGCCCGCAGGGATCGCTGGCGGTAGCAGGCGAGCGGCCGCGTGTGACCGGCGACTACGACGCCTGGACCCCTGGCAACTAAGCTTTTGTGATGCGCGGTGTTGTGCAAAACACCGCGCTTGCATCTGGCCTCACCGGTTTTTGCCACATTCCGCCCTTAGGCGTTGATCCGGTCGGCATCGCGACACAGGCAAATTTTGGAGACCACTATATGAGGAAAATCACGCGGGATCGTTCTTTGCGTGCGCTGACAGTGTCGCTGTTTGCGGCGGTCTCTGCTGTTCTCCTCGTATCGCCCGTCTCCGCCGCCCGTCTGGAAAACCGCGTCGCCGTGTTTTCCGGCATCGACAAGATCACCGGCCGCATCACTTCCTTCGATGTCTATATCGACGAGACTGTGCAGTTCGGCGCGCTTCAGGTGACGCCGAAGGTCTGTTATTCCCGCGACCAGACGGAAACCCAGAAGATCGATGCTTTTATCGAGGTCGATGAGATCACGCTCGACCGCAAGATCAAGCGGATTTTCACAGGCTGGATGTTCGCCGACAGCCCCGGCCTCAATGCCGTGGAACACCCGATTTACGACGTGTGGCTGACAGGCTGCAAGCAGGACTCGGAAGTTCCTGCTCCCTCTACGGCAAGCAAATAATTAACCTGCGATCGCGCCTATTTCTGGCGTCTGAGCTTCTCGGCCAAATCTGCCAGGGCTTTGCTTTTGCTTTCCAGTTGTTCGATCATTTCCTCCCGCGTCAGTTCGGGCTCGATCACGATCGGAACGGTGAACCTGCTGGGTAGATCGCTGGCGGGAGGTGAGGGGAATTTGATTTCAGAAAATGCCCGCTTCACGGCCGTTCTTGTCTGGTAGGTACTATCCCTTATGTTTTTGACCTGAACAGCCTGTATCTTTCCCGTCGGGTCAACGCGGAAAGTAACAAGGATTACCTGCTTCTTGTTCGTCCGCACGACCTTGAGTTCTGGTCGGCCGGTTACGCCCGTCAAGGCTCGCGAAATTTCGCTTCGCCAGGCCGCCTGCGGGTTCGGGCGCTGTTCGGCAGCGGTGACATTCACAGCCAGCGTCAACATCGATAACAAGGCCGCAATCCAGCGCATGACAATCCCCGGTGAACCAAATATCATGATCGGATAAGTCATGTTTTTGGGGGTTGCAAGCAAGATCTCAGGTTGTTTTCAGTGTGGATTTTCTTGCGCAGGCAAATTTTCGAAGGGCACATCCGGCCTGTCGACAGCCGCTTCCAGTATCGTCGCATATTCCGACTTTGGAATATCGATTGCCCCGAATGTCTTTAAATGCTCGGTCGTAAATTGCGTGTCGAGCAGCGTAAATCCCTGCTGCCGCAACCGCTCCACCAGATGTACGAGGCATATTTTCGATGCATTGGTGCGGCGGGAAAACATGCTCTCGCCGAAGAAGGCGGCGCCAAGCGAGACGCCGTAAAGCCCGCCGACAAGCTCTTCGCCCTCCCATGCCTCCACACTGTGCGCATGGCCGATCTGGTGCAACTCGGTATAGAGCCGGCGGATGGTGGCGTTGATCCAGGTGCTTGGTCTATCTGGCGCTTCCGCCGCGCATCCGGCCATGACAGCTTCGAAGGCAGTGTTGAAGCGTATCTCGAACGGCTTCCTGCGCATCGCCTTGGCGAGGCTTTTGGAAATATGGAAGGAGGTGAGGGGGATGATACCCCTAATCTCCGGCTCGACCCAGAAGAGCTCGGGATCGTCAGCCGAATCGGCCATGGGAAACAGGCCGGCGGAATAGGCGCGCAGCAGAATATCGACCGTTATGCCGTTGTTTCTGCTGCGACGCCCAACCATGGCGTCTTAGTGAGACGCGTCACCGGCCAGGTATTTCTCCAGCCAGTGAATGTCGTAATCGCCCTTCAGGATATCCTCGTTTTCGAGGAGGTCCTGGAAAAGCGGCAGCGTGGTCTTGATGCCGTCGACGACGAACTCGTCCAGCGCCCGACGCAGACGGCGGATGCACTCGTCACGGTCGCGGCCGTGAACGATCAGCTTGCCGATCATGCTGTCGTAATAGGGCGGGATCTTGTAGCCCTGATAGGCGCCCGAATCGACGCGCACGCCAAGACCGCCCGGCGTATGGAAATAGGTCAGCGTGCCCGGCGAGGGAACGAAGGTGCGCGGGTCTTCGGCGTTGATACGGCATTCGATGGCATGGCCATGGAATTCGATATCAGCCTGCGTGACCGACAGACCCTGGCCCGAAGCGACCCTGATCTGTTCCTGCACGAGATCCATACCGGTGATCGCTTCCGTGACCGGATGCTCCACCTGAAGACGGGTGTTCATTTCGATGAAATAGAACTCGCCGTTTTCATAAAGGAACTCGATGGTGCCTGCACCGCGATATTTCAGCTTGCGCATGGCGTCGGCGCAGATTTCGCCGATCTTCATACGCTGTTCGACGGTCAAAGCCGGCGAATTGGCTTCTTCCAGCACCTTCTGGTGACGGCGCTGCAACGAGCAATCGCGTTCGCCAAGGTGAACGGCATTGCCTTCGCCATCGCCGAAAACCTGCACTTCGATATGGCGCGGCTTGCCGAGATATTTTTCCATGTAGACGGCGTCGTTGCCGAAGGCTGCTGCCGCTTCGGAACGGGCGGTCGCAACCGCCTCTTCCAGATCGGCCTCGGTCTTCGCCACCTTCATGCCGCGACCGCCGCCACCCGCCGTTGCCTTGATGAGGACCGGGAAGCCGATCGTCCGGGCAATCTCGAGCGCGTTTTCAGGCTTCACTTCGCCATCCGAGCCGGGAACGACGGGAATGCCGAGTTCCTGTGCCGTCTGCTTGGCGGTGATCTTGTCACCCATGATGCGGATATGTTCGGCGGTCGGTCCGATGAAGGTGATGCCGTGCGCGTCGAGAATATCGGCGAACTTGGCGTTTTCCGACAGGAAGCCGTAACCGGGGTGAACGGCGTCCGCACCTGTTATTTCGCAGGCCGCAACGATCTGGTGGATGTTGAGGTAGCTGTCACGCGATGGCGGCGGGCCGATGCAGACACTTTCGTCGGCAAGGCGCACATGCATGGCGTCCGCGTCGGCCGTGGAATGGACGGCTACCGTTGGAATGCCGAGCTCTTTCGCGGCGCGCAGGACGCGTAGCGCGATCTCGCCGCGGTTGGCTATGAGGATCTTCGAAACCATGCTGAACCGCCTTTATTCGATGACCACGAGGGCTTCGCCATACTCCACGGGCTGAGCGTCGTTGACGACGATTTCCACGACCTTGCCGGACTTGGGAGCCGGGATCTGGTTCATGGTCTTCATGGCTTCGACGATGAGAATGGTCTGGCCTTCCTTGACGGTCGCGCCCACTTCGATGAAGGGACGTGCGCCGGGGGCAGGCGAAAGATAGACCGTGCCGACCATCGGCGAGGACACGGTGTTGGCCGGGTTACGGGCCGGTGCTGCGGCCGCAGCCGGAGCAGCAGGTGCGGCGATTGCCGGCGCGGCGGCCGGGGCAGGTGCCGGCGCATAAGCGGCAGGCGCTGCAGCATAGACCGTGGCGGGAGCGGGAGCGGCGCGGGAAACGCGGATGCGCAGGTCTTCCTGCTCCACTTCGATTTCCGAAAGGTCGGTATCGTTGAGGATATTCGCGAGCTCGCGGATCAGTTCCTTGTCGATACCCTGTTTCTTTTCAGACATGACAAACCCTATTCTTTGTTTCTTTTTATGCCGTGATGTTTTTCAGCGCGTGAAGCGCCATGATATATCCATATGGTCCGAAACCGCAGACCATGCCCTTCGCCGCGGGTGATACCATCGATTTGTGACGGAACTCTTCCCTGGCGTGGATGTTGGAAATGTGCACTTCCACGACGGGCGTGGAAATCGCGCGAATGGCGTCATGCAACGCGATCGAGGTGTGGCTGTAGGCGCCGGGATTGATGACGACGCCCGCCGCCCGCTCGCCCGCCTCATGCAACCAGTCCACCAGCACGCCTTCGTGGTTGGACTGGCGGAATTCCACTGCGAAACCGAGATCGGCACCGGCTTGGAGACAATCATTCTCGATGTCCTTCAGCGTCTTGCCACCATAGATACCCGGTTCCCTTTTTCCCAGCATGTTGAGATTGGGGCCGTTGATGACGATGATGATGTTGCTCATTCACGTTTCCATAAGAAAATCAGCGACACCTATAGACTGCGCAGACGTCAAGGAAAAGCCCCCGCAAGCCGTAAACCGCCCGCTCGGCGGGCATCTCACAGGGAATGCAGTGGCTTTTTTAGCAATCAGGAGCAGGTGGCTTTTCCACAGCTGCGCATATTGGCGATTTTTTCCTTCAGCGGGTCGGCGCCGACCGCACCGAAAACGGCCTCGTCGCCGACGATATAGGACGGCGTTCCGGTGATGCCGAGGCTGGTTGCCAGCTTGTAGGTCTCCTGCACCTGCTCGTCATTGGGGTTTTCCGCCATCGATTTGCGGATGTCGGCTTCCTTGAGGCCGAGCGAGGTCGCGACTTCCATGGCGCTGTCCTCATTCGCCCGTCCTCGGCCACCGAGCAGGGTGCGCTGGAATTCGGGGTACTTTGCCGGCGCAAGCAGTTTGACGGCGTTGGAAACGCGGTGTGCGGCAACCGATTCCGGTCCGAGGATCGGAAACTCCTTGAGGACGACGCGTATCTTCTTGTCGCCCTTCAGGATTTTATCCATGTCAGCCATGGCGCGTTTGCAATAACCGCAATTGTAATCGAAGAACTCGACCAGCGTGACGTCGCCATCCGGATTGCCGAGCGCCAGATCGAATTTCGATTCGAAGATGGCCTTCTTGTTGTCAGCGACGGCTTCCGCCGCCTTGGCGTTGCGGGCCGCATATTGCTTGCGTTCAAGCGCATCCTGAACCTCGAGCATGATTTCCGGGTTCTCGATCAGATATTGCTTGATGAACTCGCCCATTTCCTTCTTCTGCTGCTCGTCGAGAGCATGGGCGGGCAGGGAGGCGAATACCGTCGAAAGGGCCGTCACGCTGGCGAGAAGGGTGGAACGGAGAAAATGCGCCATATCGGTCCTCATTCTGTGCGGCCGAAGCCTCTTGAAATCTTATGAAGGCAATTACCTTACTTTAAGCCAAATGCCATACGGCAAAAATACTTGTCCGCATTATGATCGCATGATTGTGAAGATTGTGATTCTGCGGCAAGTCTTGCGAAATACGGTTCAGGAAAGAGCATGCCCTTGATCACGATGTCGAAGCGGAGCGCAGTCGAGCCCTTTCACGCCATGGATATTCTGGCGGAAGCGAACAGGCGCAGGCAGGCGGGACGCCCCGTCATTTCCATGGCGGTCGGCCAGCCCTCCCATCCCGCGCCGAAAGCCTCGCTCGAAGCTGCTGAAGCCGCGCTGAAACACGGGCGGATCGGTTATACCGATGCGCTCGGCCTGCGCGAGCTGCGTGAGGCGATCGCTGGCCATTACCGGCTGCGTCACCAGGTCGCCATCGATCCGGGCCGCATCGCGGTGACCACCGGTTCGTCTGCTGCCTTCAATCTCGCCTTCCTCAGCCTTTTCGATGCCGGAGACCATGTCGCCATCGCCAGGCCCGGTTATCCGGCCTATCGCAATATTCTGAAGGCTCTCGGCCTCAATGTCGTGGAAGTGCCGGTCACGGCCGAAACCGGTTATACGCTGACGCCGGCAAGCCTGGAGCGCGCGGAAACAAGAGCCGGCTGCAAGCTGAAGGGCGTGTTGCTGGCAAGCCCGGCCAATCCGACCGGCACCGTCACCGGCCGCGAGGCGCTGAAGCGGCTGGCGGGCTATTGCGAAAGCCGTGATATGGCTTTTATTTCCGACGAAATCTATCACGGCCTGACCTTCGTCGGCGAAGAGACGAGTGCGCTCGAAATCACCGACAATGCCGTGATCATCAATTCCTTCTCCAAATATTATTGCATGACCGGCTGGCGCATTGGCTGGATGGTGCTGCCGGAAAATCTCGTCCGTCCGGTCGAGTGTCTGGCCCAGAGCCTTTATATTTCCGCGCCGGAACTTTCGCAGCTTGCGGCGACCGCGGCCTTTTCTGCGGCGGAGGAACTGGATGTCTACAGGGAAAGTTATCGCACCAACCGCGATTTCCTGATGGCGCGCCTGCCGGAAATCGGCCTGCCGCTGGCATCGCCCATGGACGGCGCATTTTACGCCTATGTCGATACAAGCCGCTTTTCCAACGACAGTATGGATTTCGCCAGGCGCATGCTGGCCGAAATCGATGTGGCGACGACGCCAGGCATGGATTTTGATCCCGAGGAAGGTCATCGCGCCCTGCGCATTTCCTATGCGGGTTCCGTATCTGACATTGCCGAGGCCGTTGGACGTATTGCCGGCTGGCTGAAATAAACCCGGATCATCTGCTCGTGGTGCTCAGGCGGGCGTGCAGCTGAAGGTGCTGTTGAAAGCCTTTTCGCCCTTTGTCGTGAAGGTCAGCACCCTGCCGTTTCCGCGCCGCAGCCAATCGCGCTGCTGCATGGCGTCGAGAAGTGACGCGCCAAGCCCGCCGCCGAGATGATGGCGGCGTTCACTCCAGTCGAGGCAATGCAGACAGACCGGGCGTCGCGCCTTTTCGAGCGGCGAAAGATCAATGCCGAAGCTCGAGAAGAAGTCGCGTCCGCTATCCGTTAAGGCAGGATCATCACCTAACGTCACGAACCCCTTCGCGGTAATGGCGGCAAGCAGCGTCACGCCGCTTTCTCCGGCCAGATGGTCGTAACAGATGCGCGCTTCACGCAGAGCCTTGTCCTTCGGTCCGGTGCGGACGCGGATTGCCCCTGTGCGCTGGGCAAGGCCCATAAGTGCTTCCAGAACCTGTGCAACATCCTCGTCTGACAGACGGAAGTAACGATGCCGCCCCTGTTTTTCCGCCTTCAACAATTGTGCTTCTGAGAGTTTGGATAAGTGCCCGCTCGCGGTCTGCAGGGTCACGCCAGCGGCTTCCGCAAGCTCGCTTGCGGTGAGCGCGCGCCCATCCATCAGCGCCGTCAGGATATTGGCGCGGGCAGGGTCGCCGATCAGGGCGGCGACGTTGGCGATGAGAGGTCCGTCTTTCATACTTCGATGATAACCGAAGCATTGATGCGAAGCAATGGCGTAAAAAGATGCGGCAGAACACAAGGAGAGTGACGATGCTGACCTGCTTCATCCGCTACGAAATCGACCCCTTCAAGGTCGATGCCTTTGAACGATATGCCCGCAACTGGGGTGAGGCGATACCACGCTGCGGCGCCGATCTCATCGGTTATTACGCGCCGAAGGAGGGATCGAGCACGGTCGCCTATGGTGTTTACAACATCGAAAACCTCGCCGCTTACGAAGCCTACAGGGCGCGTCTTGCCGCCGATCCGGCCGGGCGGGAAAATTATGAATTCGCCCGGCGCGAGCAGTTCATCCGCCGCGAGGACCGGCTGTTTCTCCGTCTCGCTTCCGCCCCACATGCCGGAGGCGGGCAATGATCGCCGTCATCTTCGAGGTCTGGCCGGCCGACGGCGAAAAACAGCATTATCTCGATATTGCCGCCGGCCTGCGGGCAGAACTCGAAACCATCGATGGGTTCCTCTCCGTCGAACGGTTCCAGAGCATCAGCAATCCGCAAAAGATGCTGTCCTTGTCGTTTTTCCGAGATGAGGAGGCGGTGAAAGCGTGGCGCAATACCCCGTCGCATCGCATTGCGCAGTCGCTGGGCCGGTCCGGTGTTTTTTCCGATTATCGCCTGCGCATCGCGCATGTGATGCGCGACTACGGCTTGCAGGACAGGGAGGAGGCGCCAGCCGACAGCCGTGTAGCGCATCCGGCAGAAGGAAGTTTGTCAGGCTGACATTTCCAGCATCAGTTTTTCTGCACGCCGCTCCAAGTCTTTCTGGTTCGAACTCGTCTTTGAAACCCGTTATAGATGGGGCAGTTTATGGATGCAGGCCTGGAAATGGAGAAAACGATGTCGGCAGAAAAAGTGGCGATTGTAACGGCGGGCGGCAGCGGCATGGGTGCGGCTGTGGCAAAACGCCTGGCCGCGGACGGTTACAAACTGGCGATCCTGTCATCCTCCGGCAAGGGAGAGGCGCTGGCAAAGGAACTGGGCGGCATCGGGGTCACCGGTTCCAACCAGTCCAATGACGATCTCCAGCGGCTGGCGGATAGGACACTTGAAACATTCGGCCGCATCGACGTGCTGGTGAACAGCGCCGGGCATGGCCCGCGCGCCTCCATTCTCGATATTACCGACGAGCAATGGCACACGGGCCTCGATGTCTATCTGATGAACGTCATCCGCCCGACGCGTATCATCGCCCCCGTCATGGTGAAGCAGAAGGCGGGTGCGATCGTCAATATCTCGACGGCCTGGGCTTTTGAACCGAGCAGTATGTTTCCGACATCCGCCGTGTTCCGCGCCGGCCTTGCCTCCTACACCAAGATATTTGCCGATACCTACGCGGCCGACAATGTGCGCATGAACAATGTGCTACCCGGCTGGATTGACAGCCTGCCGGCCACGGAAGAACGCCGAGAGGCCGTGCCGATGCAACGTTACGGCAAGAGCGAGGAAATCGCCGCCACCGTGGCATTCCTCGCTTCGGAAGGGGCGGGGTATATTACCGGCCAGAATATCCGGGTTGATGGTGGCCTGACGCGGTCTGTTTGACGCATGAGCCTTCCCAACCCTCATCCCTGTGCCTGTGACAGGGATCCCCGACCCAAGTGCTTGGACTGAAAGGACTCTCCCGCCACGTGGACGCGCGTTGACTGGATTCCTGTGACAAGCACAGGAATGAGGAAATGCCAGCGGCTCAAGAAAACGCCGGTTCTTTGCATCAACAAAACAAAACGCCCGCAACGATGTTGCGGGCGTTTTTCATTCAGTCTTTCTTCTCTCAGAAGAAGCCTTTGCGCTGCCACCAGCCGCCCTTGCGCGGCTTCGGCTCGTCGCCATCGGGGTTCGGCGAAGACGAGGTCACGACCGGCTCCGAACTGGAGACATTGCTGCCCCGGTTGGCTCGGACTTTTTCCTCTGTGGCCGGTGCTTCCGCTTCCGGAGCCAGATCGGCCGAAGCCTCACCTGCTTCTTCAACCGCGACCTCGGCGACTGTTTCCTCGACGATTACCGGCTCCACCGTTTCAACGGCTTCAGCTTTCGGCGCTTCCTCGGTTTCAGTCTTGACCTTCGCCTTGCGGGTGCGGCGTGGCTTCTTCGGCACTTCCTCTTCCGCAACCTCGGCAACCACACCTTCCACCGCGGCGGCGGCGGTCGGTTCTTCGGTTACGGATGCTTCTACGGAAACCTCTTCGCTTTCGCTCTCACCTTCAGCTTCCGAGCCGGCAGCATCAAGAGCTTCGTCTTCCGCACGGTTGCGGCGTCCACCGCGCTTGCCGCGACGGCGGCGCTTACGCTTGCCATCCTCTTCGGAAGTCAGTGCTTCCGCCGCACCGTTTTCGTTTTCAGCATCGCCCTCATCGGTTTCGACGCCATCGTCGTCACCTTCGGCATCATCGCCTTCCGAATCGCCGGACTGGGCGTCGAGCGCGCCGTTCTGGTCGCCCTGGCCACCCTTGCCGCGACGGCGACGACGACGCTTGCGCTTGCGCTTGCCTTCTTCACTATTGTCGCCCTGTGGCTGCTGCTGGCGTGGCTCGGAGGTCTGGGCCTTGACGATTTCTTCCTCGTCTTCGTCCTCTTCGACCTCGGCGACGAAATCGTCTTCCTCTTCCACGAAGTTCGGCAGCATCTGGATGAGGCTTTCGATCTTCACGGGGTTTTCGACGGCTTCACCACGGTCGATGGCGAAATGCTGCGCACCGACGCCGGCGTCGGCAGCGATGATGATGGACACGCCGAAGCGGCCTTCATAATCAACGATGGTGCCGCGCTTGTGGTTGAGCAGGTAAAGCGCCGTTTCCGGCGTGCAGCGCACCGTGATGTTATGCGTGGTGTTACGCAGCAGATATTCCTCGACGCCGCGCAGAACATGCAGGGCGATGGAGGATTCCGAGCGGACATGACCCGTGCCGCCGCAATGCTGGCAGACCTGCGTGGTCGATTCCAGCACCGAAGCGCGGATGCGCTGGCGCGACATTTCCAGAAGGCCGAAATGCGAGATGCGGCCGACCTGGATACGGGCGCGGTCGTTCTTCAGGCAATCCTTGAGCTTCTTTTCGACAGAGCGGTTGTTGCGCTTTTCTTCCATGTCGATGAAGTCGATGACGACAAGACCGGCAAGGTCACGCAGGCGCAGCTGGCGCGCCACTTCTTCCGCAGCCTCGAGGTTCGTCGTCAGCGCGGTTTCCTCGATGGAATGTTCGCGCGTCGAACGGCCGGAGTTGACGTCGATGGAAACCAGCGCTTCCGTCTGGTTGATGATGAGGTAACCGCCCGATTTCAGCGTGACCTGCGGCTGCAGCATCCGGTCGAGCTGGGCTTCGATACCGGAGCGCGAGAAAATCGGGTGAATGTCGCGGTAAGGCTGAACCACCTTGGCGTGGCTCGGCATCAGCATCTTCATGAAGTCTTTGGCTTCACGATAGCCTTCTTCGCCCGAAACGATGATCTCGCCGATATCCTTGTTGTAAAGGTCGCGGATCGAACGCTTGATGAGGGAGCCTTCCTCATAAACGAGGCAGGGGGCCGTGGAGTTCAGCGTCAGCGTGCGGACGTTTTCCCACAGGCGCATCAGATATTCGAAGTCGCGCTTGATTTCGACGCGGGTGCGGTTGGCGCCTGCGGTACGCAGAATGACGCCCATGCCCTGCGGAACCTCCAGATCGCGCGCGATTTCCTTCAGGCGCTTGCGGTCGGTCGGCTGGGTGATCTTGCGGGAAATACCACCGCCGCGTGCCGTGTTCGGCATCAGCACGGAATAGCGGCCGGCAAGCGACAGGTAGGTGGTGAGTGCAGCACCCTTGTTGCCACGTTCTTCCTTGGCCACCTGCACCAGAAGAATCTGACGGCGCTTGATAACTTCCTGAATGCGATACTGCTTGCGCGGCTTGCGGGCGACGCGATCCGGAACCTCTTCCATGGCGTCTTCGGCGCCGACGGATTCGATCACTTCCTTTTCGTGATGATCGTCATCATCGTCGTCATCATCGTCATTGCCACGACGAAGACCTTCGACTTCCTCGGAAATCGTGTCGGTGTCGACCATGGCGGCCATTTCGCCACCGGTGCTGCCGTCGTCTTCGGAAGAAGCTTCGGCGGCCTCGGCTGCTGCGGCTTCTTCTTCGGCGGTCTTCTTCTTTGCGCGGGGGCGGCGGGTGCGCTTCTTCGGCTTTTCTTCCTCGGCGGGCGCTTCTACGGCTACGGCCTCGACGGTGGTTTCCTCGGAAACCTCTTCAGCGACGGACGCAGTTTCTTCCGTGATAACCGTTTCAGTGGTTTCATCGGAGGAAACAATGCCGACATCCGGCTGATCCACCTGCGAAAGGTCGATCATCGGCGCTGCGGGTTCGGGCGCGTCCGCGGATTCGAAGTCGTCGCTGCGGCGATGATCCTCGGCTTCCGCCTTCAGGAGAGCCTGACGGTCGGCAAGCGGGATCTGGTAATAGTCCGGATGGATTTCCGCAAAAGCGAGAAAGCCGTGGCGATTGCCGCCGTAATCGACGAAGGCCGCCTGAAGGGAGGGCTCAACGCGAGTGACCTTGGCAAGATAGATATTGCCGCGGATCTGTTTTTTGTGCTCCGATTCGAAATCGAATTCTTCGATCCGGTTCCCACGGACAACGACTACGCGTGTCTCCTCTTCGTGGGAGGCGTCGATAAGCATTTTGTCTGCCATGTAAGCTGTGCTCCTCGGCGCAGCCTTGTTTTATACGAGAACAGGCCCGCCACACGGACGAGCCTTTCATATGAGTGCAAGGATGTGCCGGAAATGAAGTCTCCAGCCAAGCCTCTGTAAACTGGCAGCATCCGGACCGACGGCGAGGCATTTGGCCTGCTCCTGGTATCCGGTTCATGTGAAAACTGCTGCGACATCATTGGCCAGGCGGAACGACAATAATATATAGACCCCTTGGGGTCCGATGAATTTGCTCTCCTCAGAGCAGCGGTGGCAACGCCACCGGGTAGGTCTCCGGCCACGGCCGGAATTGATCCAGTTTCAGGATAAATGTAACGACGGCAGATGATTGCCCGATTTGCAGCGCCAGCGTCTTTTTCGATTGGCAGCCGGCGGGCATCTATCCCGTCAACACTTTTAACCCTCATCCGTGTTGTATGTTTTCTCTGTCATAATAGCAATAGGCTGGCTAAATATGCCATATTATTGGTGGAATTTCCGGGTTAACAATTGGTTCACCAAGGCCTGCGATTGTGGGGCGCAAACGCGCAAACTATCGTACGGCGTGGTTGAAACGGCACTGTTGCCGGCGTTTTTCCGCGCCGTTTATCGAAAATGACTGACATACGGAATTTCTTGAGGACCATGAATTTCACGCGCAACGCAGCGATATCAGGCGGGGCAGGGCGGCTTGGCGCGCGAATCGCGCGGGCTTTGGCGGCTCTGGCATTTTCCGTCGCCGCCTCTGTTTCCGTCGTGCCGGCAGCCCATGCCGTGGAGCCGCTTGTCGCCCATCAGGCGCGTATCATCGGTGATGAGGCGCGCACGCGCATCGTTCTCGATTTTGCGGAAGAGCCGGAATTCGACGTTCACTATCTCGATTCGCCCGCGCGCATCGTCGTGGACTTTCCCGCGGTGAATTTCGCTTTCCCCACATCCGACCTCAAGCCAACAGGTCTTTTCTCGGATATCCGCTTCGGCACCATGGGCCAGAACAGCGCCCGCATCGTGCTGACGGCGAAAAAGCCGGTACAGGTGACTGTTGCCGAAACGAAGAAGGCTGACGACGGGCAATTTTTCCGTTTCGTGCTCGATGCCGAGATCACCACCAAGGGCAAGTTCGCGGAGCTGGTGAAGGATCAGCAATGGCAGGCGCCCGCCCCAGTGACGACTGCCGCGATCACGCCTGACGACAAGACATCGCGTCCTGCGGAATTTGTCATCGCGGTCGATGCCGGTCATGGCGGCATCGATGCCGGCGCCACCGGCGGCACGACGGGCACCGAGGAAAAGGTCATCACTTTGACCTTTGCGAAGGAACTCGCGGAACGGTTGAACCGCGAACCCGGCATCAAGGCGTTTCTGACGCGCGATTCCGATACATTCCTTGCCCTGTCCGAACGGGTGACGATTGCCCGCCAGAACAATGCCAACCTCTTTATATCGCTGCATGCGGATACATTGAAGCAAAAGGGTATCCGCGGCGCGACCGTTTATACATTGTCAGACCGGGCGTCGGACCGGCAGGCGCAGGAACTGGCGGAGCGCGAAAACAAGTCCGACCAGATTGCGGGTGTCGCGGCCTCCAGCGAGCCGCCCGAGGTCGCCGATATTCTTCTCGATTTCACCCGCCGCGAAACTCAGGCCTTTTCGGTGACGCTCGCCGAAAACATCGTCTCCTCCTTCGAGGGGCAGGTGGGCCTCATCAACAATCCGCATCGTTATGCCGGTTTCATGGTGCTGCGCGCTCATGACGTGCCGTCGGTGCTGCTGGAACTCGGTTTCCTCTCCAATGCGGAAGACGAAAAGCTGCTTCTCGACGGGGAATGGCGCAAGAAGGTGGCCGATACGCTGGCAACGGCCGTCGGGCGATACCGCGTCAAGGCCATGGCGAACGGCGGCTGAGAAGGTAGCCAGCGGAGCGACGGTGCTGTTGCCGCCCTGCCATTGACCGCCGAAAAGCTGTTCAATTCTTGGGCCTTGCGGACGATTGCGGAGGCGAAGCCCTATTTTACTCACATTCGCCGCGTTACTCGAAGCGCGGATTCGGTGGCGATCCGCAAGCGTCCGCAACGCGATTGCGGGCCTGCCGCCCGGTAACATATCAGCGAATGCTGCCGTATCCGGCTTGTCATCGAAGGTATGGTGTGCAAAACGGCACGCGATATGCAAGGATGCGCCCGTAAATCGTCGGGCGTTGATGGTTACGATTCGAATTATCGGTAGCTTGGTATGATCAGACTGATTGGATATTTTTTCGGCTTGGCCAGCGTGCTCTTCCTGTGCGCCGCCGTCGTCGGTGCGATTTATTTGCACGGCGTGACGAAGGACCTGCCGGATTACGCAGTTCTGAGCACCTATGAGCCGCCGGTAACGACCCGCGTGCACGCCGGCAACGGTGCGCTGATGGCGGAATACGCGCATGAAAAGCGCTTGTTCCTGCCGATCCAGGCCATTCCTGACCGCGTGAAGGCCGCTTTCCTGTCCGCCGAAGACAAGAATTTCTACAACCACCCGGGTGTCGACATCTTCGGTCTCGGCCGCGCCATTCTCGTCAATCTCCAGAATGTCGGCTCCGGCCGTCGTCCGGTCGGCGCATCCACCATCACCCAGCAGGTGGCGAAGAACTTCCTTCTGACCAACGACCAGACCATCGACCGCAAGCTCAAGGAAGCCATTCTCTCCTTCCGCATCGAGCAGACCTATTCCAAGGACAAGATTCTCGAGCTTTATCTCAACGAGATCTTTTTCGGTCTGAATTCCTACGGCATCGCCGGTGCGGCACTCACCTATTTCAACAAGTCGGTAACGGAACTGACGATCGCTGAGACCGCTTATCTCGCATCGCTGCCGAAGGGACCGAACAACTATCATCCCATCCGCCGCGAAAAGGCTGCTCTGGAGCGCCGCGACTGGGTGATCGACCGCATGGCCGAAAACGGCTACATCACCGTTGCCGACGCTACCGACGCCAAAAAGCAGCCGCTCGGCGTCAACCTGCGCCGCGGTGGTGCGCATATTTTCGCGTCCGATTATTTCGCTGAGGAAGTCCGCCGCCAGATCGTCGAAAAATATGGCGAGGAAGCCCTTCTTGAAGGCGGGCTCTCGGTCCGTACCTCTTTCGACCCGCAAATCCAGATGGAGGCGCGCAAGGCGCTTCAGGACGGGCTTGTGCAATATGACGAGCGCCGCGGCTTCCGCGGACCGGTGGAAAAGATCGAGACGGCCGGCGACTGGACGGCGGCACTGGCCAAGGTCAAGGGTCTCCGGGACGTTCCGGAATGGAAGGTCGCGGTCGTGCTCGCGGTTGCCGCCGATGGCGTCGATATCGGCGTTCAGGCCGATCCCGATGCGGAAGATGGCGACAAGCGCACGCGCGGCCATATCTCTGCTGAAAACATGCGCTGGGCTTTCCGTGATGCAAGCGGCAAAAGAGCGACCGCCAAGTCGCCGGTCGGTGTCGTGACCGCGGGCGACGTTGTTTATGTGCAGCCGCTTTCCGGCTCCGGCAACGAATATCGCCTGCGCCAGCCGCCAAAAGTGCAGGGCGGCATGGTGGTGATGGACCCGCATACCGGTCGTGTTCTGGCCATGGTCGGCGGCTTCTCCTACGCGCAGTCGGAATTCAACCGCTCGACGCAGGCCATGCGCCAGCCGGGCTCCTCCTTCAAGCCGTTCATCTATGCGGCGGCGCTCGACAACGGCTATACGCCCGCATCGGTCATTCTCGACGCGCCGATCGAGGTGGTCTCGGGCAATCAGGTCTGGAAGCCGCAGAATTACGGCGGGGGTTCCGCCGGTCCTTCGACCCTGCGTCTCGGTATTGAAAAATCCCGTAACCTCATGACCGTGCGTCTGGCGCAGGACATGGGCATGAATCTGGTCGCGGAATATGCCGAGCGCTTCGGCATTTACGACAAGATGCCGCCGCTTCTGTCCATGTCGCTCGGTTCGGGTGAAACGACCGTCATGCGCATGGTTTCTGCCTATTCGGTCATCGCCAATGGCGGCAAGCAGATCCAGCCGACGCTGATCGACCGTATTCAGGACCGTTACGGCAAGACGATCTTCCGCCACGAGGAGCGCGCCTGCGAGGGCTGCAACGCGACCAGCTGGCAGAACCAGGACGAGCCTGTCATCGTCGACAATCGCGAACAGGTTCTCGACCCGATGACGGCATACCAGACGACTTCGATGCTGGAAGGCGTTGTGCAGCGCGGCACGGCGGCGGGCAAGATCAAGGTCGATCTGCCGGTTGCCGGCAAGACGGGCACCACCAATGATGAAAAGGACGCCTGGTTCGTCGGTTACACGCCGGACATGGTTGCCGGCCTCTATATCGGTTTCGATTCGCCCGCACCTCTCGGTCGCGGCGGTACCGGCGGTTCGCTGTCGGCACCGATCTTCGGTGAATTTATCGCCGATGCGGCCAAGCACATGGAACCGAGCAAGTTCATCGTGCCTGCTGGCATGAACTTCGTCGCCGTCAACCGCAAGACCGGCATGGCGGCGGTTGAGGGCGAGCCGGACACCATCATGGAAGCCTTCAAGCCGGGCACGGGTCCCGCTTCCACCTTCTCTGTCATCGGCGATGACGGATACATGTCGCAGGAAGACATTCTGAAGACCTCGCCGCAGGCGCAGCAGGCCATCACCGGCGGTGGCGGCGGTCTTTATTGACATTAGTCCTGACGTTTGGCGGGGGCGCGGGTCTTTACATCCGCGCCCCCCGCATTTATTTGAGCAACGAGTTTCAATGAAGGTGAAGAACCAGCGAAATGCGCAATGAAATCGTGAACGTAGTCGACGAAATCAAGCAGGCCATAAGCCTGCTGAGGAGGCATCTTTGACTGGGACCAGGCGATAAGACGGCTGGACTGGTTGAATAACAAGGCAGAGGACCCGACCCTCTGGAACGATGCCACTGAGGCCCAGAAGCTGATGCGCGAACGCCAGCAGCTGGATGACAGCATCAACGGCGTCAAGGCGCTGGAGCAGCAGCTCCGCGACAATATCGAGCTGATCGAACTCGGCGAGATGGAAGGCGATGACGAGATCGTCAAGGACGCCGAAGACGCGCTGAAGGCGCTGAAGAGCGAGGCGAACCGCCGCCAGGTGGAAGCCATGCTTTCAGGCGAGGCCGATGGCAACGACACCTATGTCGAAGTGCATTCCGGCGCCGGCGGCACCGAAAGCCAGGACTGGGCGAACATGCTTCTGCGCATGTATACCCGCTGGGCCGACCGCGAAGGTTTCAAGGTCGAGGTTCTCGAAGTTCACGACGGCGAAGAAGCCGGCATCAAGTCCGCGACGATCCTCGTCAAGGGCCACAATGCATTCGGCTGGATGAAAACGGAATCGGGCGTGCACCGCCTCGTTCGTATTTCGCCCTATGACAGCAATGCGCGTCGCCACACATCGTTCTCTTCCGTCTGGGTTTACCCCGTCGTCGACGATTCGATCCAGATCGACATCAATGAGAGCGATTGCCGTATCGATACCTATCGTTCGTCCGGCGCGGGCGGCCAGCACGTCAACACGACAGACTCGGCCGTGCGTATCACGCATATTCCGACCGGTATTGCCGTTGCCTGCCAGCAGGAGCGCTCCCAGCACAAGAACCGCGCCAAGGCGTGGGACATGCTGCGCGCCCGCCTCTACGAGGTGGAACTCCAGAAGCGGGAAGAGGCGGCAAACGCCCAGGCGGCCTCCAAGACTGATATCGGCTGGGGCCACCAGATCCGTTCCTACGTTCTGCAGCCTTACCAGCTGGTCAAGGATCTGCGCACCGGCGTGGAAAGTACAGCACCCGGCAACGTGCTGGACGGCGACCTGAACGAATTCATGGAAGCCGCACTCGCTCACCGCATCAGCGGCGGCGCGGATGTGGAAGTCTCGGATATCGATTAAGGCGTCCGGCGCGTCGACTGGAAAATTGCCCCTCGCAAACCCATTGCGAGGGGTTTTTCGTTGGAGGACTAGCATGAAACAGGCGCTCTATATCGTCGACGTCCAGCCGAGCTTCAATCCGCCGGCTGCGCTGGTGGCGGAGATATCCGCACTCGCCCTGACAATGCCCAGCATCGCCACCGTCGAGCGTCATGATGAAAGTGTGACACCCTTCGAGCGACAACTCGGCTGGAAACCGGGCAGGGATGACGAGTCGCTCGTTGCGGCGGATCGCATATTCATCAAACACGGTTATGCGCCGCCCCGGGAGGTCATCGACTATCTTCTGTCGCTGAAACCCGACAGGGTGCTGGTCTGCGGCATTCAGGCTGATACCTGCGTGCTGGCCGCTGGTTTTGCTCTTTTTGATGCGGGGCTGCATCCCACTCTGTTGCCGTGGCTGACGGTGGGCTCCAGTCTCGACCGCAGTGGCGAACTCGGTGCGAGATTATGGAAGCATCATTTCGGAGCGGTTCTTGCCGGACCGGAGGCACTGGAAGCATAATCTTGCCCGGTCGCGCATGGGGCCGATCAGTTCGAGGCCTTCTCGATCTTCATCTCGCCCAGCTCGTCGATCAGGATCGTCCAGCTTTCCGCTTCCTTGCTCATCGGGTCCGTCTTCAGATAAACGGTCACGAACAGGCCGGGCGAGGCGGGCGCGCCATTCGAGCTTTCAGGACGAATATCCGTGACATAGGATTTCATCTGGCTGAATTCTTCCAGCTCGATATTTTCGAGGAGATTCGGCCCATCGGCGGTAAAGACGATGCGCTGCAGGTAGATCTTCGCCGTGCCGTCGCCCTGGCGGATGGCGATGACCTTGTAATAACCGCGTGTGGGCGAGGCAGGCGGCGGCCGCAGCTGTCCGTCAGGGCCCTTCACCGGCTCAAGATTCCGATCTTCCCACATGCCGCTGCTGACGACGAAGATTGCCGAAACCGGCAAGGCGTCGATCGCTTCCGTCTGCGCCCGCGCGGGAAGGACAGCGGCGGCGAAAAGGAAGGCGGCGAGGATAGGTCTTGTCAGTTGCATGGCCATTATCGATTGTGGGCGTCAATTGTTGAACTGTTCGGCGAGAACCCGGTCCGACCATGAACGATCCGGATCCGAGAGAATCCTTGCCGTCCGGTCCTGCGATTGTGCAATCCGAACATGACGAACGGATTTCACCTCGGTGTGGTCGGCCACCGCGTTCACCGGGCGCTTGTCGCGTTCGAGAACATGAATATCGACCGTCACCTTATTCGGCAAAAGCGCGCCGCGCCAGCGTCGCGGCCGGAAAGCACTGACGGGGGTCAGCGCCAGAAGCGGTGATTCCAGCGGCAGGATCGGTCCATGGGCGGAGAAATTGTAGGCTGTCGAACCAGCCGGGGTCGCCACCATCATGCCGTCGCAGATCAGCTCTTCCAGCCGCACCTTGCCATCCACCTCGACACGAAGCTTGGCGGCCTGATGGGACTGGCGAAACAGGCTGACCTCGTTCATGGCGAGGGCGGTAAACTCGTCGCCGTCGGAATCCGTCGTCGTCATGCGCAGGGGGTGAAAATCATTGCCGCTCGCCACCGCTATGCGCTCGAGCAGGCCCTCCACCCGGTAGTCATTCATCAGGAATCCGACAGACCCGCGGTTCATGCCATAGACACGCTTGCCGGAATTCATCGTCTCGTTGAGAATCTGCAGCATGAAGCCATCGCCGCCGAGTGCAACGATCACCTCCGCCTCTGCAAACGGCGTATCGCCGTAAATGCCTTTCAGCTCTTTCAGCGCCGTCTGCGCCTCCTCTGTTGCGGAGGCGACGAAGGACAGTGAATAGGTAGAATGCGACATTCGCTTCCCTCGACAACGGCGCAGACCGGGCCGGTCCGAGCAAGGCACTGTAACCTGTTGAAGCGGCTTGAAATCTTTAAACCTCGACAATGAGGTGGATAACATGCCGCCAGACGCACCCTTGGTACATGAAGACGGCGGCTGGCGACAAGGCCTTTCGCAGGCGCAGGCGTTCCCTGGCGGCGGGCCGCACCGCTCCGGTCCACAGCTTCTTGATTTGCGCCCACCGACAAGGGTTGCGATGCGGGACGGCCTGATGCAGTTTGCCAAGGCAGCCGTAATGACGAGTGGCAGGAGACGGATGTGACGCTGAATTACGATATCTATGACGTCTTTACCGAGACGAAGATGGCGGGAAATCCGCTGGCGGTCATGTATGACGCCGATGATCTTCCCCAAGGCACGATGCAGGCGATTGCGCGGGAAATGAACCTCTCCGAGACGGTTTTCGTCAACCGCTCCACCAACCCGGCGCATGCGGCTTCGCTACGCATCTTCACACCGTCAGGCGAATTGCCTTTCGCAGGCCATCCGACGGTGGGCGCCGCGGTCGCCATCGCCGAGCGAAATCGCGGCGAAGGCGATGACGACATCGATATGGTCTGCGTGCTGGAGGAGAAGGTGGGGCCGGTGCGCTGCGCGGTGAAGATGCGCGCGGGAGCCGTCAGCTTCGCGGAATTCGACCTGCCGCGCAAATCATCCCGAGTCGACCTGCCGCTCGACCACACCGCGCTTGCCGATGCGCTCGGCGTCAGCGAAGGACATCTCGGCTTTGAGAATCATGTGCCGTCCATCTGGACGGCCGGCGTGCCGTTCCTGCTCGTACCGCTGCACAATATCGCCGCTATCAGGGACATGGATTTCGACGCCAATCTTTGGCTGCGCACCGCGCCGCTGGTCGAGGGACGCCTGGCGGCGGCCTATATCTACTGTCGCGGCGGCGTCAATCACGCGGCAAAGTTCCACGCCCGCATGTTCTCCCCGGATATGGGCATTTCGGAAGACCCCGCAACCGGTTCCGCCGCCGCCGCCCTGTCCGGCGCGATCCAGCATTTTGACGGGCTGACGGACGGCCATCATCCGCTCCTGATAGAGCAGGGCGTGGAGATGGAAAGACCGTCCCACATCCATCTGCGCATGGACATCAAGGACAACGAAATAGCCCGGGCGCGCATCGGCGGTCACGCGGTGCGTGTGGCGTCGGGAACGTTCGAGATTTGACTTCAGTGTAACCCGGTCAGCGCACGTCGCCGAAGAGCGACAAAGCCGCAGGCAACGCCAAAAGAAAAACCCCGGTCGTGAGACCGGGGTTTTGTCATTTCAGCGCCAATCAGATCAGTTGAACCGACCCGCCGCATGGGCAAGCATCGTATAGACCTTGCCGGTATCGGAGGTGAGGTAGGACTGGGTGACTGTCCGGTCGCGATCCGTGCGGGCCACATCGGCGAGCAGCTTTTCGAAATCGGTGATGTAGCGGTCCACGGCGGTGCGGAATTCGGCTTCCCGCTCGTATTTGCGCTTGATCTCGTCAAACGTCGTCTGACCCTTCAGCGTGTAGAGGCGACGGGTGAAGACGTCGCGCTCGCCGCGCTGGTAACGGCGCCACAGTTCCACGGAGGCATCGTGATCGATGGCGCGGGCGATATCGACTGAAAGCGAGTTCAGTGATTCCACCATGTGACGCGGATTGCGGGTGTCGGCCGCACGGGTCTGCTGCTCGGCGCTGGCGCGTGGTGTTGACGCCGCTGGCGTCTCCTGTGATGCACCGCGCAGCAGGTCGCTTATCCAGCCGCCACCTTCTTCCCGGCGTCCGGCCGGGTTGGTTGCGACCGGCTGGGTCGGCGCAGGAGCCTGACGGTTTTCGACCTGGCGGTTTTCAAGCGGCAGGGTGCCACGCAGGGCCGGTGCGGGGGCAGGCTGCTGCGGCTGTGCCGGGCGCTGCTGTTGCACCGGAGCCGCTGCTGCCGGCTGCGGACGGGCCTCGACGCGGCGTTCTGCTGCAGGCTGGGTCGCGGCAATCGCACGGGCGACCGGCTCGGACACTTCCATCTGGTGGGTCGAACGACCGACAAGGTGGGAAATATCCTGCAGGGCCTTGATCTGCTCGGAAACGGCGCGGCGCATGGCGGCAGCGCTTTCCTTGGCTTCTTCCGGCAGGTCGAAGGCACCGCGCTTCAGTTCGGCGCGTGTCGCATCCAGCTCGCGGCGGATGTCGTGGCTGGAGCGGCGGATTTCGTCCGTTGCGCCGGCAAAGCGGCTGACGGCTTCCTCGACGGCCTGACGCAGCGTTTCCTTGAGGTTGGCGGCGGCGGCATTCGATTTTTCCGAGGCACTGCCCAGAAGATTGTCGACTTCCGAAAGCGAGGATTCAACACCGCCGCGCAGGCGGTTTACCAGCTCGTCGGAGTATTTCTGCGCGTCGGAGAGCGTGCTTTCGATCGAGCGGCTGGCATCCTGACCGGCGGAGAGCAGGGCGCCCCGCATGGTCTGTGCCGCCGAGCGGGCGCGCTGCTCGGTTTCGTCGAGCGAACGGCCAATATCGGTGAAGGACGCCTGCAGATTGTCACGCAGATTGCCGGCGACATTCTGCGAACGCTCTTCGGCTTCGTTGAGCGTGGTTTCCACGACGCCGACGACGTTGCGCATGGCGCTTTCGATTTCCTCGGAGCGCTTGACGAGGCCGACGGACAGGCTGCGCAGCGCATCCTGACGTTCTTCCAGCGTGCCGACGAGGCTCGACTGTGCGGCATTGAGCAGTTCGGATGCCTGGCTCAGCACCTTCGAATGCTCCTCGAAGCGTCCGACGATACCGGCAACCTGCGCCAGCGTCTGGCCGGAAATATTCGACAGGCGGTCGATCTTTCCTTCGAGCAGACGGCTGGAGCTGGACACCATGTCGGCGGCCTGCGAGGCGGATTCGGAGAAGCGGGTCGCCGATACGTTCAATGCCTCATCTGCCGCGCCGAAGCCCTGTGCGGCGCGCTCAACGGCGGAATTGAAGTTGGTTGCCGACTGTTCGACGATCTCGGCCATGCTATTATGGGTCTGCGACAGCATGTCCGTGCTCTGGCGGGTGGCGGCGACCAGCTTGTTGGCGGCATCGCTGCCGGCGCGGGCATATTTGTCGATGCCCTGTTCGACGGCGTCCGCCATCGCAGTATGGGTCTCGGACAGCATATCCGTGCTCTGACGGGTGGCTGCGACGAGCTTGCCCGCCGCATCCGTTCCGGCAGCGGCATAGTCGCTGATCGCCTGTTCCACCATGCCGACCATGCCGCTGTTGCTCTGCGAGAGAAGCTCGGCGCTCTGCTGGGCGGCGGAAACGATCTTCTCGGCGGCTTCGCGGCCGATGGTGGCATATTCGTCGACGACAGGCTTGGCTTTCTCTTCGATCAGGCGAGACAGCTCCGCAGAGCGGCTGGCCAGCATCGAGTTGAGTTCGCGGGTGCGGTTGTCCAGCGCCGAGCGGATGGATTCGCCGCGCGCGTCGAGGGCCGATTCGACACCCGTCAGCGTTTCGGAAATGACACCAACCTGAGAGCGGACGACGGCTTCAGCCTCGGCAACCTTGTTGACGATGATGTTGCCTGCCTCGGAGAAGGTCTGGGCCACGGCGGCGGCCTGGCCGGAGAGACGGGTCTGCGCATCGGAGATGCGGTTGACGATCTCGCCAGAGCGCTCTTCGATGGCCTTGGTGAAGGATTCGTTCTGCGCCTGCACCTGTTCTGCAAATTCCGAACCGGATTTCGAGAGCAGGGCGGAGGAGCGGGCCGCTTCATCGCCGATGCTCTGGGTGGCCGACGTGACCGCACCGCGCAGGCTGACAGCGAGATCGCTCGCCTTGCCTTCAATGGTGCGGTTGACGTTTTCGAGGCCGATCGTCAGCGCACGGTCCATGGTGCCGAGGCGCTCATCGATGCGGGCCGTGCCGTTATCGAAGGTTTCTGCCAGGCGGCTGGTGCGGCTTTCCAACGTATCTGCGACACGCGTGGTCTGCTCGTCCAGAATGCCGGTGATGCGCTCGGCGGCCTCGTCGCTGGTGCGGGCGAACACGGCCGTCTTGTCTTCCAGCGCGTCGGCGAAGCGGCGGCCGGCATCCTCGATCGAGCTGTTGACGTTGGCGAGATCGCCACCGACGCGGGTCTGCAGGGTGTCGAGAGATGTCTCGATGCGGGCGCCTGTCTCGTCGAGACGGGTTGTGACATTGCCGATCGATGTTTCGATGCGGGCGGAGAGGGCGTCGGTGGCCCCGCCGATTTCGCGGGCTGCCTCGCCGATCTTGACGGCGATATCACCGGCGCTGTTGCGAAGACGCTCTTCCAGCGTCGCAGCACTGCCGTCGATTGCCTTCTGCAGCGTGTCCTGCTGGGTCTCGAGCGACAGTTCAAGCATGCTGGCGCTGGAGGCGACCGTGGTGCCGATCATCATAGCCTGCTCGGAAAGCATGTCGCCCATCTGCGTCGTGGCGGAGCTGAGCGTCGCAGCAAGGTCCGCCTGGCGCTGGTCGAGCGCCGTGCGAATATCCTCATGCGATTGCGAGAGGTTGGTTTCGAGGCGGGACACACCTTCTTCCACCGTCTGGGCAAAACGGGTGCTGCCGTCTTCAACGACGCTTTCGATGCGGTTGGCCGCGCCTGAGACACTCTGCTCGATCAGGCCGCTATTGCGCTCCAGCGAGCCGGCAATGCGCTCGGCCTGGGAGCCGAGCATGGTTTCGAGCCGCTCGTGACCGCTGGCAAGCGCGTTCTCAAGCGTGAATGCGGTGGATTCGAGACGCTGGCCGACACCGGCCGCCGCAAGCGAAAGCGACGATGCTCTGGCATCCATCGCCTCGGCGATACGCTCCTCGACACCAGAAATCGTCATATCGAGCGCAAGAGTGCGGCTGTCCAGCGCATCCGCGATGCGTTCTTCCGCGCCTGCCACGATGCCGGAAAGGGCAGCGGTACGGCTGTCCAATGCGTCTGCAATGCGGTCTTCGACACCGGAAACGGCGTTCTGCAGGGCTGTGGTGCGACCATCGAGGATATCGGCGATCTTTTCCTCAACGCCGGAGAAGCTCATGTCGAGCGCCATGGTGCGGCTGTCGAGAACATCCGTAATCCGCTCTTCGGCGCCGGAAACGACGGTCTTCAGCGAATCCGTGCGGCTGTCAAGCGCGCTGGCAATACGGGTCTCGGCGCCGGCCACCAGTTCGCCAAGGGCTGCGGTGCGCGTGTCGAGCGCTTCGGTGATTTTTTCCTCCGCGCCGGAGAATGCCATGTCGAGCGCCATGGTACGGCTGTCGAGCGCATCGGCGATGCGTTCTTCAGCGCCGGAGACCACGGCGTTGAGAGCGGCGGTGCGGCCATCCAGCGTTTCCGCTATACGGGTTTCAGCACCGGCGACCACGTCGCCGAAGGTGGCCGTGCGGCTGTCGAGCGCGCCGGCAATTTTTTCCTCAGCACTGGCAACAATGCCGGTAAGGGCGGAGGTGCGGCTGTCGAGCGTCTCGGACAGTCTTTCCTCGACATTGGCGAAGGTCATGTCGAGCGACAGCGTGCGGCTGTCCATCGTGTCGGCGATGCGTTCCTCGACGCCGGAAATGGCGCTGGAAAGAGCGGCCGTGCGGCCGTCAAGCGTATCGGCGATACGGCTCTCCGCACCGGCGACGACGTCGTGCAGGGCAGCCGTGCGGCTTTCGAGCGTATCGGAAATACGATCCTCGATGCCGGAAACAGCGCCGGTGATGGCGGCAGCACGGGTTTCGAGCGTTTCCGAAAGGCGGCGCTCGACATCGGCAACGACACTGTTGATCGCGGCGGCGCGTTCGTCGAGCATGGCGGCAAGGCGTTCGGCCGTTCCGGAGACGGAGCCGGTAATCGCCATCGAACGGCTGGCGAGTGCCTCGTCGAAACGATTCTGGCTGGCTGAGAGCGCGCCGAACAGGGCGTTGCTGCGTTCCGACAGCACGGCGTCGATCTTCTCATGCGAATTGGCGAAGGCGTCGGTGATTTCGGCGGTGCGCTGCCCGATCGCGTCGCTGAAGGCCTGTGTCCGGCTTTCAAGCGCGCTTTCAAGCATTTCCTGACCCGTGCCCAGCGCAGTTGCGAGCGCCAGCGACTGATCGGTCATGGTGGTGCCGATACGCTCCAGACCGGCGCTCAGCATGGTGTCGAGCGCTTCGGAGCCGCCGGCAACGGTTTCGTTGATGCGGGCGAGGCTTTCCATCAGCTTGCTGTCGAGGGTGCCGGCGCGCTGGTCGAAGGCGCTGGCGAATTGCGCCACATGCACGTCGAAGGCCGAGTTGACCTGGCCAACCGTCGCCTGCATGCGCTCCTCGTAGAGGCCGGAGCGAAGATCGAGATCCATGATCGCATCGTCGGCCGTGCTCTGCAGGCTCTGGCGGAAGGAGAGGCCTTTTTCTTCAAGCGTCGTGGACAGCTTGTCGAGAACCGTATCGAGCGAACCGCCGATGACCTGCTGGCCGCGTTCGATATTGCGGTTGAGTTCGAGTGTACGGTTGGACAGCGTCTCGTTGAGCTGGCGGGTGCGTTCCTCAAGCGCGCTGTTGAGGCTCTCCACGCCGCTATCCAGCGTCGAAGCATGGATCGCGAAACGCTCCAGCAGTACTTCACCGCGCTCGTCCAGCGTCGAGGTGAGGTTATGCAGGCGCATGTCGAATTCGTTGGAGATCGTCGAGCCGGAGGAGTTCAGCGCCTGGAGCAGGTTTTCGGTCTTGGCGGCGATCAGGCTACCCATCGCTTCGGTCGAGGCGCGCGATTTTTCGAGCAGCGCGGCAGAACGCGTATCGATCATCGAGGCGAAAGCCTCGCCGGTCGTGGCGATCCGCATCGAAAGCTCTTCGCCGACGATGGAAAGTTCTTCCTTGATCTGTTCCTGTGCGCCGACGATGGAGGAGCGGATGCGCTCGGCGTGATTGACAATGGCGTCACGCTCGGCGGTCAGTTCCTGCACGAGGCTGCGCACGCGCAGTTCATTGTCGGCATAGCTGCGCTCGAGCGCGTTGACTTCGGAATGAACGAGTGTCTCGAGTTCCGTCGCGCGGGCAATGGTGCGCTCGATACCGTCATTCATGGCCGAGACTTCACGGCGAACCGCCTGACCGACGGACATGATACGGTCGGACGCTACCGTTTCGGGCTCGGCAAGACGAAGGGCGACTTCGGCCATGGAGCGGGCGGCGTTCCGCAGATCGCGGGCACGCGCCATCATGATCGCGAAGGCGAAGAACAGCATGATGGGAACAAGGATGCCGACGACGATTGCCATCAGGCCGGGGATAGCGGTGAGATCAGCCAGCGAGGCGATGTTCCAGAGCGCGTTGCCATAGAGAAGATGTGCGACACCAAGGCCGCCGAGCGCCCAGATGACCGACATGATCGTGGCGTTGCGCAGCGCGCCGCCGATGGAGCCGCCTTCCAGCGATTTCAGGATCATGGCCGGACTGCGCTTGGAGCCGTCATTGGCCGCTTCGAGATTGGGCGATCTGGGTGTCTGTTCGGCAGGCGCGCGCGCGGCCTCGGGAGCAGGGGTCTGTCTGCTTGCTTCCTTCAATCTGGCCTCCGGCTGCTTCGGCGCTGCAGTTTTCCGCGTCTCCGGCTTTTCTTCGAAAGCGCCAAGCTGCAGGGCATCTTCCAATGCCTGAAATGCAGTCTCGTCGACAGAGTCGCTGATCTTGTTATTCGCCATGCGGTTACGCCTCGTTACACATACGCCCGGCTTCATGCCGTTGACCACTTGCGATCCGCAAGCAGACTGCCGCCATCATGCCAGCGGAACATCATCCCTTTAAAAGAGAACAATTCCGCCATTTACCAAATCCCGAATTGCTGGTGGTCCAGCTTTCGGGCGAAATTACATCACTGTGCCGCAATAACAAAGCTTGAGCTTAAGCCCTGCGGGAACGGCAGTACCGTAGTGACACATTTAGGTGTTCGAAACAATTAATGCGGATTTGCGGCGGTGGCGAAGTGTCGGCTTTTTAACAGTTTTTAAACCTGAGTTTCACGCTGAACGCCTTGTTTCGCATAAGTTTAACATAAATTAACCATAGCAGAAGATTTTCGCCTGCGTCACGCCGTAATTTAAGCCGATAGCAGCCGCCCGGATGCGTGAATACGACACAGATGTGACACGAAACAGGAAACGGTGAGACAGGATTTCAGCCATGGCAGCGGTCAGTATTGTTTTCGAAGCTCCCGATAATTGCGGCGGCGCGCCTGCCACCGGTAAAAAACCGATCGATTTCGATCATCTCGCCCGGCAGACGATGGGCGACAAGGATCTGGAGATCGAGGTGCTGCAACTCTTCAGCCGCAACGCCCGCGCCGCCCTGCATGAAATGGCGGGCGCGGACGACAAGACCGTCATGGCGACGGCCCACCGTCTGAAGGGGTCGGCGCAGGCCGTCGGCGCATCCGCCGTTTCCGCAGCCGCGGCAGCAGTGGAAGACAAGGGCAATGACAGCGCGGCGATCGCAAAACTTGCCGCAACCATTGTCGAGGCTGAAAATTTCATCCTCAAGCTCTGCCGCTGAGGCGTAATTCATCAAATTTGCCATTTTACAAGGCCGGTTGCGTCTATGCGCCCTCGAAGCGGGTTGCCAAGGCGGAGCGGCCTTTCTATGTGTTTAGAACAGTTCTTAGATCACATTTTGGATTTCCGGCATGACAAAACTGACCATCGTTGCCTTTGACGGCACGCCCCATGAACTCGACGTGAGCAACGGCTCCACCGTCATGGAGAACGCGGTACGCAACTCCGTTCCTGGCATTGATGCGGAATGCGGCGGCGCCTGTGCCTGTGCGACCTGTCATGTCTATGTCGACGACGCCTGGGTCGAGCGCGTCGGCGGACCGGAGCCGATGGAAGAGGACATGCTGGACTTCGCCTTCGACGTTCGCCCCACCTCGCGGCTCTCCTGTCAGATCAAGATGAATGACGAGCTTGATGGTCTCGTTGTTCATGTTCCCGAGCGCCAGGGCTGAATCTTCGGTTTTGCCTCAAACAGAAAAAGCCCCGCTCACCTGGTAGCGGGGAGCGGGGCGAGGCGGGTACGCAGCATGCAGGCGAGGGAGGAAACACCTGCGAGCCCTCAAGTGCGCACCGGGAGAACCGGAGACGGTTGCAACCGCCGGACCCGCCTTGGGCCGCAACCATTTCAAACCGTATGAACAAGCTACAATGAGTCTTGCCGGCCGCACCACGGCGAGAATTCACGGGTGATATAGGACATGACGTTACGTCATGTCCGTGATTTTCCCCGAGATTCTGGAAGGTACGGCCAATGGTCGTCAGCGGCGGTTCTGGCCCTGCTCGAGCCGGTTTTTCAAAAGCCGGGTCATGCGGGCGTCGAAGTTTTTCGATTCCACGACGTCGAAGCGCATCTGGTCCCGATCATGCTCGTCCATCACTGTCTGGGTGATCTTGCCGACCATTTCCTGCAATGTTTCGCAGCTTTTCTGCGGCCGAAGCGAGGTCAGCTGTCTTTCAAGCGAACGGGCATGGGTGCGGGCGATTTCCGCATGGCGCTCCTCGTGGCGCTTGATATCGGCAAGCAGCGTATCCCAGATGAAGGCCAGTTCCGCCGTGGTGCGGCGGCGGTTTTTCCATTGCGGCAGGAGGATGCGGGTGTTCAGCACCACTTTGGCGGTTCCGACGCTGCAAAGGCCGTTTTTCTCCACATAGGTGAGCTCGCCGCCGAATTTGATTTCGGTAGCACCCGGATGACGCGCGCCGGTATTGCGGGTCAGCGGTCCGTGCTTGGAAAGCTGCTGGTCGAGGTCGGCCGCCGTTTTGCCGCTAATCGAAAAATAGGAATAGGTCTTGCGGACGATGGTGTCGGAAAATGCCGATCCGGGTAGGGAAAGTGCCATTGCGCCCGCCAAAGCGACGCAGAGAGCACGTGATGATTTAGTCATGACCCGGCCTTCCGGTTGAACTTCAAAAAGGTTTGCTGCATAGGCGGAGCGGAACTTATAAGAATTGGCATAACACTCCGTTATTCCCGAAAGGCGCGTGTTACGTGATAACAGCCGGCAGCAACGCGTGGCAAGCGGCCCATGGTCGCTCCCTGAAACTTGATGGGCGTGGCCGTATTATGGCCATCGTCAATGCAACGCCTGATTCCTTTTCCGATGGCGGCCGTTATCTCGCCGTCGATTCGGCTTTTTCCCATGCGCTGACCTGCGTGGAAGAGGGCGCTGACATCATCGATATCGGCGGCGAATCCACGCGGCCGGGTGCAGCCGCGGTGACGGAAGCCGAGGAACAGGACCGGGTGCTGCCCATCATCGAGAAATTGCGCCGCGAAACCGATGTGCTGATTTCCGTCGATACCTACCGCGCCTCGACGGCGCGGCTGGCGATTGGAGCGGGCGCACATATCGTCAATGACGTCTTCGGCCTGCAGAAGGACATGGAAATGGCCGGCGTGGTTGCCGCCACCCGCGCCGGCGTCTGCATCATGCATACCGGCCGCGACCGCCAGAAGCTTGCCGATGTGGTCGCCGACCAGTTCGAATTCCTCAATCGCTCGCTCGAGATCGCCGAGGATGCGGGTATTGCCCGCGACGCCGTCGTGCTCGATCCCGGCTTTGGTTTTGCCAAGGACGAGCGGGAAAATGTCGAACTGATGGCCCGTTTCGCCGAGCTCGCCGCTTTCGGCCTGCCGGTTCTCGCCGGCACGTCGCGCAAGCGTTTCATCGGGTCGCTGACGGGCCGGGATGTGGCCGCAGAACGCGATATCGGAACGGCTGCGACCACCGCGATCCTGAGGTTGGCGGGTGCTTCGATTTTTCGCGTGCATAATGTCGCCGCGACCCGTGATGCCCTGGCAATCGCCGATGCGGTTCTTGCCAAAACGTCGGCAAAGGCCGATGCGTAGATCAATGAGTGCCGGAATGCCGCGCCCCGAAGAAGGCGCGGCTTTCTGGAGAAACAGTCCTGCCATGGAGGCGATGCGATGAGCCGCTATACCATCATCCTGAAAAACTGTTCTTTCTTCGCCCGTCATGGTCTTCTTGAGCAGGAAGAGGTGCTGGGCCAGCGCTTTTTCGTCGATGCCGAGATGGAAGTCGAGGCGGGTGATGCGTTGGAAACCGACGATATTGAAAATACCGTCGATTACGGCGTGGCCTTTGCCGTCATCGAAAAAATCGTCGTCGGGCAGCGCCGTTACCTCATCGAGGCGCTGGCGAACGATATCGCCAAGGCGCTGCGTGCCCGTTATCCGCAGATCGTCTGGCTCAGGATCACGGTGCGCAAACCCTCCGCACCCGTTCCCGGCATTCTTGATTATGCACAGGTGAGCGTTGAACACCGTGCCTGAGAAGAGGACCGTCGCCGCATTGGGCCTTGGCGGCAATATCGGCGATCCCGCCGTCGCCATGGCAAGGGCGCTCCGTGAACTCGATGTACACGAGGATTGCCGCGTGCTGGCCGTTTCCGGGCTTTATCGCACGCCGCCCTGGGGCAAGACGGATCAGGCGGATTTCTTCAATTGCTGCGCTTTGGTCGAAACCTCGCTTTCAGCGCCCGCGCTCCTGCAATTATGCCTTGATATCGAAAAGGGCATGAAGCGGGTGCGGACGGAGCGCTGGGGCCCGCGTACCATCGATATTGATGTGCTTACCTATGGGAATGAGTCTCTCGTAACGGAGAGCATTGAAGTGCCGCATCCGCGCATGACGGAACGCGCTTTCGTGCTGATGCCGCTCGCCGATATCGCGCCCGATCTCGAAGTCAGGGGCAAGGCCGTCAGGGATTGGCTGCAGCAGGCGGACAAAACAGGCATTGTCAGCGCAAACGAAAAGCGGGAGTGGTGGACACTCCCGCTTGGTGATGGCTGATAAGAGTATGGCTTTTACGGCTTGATCGAGCCGACGGCGATCTGATCGATATCGCGCGCCAGCGTCACGCCGATGACCGGGATCATCTGGTCGGCAACCTTGACGGAAATGGTGATGTTCATCGAATTGTCTTTGGATACGCGGGCGACCATGGCGCCGTTGAGCTTGGCGCGGTTGATGCCGACGACAACCTTGTCACCGCTCACCTGTCCGGAGGTGATGTCCAGTCCCTTGCCTTCGGCGCCGTCGAGGAACTTGCCCTCGTAAGAGTTGCCCTTCTGGCTGATGACGGCCGACATGGGCTGGCTGAAGACGCCGACGCGGCAGGTGCCGCCGAGCTTGATACCGGTCTGCTTGTCGTCGAGCGGTTCACCCGTCAGGTCGCAGGTGAATTTGGTGCCCTTGTATTTGCCGGCAACGATTTCGCCCGGACCTTTCCAGACACCGGCCACGGAGCGGAAGAAAACGTCGTCGCGATCGCGCGATGCGGCATGGACGTCAGACATGCCGAAACCGCCGCTGACGGACAATATGGCGGCAAGCCCGCCCACAAGCGAAAAGAAGCGCGAATACATGATACTTTCCCCGGCGAAGAAGCCTGTTCGATAGGCTGCAATCTACCGGCGGAATGGTTAATGCTTGGTTTATTTCGCTCTCATTTGCGGTGTCGTCCGTAACCTTTTGAACCGTCAATGCCCGGTAGATCAGGCTTTCTCACCGGTTTTCCCGCCGCTTAAATCGGGGGTGAGGTCGGACATGAAATCGCCGATCCCCGGACGCTTCACGGCCCTGAACGGCAGCGGACGGCACAGATCCATCGCCGCAATGCCGATTCGCGCCGTCATCAGCCCGTTGATGACGCCTTCGCCGAGACGGGCGGAGAGTTTCGAGGCAAGGCCATGGCCGAGAACCTGCTGAGCAAGCCCGTCACCGACGGCGATCGATCCCGTGACGGCAAGGTGCGCGACGACATCCCGTAGAAGCTTGAGCATGCCGAGCGTGCCGGGGCGGCCGCCATAAAGCTCCGCCATGGCGCGCACCAGCCGCGTGACTTCAAACAGCACATAAGCGAGATCGACCACAGCGCGTGGGCTGACGGCGGTGACGACGGAGACGCGCTTGGAAGAGTTGAGAATCAGTGCCCGGGCTTGCCGGTCGAGCGGAACGAGCAGCTCGCGTTCGGCAAGCTCGATCAGATGCGGGCCATCGATGACATCACTTTCCGTTTCCTTCAGCGCCGCACGCCCCTTGGCCGTTTCGGCCCGGTGGGAGAGGACGGCATTGAGGCGCGTGACGATGGCGCGGGCTGGTTTCGAGCTCTTGTCGAGGCTCGCTGTTTCAGCATCCGCCTTGAGAGACTGCACGGCATTGAGCCGCATGATGCCGAAGACTTCGCGGCCGACGAGGGCGAGAACTGCAAAAAGCGCCACGATGAGGGCGATTGTCGCGGTATAACCCAGCCAGTCGGAGCGGGAGAAGAGATTGCGGATAAGCTGATCCGCCCACAGCCCGAAGGCAAGCGAGAACAGGACGCCCAATGCACCGAGCGCGAGCTTGCCGAAGGAGAAACGGCTTTTCTTCGGCGTCGCCACCGGCAGCGCATTGGCATCTATGCCCTCGGGCGCCAGAAACGGATCGTCTTCGTCCGCCGTCAGCGAAACCTCGGCGTCGAAGCTGCGCGGCGCGCGCTTCTGTGTGGCGGACGGCCGCGTCGTTTCCTCGGTCTCAAGCGTGAAAGCCGCGGGGCGGCGTGTCTGCGGATCGTTTTGTGTGGGAGCCTTCATGCGAGCTTGTCTCCGAACAGGAACTGCATGGCGCGATCGAGCCTGATATGGGGAACGGAAAGCCGGATGCCGCCGCTACCCGGCTCATCTATGTTGGGCGGGCGGAAGCGCACGACATTGACATCGGGCAGCGATGCCTTGTCGCCATCCCTATCGAGGCTGCGAAACAGCGGTTCCGGATCCTCGGGCAGGTCGCCGGGAAAGATCGCCGTCTTGCGATTGCCGTCAAAGGTCTCGCCATTGATGGTTTCACCCGCCATCGGCGTGCCGACGATGACCGGCAGGTCGTGGCCGTCCTGGCGCACGCTTGCCTCACGGGTGGCGCGCACGGAAGCCAGCGCCATGACCTCGATGCCGGCGCCGTTCATGCCGATGGTGGTGATGGCGCGGTCCACCAGACGGCGGGTCAGCCGCTCCAGCCGGTCATGGCTTTCATGATGCAGATGGTCGGCCTTGGTGGCTGCAATCAGCACCTTGTCGATTCGCCTGCCGATCAACGACGACAGCAGGCTGTTGGTGCCGGGGCGGAAACAGGCAAGCACGTCGCCGAGCGCCCGCTCCAGATCCTGCACGGCTTCCGGGCCGCGATTGACGGCTTGCAGCGTGTCGATCAGGACGATCTGCCGGTCGAGGCGGGCGAAATGCTCGCGGAAGAAGGGTTTGACCACGATCGACTTATAAGCGTCGTAGCGCCGTTCCATCATGGCGCGCAGCGAGCCCTTCGGCGCTTTCTCGTCGGTCAGGCCCGGAAGCGGCGCGAAGGTCAGCGCGGGCGACCCTTCCAGATCGCCGGGCATCAGGAAACGGCCGGGCGGCAAAGTGGAAAGCGATCTTTCGTCGGATTTGCAGGCTTTCAGATAGGCTGCGAAACTTTCGGCCAGACGGCGCGCCGTCATTTCGTCGGCAGGCGCATTGATATCGAGCGAAGAGGCGATCGCCAGCCATTCCTGCGCCAGTTCGGCACGGACGCCGCTTCCGGCAAGGGCGACGGTCGCATCGCTGAACTGTTTGTAATCCTGCGACAGAAGCGGCAGGTCGAGCAGCCATTCACCGGGGTAATCGACAATATCGATGGAAAGCTTGCCGGCGGAGAACCACCGGCCCCAGCCGCTGGCGCTCTGGTAATCCAGCGTGATCCTGAGTTCCGAGATCGCCCGCGTCGAATCCGGCCACAGCCTGTCGCGCACCAGCGCCTGAATATGATCCTCATATTGAAAACGGGGAATGGCGTCGTCCGGCTGCGGTTCGAGACGCACATTCGAGACGCGCCCGGACCGCATCGCCTCGAACAGCGGCAATCGCCCGCCATTCAGAAGATTATGGACGAGGGAAGAGATGAAAACCGTCTTTCCCGCCCGCGAAAGGCCGGTGACGCCAAGCCGCAATGTCGGATGGGTGAGGTTGCTCGCACGGTCGGCCAGATTATCGAAAGCGATCAGCGCGCTGTCTGTCAGGGACGTAAGAGAAGGCGACAATGGCAGTTTCCTGGCTGTGTTTAACGGTCACCGCTGCAATATAGGGAGCTGCGGCTGCCCAAAAAAGAAGCGCTTCGGCGGATTTTCAGAAGGCCGCTCTGCAAAATTCTTATGAAAGGCCGCAGCGATTATTTGCCCGGTGCGAGGAAATCGACCAGCCGCCAGCGATTCTTACCGTTTGCGGCGCTGTCATCATGGTCGAGAACTGCAAGGCCCGATGTCGGAAAGCCAGAGGGGAGGGCGGCATGCAGCAGGTCCTCGCCGATCATCGCCTCCAGCGTCGCCTCCATGGTGGGGTTGTGACCCACCAGCATCACCGACTGCACCTCCGTCTGAGCGGCGATAAGCGACAGATAGGTCTCGCTGCGCGCATTATACATCTCATCGACGTAGAAGATGTCTATGCCTTCGTTGAAGGCCCGTTGCCAGGCCTGCGTTGTCTGCCGGCAGCGCGCGGCTGTGGATGACAGAAGCAGATCGGGGCGGTAATGCCGGTCGGCGGCAAGGTCGGCGATGACCTCCGCCTCGGCAAAACCGGCTTCGTTCAATCCCCGATCAAAATCCCGTTCCCCAGGCGCCGCCCAGGCGGCCTTGGCGTGGCGCAGAAGATAAACTCGGCTCGGGGAAGATGCTGTCAAGGGCGGGGACCGGCGTTCGAATGTCAGGGCACGAGTTGAATGCTACAGGATAGGGTTGCAGGACCGCAAGTCCTCTTTCCTGTTGGTAAGTCGCGTTGAAGTGATTGAAGAAGAGTTCGCTTCAATACGAATAAAGAATAAAAATTAGTCATTTAGATGATTTTTGTGTCAGTTTTAAAAATGCCTGAAAACTGATCTGCAGACTTGAATCGGCCACTATCATTGGAGTATACACCGCCGCATTGAGATGTTCTTCGAGGAGAATCGCGTTGAGTGAGAAGATCGATCTTAGCAAATATGTGCTCTCGGAAGACGATGAGTTCATGAATGCCAGCCAGCGGGCATACTTCCGCGCGAAGTTGGTCGCCTGGAAAAATGACATCCTTAGAGAAGCGCGCGAGACCCTCGGACATCTCGCTGAAGAAAGCGCCAACCACCCCGATCTCGCTGATCGGGCCTCTTCCGAAACGGACCGGGCGATCGAACTTCGCGCCCGCGATCGTCAGCGCAAGCTGATTTCAAAGATCGATGCAGCCCTTCAGCGGATCGAAGACGGCACTTACGGTTACTGTGAGGAAACGGGCGAGCCTATCGGCCTCAAGCGTCTGGACGCCCGCCCTATTGCAACGCTCTCCATCGAGGCGCAGGAGCGTCACGAGCGTCGCGAAAAAGTCTACCGCGACGAATAAGGCGCTGCGGCAAGCAGGCCTTCAAATCGCAGACAAATAAAAAGGGCACGGAATTCGCTTCCGTGCCCTTTTCTGTTCCGAACTTCTGGTCGCAAGACCCGCGCCCGTCAGCGGTCACGGGTCACGGAAAGTTCTCCGAAGATACGCGCCATTTCCTTCTGCATGTCTCCATCCGGTGAAGCGCCGGTGACAGGCGGGGAGGCGGGCTGGGTCTTGGCCTGCTTTTCCGCGACAGGGGCAACGGACGGCTCGTTATCCGCCTCCTTGCTCTTGGCGATCTCCGCCTCAAGGAAGCTCTCGAAATCGCTGGCGAGCTCGTCGGAAAATTTTGGCTCGGCGTCGTTCGAAGCCACAGCCGGATTTTCAGGCCTGGGCGGAAACGGTGCGGGGGGCGTCGCCTGTCCCGGCTTCAGGTCGGGAAGAACGCGCTCCCGGGCAGCGTCGAGAAAATCGGCGGCGACGGATTGGTCGATCACCGGCTCGCGTGCGGCAAAAACCGGCGGGGCGAATTCCGCGGTCCGTTCTTCCGCCTTTGCCTGTACGGGCGTCTGTTCCAGGATCGGCGGTGCAACGGGTGCTGGAACCGGCACGACCGGTTCGGCGCGCCTGGGTTCCGTCCGGGCTGCGGCCATGTCCAGCGATGCCGCCGCTATGGGCAAGACGGCAGCAGCCGGGGCCGCAACCGCTATTGGCGGCGGCGTGGGCCGAACTGTCTCCCGCTCGGGCGCGGCCTGTCTTGCTGACGGAACGGGTTCGCGCGCCGTTAAGGGCGTGGAGACGGGTTGCGGCGGGGTTGATGGTCGTGGCGGAACCTGAGCGGCTGCTGCTGCAACGGGTGCGGCACGCGGGGCGGGTGCCGGCGGCTCCGGCCGTTGTGGTTGTCTTGCGGGTTCTTCACGCATGGAAACGGGGGCTGCAGCGGCAACGGGCTGCTGTTGCGGCAGGGCGGGGCGACGTTCCTGCTGGATCGCCGGCTCGGCTCTCTTCTGCTCGCTTTCCTGGCGCGGCAGCGCCTTCAGTTCCGGCTCCTGCACGTCCCTGACGATTGGGATAGCGCCTATGCCGCTTTCGATGACGATATCCGTCGGGCCGCCGATCATGACCAGATGCTCGACATTGTCGCGGCGCACCAGCACCAGACGGCGGCGCGCATCCACGGCCGTTGCGTCGAGGACCTGCAGACGCGGCTGCCGGTTGCGGCCGCCCCGAATGAAAGGGGCCGAACCGCTGCGTCTGCGCAGAAGCCACAGCGCAATCGCCAGAATGAGCAGGGCCACGCCCACACCAACAACGGCGACGATGAGACGGTTTCCATAGGTGCCGATAAAATCTTCCATCATGGAGATCATCCCTTCAGATTTTCTGGCTTTTTAATTTCTTGGGCAATTAATATTGCCGTGGTTCTTATAATGTGAACATCAAGCAGGAAAAGACGATTTTTTTAGGCGTGACACAAGGTTTATTCATTTCGCCCCACAGGATTGCCGCCTCAAACGTAAAGACGCCACCAAAGCGCCTCATCTCGTCCTTCAATGCTGAGAGGCAGTGAAAGTTGCAATTCTTTTGCCAAAGGAGCGGTTCTGAATGTTCCAAGCATTGCGCATTGACGGCTCCCTTGCCCGGCGTTTCATGGTTGTTTTGCTGCTATCGCTTTTCGCGTCGCCGCATTCGATCGTGAGGGCCGAAGACAAGGCACCGGATCCCTCAGCGACCATGGCGGAGTTCGTGCGCGATAATCCCTCCTGCCTCGACTTCACTGACGGATGCTCGGTTTGTACCGTCGCTGACGGCAAGATCGTCTGTTCCGCGCCACGCATCCAATGTCAGGTGAGGGAGCTGACCTGTACCAGACAGTAGTCTCTCAGTGCTTTTATACACCTTTCAGGCCGTTTTCGCTGTGCGTTTTTAAGCCTTTGTGCCCTGGCGGAGCTTTTTGCCGGTCAAGCGAGTTGCTACAAGAAATTCTGCTGCCCGATTCCGTCAAGGAAATAAGGCTGACCGAATGACGACCTGCACGACTGCGAGGCCAAGATGACACGGGTGTGCGAGACAAGCGACAACGACCTTCCGCTGGTGGACAGGCGTGCCCGTTCCGGCACGGTGCTGCGCATTCTTCTCCTGGCGCTGGTTCTGATCGCGGCTGCCGCCGCCTTCGTCTATTTCAAGGATTCTCTCGAAAACGAAATCGTGCTCGGCATTCTCGGCGTGCTGGCGATGATGGGCATCTTTTTTCTGGTGTCGTCGATCATCGGTTTCATCGAGGTCATGCCGCAGTCGCAATCCGACGGGCTTGCCCGGCGCTTCCTGTCGGCTCACCCCGAAGGCACCCTGATTACCGACGCCAAGGGGCATATGGTTTACGCCAACGCCACCTATTGCCGGATGAGCGGCACCACGAAGGCGAGCGATATCCAGAGCCTCGAGACGCTTCTGTCGCGCAGCCGGGAATCCACCGAAGCGCTTTACCGGCTCATCAACGTGCTGCGCGAAGGCCGAGACGGTTACGAAGAATTCCGGCTGCTGAAACCGCTGGGCGAGGATTCCAATGCGGGGCCGCACTGGTATCGGCTGAAAGGGCGGGTGCTGAAGGATGCCGGCGGCGAGGGGCTGCATGTCTTCCAGATCGCCGATATCACGCCGGAACGCGAGGATCAGGAGCGCTTTTTCCGCGAATTGCAGAATGCCATCGATTACCTCGATCATGCGCCGGCCGGTTTCTTTTCCGCCGGGCGCAAGGGCGAAATCGTTTATCTGAACGCCACCCTGTCCGAATGGCTCGGCATCGATCTCGCGCAGTTTTCACCCGGTTCGATGACCGTTTCCGACATCGTCGCCGGCGAAGGCATGGCGCTGATTGAATCCGTCCATCCGCAGGGCTCGGCAAAGCGCACCGAAATCCTTGATCTCGACATGCGCCGGGTCAACGGCCAGAGCATGCCGGCCCGCCTCGTGCATCAGGTCACCGCCAAGGACGGCGCGCCAGGCGAGAGCCGGACCATCGTTCTGATGCGCCCGAAGGGGCAGGAGGATACCGAATCTTCCTCCGCCATGCGCTTCACGCGTTTCTTCAACAACACGCCGATGGCGATTGCCTCGCTTGATGGCGAAGGCCGCATTCTGCGCATCAACGCGCCCTTCCTCAAGCTGTTCTCCGGCGTCGTTGGACGTGACGATATCGATCGCGGCATAGCACTCGAAACCATCATCCACGACAACGAGAAGCCGCGTCTGGAGCAGGCGCTGGCCGAAGCCAAGGACCGTCAGGGCGACATCGCCCCGTTCGATTCCCGCCATCCGAGCGACGAGGGCAGGCATTTCCGTTTCTATGTCAACGCTGTCATCGATCAGGATGACGAGGCGCCGGAAGAAGTGGCGATCGTTTATGCCATAGAGGTGACCGAGCAGAAGGCGCTCGAAACCCAGATGGCGCAGACGCAGAAGATGAATGCTGTAGGCACTCTGGCGGGCGGTATCGCTCACGACTTCAACAACGTGCTGACCGCCATTCTCCTGTCGTCCGACCATCTGCTGCTGCAGGCGCGGCCGGCCGATCCGAGTTTTGCCGACCTCATGGAGATCAAGCGCAACGCCAACCGCGCCGCCGTTTTGGTGCGCCAGCTTCTGGCATTCTCGCGCAAGCAGACCATGCGTCCGGCGATCCTCAACCTGACCGATGTGATCGGCGATCTGCGCATGCTGGTCGACCGGTTGATATCAGGCACCAATGTCAAGCTGGAGGTCGATTACGGCCGTGATCTGTGGCCGGTGAAGACCGACCTGTCGCAATTCGAGCAGGTGCTCATCAATCTCTGCGTTAATGCGCGTGACGCCATGCCCGATGGCGGCAAGATCACCATCAGAACGCGGAACGTCGACGCGAAAGAGATCGCGGCGTTTGGCCGTCCGGAATTCCCGGCCGAAGACATGGTCATGGTGGAAGTGGCCGATAACGGCACGGGTATTCCGCCCGAGATCATGGACAAGATTTTCGAGCCTTTCTTCACCACCAAGGAAGTGGGCAAGGGCACGGGTCTTGGTCTCTCTATGGTCTATGGCATCGTCAAGCAATCGGGCGGTTACATCTATCCCGAATCGGAAGTGGGCAAGGGAACGGCTTTCCGTATCTACCTGCCTCGCCATGTGGTGGAAGCCGTTGCCGGCCAACAGCCCGGTCAGGCGGCTCTCGCCCCCGTGGCTGCGCCCGAACCCGTGAAGGAAGAGCCGCTGGACCTGACCGGCAACTCCGCCGTCGTGCTTCTGGTGGAAGACGAGGAGGCGGTGCGGCGAGGCGGCAAGCGCATGCTGGAAACCCGCGGCTACACCGTGCATGAGGCCGGCTCCGGCACCGAGGCGCTGGAGGTGATGGAGGAACTGGAAGGGAAGGTCGATATCGTCGTTTCCGACGTCGTGATGCCGGAAATGGATGGTCCGTCGCTGCTGCGAGAGTTGCGCAAGTCCTATCCCGACCTGAAATTCATCTTCGTTTCGGGTTATGCCGAGGATGCCTTCGCGAAAAACCTGCCGGCAGACGCCAAGTTCGGCTTCCTGCCGAAACCGTTCTCGCTGAAGCAGCTCGCCATCGCCGTTCGCGAAATGCTCGACGACAAGGAGTAAGGCCGGGGGGGCGCGAACCGGATTCGGCAGCGCCGCGACCTGTCGCACCTGTTTGCATCCGGCCTGAAAACGTGCCGCCAATGCCGGCCCATGTCTTCCCGTGCTTTGGCTACCCTCCATATCCGCACTTTTCCCGAGGTTTGCCTCTTCGCAAACGCAATAGTGATTGCACCGTTTCGCAAGGGGCTTAAAATCGCGTCTTAACGACCTAGATATGAAGAGGCGAAGTTCTCCCTCCTGGCAAAGAACTGTCGGTTTGAGAACAGTTTGGAGAATGATGAAAGATGATCGCTAAGCCGATCTACATGCAGGGCGAGGGCGAAGGGGAAGACGGCGGCGGCACCAACCGCGGAACGTCTGTTATCACCCGCGTCAAGCCTAAGACCAAAAGACCGAATTTGTACCGTGTTCTTTTACTGAATGACGACTACACTCCCATGGAATTCGTCATCCATATTCTGGAGCGTTTTTTCCAGAAGGATCGCGAAGCGGCAACCCGCATCATGCTGCACGTGCACCAGCACGGCGTGGGCGAATGCGGGGTGTTTACATATGAGGTCGCAGAGACGAAAGTAAGCCAGGTCATGGATTTCGCCCGACAGCACCAGCATCCGCTGCAATGCGTCATGGAAAAGAAATGAGGATCGCAACGTGCCAACTTTTTCCCCGAGTCTCGAGAAGGCGCTGCACCAGGCACTGACCTTTGCAAATGAGCGTCACCACGAATATGCGACGCTTGAACATCTCCTTCTGGCGCTGATTGACGACGCGGATGCCGCCGCCGTGATGGGCGCCTGCAACGTCGATCTCGATGCGCTGCGCAAGACCGTCAGCGATTACGTCGACAACGAACTGACCAACCTCGTCACCGGTTACGACGAGGATTCCAAGCCCACATCCGGCTTCCAGCGGGTCATCCAGCGGGCTGTTATTCATGTGCAGTCGTCCGGCCGCGAGGAAGTGACCGGCGCGAACGTGCTTGTCGCCATTTTCGCCGAGCGCGAAAGCCACGCCGCCTATTTCCTGCAGGAGCAGGAGATGACCCGTTACGATGCGGTCAATTACATCTCCCACGGCATCGGCAAGCGTCCGGGCACGTCGCAGACGCGCGCGCCGCGCGGTGCTGATGAGCCCGAAGGTGAAAACAAGGCGAGCCGCAGCAATCCGGAGGAAGAGGGATCTTCCGCCAAGAAACAGCAGGATGCGCTGAAGGCCTATTGCGTCAACCTCAATGAAAAGGCGAAAAACGGCAAGATCGACCCGTTGATCGGCCGTCACGACGAGGTCAACCGCACCATCCAGATCCTCTGCCGCCGCTCCAAGAACAACCCGCTTTATGTGGGCGATCCCGGCGTGGGCAAGACGGCGATCGCCGAAGGTCTGGCCAAGCGTATCGTTGAAGGCAAGGTGCCGGAAGCGCTCGCCAATGACACGATCTTCTCGCTCGACATGGGCACGTTGCTCGCCGGAACCCGTTATCGCGGTGATTTCGAGGAGCGTCTGAAGCAGGTCGTCAAGGAACTCGAAGAGTATCCGGGCGCGGTTCTGTTCATCGACGAAATCCACACCGTCATCGGTGCGGGTGCCACGTCGGGCGGCGCAATGGATGCATCGAACCTCCTGAAGCCAGCCCTGTCTTCGGGTGCGATCCGCTGCATCGGCTCGACGACCTACAAGGAATATCGCCAGTTCTTCGAAAAGGACCGTGCGCTCGTGCGTCGTTTCCAGAAGATCGACGTCAACGAGCCTTCCATCGATGACGCCATCGCGATCATGAAGGGTCTGAAGCCCTATTTCGAAGATTATCATCACCTCAGATATTCCAACGAGGCGATCAAGGCTGCAGTCGAGCTGTCGGCCCGCTACATTTCCGACCGCAAGCTGCCGGACAAGGCGATCGACGTGATCGATGAGACCGGTGCGGCGCAGATGCTGCTGCCGGCGTCCAAGCGCCGCAAGCTGATCACCGAGCGGGAAATCGAGGCAACCATCGCGACGATGGCCCGCATTCCCCCGAAGACGGTTTCCAAGGATGACGAGATGGTTCTCGCCAACCTCGAAAAGGAACTGCGCTCGGTTGTTTATGGTCAGGACATCGCCATCGAGGCGCTGGCCACGGCCATCAAGCTGGCGCGTGCCGGCCTGCGCGAACCGAACAAGCCGATCGGCTCCTATGTCTTCTCCGGCCCGACGGGCGTGGGCAAGACTGAGGTGGCCAAGCAGCTTGCCGCCTCGCTCGGTGTCGAGATGCTGCGCTTCGACATGTCGGAATATATGGAACGCCATACCGTGTCGCGTCTGCTCGGCGCACCTCCCGGTTATGTCGGCTTCGATCAGGGCGGTCTTCTGACCGATGGCGTCGACCAGCATCCGCATTCCGTGGTGCTGCTGGACGAAATCGAGAAGGCCCATCCGGATATCTACAATATCCTGTTGCAGGTGATGGACCACGGCTCTCTGACCGACCATAACGGGAAGAAGATCGACTTCCGCAACGTCATCCTCATCATGACGACGAATGCGGGTGCGTCCGAAATGGCGAAATCGGCGATCGGTTTCGGCTCTTCGCGCCGCACGGGTGAAGATGAAGAGGCGATCAACCGCCTGTTCACGCCTGAGTTCCGCAACCGTCTGGATGCGATCATTCCGTTCTCGCCGCTGCCGACCGCCGTCATCCATAAGGTCGTGCAGAAGTTCGTCATGCAGCTGGAAACCCAGCTCTCCGAGCGCAACGTCACCTTCGATCTGCATGAAGATGCGATCTCCTGGCTGGCGGAAAAGGGTTACGACGAAAAGATGGGCGCTCGTCCGCTGTCGCGCGTGATCCAGGAAAACATCAAGAAGCCGCTCGCCAATGAAATCCTCTTTGGCAAGCTCAAGAAGGGCGGCGTCGTCAGCGTCACCGTCGGCAAGAAGGATGACGGTTCCGACGGCCTCGTGCTTGAGGTGTTGCCGGAGACCGCGCCCGTGAAGCCGCAGCCGGAGGCCGAACTGAAGGCGGCCAAATCGCCCGGCAAGGCAAAGGCAAAAACTGCTTCCAAGGCGGCGAAAGCCAGGGAAGAGGCGGATGTCCTTGTTGCCGAGGCCGATAAGTCTGATGAGGTCAGCAAGCCGCGGCGCAAGACCAATACGGTGCCGAAAGTGCCGAAGAAGAAGTGATCACGGTCTTTGATCGATAAACCGGTGCCGGGCGAAAGCCCGGCATTTTCATGTATGAAATGCGTCGCGTTTTACCTGATACCTGCGACGCGTTTCATTTTTGTTTCATGCATGACGTTACCCCGAAGCCACGGCATTTTCGGGCGACATGCTCGAGTGGGTCAGCAATGCACACTGCCGACAGCGATACCATCCCATTGCGCGGCTGGTTCTTCCGGGGAATGCGGGGCATATTCTCGCTGCCTTCGCTCATTCTCATGACATCTTTCGTCGGTTTCAGCGCTTTCGCACTCGAATCCGGAGTTGCGCGCGGCGAAGCCGTGTTCATGACGCTTGTCATCTGGGCCTTGCCGGCCAAGATGATCCTGATTGGGTCGATGGTCGGCGGCGCCAACCTCGCCGCCTGTTTTCTGGCGGTGACGCTGTCCTCGGTCCGCATGATGCCGATGGTCGCTTCCATCGTTCCGGAGATGCGCGGCGCGAAGACGCCGACATGGATTTTGCTTTTCCTCTCACATTTCGTTGCGATCACCGCCTGGGTCTTCGCCACGCAAAATCTCTCCAGGGTGCCGCGTGAAGCCCGCGCCGCCTGGTTCGCCGGTTTTGGTATTACGCTCACCGTGGTCAACGCCATCATCGTCGGCCTGTGTTACGGCGTCGTCGCCGCCTTTCCGCCTCTCGTCGCTGGCGTGCTGTTTTTTCTCACGCCGGTCTATTTCGTGGCATCGATCTGGGCTTCTGCCCGTCATTCCGTCGTCAAGGTCGCCTTCGTCATCGGCGTCATCGCCGGACCGGCCTTCGCGGTGATCGCACCGGAGTTCGATATTCTCTATGCCGGGATTGGCGGCGGCACGGCGGCCTATCTCATCGACCGCCTCGTCTTCCGCCGGCGGATAAAACCCGTCTCACCGGAGAGCGAACCATGATGGCCGAACATTGGTGGGCGCCCTATCTCTTCATCGCGATTGCCGGCTGGCTGGCGACCGATCTGTGGCGCTGGCTCGGCGTTCTCGCCGGCAACCGCCTGAAGGAGGATTCCGAAGCGCTGCACTGGGTGAGGGCAGTTGCCACCGCACTCGTCATGGCTGTCACCGCGAAGCTGATCGTCTTTCCAACCGGTACACTTGAGGCGTCACCCCTGTGGCTGCGCATTGGGGCCGCCACGCTCGGTTTCATCGCATTTCTGCTGGCGGGCCAGCGGGTCATCGTCGGCGTGGCGGTTCCGATCCTGCTTCTGGCGGGTGGATTGTTCGCACTCGGTTTCTAATACTCACCTTATCCGAATATTAAGACCGTCGACCTAGCGTGGTCCGTGCTGGAACCCGGGGGTAATTCCGTGCGACTATTTGCGGCAGAACGATTTGTATTATGTGTTATTCTGGTGTTATTCGCCATCGATGCGGCATTGATTGCGGTGAGAGGCATTGATGTCGACTATCTCGGATATGCTCTCTGCCTGGGGGTGGGCGGCGGCGTTTTCCTTCTTGGCCAACTCTACCGGATAAGCGAGCGTGATCTTCGCATAGCCACGGCTCTGGTTTCCGCCGGGCAGTTCATCCTCTTCACGGTGGTGGGCTCCGTCTTCAATTACATGTTCCTGCCGGTTCAGTTTCCTGCAATCGATCCCCTGTTATTCCGCGTGGATGCCGCGCTCGGTTACAACTGGCGGGATATGGTCATCTGGGCTGCTGCCAATCCGTGGATCGGCGAAACGTTATTTCTTGTCTACGGGACGTCGCTGCCGCAATTGCTGTTCATTGTCATCATGCTGGGGTTTACCGGCAAAGATCGGATGTTGCATCATTTTCTGGTGACGGGAGTGCTTGGTGCTCTCGCCTGCATCGTCTTCTGGATTTTCTTCCCCACATACGGCGCCAAAGCCTATCTGGAACTGCCGCAATGGGTCACCGATACGGTCACGCTGGCGGTCGATCCCGCTTATGGGCGGGAACTGATGCGATTGGGCTTGGAGGGTGTCAGCTATCTCACTCCCCAAAACGTGCTCGGCCTGATCGGGTTTCCATCATTTCATATCTTCATGGCGGCAATGTCAGTCTGGTTCGTGCCTCGTAACCGTTGGGCGATGGCGATAATCTTGCCGCTGAACCTCTTGATGTTGCCGGCCGTTCTGGTTCAGGGCGGGCATCATCTTTCGGATGTTTTCGGTGGTCTCATCGCTTTTGCCATCGTTTGCGCGGCTTCCGGCAGGTTGCTCGATCGGCTGTCGGCGAGGGAACGCCTTGGTGTTTTGACACCGGTTCCGGCTCAGATCGTTGCTGCGGAGTAGTGACTTTGGCTCGCATGGGCTTCGGCCATCAGCCAATCGGCCAGAATTTTCGCCGGTGCGGTCATCTCTTCAGGCCGGATAAGCCAGTAATATTTGTCCGCATCGGAAGCGCGGTCGAAAAGTACGGTCAACTGGCCCCTGGCGATTTCTTCGCGAAGGAGCACCGTCGGGCAGAGGCCGATACCCTGTCCAGCCTTCAGCGCCGTGACGAGGAGATTAAAATCTGCGAAAATCGGTCCAGCGCCATAGGATAACGACAAGTCGGCCGCGGCAAACCAGCTCTGCCACGCGGTCTCGGTATCGTCATGCAGCAGTTCGGCCCGCAACAGGCTGGCTTCATCACTGAAGGGCCCAGATTTGGCGATGTAACCGGGAGCACAGGTGGGGCGCGTCTCGGCGCTGAAAAGCGGCACTGCATTGTCCGCAAAAGAGATTCCATGCCCGATGGTGAGATCGGCCGGGCCGGCATGTTGCGCCCCGGAATAGCTGATCGACACCTGTATATCAGGATGCAGCGCCCGGAAGCGGGGAAGGCGGGGCGTGAGGAAGTAGGTCACCACCGAAGGCAGGCTGGCAAGGTGAACAACGGGACGTTCGCGACCACGGCTGATCCGCTCTGCGCCGGAGGCGATCTGCTTTAAGGCGGTTGAAACCGTAGTGCCGAAGTCCTTTCCGGCCGGGGTGAGCCTCACGCCCCTCGCATGCCGCTCGAACAGCGCCACGCCAAGCCAGGCCTCCAGATTGCGCACATGTTGGCTCACGGCCGCCGCCGTCATGCCGAGTTCCTGCCCGGCCAGAGAAAAACTCGTTCTTCTGGCCGCGGCTTCGAATGCGCGGAGGGTGGCAAGGGGAGGCAGTTTCATAGTCGTCAAGGCTAAGTCAGACTTGGCCTGAGCGCAAGAAAAACCCGTCTTGTCAGACGGGTATTCCTGACGCAATTTCGCATCGGTATTTTCATCGCCCAGAGGATTTCATGACCCCCATGCCCGTCGCCGAACCCGCTGACGCCGCCGCACGCCGCGCCGTCCGTCCCGTTGTCGTTTATCCGAATGGCACGCTTGAGACGCCGGACCTTGCTCGCCTCGCGCAGGCAAGTAATGGCATGGAAAAGATCGATGAGGTCATCGTGCCGCCGCGTGACGGCCGCACCTTTCGTGTGCCGAAGGGACATTTCTTTCGCATCGTGAGTATTGAAGGTCCGCAGGTGGGAGACCTGAACCTCTGGAACGCCCACGATCTGACCGAGCGTTTTTTCAGCGGCAAGACCCGCGCCCTGCATGCCACCCATGTTACGGTCGGCAACCGGCTGTGGAGCAACCTGCCATCGCTGCGCCCCATGGCGACCATCACGCACGACACACTGTCATGGTATGGCTTCGACGAGGATGGCGGCGGGGTGCATGACGTGATCGGCACCCGCTGCGATCCCTATACCAACAAGCTCCTGAGCGGTGGCGACTATCACCATTGCTGCCACTCCAACCTGACGAATGCGCTTGCCTCCGCCAGTGGCCTGTCATTCCGGGAGGCTGAGCCGCATGTGCACGACGTGCTGAACGTCTTCATGTGTACGGGCTTTACCCGCGACACGCATCAATATTTCATGAAAGCGAGCCCGGTGAGGCCGGGAGATTATCTCGAGCTTTTTGCGGAGATCGATCTTATCGGCGCGCTGTCCGCCTGCCCGGGCGGTGATTGCAGCGCCACGCATTCCAGCGATACGGCGGCCTGTTATCCGTTGAAGGTGGAGATATTCCGGCCGGATATGGCGGTGCTTGAAGGCTGGCCATGGCCAGAAAGGAATGCCTATCGCAACCCTGTGTGATAACGCGTCCGAAGTCCTCTCTTCCTTCATGCTCGGGCCTGTCCCGAGCATCCGCGACTTTTCTATGTCGCGATACGTGGTTGGATCCTCGGGACAAGCCCGAGGATGACGTCGCGCGTGAAGCCTGCATTACGACGCAAGCGCCGCCTTTATCTTTTCCGTATGGGCCTTCAATACCTCGCCATCGGCCATCACGCCGGAATGCGGCTTCAGCGGCTCGCCTTCCTTGCGCGGAATGACGTGGAAATGCAGGTGGAAGACGGTCTGTCCGGCCGCCGGCTCGTTGAACTGGGCGACGAAGACGCCGTCGGCATCGAAGGCTTCCTTGGCCGCGACGGCGAGTTTCTGCACCACGGTAATGGTCCTCGCCAGCACCTCCGGGTCGGCATCGAGCAGATTGCGCGAGCCGGTCTTGGGAACGACGAGCAGATGGCCGGGGGCCTGCGGCATCACATCCATGAAAGCAAGCGTATGCTCGTCTTCATAAAGCTTGTGGCTCGGAATTTCGCCACGCAGGATTTTTGCGAAGATATTGTTGTCGTCATAGGCGCTGGCCGTCATCGTGATCTCTCCTCGTAGCGGACTATACGTCCGGTTCCTGTCTCTCGCCCTTGCGGAAGGGCGTGTGTTCATCAAGATAATCGCCGATATGTTCGACCTCTTCGCGTTCGCGCTGAAGATAATCGGCAATGGCGCGGCGCAGGCCCGGATGGGCGATGAAATGCGCCGAATGGGTGGTCACCGGCACGTAACCACGCGCCAGCTTGTGCTCGCCCTGGGCGCCCGCTTCCACCCGTTTCAACCCCTTCGCCAGCGCGAAGTCGATTGCCTGATGGTAACAGACCTCGAAATGCAGGAAGGGATGATCCTCGATACAGCCCCAATGACGACCATAAAGCGCATCCGAGCCTATGAAGTTGATCGCACCGGCAATATAGCGCCCATCCCGTTTCGCCATCACCAGCAGCACATCATCGGCCATGCGCTCGCCGATCAGCGAGTAGAATTTTCGTGTCAGATAAGGCCGGCCCCACTTGCGGCTGCCGGTATCCATGTAAAAGGCGAAGAACTGGTCCCAGATATCCTCGGTGAGGTCGCTTCCGGTCAGCCAGTCGATCTCGATGCCGTTTTCCACCGCCGCGCGGCGTTCTTTCTTCAGCCCCTTGCGCTTGCGCGAGGAAAGGGCGTCGAGGAAATCATCGTGGTCGCGATAGCCATCATTGACGAAGTGGAACTGCTGGTCAGTCCTGTGCAGGAAATCGCGCGGCAGAAGGGCTGAAAGATCGCTCTCTTCCAAAAATGTGACATGTGCCGAGGAGACGCCGATCTTTTCAGTCACCTGCGCGAGACCGGAGGCCAGTAACGCCTTGAAGCGTGTCTCGTCTTCGTTTTCTGAAACGAGCAGGCGCGGCCCGGTTGCCGGAGTGAAGGGCACGGAACATTGCAGTTTCGGGTAATAATGCCCGCCGGCCCGCTCGAAAGCATCCGCCCAGCCGTGGTCGAAGACGTATTCGCCCTTGCTGTGGTTCTTCAGATAGGCCGGCACTGCGCCGACGAGCACACCGGAGGCGTTTTCGAGAAGAAGATGGTGCCCAAGCCAGCCGGTCTTGGCTGTCGCTGACCTTGACTCTTCCATAGACGATAAAAATTCATGGGAAATAAAAGGGTTGTAGTGTTTTCCTAAGGCATTGCGCGATGTTCCGGAAAGCCGTTTCCAGCTTTCCGGATCGATATCCCCAAAGGATTGCGCAATGCTGATGGAATAGTCTTCTGTCATGCCGTCGCGGATGGGTTCTCTCTCGGGTCGAAACCTTCGAATGTCATCTGGTCCGCATATTTATAGGTAGTCTCGCGCGCATTTTCATCCCTGACCGTCCAGGTAATCACCGGAAGCCCGAGTTTTCTTTGCGCCTCGATAAAGCTGTTGGGCAGATGACCCCAATGATAGGAAATGAAATCGAGCCCCAGCTGCATCGCTTCATCATGTTTGAAGAAGTCTTCCGGCTTGTCGCCTTCGGCGGTGAGGCCCAGCGGCCAGGGTGAACCCGCAGCCTTCAGGTCCTTCAGCAGGTGATGGTCGAAGCTCATCAGCGCCACATGGCCCTTGTAGCCTTCGAGGTCCTCCAGAACCGCCTCGGCAAAACCGTCATCGACGCCTTCGCCGGCACGGCCCTTGAGCTCGATCACCAGCGGTACCTTGCCGGCGCAGAGCGCGAGAAGCTGCTTGAGGGTAGGCACGCGGTCCTTGGTCTGCCCGACGGCAAGCAGCGACAGCTCGGCCGATGTGCGTTCGCGCACGTCGCCCTTGATGCCCGTCAGGCGGGCCATGTCGTCGTCGTGAAAAATCACCGGCACGCTGTCGGCTGCCAGCTGAACGTCGCATTCAATGGCGAAACCGGCCTCGATGGCGCGGGAAAATGCCGAAAGCGTGTTTTCCCATACCGCCTTGTTGAGATCATGATAACCGCGATGGGCGACGGGCTCAGCCGTCAGCCAGGAAAGCTTGAGCGTCATACGTCGATTTCCACGATGGCGTCGATTTCGACTGATGCATTGAAGGGCAGGCAGGCCATGCCGACGGCGGCGCGGGCATGTTTGCCGGCATCCCCGAGAACATTGGCGAGAAGATTGGACGCGCCGTTGATGACGAGATGCTGTTCCACGAACTCCGGAACCGAGGCAACAAAGCCATTCAGCTTGATGACACGGCGGATTTTCGAGAGGTCACCATTCAAAGCGGCCTTGACCTGTGCGAGAATGTTGACGGCGCATAATTCGGCCGCGCGCTGGGCGCCTGGCACGTCGACATCGCGGCCAACGAGGCCCGTCACCGCAATCTTGCCTGATTCCATCGGCAGTTGACCCGATACATAAAGCAGATTGCCGCTGATGGCGAACGGAACGTAGTTTGCGGCTGGTGCCGCGGCGACGGGAAGCGTGAAGCCAAGTTCCTTGAGGCGGCCTTCGATGACGTCCGACATTTTCGTCTCCGGTTTTGTTGTAAATCCTTCAAGAATCCGGCATTCAGAAGATGTTGATCCAAAAGCCGGGCGGTTGCTTGTACAATATGAGCGGCGAGTCCAACAGGAGATATTGCATGTTTGTCAGGACGCTTGGTTTCGTTGCCGCAACAGGGCTTATGACCGGCCTGTCAAGCGCTGCCAATGCCTTGCCCGTCACGGTTCCGGATCTCGTCGCCCACCGCGCCGTCTACGATCTCGAACTCAAGGATGCGTCGGATCGTTCCGGCATCGAGGGCATGACCGGCCGCATGGTCTATGAATTCACCGGCTCATCCTGTCAGGGGTACAAGACGGATTTCCGTTTCGTGACGCAGATCAACACCGGCGACGCCGTGCGTATGACCGACCAGCAGACCACGACTTTCGAAGACCTTGCCGCGAAGAAATTCACCTTCGAGACCAAATCCTACACTGATGACAAGCTGGACAAGGAAGTGCAGGGGGCTGCGACCGACAGCACCGAGGGCGTGAAGGTCGATCTCACCCGCCCGGATGCCCGTCAGGTCAGTCTCGTCGCCAGCGAATTCCCGACACAGCACATGTTTCAGGTCATCGAACATGCGAAACAGGGAAAGCGCATTTTCGAATCCCGGATATTCGACGGTTCTGATGATGGCGATGAAAGCCTGATCACATCCACGCTGGTCGGCAAATCGCAAATGCCGAAGGATGGCGATGCCGACGCCGGCAAGGCGGGCGAATTCGCCAAGGCGGCCTTCTGGCCGGTGACGATCGCCTATTACAACGACAAGACCGGCACCGACGCCCTGCCGATCTATCGCATGTCGTTCAAGCTTTACGAAAACGGAATCACCCGCGATCTGACGATGGATTACGGCGATTTCGTTCTGACGGGAAAGCTTGCGAAGCTCGATATTCTCAAGCCCGAAACCTGCGAAAACAAGCCGGTTCGCTGAAACGCGGCTATTTCGCCGGTTTTTTCGCATAAATGCTTGCATTTTCATGCGGGCGACTGTATGCGGCTCACCATTCCACACGCGAAGCTTGGGATGTTCCGGGAGAAATCCGGTCCGTTCCGCCCGGTGGTGTCGATGAAAATCGGCGCTGTTCGCTTCGCGGGGGTTAAACCGGAAAAGGAGTAACAAGGCATGGCATTGCCCGATTTTTCTATGCGTCAGCTTCTGGAAGCTGGTGTTCACTTCGGCCACCAGACGCATCGCTGGAACCCGAAGATGAAGCCGTACATCTTCGGCGACCGTAACAACATCCACATCATCGACCTGGCTCAGACCGTTCCGATGCTGTCGCGCGCCCTTCAGGTCGTGTCCGACACCGTTGCCCGTGGCGGCCGCGTTCTGTTCGTCGGCACCAAGCGTCAGGCGTCCGAAATCATCGCCGACAGCGCAAAGCGTTCGGCCCAGTACTACGTCAACTCCCGCTGGCTCGGCGGCATGATGACCAACTGGAAGACCATTTCGAACTCGATCCAGCGTCTGCGCAAGGTTGACGAAATCCTGAACTCGGAAGGCTCCGGCTACTCCAAGAAGGAACGCCTGAACCTTGAGCGCGAGCGCGAAAAGCTTGAAAAGGCTCTCGGCGGTATCCGCGATATGGGCGGCGTTCCGGACCTGATGTTCATCATCGACACCAACAAGGAAAAGATCGCGATCGAAGAAGCCAAGCGTCTTGGCATTCCGGTCGTTGCGATCATCGACAGCAACTGCGACCCGGATCACATCGACTACCCGATCCCGGGTAACGACGATGCTTCGCGCGCCATCTCGCTCTACTGCGACCTGATTGCCCGTGCTGCCATCGACGGTATTGCCCGTCAGCAGGGCGCTTCCGGCCGCGACATCGGCGCTTCTGAAGAAGCTCCGATCGAGCCCGCTCTCGAAGACGAGGCTGGCGCCTGATCTAGGCCCTGTCTGGCGGCGATTTCGTGATCGCCGTCTCCTCGACCAGGATATGACAAGGCCGTCAAAGACCTTCAATGGGTTGACGGCCTTGTTCGTTTCAAGCGCTCCGCTACGTTTTTAGGAAACCGCTGGCGTCTGACGTGGTTGAAACGCAAGGCAGTCTTCATAACGCTGTCACACTTCGGCGGCACCCATCATTCCGATGTATGGAGACGCCGCAGCACTTGGGAATGCGCATGCCCCTTTCCTGAAATCCTCTCCGGTTTCAAAGGGTGTGCGGCCGGGTACAGTCATCACCCAGAACTTCGGCACGGCAAATTCCGCCGGCTGACCGATCGAACCGATAAGAGGCAAACAATGACCGAAATCACAGCCGCAATGGTGAAGGAACTGCGCGAGAAGTCTGGCGCAGGCATGATGGACTGCAAGAAGGCTCTTGCTGAGACCAATGGCGACATGGAAGCGGCGATCGACTGGCTGCGCGCCAAGGGTATCGCAAAGGCCGACAAGAAGTCCGGTCGCACGGCTGCCGAAGGTCTGGTCGGCGTTGCCACCATGGGTCACAAGGCTGTCGTTGTCGAGCTGAACTCCGAAACCGACTTCGTTGCCCGCAACGATGCGTTCCAGGACCTCATCCGCGGTATCGCCCAGGTTGCCCTCACCACCGACGGCACCGTTGACGCTGTTTCCGCTGCCACATATCCGGCAACCGGCAAGTCCGTTTCCGACAGCATCAAGGACGCGATCGCGACGATCGGCGAAAACATGACGCTGCGCCGCTCCGCTGCACTCGAAGTTCCGCACGGCGTTGTTGCGACCTACATTCACAATGCTGCCGGCGACGGCATCGGCAAGCTCGGCGTTCTCGTTGCCCTGAAGTCGGACGGCGACAAGGCCGTTCTGAACTCGATCGGCCGCCAGGTCGCCATGCACATCGCTGCAACCAACCCGCTCGCCATCCGCGCTGAAGAAGTCGACGCTGCCGTGGCCGAGCGCGAGCGCAACGTCTTCATCGAACAGGCCCGCGAATCCGGCAAGCCGGAAGCCATCATCGAAAAGATGGTTGATGGCCGCATGCGCAAGTTCTTCGAAGAAGTCGCCCTTCTGTCGCAGGCTTTCGTCATCAACCCCGACATCACTGTCGGCGCTGCCGTCAAGGAAGCCGAAAAGGAAGCCGGCGCGGCGATCGAAGTGACGGGCATGGTTCGCCTGCTGCTCGGCGAAGGCGTCGAGAAGGAAGAAAGCGATTTCGCAGCAGAAGTCGCCGCAGTCGCCAAGGGCTGATTATATTTACCCAATCTTGGGAAAACGGGAGGGCATCGCGTGACAACGCGGTGCCCTTCGTGTATCCGCGTTTCGGTTACATTTCCGAGGAGTCATGATGTCTTCCAAGCCGATCTACAAACGTGTTCTTCTCAAGGCTTCCGGTGAAGCCCTTATGGGCGATCAGGGTTTCGGTATCGATGTGGCGGTGGCCGACCGTATCGCCTCCGATATCGCCGAGGCGAGGGCGATGGGTGTTGAAGTCGGCGTTGTCGTCGGCGGCGGCAATATTTTCCGCGGCGTGGCCGTGGCCTCCAAGGGGGGCGATCGTGTTACCGGCGACCATATGGGCATGCTGGCAACCGTCATCAACGCACTGGCGCTCGCAACTTCGCTTCGCAAGCTCAGCATCGACACCGTCGTTCTCTCGGCAATCGCGATGCCTGAAATCTGTGAGAGCTTCTCCCAGCGCGCCGCCCTTCACCATCTCGCGCAGGGGCGTGTGGTGATTTTCGCCGGCGGTACGGGCAACCCGTTCTTCACCACCGATTCTGCTGCAGCGCTTCGCGCCGCGGAAATGGGCGCCGAGGCTATCTTCAAGGGTACCCAGGTTGACGGCATCTATTCCGCCGATCCGAAGAAGGATCCGACAGCCACCCGTTTCGACGAGCTGACCCATAGCGAAGTGCTCGGCAAGGGCCTGGCGGTCATGGATATCGCCGCTGTCGCGCTTGCCCGCGAAAACCATATTCCGATCATCGTCTTCTCGATCCACGAGAAGGGCGGTTTCGCGCAGATATTGACCGGCGGTGGCCGCAAGACCATCGTGCACGACAAGTAATCAAAAAAGACGCCGCCCCCTGGGCGAATTCCGGCCACAGCCGACAGAGACGGAGTATCAAGATGAGTGGTATTGACCTCAACGATATCAAGCGCCGCATGGATGGCGCCATCAACGCATTCAAGAGCGACATCGCATCGCTGCGCACCGGCCGGGCTTCGGCCAACATTCTCGATCCGGTCACCATTGAAGCTTACGGTTCGCGTGTGCCGCTCAACCAGGTTGCAAACATCACGGTTCCGGAGCCGCGCATGCTTGGCGTCAACATCTGGGACAAGTCGATGGTCAATGCCGTCGATCGTGCGATCCGGGAATCCAATCTCGGCCTTAACCCGATCGTCGATGGTCAGAACCTCAGAATTCCGTTGCCTGAACTGAACGAAGAGCGCCGCAAATCGCTCGTCAAGGTCGCTCATGATTATGCCGAAAAGTCCAAGGTCGCGATTCGCCATGTGCGCCGCGACGGCATGGATGGTCTGAAAAAAGCCGAAAAGGATGGCGACATCGGTCAGGACGAAAGCCGTGGACAGTCGGAAAAGGTGCAGAAAATGACCGACGACACGATTTCGGAAATTGACCGCTTGCTTGCCGAGAAGGAAAAGGAAATCATGCAGGTCTGATATCGCTTGCGGTAGACCTGTATTTTATTCGTTTTAATTCCGCGCTGCCCTGTTACTGGATCGATATGCCGACGACGACACGTTCCTCCATACCCGAGCACGTCGCCATCATCATGGATGGCAATGGACGCTGGGCAAAGCAGCGCGGTCTTCCGCGCGTGATGGGGCATCGCCGCGGGGTGGAGGCCGTGCGCGAGACCGTGCGCGCGGCTGGTGATTGCGGAATACGCTATCTCACGCTGTTTGCTTTCTCGTCGGAAAACTGGCGCAGACCCGAATCCGAGGTGAGTGACCTGATGGGGCTGTTGAAGGCTTTCATCCGGCGTGACCTTGCCGAACTGCATCGCGAAAATGTCCGTGTGCGGATCATCGGTGACAGGCAGGGGCTGAAGACCGACATACGCTCTCTCCTCGAAGAGGCGGAGCAGATGACGGCAGGCAATACCAAGCTGACGCTGGTGATCGCCTTCAACTATGGAAGCCGTGACGAGATTGTGCGCGCCACGGCGGCAATCGCCCGCGATGTCGCCGAAGGCCGGCTTGATGCCGATTCGATCACGCCGGAGATGATTTCGGCCCGGCTCGACACGTCGGGCATGCCGGATCCGGATCTTATCATCCGCACCAGTGGCGAAGAGCGCCTGTCAAACTTTCTGCTCTGGCAGGCCGCTTATTCCGAATTCCTGTTCGTTCCCGAATATTGGCCCGACTTCGACCGCCAGCGATTCTTCTCCGCAATCGAGCAATATGCAACGCGTGACCGCCGCTTTGGTGCACTCACCGAGCAGGTTGCCGTGGCAGGCGCCTGATGAGCCGTGAACTCAGACTGCGGATCGTCTCCGCAATCGTCATGGCGGCGGTCATTCTGGCCGCGACCTGGTATGGCGGCATTCTGTTTCGCATCGTCGCGGGTCTTCTGGCGATCCTCATCTATTATGAATGGTCGACGATTACCCGGCTGTCGGAAACCAACCCGACCGGCAATGCCTGGGGCTGGTTCGCGGTCGCCGTCATCGCCGGCAATACGATTTTCGGCGAATCCTCGCTCGATCTGCCGCTTTTATCCGGCTTCACGCTGACCGCAGCCCTGTTTCCGGTTTTGCGCGGCAGGAACTGGTGGCTGGTGGGCGGCATTTTTTATGCGGGCCTGAGCGGCATCTCGCTGGCGGCCATTCGCGGTGATGAGCTGACGGGCTTCGTGTCCATCCTTTTCATTTTCGCCGTCGTCTGGTCGACGGATATTCTCGCCTATTTCGTTGGACGCGCCATTGGCGGGCCGAAGCTTGCGCCTTCGATTTCGCCCGGCAAGACCTGGTCGGGTGCGATCGGCGGGGCAGCGGCGGCGGTGATCGGAGGCGGCGCAGTGTCCATGGCCTATCACGGCAGATTGAGCCTGCTGGTGCTGGGGCTCGCGTTCATCCTGTCGGTATTCAGCCAGATCGGTGACCTCTTTGAATCCTTCGTGAAACGACGTTTCCAGGTCAAGGATTCCAGCCATCTCATTCCGGGCCATGGCGGCTTCATGGACCGTGTTGACGGTCTTGTTTTCGCCTGCTTTACGGTATTCCTCATTGCTTTCGTGCATGCGGCGGCAACCGGCGACGTGCCCGGATCGGGCGGCGGTCTGTTGCCGGGTTTCTGAACGGCGCGAAAGGTCACGACATAAAGGGCAGATTGTCATGAACACAGTAATGGCGGCGACCGGCTTTTTGACCGGCTATATCGTGCCCTTCATCCTGGTGCTGTCCCTGCTCGTTTTTGTCCATGAAATGGGCCACTATCTGGTCGGGCGCTGGTGCGGCATCCGTTCCACGGCATTTTCCATCGGCTTCGGCCCGGAGCTGATCGGTTTCACCGACAAGCACGGTACGCGGTGGAAGATTTCCGCGATTCCCCTCGGCGGTTACGTCAAGTTCTTCGGCGATGAGGATGCCGCCAGCAAGCCGGATAGTTCCGGCCTGTCGCATATGTCGCTGGAAGAGAGGGCGCAGACGCTTTCCGGCGCAAAGCTGTGGAAAAGAGCGGCCACGGTTGCTGCGGGCCCGATTGCAAATTTCATTCTCGCCATTCTCATCTTCGCGGTGCTTTTCGGCATTTATGGCCGGATGATCGCCGATCCGGTCGTGGCGGAAGTGCGCGAAAACAGCGCTGCCGCCGCAGCTGGCGTGCGGCCCGGCGACCGGCTGGTCGCAATCGATGGCGAAAAAGTGATGACTTTCGAGGATGTCCGCCGTTACGTCGGCATCCGCCCGGGCACGCCGATCACCGTAACCGTCGAAAGGGCGGGCGAGGAGATGACGCTGCCGATGGTTCCGACCCGCACGGAAACCACCGACCAGTTCGGCAACAAGCTGGAAATGGGCATTATCGGCATCGTTACCGACCAGACCAGCGGCAATTTCCGCCATATTGAATATTCGCCGACCGAGGCCCTGGCCGAAGGCGTGCGCGAAACCGGCCACGTTATTACCGGAACCTTCAACTATATCGGCAATCTCGTGACCGGCCGCATGAATGCCGATCAGCTGGGTGGTCCGGTGCGGGTGGCGCAGGCGTCCGGCCAGATGGCGACTCTTGGCATTTCCGCTGTTATCCAGCTTGCCGCAGTCCTTTCCGTCTCGATCGGTCTGCTGAACCTGATGCCTGTGCCGGTTCTGGACGGCGGTCATCTGGTGTTTTACGCGATCGAGGCCATTCGCGGCAGGCCGCTCGGCGCGGGCGCGCAGGAAGTCGCGTTCCGTATCGGCATGATGATGATTTTGGGTCTTATGGTTTTTGCAACATGGAATGATATCAGCAGCTTGATCGGCTGAGGATTGTGTTTTAACGGTTTTGTTAGTTGTTTGTTTACCCTGTTTTTATGCCGAAGTGGCGAATGAGCCACTCTGGAGCACGAAGTAAACAGAATTTAACGTTCGCGCTTGCTTGTAGGGGAAAAGCAGGTAAAACGACGCACATGGCCGGAGTCGGGTTCCGCCCGCTGAGGGACAACGTAAAAAGGTAAGAATTGAAATGAAGGCTGGTTCAAGATTTTTGAACGCTGTGTCGGCGGTTGCTCTGTCTGCCGGTGTTGCTTCGGTTGCGGGCCTTGGCGTGCTTGCCTCTGCTGACGTTGCAAATGCAGCCGTCATCAGCAGGATCGATGTTCGCGGGGCTGAAAGGTCCGGCGCGGACTCCGTGCGTTCCAACATCACCATTGCGCCGGGTAAGAACTTTTCCAATTCGGATATCGATGAATCGGTGAAGCGTCTTTACGCCACCGGTTACTTCTCGAATGTCTCCATGCGCGTTTCCGGCAGCACGCTGGTCGTCACTGTCAATGAGAACCAGCTGGTCAACCAGGTGGTCTTCAACGGCAACCGCAAGATCAAGGACGACAAGCTCGCCGGCATCGTGCAGACCCAGTCCCTCGGCCCGTTCAATCAGGCCATCGTGACGGCGGATATCGCCCGCATCAAGGAAGCCTATGCCGCCATCGGCCGTAGCGATGTTGAAGTCACCACGCAGACCGTTTCCGTCGGTCAGGGCCGTGTGAACATTGCTTTCGTCATCAATGAAGGCGAGCGCACGAAGATCGGCCGTATCGATTTCGTCGGCAACAATGCCTATAGCGATGGTCGTCTGGCCGCCGTCATCAATACCAAGAAGTCCAACATGCTGTCGTTCCTGACACGCAAGGACGTCTACAACGAGGACAAGCTGCGCGCCGACGAAGAGGCGCTGCGCCAGTTCTACTACAACCGCGGTTACGCCGACTTCCGTGTCGTGTCCTCCGAAGCTGTGCTGGACGAGTCCAAGAACGAATACACCATCTCCATCACGGTCGATGAAGGTCAGCGTTACAACTTCGGCAACGTCGCGGTCGAATCGACCGTTCCGGGCGTCGACGGTTCGGAGCTGCAGGGCCTGGTGGAAACCCGTCAGGGTGGCAGCTACAGCGCCAAGGAAGTTCAGCAGAGCATGGAAGCGATTTCCAAGCGCGTGGCTGGCGAAGGTTATCCCTTTGCCCGCGTAACGCCGCGCGGCGACCGCGACATGGCTGGCAACACCATCGGTGTGACCTATATCGTCGACCAGGGCGAGCGCGCCTATGTCGAGCGTATCGAAATCCGTGGCAACACCCGTACGCGTGACTACGTCATTCGTCGCGAGTTCGATATCTCCGAAGGCGACGCGTTCAACCAGACGGTCATCACGGCTGCCAAGCGCCGTCTCGAAGCGCTTGGCTATTTCTCGAAGGTCAATATCTCGACCGCCGGCGGCAGCGCGCCTGACCGCGTCGTGATTGTTGTCGACGTAGAAGACCAGTCGACGGGTTCGTTTGGTATCGGCGCAGGCTATTCGCAGAACGACGGCGTTCTGCTCGAAGCCTCCATCGAAGAAAAGAACTTCCTCGGTCGTGGCCAGTACATTCGTCTTGCCGCCGGTGCGGGTGAAGACGATGCACGTAGCTACACGCTGTCCTTCACCGAGCCTTACTTCCTCGGCTATCGTCTTGCCGCAGGTTTCGACCTGTTCAAGAGCCAGAGCCGCAGCGAAGATTATTACGACTACGACGAGCAGGGTTTCGCGCTGCGTGTAACCGCGCCGATCACCGAGGACCTCTCGACAACGTTCAAGTACACCTACAAGCAGCTCAACTATGATGGCGAAGGCGACTGGGAAACCGGCAGTAACCTTGCCGCGCCTTATAAGGACCTGATCCGTGGCGGTGACTGGACGCAGTCCATCATTTCGAACACGCTGAACTACAATACGCTCGACGACCGCAACATGCCGCGTGAAGGCTGGCAGGCTGCTCTGACGAACGAATTTGCAGGCCTCGGCGGCGATTCCGAATATTACAAGATCTACGCCAAGGCTCGTTTCTTCTATACGCTGTCTGACGAATACGATGTCATCGGCTCGCTCACGGGTCAGGCCGGTCACGTAGTGCCGACGGGCGACAATCTGCTGGTCTTCGATCAGTTCAAGTTCGGCGGCCGTCAGGTTCGCGGCTTCAAGAACGACGGTATCGGTCCGCGTATCGGCTCCGACTCCATCGGCGGCACGACCTATTTCGCCGCGTCTGCTGAAGTCACGGCTCCGATGCCTGGCGTTCCGGAAGATTTCGGCCTGCGTCTTGCTGGCTTCGTGGATGCCGGCACGCTCTATGGCAACAAGGTTGCCAACAGTGCAGGTGTGAAGGACGACAACTCCATCCGCGCATCCGCTGGTGTCGGCGTGATGTGGGCGTCGCCCTTCGGTCCGATCCGCGTCGACTACGCGGTACCGATCGCCAAGGAAGACTACGACGAGGAACAGCGTTTCCGGTTTGGCATGTCCAACACTTTCTGATATCGGCAGTCCAGAACTGCAACTTTGAACGTTCTGGAGTTTCCGGCTGATGGAATACAATGCCTTTTTTCCGCCCCACGAGGGACTGCGATTGAAAGATATCGCAGACCGTTTTGGGGCGGAACTGTCTGACGAGGCGGCGGGAGAACGGATTATCAGGTCCGTTTCGCCGGTCTATAGGGCAAAGCCCGATCAGCTCTGCTATATTCTTTCGCGCAAGAGCCGCGATGAGCTGCAGACCTGCGACGCTGGCGCCGTTATTTGTGATGCGGCGCTTGTAGACATGCTTCCGTCTCACACACCCGCGCTGATATCGAAGAACCCACACACGCTTTTTGCGCAGGTTGGCGCCCTTCTGCATCCTTCCGCCATGCGACCCGGTCCGATAGCGCGGATGGACGCCGAAATTTCCCATGCTGCGCATGTCGATCCATCCGCGAAGCTGGAGGCGGGCGTTATCGTCGAGGCGCTTGCCGTGATTGGAGCCGGCGCGCATATCGGCGCTGGTACGCGGATTGGCCCCGGCGTCATCATCGGGCAGGATGTGCAGATAGGGCGCGATTGCACCATTGCAGGCGGCGCAAGCGTTCTTGCCTCGCTCATCGGTAATAATGTGATTATCCACAACGGCGCGCGCATCGGTCAGGACGGTTTCGGTTATGCCCCCGGTCCACGCGGCATGCTGAAGATCGTGCAGATCGGTCGTGTCATCATTCAGGACAATGTCGAGATTGGCGCCAACACCACGATCGATCGCGGCACCATGGATGACACGGTCATCGGCGAAGGCACCAAGATCGACAATCAGGTCCAGATCGGCCACAACGTCCGCATCGGCCGCCATTGCGGCATCGTCAGCAAGGTTGGCATTGCGGGCAGCACGCGCATCGGCGACGGTGTGATGATTGGTGGTGCGGCCGGCATCAATGGCCATATCAACATTGGCGACGGCGTGCAGATTGCGGCGATGAGCGGTGTTGTGGCGGACGTACCGGCAGGCGCCCGTTATGGCGGAACGCCTGCGCGTCCAATGAAATATTTCCTGCGCGACATGGCCGAAATTCTGGCGCGCGCTGAAGGGCGTGATAAAAAAACAGGAGAGAAAAACAATGACTGAAGAAACGAAGACGACGCTCGGCGCGGCTGACATTCTGGAAGTCATGAAGCTTCTGCCGCATCGTTACCCGTTCTTGCTGATCGACAAGATCATCGAGATCGATGGTAACAACTCGGCGATCGGCATCAAGAACGTCACCGTCAACGAACCGCATTTCACCGGCCATTTCCCGGATCGCCCGATCATGCCTGGTGTTCTGATCGTCGAAGCCATGGCCCAGACGGCAGGCGCGATCTGCGCCCGTAGCCAGGGTGAGGGCGGTTACCTCGTCTATTTCATGACCATCGACAATGCGCGCTTCCGCAGGCCCGTCGTTCCCGGTGATCGTCTGGAAATCCATGTGGTGAAGCAGCGTCAGCGCGGCAATGTCTTCAAATTCCATTGCGAGGCGAAGGTGGACGGCGCGCTGGTGGCGGAGGCAGATGTCGGCGCCATGATGATCCCCGAGGACCAGCAATGAGCACGATTGCCGCCTCGGCCAGAATTCACCCGACGGCCGTCATCGAAGACGGCGCGGTGATCGGTGAAAACGTCGTCATCGGCGCGCTGAGTTATGTCGGCGCGAAAGTCACGCTGCATGACGGTGTCTGGCTGCACAATCACGCTGTTGTTTCCGGCCGGACCGTGATCGGCCGTGGCTCGGTTGTCCATCCCATGGCGGTCATCGGCGGGACGCCGCAGGCAATTCGCCACGACGGTTCGGAAACGACGCTCGAAATCGGCGAACGCTGCATCATGCGTGAAGGCGTAACGATGAATGCCGGCAGTTCCGATGGCGGCGGCAAGACCGTTATTGGTGACGATAATCTCTTCCTCGCCAATTCGCATGTGGCGCATGATTGCCGCCTCGGCAGCCACATCGTCCTGTCCAACAATGTGATGCTGGCGGGCCATGTCACCATTGAGGACCGCGCTATTCTGGGCGGCGGCTGCGCCGTGCACCAGTTCACCCGCATCGGCCGACAGGCTTTCATCGGCGGGCTGTCGGCGGTCAATTACGATGTCATTCCCTATGGCATGCTGAATGGCAATCCCGGCATCCTCGGGGGCCTGAACGTCGTCGGCATGACCCGTGCCGGCATCGAGCGCGCCGATATCCACAAGGTCAGACGCGTCTACAAGGCGATTTTCGAGGCCGAAGGCACGATTCGCGGCAATGCGGCGGCCATAGACCGTAACGACTATCTGGATTGCCCGCAGGCGCTTGAGGTCATCGATTTCATCGGTGCGGATAGCGACCGTGCGATCTCTTCGCCCAACCGGGGCAAGTGAGCCGTGACAGGCGGCGGGCGTCTCGCCATTGTGGCCGGCAGCGGCCAGCTGCCGCTTTATGTGGCGTCAGCCGCCCGTGAGATGGGCGAGAACCCTTTCATCGTTCGCCTGCGTGATGATTCCCGTTTCGACTGGAGCGGTTTCGACAATGCCGTCATCAGTGTCGGTGATGTTGCCGAGCTTGGCCGTCTGCTGCGCGAAAACCAGGTAGACCGTGTCGTGCTTTCCGGCGGTGTGGCGCGACGGCCGGAATGGCGGGAAATCCGCCCAACAGTCGGCATCCTGCTCAAACTGCCTTCCATTGTCAGGACACTGCTGTCGAGCGGCGACGACGCCGTTCTGCAGATGGTCATCAAGATCATCGGCACGCTTGGCGCAAAAGTCATCGGTGCTCATGAGATCGCCCCCGGCCTGCTTGCCTCTATAGGTCCTTTCGGTACGCAAAAACCTGCCGAGGATGATCTTCGTGATATACGCAAGGCTGCGGAAGCCGCGCTTGCGCTCGGCAAGCTCGATGTGGGGCAGGGTGCAGTCGCCGTCGGTGGCCGTATCGTCGCGCTGGAAGGTGTTGAGGGCACGGACGCCATGCTGGCGCGCGTCGCGGCATTGCGCGCCGAAGGACGTATATCCCCGCGCCGCAAGGGTGTACTCGTAAAGCTGTGCAAACCGCAGCAGGATGTGCGCGCCGACCTGCCGACAATCGGTGTGGAAACGGTGGAGAATGCACGCAAGGCCGGATTGGCCGGCATCGCCGTCGAAGCCGGACGGGCGCTGGTGCTTGATCGCGAGGCGATGTTGAAAGCGGCCGACGAGGCGGGCATATTCGTCTGCGGTATCGATACGTCACTCAGCGGAGACATGATGGGGGAGAGTTGATCGGATGACGGCGGCATTAAAAGTGGCGGTCATAGCCGGAGAGGTATCCGGTGATCTTCTGGGTGCGGATCTGATCCGGTCGCTCAAGGCCCGATATGCAGGCCCCGTCGAGCTGGTGGGTGTCGGCGGCGAGGCGCTGGAGGCACAGGGTCTGATTTCCCTGTTCGACTATTCCGAGCTCTCCATCATGGGCTTCACGCAGGTTCTGAAAAAGCTGCCGAAGCTCATTGCTCGGATCAACCAGACCGCTCAGGCAATCGCTGCTGCAAAGCCCGATATTCTGCTGATCATTGACAGCCCGGATTTCACCCATCGCGTTGCGAAGAAAGTCCGCCGGCAATTGCCGCATCTGCCTGTTGTCAATTATGTCTGCCCCAGCGTCTGGGCGTGGAAGGAATATCGCGCCACCGCGATGCTGTCCTATGTCGATCATGTTCTGGCCCTGCTGCCCTTCGAGCCGGAAGCGATGCGCCGTCTCGGCGGCCCCCCGACGACCTTTGTCGGCCATCGGCTCAGCGTCGATGCCGATGTGCTCTCTGTGCGGCAGAAGCGGGCGGAACGCTCTCTACCTGCAGATGGACAGCCGAAAACCATCCTCCTCCTGCCGGGCTCGCGTTCCACTGAAACGACGCGGCTGATGGAGCCTTTTCAGGCGGCAGCGAGAGCTTTTGTAGAGCGCAACGGTCCGACGCGGTTTCTCCTGCCCACCGTGCCACGTCAGGAAAAACGCATCCGCGAACTGGCGGCATCATGGCCGGAGGATATCAGGCCCGAAATCGGCATCGATTCCGCCTTCAAATGGAACGCGTTTGCTGAAGCCGATGCGGCCATCGCCGCTTCCGGCACGGTCATTCTGGAACTTGCACTCGCGGGCGTACCGACCATCTCGGTCTACAAGACCGACTGGATTTTCACCATGTTGAGCAAGCGGGTGAAAACCTGGACTGGCGCCTTGCCGAACCTGATCGCCGACTACGCCATCGTTCCGGAATATTTCAACGAGGTGGTCAGGTCAGGCTCGATGCTGCGCTGGGCGGAACGTCTGTCTTCCGACACCACCGAGCGGCGGGCGATGCTCGAAGGTTATGCGCTGGTGCAGCAGCGTTTGCACACGGATGTACCGCCGGGAGAAACCGGCGCACGCATTCTTCTCGATGTCCTCAACAACAAGAACAGTCCCTCGGTATAGTCGCAGCCGTCCTGTCATCAGGCGGTGGAAATAGCGGTTTTTCCGATAGGTTAAGCTCGCCGCCGCCTTGCCGCCAGTGCGGGCAGGCGAGGGGGCGGTTTTAACGCATTTGATCGTTAGGACGGCAATTCTCTGGCCTTCAGAGGGTTCGCGGCCGGCGAATTTACGTCTGGCACACCTCTTGCTTTCAATCTTGTATGCAAGATAGCCATACATCAGAAAGCGCCCAGAGCGCTGTGGAAGACGCCATCATATCAGGCATCCTTTCCGCTCGCATCCGCCCGGGCACTCGCCTTAGCGAGAACCAGCTCGCCAGCCTTTTCGGCGTGTCGCGCACGCGCATCCGCGAGGCGATGATGCGGCTTGAAACGCGCGGCATCGTTACCGTCAGCCCGCGCCGCGGCTGGTTCGTGGTGGAGCCTTCCGCCGAAGAGTCCATCAAGGTCTATGAGGCGCGGCGCATCATCGAATATGGACTTTTACGCAACCTTTCCGCCATCAGCGCGGAAGGCATAACGATCCTCGCCGATCATCTCGATGAAGAAAAGGCGGCGATTGCCAAAGGCGACCGCCAGCGCCTGACCTGTCTGATGGGCGATTTCCACATCCGCATCGCGGAGATCGCCGGAAACGACATCATCGTCGAAACGCTGCGCGACCTGACGGCCAGAACAATCCTCATCTCCATGCTCTACCAGTCCGATTTCCATGCGCAGCAATCGCATGACGGGCATTGCCGCATTTTCGAGGCGATCAAGGCGGCAGATTTTCACGCCGCCGCTGAACTCGCCATCCGCCACCTCGACGAAGTCGAAACCGGTCTCGATCTCACCCGCAGACCGGACCCGCTCTACGAGCTTCGCAATTCGCTTTCACTGCAACCGCTTTCCTCAAGCCCCAAGGAGTAATTCCCAATGATTTCCAGACGTTCATTGCTTGCCATTGCCGCGATTTCCGCAACACTTGGTTTTTCGCCCGCAGCCTTTGCCGATGCGCTCGGTGATATCACGTCCCGAGGCACGATCCGCGTTGCGGTCCCGCAGGATTTCCCGCCCTTCGGCAGCGTCGGCACCGATATGGCCCCGCAGGGCTACGATATCGACGTCGCGAACCTGATCGGCGAGAAGCTCGGCGTGAAGGTCGAACTCGTGCCGGTCACCAGCGCAAACCGCGTTCCCTATCTTCAGACCAACAAGGTCGATCTCGTCATTTCGAGCCTCGGCAAGAACCCGGACCGTGAAAAGGTCATCGACTTCTCCACCGCCTATGCGCCTTTCTTCAACGGCGTGTTCGCCCCGGACTCGCTTGCTGTCACCAAGGCCGAAGATTTGGCCGGCAAGACCATCGGCGTTACCCGTGGCGCCGTCGAGGATCTGGAACTGACCAAGGTCGCTCCCGCCGATACCACGATCAAGCGCTACGAGGATAATAACGGCACGATTTCGGCCTTCCTTGCCGGCCAGGTGGAAGCCGTCGCCACGGGTAATGTCGTGGCCGCCGCCATTCTCGCGAAGAACCCGCCGAAGCGTCCCGAGCTTAAGTTCCTGATCAAGAACTCGCCCTGCTATATCGGCCTGAACAAGGAACAGCCGGCGCTCCTGGAAAAGGTCAACGCCATCATCGCCACCGCAAAGACCGACGGTTCGCTGAACACCATCGCACAGAAGTGGCTGAAAACCGATCTTCCGAAGGATCTGTGACCAACCCGGAAAACACATGCGCCGGCCCCTTCTGATCCCGGTCCGGCGTATGGTTTGTCCTCTTCCGAAGGAAACATCGGGTGAAATACACGTTCGATTTTGGATGGCTCCTCGAATATTATCCGCAGATCGCCAAGGGTATCGCCGTCACGCTTGAATTGATCGCCGTCGGCGGCGTTCTCGGCATCGCGCTCGGCATATTCTGTGCCTGGGTGCGCGCGCTTGGCCCGAAATGGCTGCGGCCGCCGGTCGCGACCTATGTGGAACTCATTCGCAATACGCCGTTTCTCATACAATTGTTTTTTATCTTTTTCGGCCTGCCGTCGCTTGGCCTGCAACTGTCGGAACTGAGCGCTGCCAATATCGCCATGGTGGTCAATCTCGGGGCCTATAGCTGCGAGATCATTCGTGCCGGCATTCAGGCGACGCCGAAGGGGCAGTTCGAGGCCGGCGCAAGCCTTGCCATGACCCGTTTCGAAACCTTCCGCCACGTGGTGCTGGTTCCCTCCCTGCAACGAATATGGCCGGCGCTCTCCTCGCAGGTGGTAATCGTCATGCTCGGTTCGTCGGTCGTGTCGCAGATCGCCGCCGAGGACCTGACCTTCGCGGCCAATTTCATCCAGTCGCGCACCTTCCGCGCCTTCGAAGCCTACATGGTCTCCACCGTCATCTATCTCGTGCTAGCCATTCTTCTCCGGCAGGTGCTGCTGATGGGCGGCAACCTCATTTTTCCGCGCAGGAGTGTCCGATGATCGAGTTCTCCACCTGGGATATTCTCAGAAACCTGCTGCTCGCCACGCGCTGGACCGTGCTGCTCTCGCTCGTCTCCTTTGCGGGCGGCGGCTTGGTGGCGCTGCTTCTGCTCTTCATGCGCATTTCCCGGAAAAAATCGATACGGGCTTTCGCACGCTATTATGTCGAGCTTTTTCAGGGAACGCCGCTGCTGATGCAGCTCTTCATAGCCTTTTTCGGCCTTGGTCTCTTCGGTATCGATGTGCCGGCCTGGCTCGCGGCGGGTCTGACGCTGATCCTGTGGGCAGCAGCCTTCCTGACCGAAATCTGGCGTGGCTGCGTCGAATCTGTCGCCAAGGGGCAATGGGAGGCGTCGGCAAGCCTTGCCATGGGCCGCCTGCAGCAGATGCGTTACGTCATCCTGCCGCAGGCCATGCGGGTCGCCATTCCGCCGACCGTCGGTTTTTTCGTGCAGGTCATCAAGGGAACGGCGGTGACCTCGATCATCGGTTTCGTGGAACTGTCCAAGGCCGGCACGGTCGTCACCAACGCCACCTTCCAGCCCTTCACCGTTTATGGCCTCGTGGCCCTCATCTATTTCGCGCTGTGCTGGCCTCTGTCGAAGAGCAGCCAGATCCTCGAAAGGAAGCTCAATGTCGCTCATCGAAATCACTGAAGTCCGCAAAAGCTATGGCAGCAACGAGGTTCTGAAGGGCATCAATCTCGATGTCGAGCCGGGCGAGGTCATCGCCATCATCGGCAAGAGCGGATCGGGAAAATCGACCCTGCTTCGTTGCATCAACGGGCTCGAGACGATTTCGGCCGGTTCCATATCGGTCGCCGGCGCACAGCTTCTCGAAGACGATCTCCATCTCAAGGCACTTCGATTGAAGGTCGGCATGATCTTCCAGCAGTTCAATCTCTTCCCGCACCAGACCGTCGGCGGCAATGTCATGCTGTCACAGATGGTGGTCAAGAAGACGTCGAAACCGGAGGCGGAAGCCGTTGCCCGCAAGATGCTGGAACGGGTTGGTCTGGCGCATAAATTCGATGCCTATCCCGATGAGTTGTCAGGTGGTCAGCAACAGCGCGTCGCCATTGCCCGCGCCCTCGCCATGCAGCCGATCGCTTTGCTCTGCGATGAGATCACCTCGGCGCTCGATCCCGAACTGGTTGCGGAAGTGCTTGCCGTGGTGCGGGAACTCGCCGCCGAAGGTATGACGCTCTTGATGGTGACGCATGAAATGAAGTTCGCGCGCGACGTCTGCTCTCGCGTCGTCTTCATGCATGAGGGCAGGGTGCATGAAATTGGCCCGCCGGAAGAGGTGTTCGCCAATCCCGTAACCCCCGAACTCAAGCAGTTCCTGGGCGTTGCGGCGCGCCACTAAGAACCACTCAGACGCCCAACAAAAAAGGCCGGCGGGTGAAAACCTGCCGGCCTTTGATCTCAAATGGTTTCGCGGCTTAGCGCTTGGAAACCGGAACGTAGTCGCGCTTGCCGGCGCCCGTGTAGAGCTGGCGCGGACGACCGATGCGCTGCTGCGGATCTTCGATCATTTCGTTCCACTGTGCGATCCAGCCGACGGTGCGGGCGAGAGCGAAGAGAACGGTGAACATGGTCGTGGGGAAGCCGAGCGCCTTCAGCGTGATGCCCGAATAGAAGTCGACATTCGGGTAAAGCTTCTTCTCGACGAAATAAGGATCGGAAAGGGCGATCTTTTCCAGTTCGAGCGCGACCTGCATGATCGGATCGTCGGAGTTGCCGGTGGCTTCCAGCACTTCGTACATCGTCTTCTGCATGATCTTGGCGCGCGGGTCGTAATTCTTGTAAACGCGGTGGCCAAAGCCCATCAGGCGGAACGGATCGTTCTTGTCCTTGGCGCGGGCGATATATTCCGGAATACGGTCAACCGTGCCGATCTCGTTGAGCATGTTGAGCGCCGCTTCGTTGGCGCCGCCATGAGCCGGGCCCCAGAGGCAGGCAATGCCAGCCGCAATACAGGCGAACGGGTTGGCGCCCGAAGAACCGGCAAGACGCACCGTGGAGGTGGAGGCGTTCTGCTCGTGATCGGCATGCAGGATGAAGATGCGGTCCATGGCGCGGGCCAGAACCGGATCGACCTTGTAATCCTCGCAGGGCACGGCAAAGCACATGTGCAGGAAATTGGAGGCGTAATCGAGATCGTTCTTCGGGTAAACGAAGGGCTGGCCGATATGGTACTTATAGGCCATGGCGGCGATCGTCGGCATCTTCGCAATCATGCGCAGCGAAGCGACCATGCGCTGGTGCGGATCGGTAATGTCGGTCGAGTCGTGGTAGAAGGCCGAGAGAGCGCCGACCGTGCCGCACATGACGGCCATCGGGTGTGCATCGCGACGGTAGCCGGTGAAGAAGCGGCTCATCTGCTCATGCACCATGGTGTGGCGCGTGACGCGGGTGTCGAAATCCTTCTTCTGCGCAGCCGTCGGCAGTTCGCCGTAGAGCAGCAGGTAGCAGGTTTCCAGGAAGTCACCCTGTTCGGCAAGCTGCTCGATCGGGAAACCACGGTGCAGGAGAACGCCTTCGTCACCATCGATATAGGTGATCTTGGATTCGCAGGAGGCCGTCGAGGTGAAACCCGGGTCGTAGGTGAAGGAGCCCGTGTGCTTGTACAGCGTGGCGATATCGACGACGCTTGGTCCAATCGTGCCTTCCCTGACCGGGAGTTCGACCTGTTTTTCGCCAAGTGTCACTGTAGCGCTTTTTTCCGTCATACTGATCCTCCGAAAACATGCGGGTGGGGGCGTTGAGACACGCCCCGCGGTTAAGCGTCTACCGATTAGCTATATGATCCTTGCGCCGATGCCAAGCTATCCAAAGGTCAAATTGTGCATTGCGGCATACGCAATTGCGTTGCTTTTCGCTTTATCATCATGGCAATTCGATCTCGGTCAACGCAGGGTTAAAGGAAAGCATTGCAATCCCTCGCATCCGCCTGCAAACCTGTTTCCGGTGCGGCAGGGGCGCGGCGCGGATTGCCTGGTCAAGGGGAAAAACAGCATTTCGGATATGCGGAAACGATGCAGGGCGGCTTGCCCGGCACGGCGGAGATTCTGTTTCCACTACACAGAGCCGGGGATGTCGCGACATATGACCCACCCGCCCTTGTCAGCAGGCCAAAACTGCGTGCTCTCGCCTCTCAAAAAATCGCCGCCTGCGTTGCCGAGGAGCGCGCATTCGGCCACGATTTTCTTTTCGCGCCGGTTTTCATCGGCTGTGGTGCGATCTTCTGGTTTTCCCTCGACACCTCGCCTTCACTCCCTGTTCTGGCGATCGCATGTCTCATTGCAGCGGGTCTGGCATCCTTCACGAAATATCGTTCGGGTCTGGCGGCGACGGCCTGCGGCTTTTTCGCGCTGTTCTTGCTGGGCATGCTTTTCGCCGAGATCGAAACGCGGCGGGTGGGAACCGTGGTGCTGGATACGCCCGTCACCACCACCATTACAGGTGCGGTGACGCGCCGGGAGGTCGATGCGCGCGGGGATTGGCGATATGTGGTGCAGCTGTCCGCCACGGAGGCGCCGACATTGTCACGCTCGCCGGAGAAGGTCTCGCTTCTCGCGCGCGGGGCAGGTGAGCCCGTCGCACTGGGCGCGACCATTCGTGGCAAGGCGCGGCTTTCGCCGCCGTCCGGCCCGGCTTTGCCGGGGCTCAATGATTTCGCCTTTGCCTCCTACTTCAGGGGCATAGGCGCGACGGGCTTCTTTTATAAACCGCCACAGACGGTCATATCACTTGAAGGTGACATAAAGACCGGAACGAACTGGCTGGAATGGGCCGATATGCGGCTTTACGGCCTGCGCGCCGCCATTGCCGAACGTATCCGCAGCACCATCGGCGGGGATGCCGGCGCTTTTGCCGCCTCGATCGTCACCGATGAGAGACAGGCCATATCCGCCAAGACGATGGAAGCGCTGCGACTTTCCGGCCTTGCCCACATCGTCGCCATATCCGGGCTCAACATGGCGTTGGCGTCAGGCATATTTTTTGTGGGGCTGAGGCTTGCCTTCAGCCTTTTTCCGGCATTTGCGCAGCGCTGGCCCGTCAAGAAGATCTCGGCTTTCGCCGCACTCCTGATGACGCTTGCCTATTATCTGATTTCCGGTTTCGCCGTCTCCGCCGAACGGGCCTGGCTGATGATGTCGGTGATGCTGATTGCCGTTCTTTTCGATCAACCCTCGCTCAGTCTCAGGAATATTGCGCTTTCCGCTCTGGTCATTCTTGCCTTGTCGCCTTCGGAAATCATGGGGCCGAGCTTCCAGATGTCCTTTGCCGCAACCATCGCGCTCGTCGCCTCCTATGCCGCCTGGAGCCGCTGGCGCAGCGATCGCGAGCGTCTGTTCATCGGGCGCAAACCGGCATGGATGACGGTGGCGCAAACGGCGGGCGCCATCATCGGCGGCGTCATCACGACGTCCTTGATCGGCGGTCTTTCGACTGCGATCTATTCCGCCGAGCATTTTCAGCGTGTCACCACCTATGGACTTTTTGCCAATCTGGCCGCCATGCCGCTCATGTCGCTGATCGTCATGCCTTTCGGCCTTGTCGCCATGCTGCTGATGCCTTTCGGGCTTGATGCTCCGTTCCTCAAGGTCATGGGTTACGGTATGGCTCTCGTGATCGAAGTTTCTCGGGAGGTGGCCTCCTGGGGAGGAAGCGCTGCGACGGGGCGGCCACATGGCTGGTTCCTGGGGCTTGCCTCCGTTGGTTTTCTGCTGCTGGCATTGTTACGCAGCCGGCTGGCGCTTCTTGGTTTGCCGTTTCTGGTCCTCGCCTTTGGCCTGTCGGCGGCCACGGCCTATCGCAATCCGCCTCATCTGCTTGTTCATGAGGATGGCATGCTGGTGGCGCTGCTGGAGGATGGCAAAACCTACACGACGAAAACACGGCCGCAGGGTTTCGTTTATGACCAGTGGCAAAGGGCACTGCTGCTGCCGGAACAGCCAGTTCCGCCGGTCTTTCTCAAGAGCGAGGCTGCGGCAACCACCGTGGCTTTGACCAAGGCAAAGCTTGATCCGGAAAAGATGAGGGCGGTTGCACGGCAGATGACGGTGGCCCTGAGAGACGCGGAGCCCGGTATTTTCACCTGCAGCAAGGGCATATGGTGTGCCGCACGCGCGGGAAGCGGCGAATGGATCATCGTTCTGGAAGATGGTCGATTTGCCGGAAAGGCTTGTGATATCGCCGATATTGTCGTCGTTTCCCGCAGAACATCCTTCTCCCAATGCCGCTCGGGCGCACTTCTGCTTAACCGCGATATCCTGCGCCGGATCGGTTCACTGGAAATAGACTTTGCCGGCAGCGATCAGGTAGCGGTAGTCGGCAGGTTGCGCGCCGCGATAGCCGGCATGGACAGGCCCTGGAGCGAACATCGCTATTACGACTGGAAAAGCGGCCGTTTTGACCATGAGGTCCCTGATGCCGTCACGCGGTTGCTGGCGGCACCACAATGAGGGCCGCCAGCCTGGGCCGTCACGCCTTGATGCGCAGATCCGCCGTCAATTCGCCGATCCCGCCGATTTCTTCTTCATGCGCCGCGTCGCGCCAGGTTTCCTTGAGGCCCGCCTCGTACCATTCGCGCATGGCGGGCAAGGCGAGCAGCCGGTCACAATAGGCTTTCGCTGCGGGCGAAAGTTCCGCACCGTAGGTCTGGAAACGGAAAGCCACCGGACAGAAAAAGGCATCGACCGCCGTAAATTTCTGGCCGGCAAGAAAGGGGCCGCCGAATTTTGTAAGGCCTTCGCTCCACAGCGCATCGATGCGCTTTATGTCGGCCGCAAGCCCGGTATTGCCACCCTTCGGTTTCACGCGAATGCCGACCGACATCGGATAGAGATTGCGCAGCGAGAAAAAGCCCGCATGCATTTCGCTCGCAGCCGAACGCGACCATGCTCTTGCCTGCTTGTCGCTTGCCCAGACGCCCTGGTGTCGCTCCGCCAGATATTCGGCGATCGACAATGATTCCCAAACCGTCACGCCTTCATCAACAAGGCAGGGCACCTTGCCGGTTGGAGAAAAGGTGGAGAAGGAAACGCCTTCGCCGAAGGGAACGAGTTTTTCATCGAAAGCAATGCCGAGCGTGCGCATCAATACCCACGGCCGCAATGACCATGAGGAATAGTTCTTGTTGGCGATATAAAGATCGTACATGGCGTGTTCCCCGATATGATGCGCATTTCTATACCGGCGGATGGGCCCAGGAATATTGCAAATATTCCATGGCTCCCATAAGCCCTATTGATGAATGGGGGCGGGAAGAAAAGAAGCACCTGCACGTCACCACTCGGCGATGACGGCGAAACACACCGCGACGAGACTGACGACCTGCATCCTTTCTCAACGAAATTAAGGATGCTCATTTTCAATCAGCTGTTTCTTACCGCTGCCTGCAGGCCTTCGCGACAAAAGATGCGCGGACCTGCCAGATGATGTCGCTTGTCACTTCTGCAGAACCACATCGTTGCAAGAAACAAGCTGCAAAGCTCGATAAGGGGAGCGCCATCCTCTCGATAGCGCCCGCAGCGAAAGGGACCGCGGTCCCATATCTTGGATCAATGGTAACGGCGGATCAGCCCAACCAGCTTGCCCTGAATTTTCACCCGGTCCGGCCCGAAAATGCGGGTCTCATAGGCGGGGTTAGCCGCTTCCAGAGCAATGGATGCGCCCTTGCGACGGAAACGCTTCAGGGTCGCTTCTTCATCATCCACCAGCGCTACGACGATATCGCCCGGATTTGCCGTATTGCCGTTGCGAATGATAACCGTATCGCCATCAAAAATGCCGGCCTCGATCATCGAGTCGCCCTTGACCTCAAGAGCGTAATGTTCGCCCGAGCCGAGCATATCAACAGGCACGGCCACATCGTGGGTGTTGTTCTGGATGGCGGAAATCGGCACGCCGGCGGCGATTCGGCCCATGACCGGCACGGTGACGGCCCCACCGAGATCGTTGGCGGGCGCCTTGGGGGCAGGTGCCGCTTCCGGCGCCTTGGGCTTGCCAAGGCTGCCTTCGATGACGCTTGGAGAAAAGCCGCGTTGCGGCCTTGCACCCGGCGTATAGGCCTCGGGCAGCTTGATGACTTCCAGCGCTCGCGCCCTGTTCGGTAGCCGGCGAATAAACCCGCGTTCTTCGAGGGCGGTGATCAGCCGGTGGATACCGGATTTGGAGGCAAGATCGAGTGCATCCTTCATTTCATCGAAGGAGGGCGGCACGCCGGACTCTTTCATTCTTTCATGAATGAAGAGAAGCAATTCCTGCTGTTTGCGCGTGAGCATGAGGAAAACACCCTTTAGAATCGTCGTTGAAGTCGCGAAACAAATACAGAACGAACACTATATGTTCCATATGTGTTCCGCAATCCCCTAAAATTTCGTGAAGCTGTTGGAGGCGCGAAAACAAAACGGGAATGGCGCGGCAAAAACTCTGGTAGATGAGCTGGAATTAAGACCCCAAAGTTTTGTTGTTTTTATTAGCTCTTTTACCGGAAAAAGGGTTACTCAATCAGCTTTTTGGGAATCTTTGGAATTTGTCATTCCGACTGAGATGCCAAGTGATTGATTAGGCAGAATATATTGGGAACCTTCTCACGATTCAATGTTCTGCGATGTCGTGATTGGGAATTCAACAACGCCCAGATCATCACCGTGGGCGCCCGCGTGATCGGCCCGGAACTGGCAAAAACCATCGTAGACACCTGGCTGGCATAGGATTTCGACCCGAAAGGATCTTCGGCGAAAAATGTCGAGGCGATCAACCGTCTCGATGCGTGCCGGTGAGTGAGCTTGCGGCCTCCAGCACTTTGCCACGACTTATGGGGGTGGTAAAGTGCTGATCGCAGCAGGTCTAACACAGGGGTGATTTTCTTACTTTCGGATTTCACTGTATTATATGGTTAATTATTTTATAATAATAGTAAAATAGGAAGATTGTATAATTTATTTATTATATAATGCATTTATGTTTTTATGATTTTTTCAGATATTGTTTGAAGTAACTTTGAGATTTTGCCAAGGTAGAAAAAATATCTAAAGATTCTCTGATTTAAAGGTTCCCGTTGGGGGTAAGTAGAGGAGTGGTGTGAGCGGCTACCTTTGGCGAGATATTTTAATTTGGCTTGGAGAGACGCTCTCGAAGATTCCGGTTTTAGCCGGGTTTTTTCAGGCTCGATCAACGGAAGCCGTCAATCTGCATGTCTCTGGTGTCGGGCTTGCCTGCGATATGGGAACAGGCGCGCTTGTTCCAATTGATGCGTCACGCATACCGGCCCTGCTGGCTGAGATCGAACGGAAGACTGCCGTCACACTGACAATCGGTAGGGATAGTTATCTGCGAAGAAATCTTGCCTCGAAGAGGTTGCCTTTCACACGTGCGAGCGAGTTGTGGTCGCTGGAAATCAGTGAGCACATGCCTTTTCTGATCGGCCAGGTGCATGTTTTCTTTGGTTTAGCTAGCGATGGGCACGGCACGGATTATTTCATTGTCAAAAAAGAGGTTCTGGAACCGGTCCTGGGTGCCATCCATTCGTCGGGGCGCCGGATTGACCGGATCCTGATGGAAAACGAAGGTCAGGCGGAGGAGGTTGCTCGCGAAAGCGCGCGATCGATTGCGGATCAGTCACCCCGTTGGTCGGTGAAAAAACGTTTGTCAGCCGGCTTTTCCCTTTTGGTGCTTCTGGTCGCGATCGCCACATTCGGCCACGCCTATGCACGCACGGTCGAGGCGGGGGCGAGACTTGCGATCCTTGTCGATGAGCGCCGTCGTGAGGCACTGGCGGTCAGGAAGGATGTCGACGCACTGCAGAGGGAGGAGCGGCTGCTTCAGGCCGCGCGGGCGGCGAAAATCAAGACCGTGCCCGCCTCGGCGCTTTGGGAGGAACTGACGCGCATACTGCCGGATTCGACATGGCTATCAGATTTAACCCTCCGCGAAGATGTGGTCTCGATTACCGGCTTTTCCAGGGCGGCGGCTGACCTGATCGGTATGCTCGGGGCCTCCGCAGTTTTTCACGATCCGCGTTTTACGGCGCCGGTCATGCGGGTGCCCGGCCAGGATGGTGAGCGTTTCACTATTCATATAAAGGTTGGACGCCAATGACCGATCTCTTGATCCGGGTCATGAACCTTTCAGTGGCTTTGCAACGTGCGATTGCCGGTTCCATCGTTTTTGTAATTGCCGTTGGCGTCTCGGCGTTGATCTGGCTCGCTTTCAGCCTGTTGAATGGGAACGCTGCCGCAATTGAAGAAAACCGCATCGCGCTTGCTCGCTTCGAGGCGACAATTGCCGTCGGCAGAGCGATGCTAAAGCAGCCGACTACCTCTGCAACCGCTTCCGAGTTTCTTGTCGGTGAAAACGAAGCCGTTATGCAGGCGAACCTGCAAAACAGACTGAATTCGCTCGCTGGCACCGCGATGGTGACTGTGCTTTCCTCGGGCGGTATTCCATCTGTCGAACTGGACGGCGTGCGTTACGTTGGCATTCGCGCCAACATGCAGGGATCGTTGAAAGCGATCCATGGCGCCTTGCTGCAACTCGAGACCGGTAAACCTTATCTGATCGTTCGCGAGATGGTGGTTCGTGTCGTCAATCAGGGACGATCCCCCGGTCCGGTTGAATTGAGCGTGCAGTTGAGCTTTTTAGGCGTACTTGACCCTACGGCTTCGACCGGGCGAAAGGCGGGCGCGCCATGATCAGACCGTTGCTGAAGCATCTGCACTGGACTGCTCCGTCGGTAACGCTCGCAGTTCTTCTCATGGTCAACTGGTTCTTTTATCAGGAAGTAGTCGACATATCGGCGCTGGAGCCAGGGCCGTTTACGGAAGCGACCACGAAAGGGCAGGCGACCTCGACCCAAAGTCAATTCGGCGGTGACATCAAGATTTCACACACGCTTGCGCGTCCGCTCTTCAGCCAAACCCGGAGAGAATTCGTGGCCGAAATCCCACGGACGACCTCAAAACCGGTAGAGGAAGTTGTTGCGACGCAGCCCACAGAGCAAGCGCTTCGACCGCAATTCAGCTTTCAGGGAACGAGATTGTTCGGTTCCCAGGCCAGCGCGCTTGTCGCACTTGATCCGGTACAGCCGGCAATATGGCTCAGTGCCGGCGATCAGCTTCAGGGCTGGGTCGTGGAGGAGGTGGGCAGGGATACGCTCATTCTCGCCAATGGCGAACAGAAGGCGACATATGCGCTTTTTGCGCCCGTGGAGGAGACACCTGAAGCGGGGAAAGACAAGGGCGTACCGAATGGCCAATGAGGATGCGAGTGGACGGGACGGTTTCGCCCTTGTCGCTGTCCTGGGCTTGTTGCTGGTCGTGTCAGCCATTCTGCTGCCGTTTTCTCTGTCGGCGCGACTGCGCGCGCTGACGACCGGCAATGAACTGCGCGCGTTTGAGGATCAGAAATTAGCGCAGGCTCTGGCGCCCTACGTCGCCGCCAAGCAAATGTCAGGCGGTGGTCGTGGCGGAGCACTTCCAACGGACGAAAATGCGAGCTGCCGATGGGGAGAAAATCGACTTGAAGTGCGGATCCAGGACCATGCCGGGCTGATCGACCTTAATGCCGCCGGCGCCGATCTGTTGAACCTGGGTTTCCAATCCCTGGGTTATTCGGGTGACGAAGCGCGGTCGCTTTCTCTCGGCGTTCTCCGCTATCGCAGGATCGGAGACATGACCACAGGTGCGAATCTGGATCTCGCGCTAGACCCCGCTGGTCTTAAACATGCGGCATTCGAAGATGTCGCCGAGCTGCATGATTTCCTCGCATTGCGTGCCGTTTCCGTCCTGCGTCTGGCAGGAACATTTACGGTTCATACGCAAACCGGCACCCTTCAGCCAGATCAGGCGTCCGACGAATTGCGACAGCTTGCCTCGGCGGGTCAGGGTCGGTCCATGCCATTCCTGGTCAACAATGCCGGTCCATGGCGGGCGCTGACAGTTGTCGTCGGCCTCCGGCGCGGAGAGCGGCTGGATTTTGGTTATGCCGGCATATTTCGTGTGGGCAATGGTGCTCCGGTGCTCGATGCCGCCATACCCGGGTTTGAGGAGTTCGCTGAAGAGACCGGTCTGCCCGGTCGACCGGCTCCCTGCCTGGAACTCCTGGGGCCGACATTGGCGCAGACGGTTGGTGAGATGATCCTGTGACCAACATATTTCCGACTTCGGATGAGTTTCTCGCGCATCTCGGCACCAGCTCAAGGTTGACACCCGAGGCGCTTCAACGGTTGTCCTCCGCCTGGCGCGCCACAGGTCAAGCGATCGATGTTGTCATGCGTGAACTCGGGCTGATGCCGGAAGCCGAACTCGCGCAGGCGATTGCAGATTTCTGCATGATCGGCTGCGCGCAATCGGTTTTCGAGTCAGACAGTGAGATGCTGGAACGGATGGGTACGGATTTTGCAGCGAGGAATGCACTTCTGCCCATAACAGGAGAGAAAGGGGCGCTCTCCCTCATCGTTGCGGACCCTTTTAGCCGCCCGGCCATAGAAGCGATCGAATTTCTGATGGGGGGGCGTCTTCCGCTCATTGTCGCGCCGAGATCGACGATTGAGGAGTTTTTTCGGGTCCGTAAAGCCGTGGGAGACGACAGTGATTTTTCCGGGTCCCATGACGTTGCAGGCGAGGAGGACGTCGACCGGTTGCTCGACATTGCGAAAGAGGCGCCGGTCATTCGCTTCGTATCCAGAATCATTCAGCGGGCCGTCGATGGCAAAGCGACGGATATTCATATCGAGCCTTTTGAGGATATTGTGAGAATTCGTTTGCGGGCAGACGGCATTCTTCAGACCCTGGAGACCGTGCCGAGACCGATGGCGGCCGGTATAACGAGCCGGATCAAGATATTGTCGCGGCTCAATATTGCGGAGCGACGCTTACCCCAGGACGGGCGGCTGCGGGCATCCGTTCGCGGGCAGGAGATTGATTTTCGAGTCTCCGTGACGCCTAGCGTCCACGGCGAAACCGTTGTCATGCGAATTCTCGATCGCTCGAATGTGCGCCTCGAATTGGGTGCCCTTGGATTTGATGAGCAGGCCACTGCGGCGATCGCGGCCATTACGCGCAAACCGAACGGGATATTTCTCGTCACCGGGCCAACGGGTTCCGGCAAGACGACGACACTCTACTCCATTCTAAACGACATCAACGATCCGAGGTGGAAGTTCTTCACGGTTGAAGATCCCGTCGAGTATCGGATGAAGGGAATTACCCAGTTGCAGGTCGATCCGGGGATTGGTCTGACCTTCGCTTCAGCCCTGCGTTCAGTTCTCCGGCAGGACCCTGACGGCATCCTGATTGGGGAAATCCGCGATGAGGAGACGGCCAGGATCGCCGTGCAGGCGGCGCTGACCGGTCATCTTGTTCTATCGACGCTGCATACCAACAGCGCCGCCGGGGCTATCAGCCGGCTTCGCGACATGGGGATCGAAAGCTACCTTCTTGCCGCAACTTTGCGGGGGATCATCGGCCAGAGGCTGGTTCGCAGGGTGTGCGAGGAATGCCGGAGTAACGACAGCGAGACGATGTGTGCCATTTGTGGCGGCTCCGGTTTGGCCGGACGGCAAGCCGTCTATGAGATCATGGAAATCACGGATGCGTTGCGCGATTCGATTTCCAGAAAAGACGACGAAAATGCCCTCGAAATGGCGGCACAGCAGGTGGGTATGCGAAGCATGCGCGAGCATGCCCATGCGCTTGTCACTGCTGGAGTGACGACATCGGGCGAGGTTTCGCGCGTCATCGACCTTCAGGGAGCCTAGCATGCCGGGGTTCAATTATGTGGGTTATACGAGGGATGGATCGAAGCGGCGTGGTCTGATCGAGGCGCCAAGCGCCTCGGAGGCGACGCAACGGCTCAAGGCCGATGGGGTTCGTGTCCTGCAACTTGGTCTGTCGGCGGAACGGGCGGAGCGCCGGTCTGTTCGATTGCCGTCATTTCTTGAGCGGCGCGTCGACCTGCAGCGCTTCTTCTATGATCTCGCGCTGCTCATGGAGGCGGGGCTGGGTTTGGACCGTGCTCTGAAAGCAATCGCAGAGGAGGCGGGCAACGGGGGCAATCAAGCGCTCGCGGCGGAATCGCTCGCACGCCTCTCAAACGGCATGAGCCCGTCGGAAGCCTTTGCGCGGATGGAAGAGGATAGTCCGGGAATATCTGCGCTGATTTTGAGCGCTGAACACACGGGTAAACTCCATGTCGTCTGCGCCGTCATCGCAGCCGACCTCGAGATGCGTCGCAACCGGCGAAGTCAGATGCTGGAAGCGCTCACCTATCCGGCGTTCCTTCTCCTGCTGACATTCGCCGCCTTGGCGATCGTCACGATCTTCCTCGTGCCGGCCGTTTTGCCGGTCTTTGAAGGCGCAAACACGCATCCTCCACCGCTGATCCGTGTGCTCGATGCAATCGGCACGGCAATGCGGACCTGGGCTGTGCCGGCCGCGCTCGTCGTGGCTTTTCTGTTGCTTTTTTCCTTCCGCAAGAGCGGTCGGCAAAGGCTTCGGTCTCTCGCGACGCGGCTCGTGCTGGTGACGCCTATGATCGGCGATCTCGTTAGAAAACAGGGGCTGGCGCGATATATGCGCAGCCTCGCGCTCCTGCTCGGAAATGGCGTCGCAATGCAGAAGGCTCTCGTACTGTCGGCGAAGGTGTGTCCTATCCCATCCTACAGAATTGTGCTTGAGGCGATGCGGGAGCGGGTGGTTGGAGGCGAGCGTCTTTCGGAAGCGCTGCTGGAGGCGCGGATTTTTCCGCGTTCGGTTTCCTCGCTGGTGGCTATTGGCGACGAGGTAAACAGCTTGCCGCGCATTCTTGAGCGGTCGGCCTCGCTTCTAGAGGAGGAGGCGATGCGGACGCAGAAGACGATGCTTGGTCTCATGACGCCCTGCATCACCATCTTCATGGGCTTGCTCATAGGCGCCCTTGTGGTCTCGGTGATGAGCGCGTTGCTGAGCATAAACCAGATGAGCACAATATGATGTATCGCGCCGAAGGGCCTATGCTACCTGAAGAGGAAGGCTTTTCACTGGTGGAGATGATCGTCGTCGTCGCGATCTTGTCGATGACCGCGATGATCGCGTTTTTTGGATTTCAGGCAACGCAACGTCCAAAATCTCCGGCCGCCCTGGCGAGCGATGTCGCCCACCTGATCCAGTTCGTCCGGCTGGATGCGATCAACAGCCGCCGGCAACGGCCGCTGGTCGTCGATATGGTTGCCAGAACGATCTCGAACGAGCGGGGCGACAGGTTGCTTTCCGTGCCGGCCCATATGGAAATGACCGTGGTGACCGGTCGCGAGCTGGTGCGCGCAGAAAGGCGAGCCACGATTATATTCCTGCCTGATGGTTCATCATCTGGAGGGGAGGTATCCTTCAAGAGCGCACAGGCATCGGCTCACCTGTCCATTCCCTGGCTGACCGGCATTCCCTTCGTGAAAAATTCCGGAGGCAATCATGGCTAGGGCCGGGCGCGTATCCGAGGACGGATTTACCTTGGTCGAAGTCCTCTGCGCTTTTGCAATCCTGTCTCTGGGCGCCGTAATTGTGCTCCAGACAATTCAGCTGGGTTCAAAAAGCATCGGATCTGCGCGTGAACGGGTTGCGGCGAAGCGGGTGACATCCGCGATTGTTTTTCAGAGATTTTTCGACCGTAAAGCGGATAGTGCGAGGGAAGGCATTGTCGACGGCTTTCGATGGACCGTGACGGGCATTGAAGAGACTGGATGGAATGGCGGGCCGATGCTGGAGCGCTTGCGGCTTTTTCGTAACGATGGCTCGCAGGCGGCAGACGTCCTGATAGAGCGCGGGGTCGTTGATCGATGAAGCGTTGCCGAAGGATGCTCCGGCCCCACCATAGGCCGACAGAGCGCGGCGATGCGGGTTTTACCCTTGTCGAGGTGCTCGTAACCCTTTCCCTCGTCGCCGCCCTGTCGCTCGTCGCCGTCGCGCTGACATCGCAATTGCGGTCGATCCAGGTCGCGCAGAAAGACAACGATGCGGCAGTCGAACTTGAGGCTTTAGCGGGTGCGGTGGAGAGGATGATTGGCGCCGCACGATATCTTCCTTTGTCCCAGGACAATCCTCAGAAACGATTTCTGCTTAGAGGAACCGCCGGCAGGATCACCTTTGTCGGCGTCATGCGTGTCGGCGTGTCGGCTTTCGGTCTGAGAGATGCCGTTCTTACGCATGAAGAGGCGAATGGCCAGCTGGTTCTGGAGCTCCATCCGCGGCGTGTGAGCGATGCCGGGCGCCTGCCGGAAACCCTGACGCTGTCGGAGCAAACCTCCATCAGGTTCTGGTACAAGGGTCGTGAGGATGTCGACGACATCACCCCATCCGACTGGCGGGATGAATGGTCTGAGCCTGCGGAATTGCCATTAGCTGTTCGCTTTGAGGTGACGACAAGACGCGACCTCCGGGATCGCAGCACGACGCGTCTGGTGCAGATTCGTGCTGGACGCTGATCCCCGAGGGAGAGGAAGCGACTTACCGTCCGCGATTAAAGCGCGATATCCGCGTCGAGGCCTTCACCGCCGGCCTTTCCATCCCGCCCGAACGACCCGACCGTCGGCGATGCCGAGCCGGCTGGCGCCTTGTATTGGTAGGGTGCTCCCCAAGGGTCAACCAATGCGGATGATTGCTTGATATAGGGGCCGTTCCAGGCGGTATAGCTTTCCGGGGGCGTGACAAGAGCGTCCAGCCCCTCATCGGCAGAAGGGTAACGACCGATATCGATGTAGAGGAGTTCGAGGGCGGATTGCAGGTTTCTCATCTGAACCTTGGCGGTGTCCACCCGCGCCGACCCCAGATAGCCTAGAACCTGCGGTGCGGCGATGGCGGCAACCAGCCCGATAATCGCCAGGACGACAAGCAATTCCACCATCGTGAAGCCGGCTTCGTGCTCGGCGTCATCGCGTGTTTGGTTGGCCGCAGCCCCCAATGTGGTCATGAGCTGTTCAGTCTCCGATTGTGGTGAGGAGGATGGTGTCCGTCATCCAGACGAGGATAAGGGAAAGCCCGAGAAAGGGGGCGAATGGAATGCGAGTATTGCGAAGGTCGAAACGGCAGAACAATGCCGCGGTGGTTGCGAAGATAAGGGCCGCCACGCTCGCTATAAACAGGTACAGTGGGATGCCAGCCGGGCCGAGCCACAGCGCGCTCGCCCCGGCGAGCTTGACATCGCCTAGCCCCAGCCCGATGCGTCCGCGCAGCCGTTTATGCAGGAAGCGAATGAGGTAGAGGAGCAACAGCGTTGCCAAAGCGCCACCGAGAGCGGCGGCAAGATGGCTGAAGCCGAACAGGAACTGGTTGAGAATACCGAGGCCGGAATGAATATAGTTCAACGCATTGGGAATTCGCATCTCATGAATGTCCACCCAAGCAATGCGGATGGTGAGGACGATCATCATAAGGCCGAGCAGCCATTGGACATTTGTCGGCTCCATCAAAACGCCAGACGTTTTACGTCCTGATGGAGCTCGTTTGCGCCCCCTCGAACTTTGCGAAGCCCTGAGCCGAAGCCGAGCTGTTGACGAAATTCCGCCGTGACTTCCCTGGCCTGCCAGATATCGCGAACGATCCGGGGCTTGATGAAAATGATCAATTCGGTTTTTGCGATCCGGTCTTCCTTGTTCTTGAAGGCGTTGCCCAAAAGGGGGATTTTGCCGAGCAGCGGCACCTGCGACCGTGTGAGGGAATTGTGCTGCTGGATGAGGCCGCCGAGCGCCAGGCTTTCATTGTCACCCACGATCACGCGGGTCGACAGCTTGCGCTGCTGGATGGTTGGCGAATCTATGCCTGATGTCGTGGTCCGTACGACGTTGGACACTTCCTGTTCGATGTCGAGCATGACGCGTCCGGACGTGTTCACGCGAGGCAGCACTTTGAGAATGACGCCGGTGTCCTTGAGTTCGATGGAACTGACAACGGCGGAATCTCCGGTAACGGTGGAGGTTGATTGCTGTGTGACGATCGGAACCTGATCCCCGACCTGAAGGGTGGCTTTCTGATTGTTGAGGGCCGTCAGGGTCGGTGCGGATACGATGTTGACGTCGGTTATGCTCGAAAGGGCGTTGAGCGTTACGCCGACATCGCTTGTCGCGAAGCTCCAGGCGAAACCCGGAAAGGTCGGCGTCGCCGCGCCGCTTGCGATATCGGACAATCCGACGCGGAAGTTGCCGCTTTCGAAAAACCAGCGCAGGCCGAACTTCAGCTGGTCGTTCAGCGTGACCTCGGCGATCACTGCTTCGATGAGGATTTGCGTCGGCGTAACATCGAGTTGTCTGAGGAGCAGCTTTACCCGCTCATATTCACGATGCGTGGTTGAGATCAAAAGCGCGTTGTTCTCTGCGTCGGCGACGATGGACGTTTTGACCGCGCTTGCTTCGGAATAGGCGCTTGCGGCCGAAAGGGCGGGTTGCACCGGAGCATTCTTTTCGGTCGTCAGGGTTTCGGCAACAAGGTCGGGCGCGACCGAATTGGCGCCCGATGCGCGGCTCTCCTGTTTGGACAAGACCGCCTGAAGCACCTGCGCCAGTTCCTTGGCCGGTCGATTCTGGATATTATAGACGAAAAGCTGCTCTTCATTGGCGCTCGCCAGCTTGTCGAGCTTTTCTATCCAGCCGGATGCACGCGCAAGATAACTGGCGCGGGAGGTCAGAACCAGAACGGCATTCAGGCGTTCGTTGGGAATGAAGCGAATAAGGTTCGAACCGGGTCCGCCCTCGGCTCCGAAGATTGTGGTAAGCTCCTTGGCGACGGCTTCGGGTTGCGATGCCTTGAGCGGATGCAGTGCAACAGACATGCCGCGCATCCAGTCCACGTCGAAGGTGGCTATGGCGTCTCTCATGGCCGTGAGGTCGGAACTCGTCCCGGCCAGCATCAGAAGGTTGCGGGTCTTATCCGTCCGCAGGATGGCCCCCTGTCGGCTGATCGGTTCAAGAATACTCTTCATTTCCTCGGCGCCGATATATCGCAACTCAATGACCTGAACGCGAACGCCCGGGCCTGCCGGTGTGGAAAGCGGCACCGTGACGGCCGGTGTGGAAAGCATGGCCTCGCTGGCAGGCACGATCTGGTATGTTCCGCCTTTTCGGACGATCGCCGCGCCATTTACGGCCAGCGCAGATTCCATAATATCTATGAGAGCGTCACGGGACACAGGCTGGCTCGTCTGAAGCGTCACGGTGCCTTTCACGCGGGGATCGACCACATAGGTCGTCTGGAGGATATCGCCAAGCACGCTTTTGGCCGCCGCCGCGACAGAGGCGTCGACAAGATTGAGGCTAAAGCCCTTCTCGCCCGAAGACCGGGTTTCCACGCTGACGGGAGGTCCTTTTGAAGACACGAAGCTGTCGGACCCATTTTGAGCCGCGCCAGCGAAGGATGCGGCTGCGCCGCCACCCAACTGCGAAACCTGGGGCGTCGTTGAGAGGGGAGCCGTCGGATATCCGTGCGTCTGGATACGTTTTAGTCGTTCATCAAACATGTCCCGAACCGGTTCGGACGATTCGCAACTGACAAGAAGAGCAGATAGTGCGACCGCTATTAAGTCGATAACCCTCATTAGACCTGTAACCTTGTGTCGATGCTCTCAAGACTTCACAGGGCTGAATAAATAACAATAATAATTCATCTTATTTATTGTAATAATAATATTTGTCCACAGTTTTATTTGTTATTTTCAATATTATATTTTTCGTTATCATTTATTTATAAAATAATAACGGAATTATTTCCTACTAATTTTATTTTTGTTTCATGTTTTTATTTGGTATTTGTGTCGATAGTATGTTTTATTGCTGTGTTGACATCGGAAATAAATTGGGTTTCTTACTTTCAAAAGTATTTATGTTTTGATCCGTAAATTTTTGGCTGAGACCATTTCATGAAACGTAACGTTACCCGGGGCTGCGACTGAGCGGATTTTTACCGCACCGTCTACCTGCCACCCTTGCATTGCCGTCATGAGCCAGGATGCCAGCTAGAGCAGGCGTCAAGAGAGGCTGGCACAATTCTGTTGTTTGAACGATGGATCGATTTGCGGTCAATTTATATCGACTTATACCCAGGAAAGAGATTTCCCCTTGAGGGGCATCTTAAGTACTTTCTTTCACGAAAAGAAGAGCTTAAGTACGATCAGAACCTGATTGAAAATTTGCCCAAAGTAATTTGACACTCGAATATTTGCTGGGAGATGCAGCGGGTAGTCGAGCGGTGGCATGGGTTGTAGACTCTCTTTGCAGGACCGTATTCGGTCGGGACGCTGCGCTAGCGGCAGCCGACCTTCAGTAAGTTGAAAATGTCGGAGCGCCGATCATCGGCACTCCGAGCACCAGTCTGGTTATTGGGAAGGTGAGACGCGATTGTTGCAAAGCCTCATCATAAAGCCGGAAAAGATCGCGCATGATGAACTCCCTGCCGTCAAGCCCTAAAATGCGAGTAATCAAGCCAATATCGGCAATAATTTGATCAGGTCCTCATCCTAGTGAATTCGATCCCCTTTTTTACCCATTGATCAATTTCCTCTTTGGAATATCCAAGTAGCAATCCAATAATTCGATCAATACCCTCGTCTGGGCGTTGTATGTTATCTTGTTGGGCTATCAGGGCCGTCTTTAAGGCGGGAATACGCCAGGCTTCCTCGCGTAGGCTGTAGAGAATGTAAGTCACGCTAAAGCGAGGGTGCTGGTGATTTGGGAGTATAAATTCTTCCATGAGGATCGACCCGTCCTCAACAAATGGCTTGAAATCGTCGACAGGTATTAAGTCTTTATCTCCCTCGGACTCAATATAATAAAACATTGAGAGTGGTTTTTTACCCTCTCGCATGAGCCGGAATTCATTACCAATAATCTCTCTCATCTTTAATCCAATCAATCAAAAGCTGTGGGCGGTGATCCCGAAAATGGCCATTCCCCAATTCTACAAAGGCACTGATAGCAGACATTCGGATACTCGGGGCTTATACCAGGAGGGCGAACCGGTGCGCCACATTCATAACCATTCACTCCAGGGCAATATACGATCGGTCCTCGTTTCGGTTTTCTTTGGCGTCCCTCTGGGTCCACGTACATCAACGGCGAATTAGTCACATAGGCCCACCGATTGGGTCCATCAGGCATCCCAAGAGGATCGGCCTGGAGATAGCGGCCTGTCGTCGGATCGTAGTGGCGATGCCAATTGTAGTGTAAACCGGATTCCAGTTGGAACCATTGCCCCGGAAAGCGTTGGTCGAGCGTGGCCGATCCCAGAATGGTATATGCTTCCCCATAGGGCAGGTAGGTCGCGCGCCAGACGACATTTTTTGCACTATCGGTCATCATGATAGGGCGTTCGAGATGATCGGTGTGGACCTGGTAGATTTCCGGCGTCGCCGAACCGGCGTCTGCAACCACTGCTAAAGGTCTCTCGTCAAGCCAGATGTACTCTCTTCCAAGCGCGCCATTATCGTTATATTCCGCGATGATGTTGCCGCTGAGGTCGTAAATATAATGAAGTTTGGTCGATGTTGCAGGAAGTACGCGCACGCCAAGCCGTGACAGATAGTCGTAGGCGTATTGCCCCGTCACACGATCATTGACGGCGACTGAAGAAAGTTGACCAGCGTCATTGTAGCCGAATTCTTTGGTTAGATTCGCTGTCACATTTATATCTGAAACGATATTCCCCGCTGCATCCCAGCCAAACCTGCGTGTTTCGATGCCATTCGAGAGAACTTTGCTCAGCCGATTTGAGTCATGGGGGATCTCATAGTTCTCTGTCGTCGTTGATCCTGCAACATCGAGAATCCGCTGGATCCTGTTACCGGCGCCGTCGATATCATAGGTCAGACTACCCCACGGACCATCGGCGTTTTGAAGGAAGCCATTGGACGTGTACCAATAATTTTCGTTTCGAGATGGATCCACATTTTCGCTAATGTGGGTCAGATTTCGCTTGTCGACATAACCATACCAACGACTAACCAACTCATTCCGGGGCGCCGTGTTTTCGTCAAAAACATCGAGCGAGACTATCCGTTTATCATCGTCGTACGAACGCCAATCCGTTATCCCATTTCCATGGAGCAGACCTTGTCGAGGCCCGAACGGTGAATAGGACACCCACCGCGCCAGCTCTATATTCTCAGTTGCCTCGATAGACTTCGTATGAACAGTATTCACATTGCGATTGGCGTCACGGCCGTACACGACTTCGCGTCCCGATGGATAGGTAACCTGTGTCAGATGTCCCGAAGAATCCCATCGATACGATATAGTGTAATGCTGGCTCCCGATTGCTCGAGTTTCTTCTACGACCCGTCCCAGTGAATCGTAAGTTTTTGTGAGCTTTCCCGTTGCGTCTGTCACGCCAGTGAGGCGACCAATTCCGTTTTTACCGGAATCGTAGGTATAGGTGACATTCAATGTTGGGTTGGCAGGATAAGTAACCTCCACAAGTCGGGCTTCATCATCATATGAAAATTGGGTTACGATTCCGCGAGCGTCCGTTCGGCTGACAATGTCTCCTCGTTGGTTCCGCTGATAGACAATGGTTCCGATATCATTGCTGTTTTCCTGAATAACCTCATTCCAGCCATTACGAATGTAGCTGGTGGTTACTTCGCGAGGATCAGTCGAGGAGACGGGTTTTCCGCTGGCACCATAGGCCCAGATGGTTTCGCTTTTACGTTCATCCAAAAAGCTGACAAGCCTGTTCAAGCTATCATATGCCGATGTGCTTGAGTTACTACTGGGATCGGTAACGGAAATATTGTTGCCAATTTTGTCATAGCCGAATGCCCAGGTTGCCGATCCGGCCCGAACGATTTGCAACAACCTGCCCAGTTCATCAAAGGATTTTTGTTCTTTGAAGAAATTATTATTGTCTGCGTCCTTCGTTTCCTCAAGGATCGTGTTGCCCATCAGGTCGTGTGTATAGGTGATGCTATCGCCCATGTTGTTTGAAAGCTTCGTTACGCGGTTGTTGTCGTCATACTCAAAGCTTAAAACACTCCCATTAGGCTCAATAAATTTGGCTATATTACCGGTGGCATCATATTCGATAGAGGTTTCCGCAGCTAATCCTGAAGGGTCAACGATTCTTGATATCAACCGGCCGCGGGCATCGTAAGCCAATGCTTCTTCTATATTGTTGGGGTCCCGTGACAGGGTCGGCAAACCCCTGCCATTCGTTGCAAGAACGGTGAACAAGTGGCCGTTTTCGTTGGTGAATGTTTCAATATTCCCATGTCTATCATAAGTATAGGAGACCCTGTCTGCTGGACCGGGAGCTGGGCCATCGACAGACGTTAAATGGCCATTCGAAGAGTAAGTGTAGCTCCAAGTCCGCGATTGGCCATTTGTCGAATAAGGTACAGTATGCTTTGTATTATCTGTTTCTGTTCTGGTACTCAGGCGTCCGGCGGCGTCGTAGTCCAACGCGGTCGTTAACCCAGACGTTAATATGAGTTGCGGTGCGTTGTATGTCGTGTGCCAAACAATCGCTGTCGATCGTTCACTGGCCGTTCCCTTTGCTTCAACGATTTTCGTAGTGCGTCCCTTGTTGTCACGAGTATAGGCGGTTACTCGTCCCTCTTCGTCGGTTTGCGTGGCCAGGTAGCCATTATTGTCGTAGGTAAACGAAACATTGGAAGCAACACAGTTGGAGCTGGCCTCGCCGTCGACTTCCGTCAATTGAAGCTCGAAATTATTGGTATCGACGTGCGAAAAGCGGTACGTCGAGCTTTTCCCCAGCGGATTCGTTACTCGTCTTAGGTCTTGTGTGTCACTCTTCCCGTATTCTACCGTATAGGTATCGCTGCCCGTTGCGCCAGCGGTAGAAATGGCACGTCCCTCGGCGTCATAGCTATATGTTCCGGTGCGAGTTCCGCGATTGTCTGATATTCCGGTCAACGCATGCCGGAATCTCGTGTCGTCATAGTGATAACTTTCGCTATCCACGGTGGTGTTCGCAGCATCGACCCAACGGATGGCCATCAAGCGCTGGATTTTCGCGGTTGATGGCGTCGATTTGGCGGGGAGCAGGTCGAATTCGTAGACAGCAGCCGTACCGTCCGGAAATGTAATTCTCGATATTGCCTCAGGGAACGGTCTGGACCCAGAGATATCGGGAAGCGACGTTATATGGAAATAACTCCACGTAAAGGTGATGACTCGGCTATAAGTGTCGGTGATCGACAAAAGTCGATAGTCTGCATTGTCATATTGATAATTCCACGTGTAGCCAGATCTGTCGGCTACTGACAATGGGCGTGCAACATCGAAGATAGATGGCGAGTTCACGCGGGCCATTGTTTGCAGAGACCATTTCCGATCGTCAGGACCGGTGACGATCCATTTCGTGGCAGTGCTTTTTATTGTTCCGAGATTGGAGGGTAAGGAGCCGATATGTTTGATCGAATAATCCGAAGCGGTCATGCCCGACGATGGATTGGATATCCAATCCCCGGATTTGCTTAGCGAAAAATCATAGGCAGAACCATCTGGCGCGATAAGCGTCAGGTTACCAGTGCCAGACGCGGGAGACCCTGAAAAAGTCCCAAGTTGAATTTCCATTGCAAAGTTGAATTGCCACCCACTCGGCAATCCCATTGGCATATATTGAGCGCTCGCATTGCGACCGAGGGGTTGAGAGCGGTATGTCCGAGATACACTCAGTTTTCCATCTGACGTCGAGAAATCTTCCGTTTCATGGTATTTAGTTCCCGATGCCAGAATAATCGGATTACCTATTGACGGGTTGGGTCTGCCTCCGTTTGCAGAAGAGCATTCTGGACGCTGGGGTGGGTAGTCGGGGTTTTTAACGCAAGCATAAGGAAAAGCGGAATTGTAGCCAGCAGGGCAGGCAAATGAGACGATCGAGGGTAAGACTGTCCAGCACTTTGCAATAGCAGAAAGCCCGCCTCCAAGACGGTTTTCTTTAGGGCACAAATACTGGAAACTTGTCCAACTGCAATCCTTGAAAAATGGATGGCCGGGACGATCGAAAGCGCCGATGAAACGGCTGTAGCCGTTGTTCATACCCCAATAGTTCCACTGATATTCACAAGCTGCATCTGGGGTTGAGAACTGCTTTCCTAGCGTCTCCCAGAATCCCGGGACAGCGGCGCTGGCTTCATATCTCGGCAGGAAAATGCTTGAGAATAGTAATAATGCAAATACTATTATTCTTGAATAATTATGAGTTAAATTATAATTTATTGTAACAATATACATTTTATGTCTCAATTACTGCGTTTAATTTAAGATAATTTTTAGTATTTATCAAGTAATGTCAATATTTTTATTTTGATTTATTGCTTGTTGAATTAGAGTAATCGATTTTACTAACTATTGCTTCCGAGGTGGTTTGATGTCTCATAGGTATGGATTTTCTATCATTTCTTGCTGCCGCTCGATTGCATGGCGCAGGCATCGTCTTCTCCGTTGACGATCTTGCCGTGACAGAAGCGGTGCTTGCTGCTAATGGCGTCTCCAGCGCAGAAGCGGACGGCCGTCTGGTGGTGTCCGCCACGCCGGTCAGGGCGTTGCATTCGCCTTCGAGGAAAAATGATGAGCGTTACGAACAATCTCAAAGTCACCGCCGGCGACGGCGCCAATTCGGTTTCCTTTTCCAATAGCGAGCGGTTTTCGCTGATTGCCGGCCCCTGCCAGATGGAAAGCCGGGAACATGCCTTCATGATCGCCGGTGTCCTGAAGGAGCTTTGCGACAACCTGGGAATAGGGCTTGTCTACAAGTCCTCTTTCGACAAGGCGAACCGCACCTCGCTTTCCGGCAAACGCGGCATCGGCCTTGAGAGCGCGATGCAGGTTTTCGCCGATCTCAAGAAGGAATTCGGCTTTCCTGTTCTGACCGACATTCACACCGAAGAGCAATGCGCCATCGTTTCCGAAGTCGTGGACGTGCTGCAGATCCCGGCCTTTCTCAGCCGCCAGACCGATCTTCTCGTCGCCGCCGCCAAGACGGGCCGTGTCATCAACGTCAAGAAGGGCCAGTTCCTGGCGCCCTGGGACATGAAGAACGTGCTTGCAAAGCTTAATGAGAGCGGCAACCCGAATGTACTTCTGTGCGAGCGCGGCGCGTCCTTCGGATACAACACGCTGGTTTCCGACATGCGCTCGTTGCCGATCATGGCAGCGCTCGGCGCACCTGTCGTGTTCGACGCCACCCATTCGGTGCAGCAGCCGGGCGGGCAGGGCGGCTCCACGGGCGGTCAGCGTGAATTCGTCGAGACTTTGGCACGCGCGGCGGTGGCTGTCGGCGTGGCCGGCCTCTTCATCGAGACCCATGAGGACCCTGATAATGCGCCGTCCGACGGCCCCAACATGGTGCATCTGAAGGACATGCCGAAACTGCTCGAAAAGCTTCTGGCTTTCGACGCCATCACGAAAGGCTGAGGGCTGGCCGCTATGGCGGGCGCCGTTTGTGCCAATCGATTTTAATGGCGGGCGGGCCGTTTCCGCCGTCCGCCGTCATTGTAATTTCTTCGCCATCGTCTAAGACAGGCGACGGAAAATATCTGTTCCATTCCCAAGGGAGAGACCATGACTGCCATTACCGATATCATCGCGCGCGAAATCCTCGACAGCCGCGGCAATCCGACCGTTGAAGTCGACGTTTATCTCGAAGACGGCTCCATGGGCCGCGCTGCCGTTCCCTCCGGCGCCTCGACAGGCGCGCATGAGGCGGTTGAGCTGCGCGATGGCGGCAAGCGTTATCTCGGCAAGGGCGTGGAAAAGGCGGTCGAAGCCGTTAATACGGAAATCTTCGACGCCATCGGCGGTTTTGACGCTGAAAACCAGATCCAGATCGACCAGACGATGATCGTGCTCGACGGCACGCCGAACAAGTCGCGCATTGGCGCCAACGCCATCCTCGGCGTATCGCTTGCAGTCGCCAAGGCTGCCGCTGAGGCTTCCGGCCTGCCGCTTTACCGTTATGTCGGCGGCCCGAACGCACATCTGCTGCCGGTTCCGATGATGAACATCATCAATGGCGGCGCGCATGCCGACAACCCGATCGACTTTCAGGAATTCATGATCCTGCCGGTCGGCGCAGAAAACATCCGCGAAGCCGTGCGCATGGGTTCGGAAGTGTTCCATACGCTGAAAAAAGAACTGTCCGCACAGGGCCATAACACCAATGTCGGCGACGAGGGTGGTTTTGCTCCGGGTCTCGAAAGCGCACCGGCTGCACTCGATTTCATCATGAAGTCGATCGAAAAGGCCGGTTACCGTCCGGGCGACGACATGTTCGTTGGTCTCGACTGTGCATCGACCGAATTCTTCAAGGACGGAAAATACGTTCTTGAAGGCGAAGGCCGCACGCTGGAGCCGGGCGCGATGGCTGAATATCTCGCCGATCTGGTCGGCAAGTATCCGATCATCTCCATCGAAGACGGCATGGCCGAAGACGACTGGGAAGGCTGGAAGACGCTGACCGATCTCGTCGGCAACAAGTGCCAGCTGGTGGGCGACGATCTTTTCGTCACCAACTCTGCACGTCTTCGCGATGGCATCAAGATGGGTGTCGCCAACTCCATCCTCGTCAAGGTCAACCAGATCGGTTCGCTTTCCGAGACGCTGGATGCGGTCGAAACGGCGCACAAGGCCGGTTACACTGCCGTCATGTCGCACCGCTCGGGCGAAACGGAAGATTCCACCATCGCCGATCTCGCGGTCGCCACCAATTGCGGTCAGATCAAGACCGGTTCGCTTGCCCGTTCCGACCGGCTCGCAAAGTACAACCAGCTGATCCGCATCGAGGAAATGCTGGGCCCGCAGGCCGCTTACGCCGGCCGTTCGATCCTGCGCGGGTAACGTGTGTTCGCGGGGCGGCAGAGCCTCGCTGACCGGCTGACCGAGGTTGACAACAGGTCTGGCAACACATTCGACGTCATCCTCGGCCTTGTGCCGAGGATCTGCCAATGTCCCAGTAACTTGGGACGTTGCAGATGCTCGGGACAGGCCCGAGCATGACGAAGGAGAGATTGAAGGACTTCGTCACCAGTTCAAGCCCGCCCTCCGGCGGGCTTTTTTATGCCTATCTGCCGACAGGAATTTAAGGTCAACGGATAGTTAAACAATCCGGCTTAGTCTCAGAATCACGTTATGCGTTTTAAGGCTTCTCTCCGGTATGTGGACCAGACATCATAAAAAGAGACGATTCGGCCGCTTGATCGTTCCGGCCATCACGATCGCTTTTCTTTCCTATTTCGGGTATCATTCCATTCATGGCGACTTCGGCCTCCAGGCGACGGAGCGGCTGGAGCGGCAGCGTATTACCCGTACTGCGGAGCTCGCAAAGCTCACGCAGGCGCGCGTGGCGCTGGAGCGGCAGGTGGAATTAATGAGTGACGGCTCGCTTGAGCGGGACATGATCGACGAGATTTCGCGCTATCAGCTCAATATGTCCCGCACGGACGAAATCGTCATCATGAACACTTATTTCTAATTAACCGAAATCAAGTTAATTAATCATTTGTGATTTATTCACAGCGCTTTAGCGTGAATATGTGCCATGCGTTTAAAGCATTGCTGCATGGCATTTTCTTGCATATGGTACGCGCCACTCTATCCATTCAAACGGCAACTCAGGGAGGGATGAATGGCGCCGCGAAAACCAGCGACCGTATCCGGCCGCAAGACAACGGCAAAGGCTGCAACCGAATTTACCGGCAAGAACAGCCCGGACTTCTCGAAGGAAGAAGAGCTTCACGCTTATCGTGAAATGCTTCTCATCCGCCGTTTCGAAGAAAAGGCCGGCCAGCTTTATGGCATGGGCTTCATCGGTGGTTTCTGTCACCTCTACATCGGTCAGGAAGCCGTTGTTGTCGGCATGCAGATGTCGCAGAAGGAAGGCGATCAGGTCATCACCGCTTACCGTGACCACGGCCACATGCTCGCTCTGGGCATGAGCGCGCGTGGCGTCATGGCCGAGTTGACCGGCCGCAGGGGCGGCCTGTCGAAAGGCAAGGGCGGCTCCATGCACATGTTCTCCAAGGAGAAACATTTCTACGGCGGTCACGGCATCGTCGGTGCGCAGGTTTCGCTTGGGACCGGTCTCGCCTTCGCCAACCGCTATCGCGGCAACGACAATGTCTCCGTGACCTATTTCGGTGACGGCGCCGCCAACCAGGGTCAGGTTTACGAGAGCTTCAACATGGCCGCTCTCTGGAAGCTGCCGATCATCTACATCGTTGAGAACAACCGTTACGCCATGGGCACCTCGACCGCCCGCGCCACCGCCCAGTCGAACTATTCGCTGCGCGGCCAGTCCTTCGGCATTCCCGGCATCCAGGTGGATGGCATGGATGTGCGCGCCGTCAAGGCGGCCGCCGATCAGGCGCTGGAACATTGCCGCTCCGGCAAGGGTCCGATCATTCTGGAAATGCTGACCTACCGTTACCGTGGTCACTCCATGTCCGACCCGGCAAAATACCGTTCGAAAGACGAAGTGCAGAAGATGCGCTCCGAACACGACCCGATCGAACAGGTCAAGGCACGGCTCATCGACCATGGCTGGGCAAGCGAGGACGAACTGAAGGCCATCGACAAGGATGTCCGTGACATCGTTGCCGACAGCGCTGACTTCGCCCAGAACGACCCCGAGCCGGATGTATCCGAGCTCTACACCGACATTCTGCTCTGATCGGGAAAGGGAAACCCATGCCAGTAGAAATTCTTATGCCCGCCCTTTCCCCGACCATGGAGGAAGGCACGCTTTCCAAATGGCTTAAAAAGGAAGGCGACAAGGTCACCTCCGGCGACGTGATTGCCGAGATCGAGACCGACAAGGCGACCATGGAAGTGGAAGCCGTGGATGAAGGCGTCATCGGCAAGCTGCTGATCGACGCCGGCACCGAAGGCGTCAAGGTCAACACGGCTATTGCCGTGCTTCTTCAGGACGGCGAAAGCGCTGACGACATCTCTTCTTCTGCAAAGAAGGAAGAGCCGAAGGCTGAAGCTGCAAATTCCGATTCGGATGCGGCTGGCGGCAAGACCCGCGAAGCAACCGAGGAGCCGAGCGCTGCCAAGGAAGCCGCAAAGGTTCCGGCAGCACCCAAGATCGAAGTCGCTGCCGATCCGGACATTCCGGCAGGCACGGAAATGGTGATGACGACGGTGCGTGAAGCGCTGCGCGACGCCATGGCCGAAGAAATGCGCGCCGACGAAAAAGTTTTCGTCATGGGTGAAGAAGTCGCCGAATATCAGGGCGCCTACAAGATCACCCAGGGCCTGCTGCAGGAATTCGGCGAACGCCGCGTCATCGATACCCCGATCACCGAGCACGGTTTTGCCGGTATCGGCGTCGGTGCGGCGATGACGGGCCTGCGGCCTATCGTCGAATTCATGACCTTCAACTTCGCCATGCAGGCGATCGACCAGATCGTCAACTCGGCGGCAAAGACGCTTTACATGTCGGGTGGCCAGATGGGTGCGCCGATGGTGTTCCGTGGCCCCTCGGGTGCTGCTGCCCGCGTTGGCGCTCAGCATTCGCAATGTTACGCCGCATGGTACAGCCATATTCCGGGCCTCAAGGTCGTTATGCCCTACACGGCAGCGGACGCCAAGGGTCTCCTGAAGGCAGCCATCCGTGACCCGAACCCGGTCATCTTCCTTGAGAATGAAATTCTCTACGGCCAGAGCTTCGAAGTACCGAAGCTCGACGATTTCGTGCTGCCGATCGGCAAGGCGCGCATTCACCGCAAGGGCAAGGACGCGACCATCGTATCCTTCGGCATCGGCATGACCTACGCGATCAAGGCGGTTGCGGAACTCGAAAAGCTCGGCATCGACGTCGAACTGATCGATCTGCGCACCATCCGTCCGATGGATCTGCCCACCGTCATCGAATCGGTCAAGAAGACCGGTCGTCTGGTCACGGTCGAGGAAGGTTTCCCGCAGTCATCGGTCGGTGACTTCGTCGCCAACCAGGTCATGCGCGCCGCTTTCGATTATCTCGATGCGCCGATTCTTACGATCGCCGGCAAGGATGTTCCGATGCCTTACGCGGCAAACCTCGAAAAGCTGGCTCTGCCGAACGTCGATGAAGTCGTTCAGGCTGTCAAAACCGTCTGCTACAAGTAAGGGGAGGCGTTTCGATGCCGATAAACATCACCATGCCTGCCCTTTCTCCCACCATGGAAGAGGGCAATCTGGCCAAGTGGCTGGTCAAGGAAGGCGACAAGGTCGCACCCGGTGACGTGATCGCCGAGATCGAGACCGACAAGGCGACCATGGAAGTGGAAGCTGTCGATGAGGGCATCGTTGCCAAGCTCGTCGTTGCCGCTGGCACCGACGCGGTCAAGGTCAACGCCCTGATCGCCATCCTCGCTGCAGAAGGCGAAGATGTGGCCGAGGCGGCAAAGGGCGGCAATGCCACTCCTGCTCCGTCTCAGGCCAAAGCCGAGGCACCGAAGGAAGAGAAGAGCGAAGCTGCGCCAGTCAAAGCTGAAAAGCCTGTAGCCGATCAGGCAGCTGCAGCTTCCACGCCGGCTCCGGTCGCAAAGTCCGGCGAGCGGATCTTCGCTTCGCCGCTTGCCCGTCGTCTCGCCAAGGAAGCCGGTCTCGACCTCACGGCCGTGTCCGGTTCAGGCCCGCATGGCCGTATCGTCAAGACAGACGTGGAAAAGGCCGCCGCTTCCGGTGGTGCTAAGGCAGCTCCTGCCGCCGCAGCATCCGCAGGCGCACCGGTTGCCGCACTTGCCAAGGGCCCATCCGAAGAAGCTGTTCTCAAGCTGTTCGAACCAGGTTCCTACGAGCTGGTGCCGCATGACGGCATGCGCAAGGTCATCGCCAAGCGTTTGGTCGAATCCAAGCAGACGGTTCCGCATTTCTACGTTTCCGTGGATTGTGAACTGGATACGCTTCTCGCGTTGCGCGCCCAGCTCAACGCCGCCGCTCCCGAAAAGGACGGCAAGCCGGCCTACAAGCTTTCGGTCAACGACATGGTCATCAAGGCGCTGGCTCTTGCGCTGCGCGACGTGCCTGACGCCAACGTCTCCTGGACGGAAAGCAACATGGTCAAGCACAAGCATTCGGATGTCGGCGTCGCCGTTTCCATTCCGGGTGGCCTGATCACGCCGATCATCCGCAAGGCGGAAGAGAAGTCGCTCTCCACCATCTCCAACGAGATGAAGGACTACGGCAAGCGCGCCAAGGAGCGCAAGCTGAAGCCCGAGGAGTATCAGGGCGGCACGACGGCCGTGTCCAACATGGGCATGATGGGCGTCAAGAGCTTCTCCGCCGTCATCAACCCGCCGCACGCCACCATTCTGGCGGTCGGCGCGGGCGAAGAGCGCGCTGTCGTGAAGAATGGCGAGATCAAGATCGCCAACGTCATGACGGTCACGCTTTCCACCGACCACCGCTGCGTCGATGGTGCGCTGGGAGCCGAACTGATCGGCGCCTTCAAGCGCTACATCGAAAACCCGATGGGCATGCTGGTTTGATCGGAGAGTGAGATGGTGAAGTCGGTCCTCTGCTTTGGCGATTCCCTGACATGGGGATCTGATGCGGAAACGGGTGGCCGGCACAGCCATGACGATCTTTGGCCGAGCGTCTTGCAAAAGGCGCTCGGTCCCGACGTGCACGTGATCCACGAAGGTCTTGGTGGCCGTACTACCGCCTATGACGATCTGACGGCCGATTGTGACCGCAATGGCGCAAGGCTTCTGCCGACGCTGCTGCACAGCCATGCGCCGCTTGATCTCGTCATCATCATGCTCGGCACCAACGACATGAAACCGTCGATTCACGGATCGGCGATTGTCGCCATGAAGGGTATCGAGCGATTGGTGAAACTCACGCGCAATCACGTCTGGCAAGTGGCTGACTGGGAAGCGCCGGATGTTCTGATCGTCGCGCCGCCGCAGCTTTGCGAAACGGCAAACCCCGTGATGGGGGCGATCTATCGCGATGCGATCGATGAGTCGGCCATGCTGGCTTCGGTTTACCGGGACCTTGCCGACGACCTCGATTGCGGTTTTTTCGATGCCGGCTCCGTTGCCCGCACGACGCCGGTGGACGGCGTTCATCTTGATGCTGAAAACACGCGGGCCATCGGCCGCGGGCTGGAGCCCGTCGTCCGCATGATGCTCGGACTTTGACAACAATTCTCGTTTCGGAACGGCATGCCGTGACCCGATAAGACAAGGCAGGACACCTATGGCTCAATCTTATGACGTCATCATCATCGGTTCGGGACCGGGCGGTTATATTGCCGCGATCCGTGCAGCCCAGCTCGGCATGAAGGTTGCCGTGGTCGAGCGCGAACACCTTGCCGGCATCTGCTCCAACTGGGGCTGCATTCCCACCAAGGCGCTGCTGCGCACCGCCGATGTCATGCATACCGCCACCCACGCCAAGGATTACGGCCTGACGCTCGAAGGCTCGATCAAGCCTGATGTCAAGGCGATCGTTGCGCGTTCGCGCGGCATCGCCGCGCGCATGAACAATGGCGTCGGTTTCCTGTTCAAGAAGAACAAGGTCGATATCATCTGGGGTGAAGCCAAGATCACCAAGCCGGGCGAAATCGTTGTCGGCAAGTCCACCAAGCCGGTGGTTCAGCCGCAGGGTCCCGTGCCGAAGAACACGCTGGGCGAGGGCACTTACACTGCCAAGCACATCATCGTCGCAACCGGCGCACGCCCGCGCGCGCTGCCCGGCATTGAGCCGGATGGCAAGCTGATCTGGACCTATTTCGAGGCGATGAAGCCGGAAGAACTGCCGAAGTCGCTGCTCGTCATGGGCTCGGGCGCGATCGGCATCGAGTTCGCCAGCTTCTACCGCACCATGGGCGTAGACGTTACCGTCGTCGAGATCATGAGCCAGGTGATGCCGGTCGAGGATGCGGAAATTTCCACCTTCGCCAAGAAGCAGCTCGAAAAGCAGGGCATGAAGATCCATCTGGAGACCAAGGTTTCCAAGGTCGAGAAGGGTGCGAACTCCATCACTGCGACGCTTGAGAAGAAGGACGGTTCGTCCGAGAAGATCACCGCTGACCGGATGATTTCGGCCGTCGGCGTCGTCGCCAATATCGAAGGTATCGGCCTCGAGGCAGCGGGCGTGAAGACGGATCGCGGTTTCATCGTCATCGACGGTTACGGCAAGACCAACGTACCTGGTATCTATGCCATCGGCGACGTTGCCGGCCCGCCGCTGCTTGCCCACAAGGCCGAACATGAGGCCGTCATCTGCGTCGAAAAGATCGCCGGTCTGCCGAATGTCCACCCGATGGACAAGCTCAAGATTCCCGGCTGCACCTATTGCAATCCGCAGGTCGCCTCGGTTGGTCTCACCGAAGCCAAGGCGAAGGAACAGGGCCGCGACATCCGCGTCGGCCGCTTCTCCTTTGCAGCAAACGGCAAGGCCGTGGCGCTCGGCGAAGATCAGGGCATGGTCAAGACCATTTTCGACAAGAAGACGGGTGAGTTGCTCGGCGCGCACATGGTTGGTGCGGAAGTCACCGAACTCATTCAGGGCTTCGTTGTTGCGATGAACCTTGAGACCACTGAAGAAGACCTGATGCACACGATCTTCCCGCATCCGACCATTTCGGAGTCGATGAAGGAGAGCGTGCTCGACGCCTATGGGCGTGTGCTGAACGCATAAGTGCTCCGTGATACCCGGCATTGTCTAACCTTGCCGGGTGTCCCATATGTCTCGATGCAGGCCGCTCAAGGGGCCGGTTCTTTCAGGGAGCGTGGGAATGGAAAGTGTAGGCTGGATTGCAGCAATCATCATCGGCGGTCTGGCCGGCTGGCTTGCAGGAAAACTCATGGACATGCGTTTCGGCATCTTCATGAACATCGTCCTTGGCATCGTCGGTTCGGTGGTTGCGGTTGCGGTGCTTCGAACCTTCGATGTTTTCGTCCAGGACAGCAGGCTCGGTTATTTCGTAACGTCCTTCATCGGTGCCAGCCTGTTGCTGTTTTTGGCAAAGCTGGTACGTCGCTGACAAGGCTTCGTGCCCGGAAGGGGCTTACGCTTTTTCTGGAATTGTTCTAAAGCATCGCATCAATAAGTGTGATGATCGCGGCAAGCGATAGAAGCAGGTTTCTTATGGTCACTATTCTCGACAGGACTTCGTCCGAAGAAAAGCGTATCCGCCACCCGGAAAAGGCCCATCGGCCCGATACCGAGGTGATGCGCAAGCCGGAATGGATTCGCGTCAAGGCGCCGACATCCAAGGGCTATCACGAGACGCGCGAACTGGTGCGCAGCCACAAGCTGGTAACGGTATGCGAGGAAGCCGGCTGTCCGAATATCGGCGAATGCTGGGACAAGAAACACGCGACCTTCATGATCATGGGTGAGATCTGCACCCGTGCCTGCGCCTTCTGCAACGTCGCGACCGGCAAGCCCAATCCGCTCGATATGGATGAGCCGGAAAACGTCGCCAAGGCCGTCAAGCAGATGGGCCTTTCCCACGTCGTCATCACGTCGGTAGACCGTGACGACCTCGCCGATGGCGGTGCTGAACATTTCGAGAAGGTCATCTGGGCGATCCGTGCGGCATCGCCCAACACGACCATTGAAATTCTGACCCCCGACTTCCTGAAGAAGCCGGGCGCGCTGGAACGGGTCGTCGCCGCCAAGCCCGATGTCTTCAACCACAATATGGAAACGGTTCCGGGCAATTACCTGACGGTTCGCCCCGGCGCGCGTTATTTCCATTCCGTGCGCCTGTTGCAGCGCGTCAAGGAACTGGATCCGACCATGTTCACCAAATCAGGCATCATGGTCGGCCTCGGTGAAGAGCGCAATGAAGTGCTGCAGCTGATGGACGATCTGCGCAGCGCCGACGTGGACTTCCTGACCATCGGCCAATATCTGCAGCCGACCCGCAAGCACCACAAGGTCGAGGCCTTCGTGACGCCGGAGGAATTCAAGTCCTACGAGACGGTGGCCTATACCAAGGGCTTCCTGATGGTGTCGTCGAGCCCGCTGACCCGCTCCTCGCACCATGCCGGCGACGATTTCGAGCGCCTGCGTGCTGCCCGCGAGAAGAAGCTGCTGGCTGCTGCTGAGTAATCAGGGGCGGAAAGGCTGGGCAAAACGACGTGTCATCGCACGTTTTGCACGCTCTCATGCTCGGGCTTGTCCCGAGCATCTGCAACCTCTGTACTTTACGATACGTGATTGGATCCTCGGGACGGGCCCGAGGATGACGTTGAGCTCGAGGCGATCCTTACGAAATGGCTCAATCGCCTGTCTTCGGCCCTTAAGCTAATTACGCCACAACCTTCTTCGGGCGATGCGCCCGCATGCACAGCACCACGCTCAGCACTACTGAGCAGATCGCGACGACCTCAACCAGCGTCGGGCCACGTCCCTCCCAGAGAAAACCGTAAAGCAGCGCAAACAGCGTTTCGAACAGGATCATCTGTCCGACCATGGTGAGCGGCAGAAGTCGGCTCATGCGGTTCCATAGCGCATTGCCGATAATGGAGGCGGTGACGCCGAGGCCTGCGGCAACGGCGGCGAAATGCAGCCAATCCCCGGAAGCGTGGCTTGCGCCACCAAAGCCAAAAGCCGGAATTGCCAGCGCCAGCGCCAGTGCGCCGGTCACCACACCCGTCATCATGTTCCAGTCATCGGCGCTGACATCGTGGAGGCGGGAAAGCCAGCGGGCGTTGCCGACGGCAAAGGCCGTCCAGGAGGCCAGTGCCCCGAGCGCGCAGGCAAGGCCGATGACGCGTGAAACATCGAGCCCACCATCGCCTTGCACCAGCGATTGCCAGGAAATGCCGACAATGCCGATTGCGCCGAAAACAAGCGACGGCCATAGCCGCCGGAGCGATACCGCGCCGTGGTCGCGACTGCCGATGATGGTGACGGCGACGGGCAGGAAACCGATGATGATGGAGGTGAAAGCGACACCGCTGAGTTTAACGGCTGTCGATATGAAGACATAATAGGCGATATTGCCGATCATGCTCAGCCAGCCGAGCGCAAACCATTCCTGTATGCCAAAACGGGCGGAAACCCGCCTGATGCGCGGTCCGATGATGATGAGGGAAATCAGCCCGTAGGTGAGGTAACGCGCCGTCGACAGTTGCAGGGCGGAAAAGTCCGGCACGAGTTTGGGGGCGAGAAAGATGCCTCCCCACATCGCTCCCGCCAGCATGCCATAAAAAACACCGAGACCTGTCCTGTTCATGTCCTGTCACATCCGCATTCGCATTTGCCTGCGATGTGCCACAGCCCTTTCCGGCTGTCTTGACAAAAACTCCTGATGACCGTGTCGACGGTTCTAATGAATGCCGCGGTTTCGGCGATAGGCAGCGGGCGTTTCACCCACCGCATTGCGCATGGCGCGCGTCAGTGCCGTCTGGTCGGAAAAGCCGGCCCGCAGGGCAATCTCGGCAATTGGCAGGGTGGAATCGTCGAGCAGCACGCAGACCTTGTCCATGCGCAGCCCGGCCAGCCAGCGGTGAGGCGGGCGGCCGAATTCCTCGAGAAACAGAGCATGCAAACGGCTGTCGCTGATCGTCACGCAGGAGGCAAGCATCCCGATGGTCCAGGGGAAGAACGGTTCCGCCCTGACGACCGCGGCGAGCCTGTGCAGGCGTTGGCGGATATCGGTTCGTTCATCGGCCAGGCTGTCGATCAGCAGCGGCGCCCACAGACCGGCAATATCGTCGCGCCGCCCATCCGCTCCGATGATGCCGCGCATATAGGCGATCAATTGCCGGGTATCCTGCGCTATGTCGAGAAACGGCGAACAGGCGAATTTTTCGAGGGTTTGCGCGGGAAGGGCGCTTTCATCGATATCGACCACCAGTGAGTGATTGCTCGCTGTCGCTTCCTGGGTATGCGGTGTGTCGCGATGGATGAAGACGCCGCGCCCGGTCGACAATTCATCCTGCCGTCCGGCTACATCGATCAGCAGACGCCCGGAGACCGGAAGAACGATCTGAACGAAGCCATGCCGTTCCTTCGGTCTTTCTTCCCTGTAGGTTCTGATATCGGCGGATGCGGCTGTCATGACGCTGTCGTTTCCATTGTGCAAAGAAATGGCCGCCTCGAAAAAGCGGCCGGTTTCATTGTTTGATTATGACATCGTCTTGAAGATTGGGCCAGTCGGCTTTATCCGTCGGCTCTGCGCGCCGGCAATTAACAGTCTTCCTTGGCGGTCGATTCGCCGCGTTTGCGCTTGCGCAGAACCGGCTTGTTTTCTCTCGCCTCGCATTTCGCGACATCGATAAGATAGGCAAGCACCGGCATGCCGTTCATCGATGCGAGTTGTTTTGCGGATTCGAGAAGGTTGATGATGTTGGAAAAATCGTCCATCGGCTCACTCAGTGGCTCAAAGCGGTTATGTGTCGGGTCTGAACCCAAGGATGAATACGCTGGGTGAAATCGGGAGCTTCCAGCGCCGTTGCATCCAATGGGTGTAATATTAGTCGCAAATAAATAGCAATCCCTGCGACGGGGTTACAATAGTCAATTTTCCGTAACTGCCATGCGCGGTAACGATATCGCTCAAGCGTTATGACCGGGTGGCAGAAATATATCCAGCGGTTAGATGAGGTCTATCAAATGCCGAACTATCTTCACAGGGTAGAAGATGCCGCCGCGATTATCGCCGGCGCGCAGCGCATCTTGGTCGTTGGCTGTTCCGGCGGCGGCAAGTCGACCCTTTCGCAGAAGCTGGCACGCAATTTCGGTCTTCGTTATATCTCCATGGATCGTGAGATTTTCTGGCTGCCCGGCTGGCAGGCGCGCGCCCGCCATGAGCAGCGGCAGAGGATAGCCGCCATCATCACCGAAGAACGCTGGCTGATGGACGGCAGCAACCCGTCGTCTTTCGATATGCGTCTGCCGAGGTCTCACATCGTTCTCTGGGTGCGCATGCCGCGCTGGCTCTGCCTGTGGGGCGCCGTCAGCCGGGCGATCAAGGGTTACGGCAAGGCGCGGCCCGAAATGGCGGAGGGATGTCCCGAAAGGATAGACATCGATTTCCTGCGCTATATCTGGAATTTCGAACGCCGCCACGCGCCGATTTTTGAGCAGAATTTCGCGCTTTATGGTCCTGATGTGCCGGTATTCCAGCTGAAAAGCCGAAAACAGTTTCGCCGCCTTCTTGATCTTCTCGTTATCGAGGATTAACTGCCGCTCATGCCACAGTTCGAAACGCATCGCCTTGTCAAACACTCGCCCGACCGCATGTACGACCTCGTCGCCGATGTGGAGAAATATCCGCAGTTTCTTCCCCTTTGCGAGGCGCTCACGGTCCGCTCGCGCAAGGAACGCGACGGCAAGATGCTGCTGGTGGCGGATATGACGGTTGGTTACAAGGCCATTCGTGAGACCTTCACCACCCAGGTGCTGCTGAATCCTGCGGAGCGCGCCATTGATGTGAAATATATCGACGGACCGTTCAAATATCTCGAAAATCGCTGGCGTTTCGAGGCCTCGGACGAGGACGGCTCAGCCATTCATTTCTTCATCGACTATGAATTCAAGAACCGACTGCTCGGCGCGGTCATGGGGTCGATGTTCGACCGGGCGTTCCGCATGTTCGCGGAAGCTTTCGAGACCCGCGCCGACAAGATTTATGCCGACCCGGCCTGACTAAGTGCGGTCAGCATCTCGAGCGCTGTCTTAACCGTCGCAAGACGGATTTCGGTGCGACCGATATCGCCGTAATGCATCTCCTTATGCAGGCTCTGGCCGTTGCGCGCCTTGGCCGCTAGATGCACCAGTCCCACCGGTTTTTCCGAAGAGCCGCCGCCCGGGCCTGCAATGCCGGTTACGGCCACGGCAAAATCCGCCCGTGAACGGAATAGCGCGCCATGCGCCATCTGCAGCGCCGTCTGCCGGGATACCGCGCCGAAATTCGCCAGTGTCGCGACGCCAACCCCTAGCATGTCCATCTTGGCTTCATTGGTATAGGTGACGAAACCACGATCGACGACGGTGGAGGAGCCGGCAATCTCCGTCAGCGCGCCGGCGATCAGGCCGCCCGTGCAGCTCTCGGCTGTCGAGACCATGAAACCGCGGGCGGTGAAATCGGCGATGATCCGCCGCGCCAGTTCTTCTATGTCAGCGGGAAAAAGGCTCATAGCGGTCTGCCCCGGTAGACAACGGTGGCGGTGGCGATCGCCGCAATGCCCTCCCGGCGGCCGACGAAGCCAATCGTCTCGTTGGTCGTCGCCTTCACCGAGCAGCGCTCCAGCGCGATGCCGAGCATGTCCGAAAGCGCTTCCCGCATGGCCTGGCGGTGCGGACCGATGCGTGGCGCTTCGGCGATCAGCGAAACGTCGGCATTCATGATCGTGCCGCCATTGTCTCGCACCACCTTGGCCGCGTGTTCGAGGAAGATACGGGAGGCCGCACCCTTCCATTGCGGATCCGAGGGCGGGAAATGGTCGCCGATATCGCCGGCGCCGCAGGTGGCGAGCAGCGCATCGGTCAGCGCATGCAGCGCCACATCGGCATCCGAATGACCTTTCAGTCTCTGGTCATGATCGATGAAGATGCCGCAGAGGGTGACGCCATCCCCGGCCTCAAGCTGATGCACGTCGTAACCATTGCCGGTGCGCACGTCGGGCAATCCGTGAGAAAGCTTTTCATCGGCCATGGCGATATCCCGCTTGAGAGTGAGTTTTACGTTGTCGACCGAACCTTCGGTCAGCGTCACCGTCAGCCCGGCCCATTCGGCGATGGATGCGTCATCGGTGAAATCCGTTTTGCCGGAAGCAGCAGCAGCGCGATGCGCGCGAAGAATATCACCGTAATTGAAGCTCTGCGGTGTCTGCGCCGCATAAAGACCCTGCCGGGAAACTGTCTCTACGACGAGGTCGTCAGAGCCGCGCTTCAGTGTATCGGTGACGGGCAGGGCAGGCAGAACGCCGGTGGCGCCAGCCTGATGCAGGGCGATGATGCGTTCCAGCATGTCCACGGCGACGAAAGGCCGCACAGCGTCATGGATCATAACATGCGTCAGCTCTTCCGAGGCGAGCGCCTCCAGCCCGGCCAGCACCGATTGCTGGCGCGTCGCGCCGCCTGTCACGGTGACAATCCGCTCACCCGCATCCAGTCGCTGCAGGATTGGTGACAGCAGTGCTTTATCGTCGGCATGGCTGACGACCACGATGGGGGAGGCGCCATTCCAGCCGAGGAACGTCGCCAATGTATGCTCGATCACGGCCCTGCCGCCGATCGGGCGATATTGCTTCGGCCCTTCCTGTGGCGAGCCTGCCCTTTCACCGCGTCCCGCGGCGACGATGACGATGCCGAGTTTCATAGTACTTTCCTGCATTGGTCATATGCTTTGCGCGCAACCCTTAGCGGTTGACAGTCCTGCTCTAGCGTTTCAAAACCCGGATGGCCAGCCCGATAAGACGCGCATTCGCCCCTGCATGTCGCAGGATCGGTCGTCATTGGCCTTTCAACCTGCACAAATTGCTGCCGACAGCAAAACAGGCAGGCAGTCGCCCAGCAAATAAAAGGTGCAACCCTCTAAAAGTGCTTGGCAACCGCGCAAACACTGTCTAAAAATAATGCAAATAACCCTTCTGCATGAAAGATCATCAATTGCATCTTCCGGAGTTGTCAGAACCGTTCAGCATCGGCTCAGTTACGATCCGTAATCGTGCCGTGCTGGCGCCCATGTCGGGCGTCACGGATCTGCCGTTTCGGCAGCTTGCCTGGCGTTATGGTGCGGGTCTCGTCGTGACGGAAATGGTGGCGAGCCGCGAACTTGTCGCTAACAGGGGAGAATCCTGGGCGCGGCTGAAAAATGCCGGCATGGTTCCGCATATGGTGCAGCTTGCCGGGCGCGAGGCGCATTTCATGGCCGAGGCGGCGAAGATCGCGGCCGATAACGGCGCCGGCATTATCGATATCAATATGGGATGTCCGGCCAAGAAGGTGACGGGCGGTTATTCCGGCTCGGCGCTGATGCGTGACCCCGATCACGCGCTCTCGCTGATCGAGGCGACGGTCAATGCGGTCGATGTACCTGTGACGCTGAAGATGCGGCTGGGCTGGGACGAAAACACCATCAATGCGCCTGATATCGCCCGCCGCGCCCAGGCGGCAGGTGTTCAGCTCATTACCATTCACGGCCGCACCCGCATGCAGTTTTACGAGGGACGGGCGGACTGGAGCGCCATCCGCGCCGTTCGCGATGTAATTTCCGTCCCACTCATCGCCAATGGAGATGTGGAGACGGCCGAAGATGCGCGCGAAATCTTGCGCCGTTCGGGTGCGGATGCCGTCATGGTCGGGCGCGGCGCACAGGGACAACCCTGGCTGCCGGCAGTGCTCGCCGGACATGCAGCACCGCACCGCGGCGATATTCCCGCCATTGCCATCGAGCATTACGAAATGATGCTGGAATTTTACGGAAGGGAAGCCGGTCTCCGGCATGCCCGCAAACATCTGGGCTGGTATCTCGACCGTTTCGCGCCAGAGATCGCCACGCCAGACAAGGCTCAAATCATGACATCGCGTGATACGGTGGAGGTGGCCGATCTGCTGCGCTCCGCACTTTGCGCAAATGCGGGCGAAGACGCCGCAAGGAAGGCCGCATGAGCGCCGACAAACACAGCCCGGCAGATGCAAACCCGCTTGCCATGGCGGTTCTGAACGCGGTTCAGAATCCCGTCATTCTGGTGGATGCCGAAGGTTTCATCGCGTTTGCCAATTGGGAAGCCGAAGCCTTTTTCGGGGCGAGCGCCTCCCATCTCGCCCGCTATCGCGTCTCCACATTCATTCCCTTCGGCAGTCCGCTGCTTGCGCTGATCGATCAGGTGCGGGAACGCCGCGCGCCGGTGAACGAATATCGGGTCGATCTGAGTTCGCCACGGCTTGGACAGGACAAGCTGGTCGATCTCTATGTCGCGCCTGTTGTCAGCGAGCCAGGTTCGGTTGTCGTCGTCTTCCAGGAACGGTCGATGGCCGACAAGATCGACCGGCAATTGACCCATCGCGCCGCTGCCCGTTCCGTCACCGGCCTTGCCTCGATGCTCGCGCATGAAATCAAGAACCCGCTGTCAGGCATTCGCGGCGCGGCCCAGCTTCTGGAGACATCGGTTGCCGATGAGGACCGGGCGCTGACGCGGCTGATCTGCGATGAGACCGACCGTATCGTTTCGCTGGTCGACCGCATGGAGGTGTTTTCCGACGAGCGGCCGGTGGATCGCGTGCCGGTCAACATCCATTCGGTGCTCGATCATGTGAAGGCCATCGCCAAGGCCGGTTTTGCCCGCAACATCAAGATTTCCGAGAACTATGACCCGTCGCTGCCGCCGGTCTATGCCAATCGTGACCAGCTGGTGCAGGTCTTCCTCAATCTGGTGAAGAATGCGGCGGAAGCCGTGGGCAACCAGCCGGATGGCGAGATATTGCTGACCACCGCCTACCGTCCCGGCATGCGGCTTTCGGTCGCCGGCAGCCGCGAGCGCATCTCGCTGCCGCTCGAATTCTGCGTGCATGACAATGGTCCGGGCGTTCCGGCCGATCTGCTGCCGCATCTCTTCGATCCCTTCATCACCACAAAGACGAATGGTTCGGGCCTGGGCTTGGCGCTTGTCGCCAAGCTGATCGGCGCCCATGGCGGCATTGTCGAATGCGACAGCCAGAACCACCGCACGACTTTCCGCGTATTGATGCCCGTCTCGCCGGAAGTGGCGCTCGACGACATCACCTTGCCGAACACGACAGGAAATGACCCATGACAGCTACGATCCTCGTCGCCGATGATGATGCCGCAATCCGCACCGTTCTGAACCAGGCGCTGAGCCGCGCCGGTTACGACGTGCGCATCACCTCCAATGCCGCAACGCTCTGGCGCTGGGTTTCGGCGGGCGAGGGCGATCTTGTCGTGACCGATGTCGTGATGCCGGATGAAAACGCCTTCGACCTTCTGCCGCGCATCAAGAAGGCCCGTCCGGATCTGCCGGTTCTCGTCATGAGCGCGCAGAACACCTTCATGACCGCCATCAAGGCCTCGGAAAAAGGCGCTTACGACTATCTGCCGAAGCCCTTCGACCTGACGGAACTGATCGCGATCATCGGCCGCGCCCTGTCGGAGCCGAAGCGCAAGCCGGCCAAGCTTGATGACGACATGCAGGATGGCATGCCGCTGGTTGGCCGCTCGGCGGCGATGCAGGAAATCTACCGCGTTCTCGCCCGCCTGATGCAGACCGATCTGACGCTGATGATAACAGGCGAATCCGGTACGGGTAAGGAACTGGTGGCGCGCGCGCTGCATGATTACGGCAAGCGCCGCAACGGGCCCTTCGTCGCCATCAACATGGCGGCAATCCCGCGCGATCTGATCGAATCCGAACTGTTCGGCCATGAGAAGGGCGCTTTCACCGGCGCGCAGAACCGCTCGACCGGCCGTTTCGAACAGGCCGAGGGCGGCACGCTGTTCCTCGATGAAATCGGCGACATGCCGATGGACGCCCAGACGCGCCTGCTGCGCGTCTTGCAGCAGGGTGAATATACGACCGTCGGCGGACGTACGCCGATCCGCACCGATGTCCGCATCGTCGCCGCCACCAACAAGGATTTGAAGCAGTCGATCAATCAGGGTCTCTTCCGCGAAGACCTCTATTATCGCCTGAACGTCGTGCCGCTCAGGCTCCCGCCGCTGCGTGACCGGGCTGAGGATATTCCCGATCTCGTGCGCCATTTCATCCAGCAGGGTGAAAAGGAAGGGTTGGAAGGCAAGCGTTTTGAGACCGAGGCGCTGGAGGTCATGAAGGCCTATGCCTGGCCCGGCAACGTGCGCGAGCTGGAAAACCTGATCCGCCGGCTGATGGCGCTTTATCCGCAGGAAGTCATCACCCGCGAGATCATCGAGCAGGAGTTGCAGTCGGATGTCCCGGACAGCCCGCTCGACAAGATGGCGGTCCGTACCGGCTCGCTCACCATTTCGCAGGCGGTCGAGGAAAACATGCGGGATTATTTCGCAAGCTTCGGCGATGGCCTGCCGCCGCCGGGTCTTTATGACCGCGTGCTGCGTGAACTGGAATATCCGTTGATTCTCGCCGCCTTGACGGCGACGCGCGGCAACCAGATCAAGGCTGCCGATCTTCTCGGCCTCAACCGCAATACATTGCGCAAGAAAATCCGCGAGCTTGGAGTTTCCGTGTATCGCAGCTCCCGCCCCAGCTGAGAATGTTGACAAGGTCGCATCTGTCGTTGCATTTTCGCCACATTGTGTTGCTTGGAAAACACTAGGAGGGAGAGATTCGCCGAACTGCGGCGAGTCTTGCCTGACTTCAGGAATGTGGTGCTGGCTGGCCAGCGATTGGGAGTAGTTGATGCGGAAACCCGCCGCCGAAAACGCCGTTGCTGACGAAGCAGCGGGCATGGTGGTTGCCGATCGCAGGATGTCTTTCGCTCTGCCGGGGCTGGTGCTCGCTGGCGTCGCCCTCGTCTGCGCCATTCTCACCCTTTTCGTGCTTCTCGGCGTGACGCCCATTGCGCCGACATCGAATGTCGTCATCGCTTCGGTCGTGATCAATTCGATTTTTGTGATCGGTCTGATTTTCCTGATCGGCCGAGAAATCAACCGCCTGCTGAAAGCGCGCAAAAAGGGAAGGGCGGCGGCGCGTCTGCACGTACGTATCGTCGTGCTGTTCTCCATCGTGGCGATCACGCCCGCCGTGCTTGTCGCCATTTTCGCCAGCCTGACGCTGAATGTCGGTCTCGACCGCTGGTTTTCGCTGCGCACGCAGTCGATCGTCGATTCATCGAGCAACATCGCCCAGGCCTATATGATGGAAAATGCCGGTTATCTTCAGGGCCAGACCCTGTCGATGGCCACCGACCTCGACCGCAACCGCGCGCTTTTTTATCTCGACCGTACCGGCTTCGTTGACCTCATGACCCGTCAGGCCAAGGGACGCGGCCTGCTTGGCGCGTTTCTGGTGCAGGAAGACGGCGACGCCGTCGCGCAGGCCGATATCAAGACGGAAAAACCGCTTCCCGCCATTCCGCATGATGCGCTGGAAAAGGCCGCCGCCGGCCAGCCGACGTTGATCCCGCCTGGCATCACCAACCTCGTTGGCGCCATTATCAAGCTTGAGGGCATCAGCGGCACCTTCCTTTACACCGTACGCGCCGTCGATCCCAAGGTGATGGGCGCGATGCGGTTGATGGAAGAGAACCGCGCCGAATACAAGGCGATGGAGGCAGGCCGCGCGCCGCTGCAGATCGCGTTTGCGATCCTCTATCTCGGTTTCGCGCTGATCGTGCTTCTTGCGGCGATATGGACGGCGATCGCGGTGGCCGACCGTATCGTGCGGCCGATCCGCCTTCTCATCAGCGCCGCCGACAGTGTCGCCACCGGCAACATGCATGTGCTGGTGCCCGTGCGCGCCGTCGACGGCGACGTCGGGCGTCTCTCGCGCACCTTCAACAAGATGGTCTCGGAACTGCGCAGCCAGCAGGACCAGATCATCGAAGCGAAAGACGATATTGACGATCGCCGCCGCTTCATCGAGGCCGTGCTGTCAGGCGTCACCGCCGCTGTCATCGGCGTCGATGAGAACCGCAGGATCACCATCGTCAATCCCTCGGGTGAAGAATTCCTGGCGCAGACCTCCGAGCAGCTTATCGGCGCGCAGCTTTCGGAGATCGCGCCTGAAATCGAACAGGTCGTGACCGAGGCGAATACCTGGTCGCGCGGTAACTTCCGCAAGCAGATCAACATCATGCGGCGCGGCAAGGAGCGGACTCTGAACGTGCAGGTGACCCGCGAGGACGCCCGCGACAGCCGCGACAGCTACGTCATCACGCTCGATGACATTACCGATCTCGTCATTGCCCAGCGCTCGACGGCATGGTCGGATGTGGCGCGCCGCATTGCCCATGAAATCAAGAACCCGCTGACGCCGATCCAGCTTTCCGCCGAGCGCATCAAGCGCCGTTTCGGCAAGCAGATAGACGAGAGCGACCGCGCCATCTTCGACCAGTGTACGGATACCATCGTCCGGCAGGTTGGGGATATCGGCCGGATGGTGGATGAATTCTCGGCTTTTGCGCGTATGCCGAAGCCGACGAAGGAAAAATCGGACCTGCGATCGATACTGAAGGACGCGGCGTTCCTGCGCGAAATCAGCGCCGCCGACACGAAGTTCTCAACAGAGCTGGGCGACATCCCGCTGGAGGGCATGTTCGATGCCCGCATGCTGGGGCAGGCCTTCGGCAATCTCATCAAGAATGCGACGGAAGCGATTGAGGCGGTGGAAGGCGAAAAGCGTCCGGGTAAAATCCTGGTGCGCGCATCCTTCGACGAGGCCAATTCGCGTTTCGTGGCCGATATCATCGACAATGGCCGCGGCCTTCCCGTCGAGAACCGTCACCGCATTCTCGAACCCTATATGACGATGCGGGACAAGGGCACGGGCCTCGGCCTCGCCATCGTGAAGAAGATCATCGAAGAACATGGCGGGTATCTGGAGCTCCATGATGCCCCGGCCGAATTCGACCATGGCCATGGCGCCATGATCCGAGTGCTGCTGCCCTATATCGAGGCGGTCGGCAGCGAAAATAACAAGGAAGCAGCATATGGCGTCTGATATTCTGGTCGTGGATGACGAGGCGGACATTCGCGAAATCGTAGCGGGCATTCTTTCCGACGAGGGGCACGAGACCCGCATGGCGTTCGACAGTGACAGCGCGCTGGCCGCCATTTCGGAACGCGTGCCGCGCCTGATCTTTCTCGACATCTGGATGCAGGGCTCGAAGCTCGACGGTCTGGCGCTGCTGGATGAAATCAAGAGCCGCCACCCTGAAATTCCTGTCGTCATGATTTCCGGTCACGGCAATATCGAAACCGCCGTCAACGCCATCAAGCGTGGCGCTTTCGACTTCATCGAAAAGCCGTTCAAGGCCGACCGGCTGATCCTGATCGCCGAGCGGGCGCTGGAAAACTCCAAGCTGAAGCGCGAGGTTCAGGAACTCAAGAAGCGCACCGGTGACGCGGTTGAACTCGTCGGCGCATCACTTGCCGTGTCGCAGCTTCGCCAGACCATCGACCGGGTCGCCCCCACCAACAGCCGTATCATGATCCTTGGCCCCTCCGGTTCCGGCAAGGAGCTGGTGGCGCGCATGGTGCATAAGAAATCCTCACGCGCCACGGGACCTTTCGTGGCGCTGAATGCGGCGACGATCACGCCGGACCGCATGGAAATCGCGCTTTTCGGTACGGAAGGCCTGCCAGGACAGCCGCGTAAGGTGGGCGCGCTCGAAGAGGCCCATCGCGGTGTTCTCTATCTCGATGAAGTCGGCGAAATGCCGCGCGAAACGCAGAACAAGATCCTGCGCGTGCTGGTCGATCAGCAGTTCGAGCGTGTCGGCGGCGGCAAGCGGGTGAAGGTGGATGTGCGCATCATTTCCTCAACCGCCCATCACCTTGAAAGCCTGATCGCCGAAGGCCAGTTCCGCGAGGACCTCTATCATCGTCTCGCCGTTGTGCCGGTGAAGGTGCCGGCGCTTTCCGAGCGCCGCGAGGATATCCCTTTCCTCGTCGACATGTTCATGCGGCAGATTTCCGAGCAGGCGGGCATCCGCCCGCGCAAGATCGGGGATGACGCCATGGCCGTTCTCCAGACCCACGACTGGCCGGGCAATATCCGCCAGCTTCGCAACAATATCGAGCGGCTGATGATCCTGGCGCGTCCCGAGGGCGGCGAAGCGCCGATCTCGGCCGACATGCTGCCGTCGGATATTGGCGATATGCTGCCGAAGATTTCGGCGCAGGGCGACCAGCACATCATGACCCTGCCGCTGCGCGAAGCGCGTGAAATGTTCGAGCGGGACTACCTGATGGCCCAGATCAACCGCTTCGGCGGCAATATTTCGCGCACGGCGGAATTTGTCGGCATGGAAAGGTCGGCGCTGCATCGCAAACTGAAATCTCTCGGCGTATAAGGGACGAAGGCGCTTCGCCGTAAACGATTATTCCGTCAGAGAGACAGCATGAAAGTCATCATTTGCGGCGCAGGGCAGGTGGGTTACGGCATCGCCGAACAATTGTCGCGGGAAGACAATGAGGTATCTGTCATCGATACCGCCGCACCGCTTATTACCGCCATAACCGAGACGCTGGATGTGCGCGGTTATGTCGGCCATGGCGCTCACCCGGACATGCTGGCCAAGGCCGGCGCCGATCAGGCCGACATGATCATCGCGGTGACGTTGCATGACGAGATCAATATCGTCGCCTGTGAGGTGGCGCATGCGCTCTTCAGCGTGCCGACCAAGATCGCCCGCATCCGCGACCAGAGCTATCTGAAGCCGGAATATGCCGATCTCTTCAGCCGCGAGAACATGTCCATTGACGTGACGATTTCTCCGGAAGTCGAAGTCGGCAAGATGGTGCTGCGGCGTATCGCTTTCCCGGGCGCCACCGACGTCGTGCGGTTCGCGGAAGATACGATCTACATGCTGGCCATCGAGTGCATGGAAGATTGCCCTGTCATCAATACGCCGCTGCAGCAACTCTCCAGCCTCTTTCCCGACCTCATCGCCACGGTGGTGGGCGTTTACCGAAATGGTATCCTCAAGGTGGCGCATTCTTCGGAACAGTTGCGGGTGGGCGACCTTGCCTATGTCATCTGCCAGCGCCAGCACGCCCGCCGCACCCTCAGCCTCTTCGGTCACGAGGAGCAGGAAGCGCAGCGCATCGTGATTGCAGGCGCCGGCAACATCGGCCATTTCGTCGCGCGCAAGATCGAGGAGCTGCAGCCGAAAACGCGGGTGAAGATCATCGAGGCCGACCGCGACAGGGCGGTTTCCGCATCCGAGCAGCTGAGCCACACCATTGTCATGCACGGTTCGGCGCTCGATCAGAAAATCCTGATGCAGGCCGATATTCAGGATGCGGACCTGATCGTCACGCTCACCAACAATGACCAGACCAATATTCTGGCCGCCGTGATTGCCAAGCAGCTCGGCTGCAAATCGAATCTGGCGCTCTTGAACAGCACGTCATTCCACGATGTCGCCCGTTCTCTGGGTCTCGATGCCTATATCAACCCCAGGGCAGTGACGATCTCCCGCGTGCTTCAGCATGTGCGCAAGGGTCGCATCCGTTCGGTCTATGCCGTGCAGCGCGGTTCGGCGGAGGTAATCGAGGCGGAGGCGCTGGAGACATCGCCGCTGGTCGGGCAATCGTTCCGCGACATCGACATGCCCGAAGGCGTGCGCATCGGAGCTATCTATCGCGACGGCGTGGTGATCCGTCCTGACGGCAGCACGAAAATCAAGGCGAAAGACCGTGTCGTACTCTTTGCATCCGCCGATGCGGTGCGCGACGTGGAACAACTTTTCCGTGTTTCGATACAATATTTTTGACTGTCCCGAATCGAAAATGCGGGTCAATACTCGTAGTCGTCAGACTGTTTTGACCGTTGCGGAACGGAACATGATTTGATACCAGAGTTTGAGGTCAGCCAAGCGGGGGACAAGACTTGGCCGGCTTATTATTGATTGATTATTTTCCGGTATCCCTGCCGGCAAAAAAGAAAGAAGCGGCGCTATGGCGGAACGTTCTCAAAACCTTCAGGATCTCTTCCTCAATACCGTTCGTAAGCAGAAGATTTCGCTCACGATTTTCCTGATCAACGGCGTCAAGCTGACGGGCGTTGTCACCTCCTTCGACAATTTCTGCGTGCTTTTGCGCCGTGACGGTCATTCGCAGCTGGTCTACAAGCATGCGATCTCCACCATCATGCCCGGTCAGCCGATGCAGATGTTCGAAAGCGAAGAAGGCGCGGCCTGATCGGCTCCCTCGACGGATATTCGATATAGACTGACCCGGATCGGGAACATTTCCCGTTCCGTCAGGTTAATTCCCATGGCCGCCCGCGCGGATGCGGTCGGCCGCAATCTTCTTTCTGGATAAGGCTGAGCCCATTTCGACGCGCGACACTTCGAACGAATCGATCATTCCGGAGCAGGAGAAGCGCCGCGACGACATGCGCGCGGTTGTCCTCGTGCCCGTCCTCAAGCAGCAGCGCGAAAATCGCGAGGCGGCGGCAGGCCCCGTCGCTCCCGGCCGCTCTGTTGAAGCCAAGCTTGAGGAAGCGAAGGGGCTGGCGCTCGCCATCGATCTGGATGTGACGCAGGGTCTGATCGTTTCGGTCAACCAGCCGCGCCCGGCGACATTGTTCGGCACCGGCAAGATCGAGGAAATCGGCCATCTGCTCGATGAGACCGATTCCGGCCTGGTGATCGTCGATCATCCTCTGACCCCGGTGCAGCAGCGCAATCTCGAAAAGCAGTGGAATGCCAAGGTCATCGACCGGACCGGTCTCATCCTTGAAATCTTCGGCCGACGCGCCTCCACCAAGGAAGGCACGTTGCAGGTCGATCTTGCGCATCTGAACTACCAGAAGGGTCGCCTCGTCAGAAGCTGGACCCACCTTGAACGCCAGCGCGGTGGTGCGGGCTTCATGGGTGGTCCGGGTGAAACGCAGATTGAGGCCGACAGACGATTGCTGCAGGATCGCATCGTCAAGCTCGAAAAGGAACTGGAGCAGGTGGTGCGCACCCGCCAGCTTCATCGCGCCAAGCGCCGCAAGGTTCCGCATCCGATCGTGGCTCTCGTTGGTTACACCAATGCCGGTAAATCCACGCTGTTCAACCGCATCACCGGTGCGGGCGTTCTGGCGGAGGACATGCTGTTCGCCACGCTCGACCCGACATTGCGCCGGATGAAGCTGCCGCATGGTCGCACAGTCATCCTGTCCGATACGGTGGGTTTTATTTCCGACCTGCCGACGCATCTCGTCGCCGCCTTCCGCGCCACGCTGGAAGAGGTGCTGGAAGCCGATCTCGTTCTGCATGTGCGCGACATGTCCGATCCGGATAATGCCGCCCAGTCTGCGGATGTGCTGCGTATTCTCGGCGATCTCGGCATTGACGAGAAGGAAGCCGAAAAGCGCATCATCGAGGTCTGGAACAAGGTCGACCGCCTCGAGCCGGAAGCGCATGACGCCATCATGCAGCGCGCCGAAGGCCGTTCGGATATTCGCGCCGTTTCGGCAATCACGGGTGAGGGCGTCGATGCCCTGATGGACGAGATTTCAAAGCGCCTCTCCGGTGTGCTGACGGAAACGACCGTCGTGCTTTCCGTTGAGCAGCTGCCGCTGATTTCCTGGGTCTACAGCAATTCCATCGTGGATGCCCGTGAAGACCATGAGGACGGATCGGTGGCGCTCGATGTGCGCCTGTCGGAAACGCAGGCCGCCGAGTTGGAGCGCAAGCTTGGTAAAGCGACCGTCCGCGAACGCGAGGACTGGGAGCGCTGAGGTCTTCGAGAACGATGGCGGAGCTTCCCTCACGTCGCCAGTCTCGGGAGCGCCGACGCTCCTGTTTTTCGAACAGATCCGCTTGATCAGGACGAAAACGTATCGAGCGAGCGCTCGATACGTTTTGCCGCCTGCCACAGGTCTTCCATCCGCTCAAGGCTCGCTTCTTCCAGTGTCTCGCCATTTTCGGTGAGCGATGTCTCGATGTGATTGAAACGCCTGCGGAATTTCGTATTGGTGCCGCGCAGCGCATCTTCCGGATCGGCTTTGACATGCCGGCCGATATTGACGAGGGCAAAGATCAGATCGCCGAGTTCGTCCGAGACTTTCTCCGGTTTCCCCTCCGCCAGCGCCTCACGCAGTTCGGCGATTTCCTCCTCGATCTTGTCGAGAATGGGAGCGGGATCTGACCAGTCGAAACCGGCGCGCGCGGCCTGTTCCTGCAGCTTCAGGGCCTCGGTGAGCGCCGGCTGGCTGCGCTGCACGCCGCCCAGAAAGCCGGCCTTGAAATCCTCGGTGATACCCCGGCGGGCGCGGCGCTCAGCCCGTTCGCGTTTTTCTTCGGCCTTGATCCGGTCCCATTGGAGCTTGACGCTGTCAGGCGTATCGGCCTCGGAAACGGCAAAGACATGCGGGTGGCGGCGGATCATCTTCGAGGTGACGGCCTCGACCACGTCGCCAAAGGCGAATTCACCTCGTTCCTCGGCAATGCGGGCATGGAAAACCACCTGCAACAGAAGGTCGCCCAGCTCCTCACAAAGATCATCCATGTCCTTGCGCTCGATGGCGTCGGCGACTTCGTAAGCCTCTTCGATGGTATAGGGCTTGATCGTCTCGAAGGTCTGGACGACATCCCACGGGCAACCGGTTTCGGGCTGGCGCAACGCTTCCATGATCTCGATCAGGCGGGAAATATCCTTCGAGGCTTCCATATGTCACAAACCTTCATTCTTGGTTTTCGCATTATCCTGACGGAAAATCGCCCGGAAACGCTCTAATTCAACGGAATATCGTTGCCGCTCTTGGACGACTGATAGCTGGTGGACAGATCGTCATAAGCGGCCTTGATACGGGCCGTCTGCGCCTTCAGCGTGGTTTTCAGCGGGTCGTCTTCGCCCTCCACCAGATCGGCGATGAAGAAAGAGTTCCAGAAGGCGTTAGTGCGGCGATAGCCGCCCGGCTCCAGCCCGAAAACTTCCTTCAGGATTTTCAGATCGTGCGGGATCGCGAAAGCGTCGCGTGAATCCTCATGGCTGAAAAAGGAATAGAAATTGTCGAAACCGGCCCAGGTGATGGCGGACATGCACATGGTGCAGGGTTCATGGGTAGAAAGAAAAATCAGGTCCTTGGTGTTCGGCTTCTCGCCCAGCTCGTAAAACCGCTTCAGCGTGTGCACTTCGCCATGCCAAAGCGGGTTTTCCAGTTCGTTATTGGTCTCCGCTATCACCAGCGACAGATCGGATTTTCGCAGGATCGCCGCACCGAACACCTTGTTTCCAAGGCTGACGCCGCGCGCCGTCAAGGGCAGAATATCCTGTTCGATGACATCGAGAAGGCGGGCGGCGAGGGTGTGGCTGGTCAAGGGTCTGATCCTTCGTGCCGCCTCAGGGAAAAGCGGTCTTTGCATGGAGAAATCGACGGATAATCGTTGCTCCTTGTTCGGCGCGGGCACCCGCTTTGTCAAGGGATTCTGAGGGGATTCTCAGGCCTCGCGCAGGCGCGAAAAAGCGCTGCCGGTTTGTTTTCCTCCAAAACCGGGGTCTTCGAGAAATAAAAATCCAGGTGTCGGAAAGGCTTGAATTTCTGTTTCTTCAATCTTGCACCGCAATGCGAGATATATGTCCAATGCACAACGAACATGATTTTTCCGCTGCTGGCGACCGCCTTTCTACCTTCCCCGCCTTCTTCCGGGTTGAGGGACGGCAGGTCGCTGTGTTCGGTAATGGTGATGAAGCGTTCGCGAAGGTGAGGCTTCTCGCCAATACCAATGCGCATATCATTGCCTATGCCAACAAGCCGGAAGCGGATTTTGTGCGCTATCTCCGCGAGAACGGCATTGATCATCGGGCTTTGGGTTTCTCCAGCCAGTTGATCGAAGGCGCGACGCTGGTTTTTGCCGCCACCGGGGACGAGGCGCTGGACCGCGAGATAGTTACGGCTGCGCGCGCTAAGAAAATCCCCGCCAATGCGGTGGACCAGCCGGAATTTTGCGATTTCTTCACCCCGGCGCTTGTCGCCCGCGCGCCCGTCGCCATCGCCATTGGCACCGAAGGGGCAGGGCCGGTTCTCGCCCAGATGATCCGCGTGCGTATCGACCAGATGCTGTCACCGTCGCTTGGCAAGCTTGCCCGCCTTGCGGTGCAGTATCGTGATGCGGCGGAAAAAAACGTGCCCAAGGGCGCATTGAGACGCAATTTCTGGCGGCGGTTCTTTTCCGGTGCTGTCGCAGATGCCGTCGCTCTCGGCGATACGCTTTCCGCCCGCGATGCCGCCAACCGTCTGTTGCAATCGCCCGAACGCAGTGAAGGCCGCGTCTGGCTTGTCGGCGCTGGCCCCGGTGCGGAAGACCTGTTGACGCTGCGCGCGCAGCGCGTGTTGATGGAGGCCGACGTCATCGTTTATGATGCGCTGGTACCGCAGGCGATCGTCGATATGGGTCGCCGCGATGCCGAAAGACTGTCTGTCGGCAAGCGCAAGGGCTGCCATACGAAGTCGCAGGATGAGATCAACCGCCTGCTGGTGCGTCTCGGCAAGGATGGCAAGCGCGTCGTTCGCCTCAAATCCGGTGATCCGCTGGTTTATGGCCGGGCGGGCGAGGAGATGGCGGCGTTGCGTGACGCTGGCATCGGTTACGAGATCGTGCCCGGCATCACTTCGGCCTTTGCCGCCGCTGCGGATTTCGAATTGCCGCTGACGCTGCGCGGTGTCGCCTCGTCGCTGATTTTCACCACCGGTCACGATCTGACCGGCGATGTCTTGCCCGATTGGGCACGTCTCGCCGTCTCGGGTGCAACCATCGCCGTCTATATGGGCCGCAGCGTTGCCGCTTCGGTGGCGACACGGCTGATAGAGGCGGGGCTCGGCGTGGAAACGACGGTGGCCGTCATCGAAAATGCCAGCCGCGCGGATCGCCGCCTGCTGCATGGTACATTGAACGATCTGCCCGACCTCGAACATCGCGATGAACTGACCGGTCCGGTCATGGTCATCATCGGCGATGCGGTGGCGGGCGCCAATTTCGACAGGTCCGAGGCGCTTGCGCTTGCTGCGAGGCCAGTGAACCTTAAACGGGAGTATGCAAATGGCTGACAAGGTTTTGACCGCCAACCGTCTGGGCGATGGTATCGCCGTCTGGCTCGACGCCAATGGCGAATGGACGGAGAACCTGCAGGGCGCAATCGTTGCGCGCCATGCGGAGGCCGTCGCATCGTTCGAGGAAATCGGCAAGCGCGATTTTTCCGCCAACAAGGTCGTTGACGTGAATATCGTCGATGTCATTGAGGAGAACGGCAAGCTTTGGCCGACGCGGCTTCGCGAGCGCATTCGCGCCGCCGGCCCGACCATGCACTATGCCAACGGCTTCAAGCCGGCCGATGCAGCATTTATCGCAGTCTGAGGAAGAATATGTACCGTTACGACGAATTCGATCACGCATTTGTTGAAGGCCGCGTGGCACAGTTTCGCGATCAGGTCGAGCGCCGGCTGTCCGGTGAGCTTGCCGAGGACGCGTTCAAGCCGCTGCGCCTGATGAACGGCGTCTATCTCCAGCTCCATGCCTATATGCTGCGCGTCGCCATTCCCTACGGTACGCTGAATTCCAAGCAGATGAGGATGCTGGCCCATATCGCCCGCAAATATGACCGGGGTTACGGCCACTTCACCACCCGCCAGAACATCCAGTACAACTGGCCACGCCTTTCCGACACGCCGGATATCCTGTCCGAACTTGCGAGCGTGGAAATGCACGCATTGCAGACGTCCGGCAACTGCATTCGCAATGTGACCGCCGACCATTTCGCCGGCGCTGCCGCTGACGAAGTCGCCGATCCGCGCCCCTATGCGGAAATCCTGCGTCAATGGTCTTCCGTGCATCCGGAATTCTCGTTCCTGCCGCGCAAGTTCAAGATTGCGGTCACGGGCGCCGAGCGCGACCGCGCCGCCATTCAGGTTCACGATATCGGTCTGCACCTGAAGAAGAACGACAGGGGTGAGATCGGTTTTGCCGTTTATGTCGGTGGCGGGCAGGGCCGCACGCCGATGATCGCCAAGAAAATACGTGACTTCCTGCCGGAAGAAGATCTCCTGTCTTACACGACCGCGATCATGCGCGTTTATAACCTGCACGGCCGCCGTGACAACAAATACAAGGCGCGTATCAAGATCCTCGTACACGAAACCGGTGCGGAAGAACTGGCCCGCCAGGTCGAGGTGGAATTCGCGGAACTGAAAAACACCGAATTGAAGCTTCCGGATGCGGATATCGCGGCCATCACCGCCTATTTCGCGCCGCCCGCATTAAAGGACCGCCCTGAAGGCTGGGAAAGTCTGGCGCGCTGGAAGCGGGCGGATGAGGGTTTTGCCCGTTTCGTCGAGCAGAACGTCGCGCCGCACAAGCATCCCGATTACGGCATGGTGACGATCTCGCTGAAGCCGATCGGCGGTATTCCCGGCGATGCGACCGACGAGCAGATGGAACTCGTCGCCGACATTGCTGCGGAATATGCCTTCGATGAAATCCGCATCAGCCACGAGCAGAACATCATCCTGCCGCATGTGGCGCTGGCTGATCTTGAGCCCGTCTATCGCGCGCTGGTGGGTGCGGGACTGGCAACCGCCAATGCCGGGTTGATTACCGATATCATTGCCTGTCCCGGGCTGGACTATTGCGCGCTCGCCAATGCGCGCTCCATTCCGCTGGCGCAGGAAATCTCCACCCGTTTCGGCGCGCATGAGCGTCAGTTGGAAATCGGTGAGCTGAAGATCAAGATTTCCGGCTGCATCAATGCCTGCGGCCATCACCATGTCGGCCATATCGGCCTTCTGGGCGTGGAAAAGAAGGGTGCCGAACTCTACCAGATCACGCTTGGCGGATCGGGCGATGAAAACACCTCGATCGGCGAGATCATCGGCCGTGGTTTTGAGCCGGAAAAGGTGACAGACGCGGTGGAAACCATCGTCGACACCTATCTGGGCTTGCGCCTTTCGAAGGAGGAAAACTTCCTCGAAGCCTATCGCCGCGTCGGACCGCAGCCATTCAAGGATGCGCTCTACGGTTCCGCCGCTGAAGCCGCCTGAGGAGATTGCCATGACGAAAATCTGGAACCGCGACGGCTTCGTGGAAAACGATCCCTGGGTGATTGAAACCGAGGAAGTGAAGGCAACGGCCGAGCAAAAGCCGCTACTGCCGCTTGCCGATTTCCTTGTGCGTGCCGCTGAAAGCAACGATATCGGCCTCGGCGTTCTCATCGCCCCGGCTGACGATGTCCTCAGGCTCGAACCCTATCTCGACCGTATCGACCTCGTCGCCGTCAGCTTTCCTGCATTCAATGACGGTCGTGGTTTCAGCCACGCTTCGCTGCTGCGCAGCCGTCTAAATTTTGCGGGCGAGGTGAGGGCGGTTGGCGATGTGCTGATCGACCAGGTGCCGCTGATGCTGCGCACCGGCTTTACCAGCTTTGCGGTGACGAACGACACGGCGATCCGTCGTCTGTCCGAAAATCGCCTTCCGGAGATCCCGGTCTATTACCAGCCGACGGCTCGGCCGGCGAGTGGTGGCGAGGCCTATAGCTGGCGTCGCCGTGCGGCCCAATGACACGTTGCGTGGAAATATGAGTTTAGGATACATATTTTCCGCGCATGGCAGTATTGACATTCTCATGCCTTCAAACCGGAGCAAAAATGGTATAATTGCCCGGACGGAGAATGTCGCTTATCGAATGAACGGACGGAACCTGAAATGAACGCGCCAGCCAAGACGGAAGATTTCGCGATCAAGATACCTGATGGTGTTTACGCCGAGACGGTTTTGTCGGTGGAGCATTATACGGATCACCTGTTCCGTTTCCGCATGACGCGTCCGGCCGGCTTCCGTTTCCGCTCTGGCGAATTCGCGATGATCGGGCTGATGGTCGGCGAAAAGCCGATCTACCGCGCCTATTCCATCGCCAGCCCCGCCTGGGATGAGGAACTGGAGTTTTTCTCGATAAAGGTTCCCGATGGCCCGCTGACCTCGCATCTGCAGGCGATCAAGCCCGGCGATACCGTGCTGATGCGCAAGAAGCCGACAGGCACGCTGGTTCTGGATGCGCTGACACCGGGCAGACGGCTCTACATGTTCTCGACCGGCACCGGCATTGCGCCTTTCGCGAGCCTGATCCGCGACCCGGAGACCTATGAGAAGTTCGAAGAGGTCATCCTCACCCATACCTGCCGCGATGTGGCCGAACTGAAATACGGTTTCGATCTGGTCGAGGAAATCAGGAACCATGAATTCCTGAGCGAAATCGTCGGCGACAAGCTCAAGCATTACGCGACCGTCACCCGCGAGGATTACCCCTTCAAGGGCCGTATCACCACGCTGATCGAGAACGGCAAGCTGTTTACGGATCTTGGTGTTCCCGCACTCGATCCCGAAATCGATCGCGGCATGATCTGCGGATCCTCGGCGATGTTGAAGGACACCAAGGAACTGCTTGAAAAGGCCGGCCTTACTGAAGGCGCCAACAACAAGCCTGCCGAGTTCGTCATCGAGCGCGCTTTCGTTGGCTGATTGCATTAAGAAACTATGAGATTTCCGGAGGCCGTCAGGCCTCCTTTTTATTTGTCGACCTCAGTTCTGCTATTGAGAAACTGCGTCGTCATTCTGTTTCGGCGCTATCTCGTTGCGATAGATAAGAAAAAGCCCGATGGCGATAGCGGCAACGCCGCCGCCGACGAGATGCGACAGCGAATAACCGCCCTTCGTCACCAGCCAGCCTGCAACGACATTGCTGAATGATGCGCCGATGCCCTGAACCATCATGACGCTGGCAAGGCCGACATTAAAACGGCCGGTGCCCTTTAAAATCCTCTCCACCGCAACGGGGGTGACGATGCCGAGCAGGCCGGCGCCAACGCCGTCAAGAAACTGCACCGGGAAGATGACCCAGAAATCCGTAAAGGCTGAGGCAAGAAGACCTCGTATGGGCAGGGCGACCAGTGCGACGATAAACACGGTCGAGAGACCGAAACGGCGTATCAGCCATGGGGCCATTGCGGCGACGAAGATCATCGCGAATTGCGCGACGCCGGTAATGATCGCGGTAGTGCGGAAGGGCGTCTGCAATTCGATGGCGAAATCCTGCGCGATCAACCGGCCCATCGGCGCGTTGCCGAAGTGGAAGATAAGCATAATGATGGCGAGAAAGATCAGCCCGCGCTCCTGCAGCAGCACCTTGATGCCGGATGGACCGGGTTCCCCCTTGTCTTCGGCAAGGCCGCGGGCGACCTTGTGGTCGATTCGATCAGGGTCGATGGCCGCCGTCGCGACCAATGCGCCTGCGGCAGTCAGCAGCATGAGGCCGATGATGCCGTTCATGCCAAAGAAGGTGACCACCACATAGGTCGCGAAAAGCGAGGCGAAATTGCCGCCATGGTTCCAGAATTCATTGCGCGAGATCTGATGGGAGAACAGGCGCTCACCGACCAGGCCGAGTGTGAGGCCGGAAAGCGCAGGTCCGACCACTGCGCCGACAACCGCCGTCATGATCTGACCGGTCCAGACGATCCATGCATCCGGAAAGATCAGCGTGATCAGCGCGCCGATGGTCACGAGGACGACGGGAATGGCAATCAGCGTCCTCTTCCACGTGGTACCATCCACCAGCGCGCCGCATAGCGGTGTGGCAAGCAGACCGACTAGGCCTCCGACCGTGGCGATCATGCCTAGTGAAAGCGAAGACCAGCCCTGCGTCGCCAAAAATGCATCCAGAAACGGCCCAAGGCCGTCGCGGGCATCGGCGAGAAAAAAATTCAGCGCTGCAAGAGCAAAAAGCGTGCGGTCTGAAATGCCACCGCTGCGGGGCAGACCACCGGAAGGAAGGCTGCCGCGCGGTGCCGAAATGCCGATAGTCGTCATGAAATATGCTCCGAAAAATATGCAAGAGCTGATCGGAAATTGATCGAGGCTGGCGAGAAACATCTGTGCCCGCATTTGGTTGCATTGACACGACAGAAACATAAGTCCTTCGATATTTTGCCCTTTGCAGAATAGGCCGGAGGAACGTTTCGCGGTGCAAGCGAGTTAGTCTTCGAGGAAAAAACGGATACTCGCCATGAAGACCAAGGCTCTCGCAATTTTATTTTCCGCCGGATTGCTCGGCGCACAGCCCGCGCATGCCGATGAACGCGAATTCCTCTCGTCGCTGAAAGGCACATGGGCGGGCAAGGGAACCGTGATTACCCGCATCGGCACGCCGCCAATCAACGTGAACTGCACGCTGAATTCCAATGCGGAGGCATCGTCGCTCAACATGTCCGGCACTTGCCGGGGACTTCTCGTCGTAAGGCGCGCAATCGCCGCCGATCTCTCGGCGAAGGGTGGCCGCTATAGCGGCGCCTATACCGGTCCTTCCGGTCGCCCGTCTGCGCTTTCGGGCACAAGGCAGGGAAATGCGATCAACCTAACGGTTCGCTGGAACCGCGATATCAACGGTGACCGCATCGCCGCCATGACCATCGAGAAGGTTGGCGCCAATGGCCTGCGCCTGCGCACCACCGACAAGGATGGCCGGACCGGCAAGACGGTGGTGACGAGTGATATACGGCTGGTGCGCTGACGCAGCAGGCCGTGAAAAATGACGGATGATGTTGCTAGGTGTCTTCAGCTGAATTCGAGCAGCAAAGGGCAGTGGTCCGAGACCTCCGGCTGCCTCACCACATCGAAGTGATCGACCTTCACCACCGGATTGACCAGCATGTAGTCGGCATAACGGTTGTCTTTGGCATAATGCAAGGTCCGGGTATCGGTAAAGCCGCGTGTCGTGACGAGCTCGACGAGATTGAGTTCCTTCAGCACGGTGAAGGTTTCACTGTCAGGCAGGACATTAAAATCACCGCAGACGATGATCCGGTCGCCATCTTCAGCAATGTTTTTGACAAGTTGCACAAGGCGTTTTGCCTGCGCCAGGCGGGCAGGGATATCGTGTTTGCCATTGGGATCGCGCAGCCCGTGCATATGGGCAATAACGGCCGGCTGACCGGTCGTGAAGTCGAAGACCCTGATGGCGTGACCCGTGCGCGAGCGCGGGTGATCTCCATATCCGTCCGCAGAGAAGCTGCCGTGTACGAACCCTTGCGCCTGCGCAACGATGGCGATGGACTTGCGCACAAAGGTCGCCAGCCCCCATTGGGAAGAATATCGTGTCTCGCTGTGCCAGAGATCGCCCTGCGCCGCCGGGCAGAAGATCGCCAGATGATCCGGCAAGGCCCCGGCGATATCGTGGAAGAAGTTCGCCCTCTGCGGCAGGTCGATGCCATGATCGCGGTAGCTCAGCCAGTCCTGCCTGGCAGTCGGCGTGTGCACCACCTCTTGCAGGCACAGAATATCTGGATCGGATGAGGCGATATAGGGAACAAGCTCGTCATGAAGCTTTCCACCCCAACCATTCAGGCAAATCAGACGCATTTACACTCCATCCCCGCTTGATTGCACATCCGGTTTATCATGGAACGCGAGACGATCAATCGTGTGTGGCGAGGTCGTTAAATCTTGGCGCTGCAACGGAAAAGGCCCGGAGCGATCCGGGCCTCTGTATGTGCCAGTCGTCTGCCGTTTCGCTATATTACATCTTCGGCAGCAGCACCTTGTCTATGACGTGAATGACGCCGTTGGATTGCTTGACGTCCGCGATGGTGACGTGCGCAACCGTGCCGTTCTCATCCGTCAGGGTAATTTTGCCCATGCTTTCCTTGGCTTTGAGCACACAGCCGCCGACGGTCTTCACATCATGCTCGCCTTTGTCGTCCTTGATCATTTTTTCGATGGCGGGTGACAGTGCGTTGGCGGCAACCACGTGGCAGGTCAGCACTTTGACCAGCTTTTCCTTGTTCTCCGGCTTCAGAAGATCATCGACCGCACCCTTCGGAAGGGCCGCAAAAGCTTCGTTGGTCGGTGCGAACACCGTGAACGGACCTTTGCCTTGAAGCGTTTCGACAAGACCGGCGGCCTTCACCGCTGCGACGAGCGTGGTGTGGTCTTTCGAGTTCATCGCATTTTCAACGATGTTCTTGTTCTCGAACATCGCGGCGCCGCCAACCTTGGGGTTTGCGGCATAAGCGGAAACCATGCCGATGGAAAGAGCTGCGGCCAGCGTCATGGCGCGAACAGAAACTTTGTACATTGTTATTCCTCCTTGGTGACATCCTCGCCCCGAAAGGTAGTCCTTCCAGTGGCCGCTATCGGTCATTCGTAGCAACACAAGAGACGGAGGTTGGCCCCGCGAAGTTTCAGGCAAGCCAAGAAAAATGATAAATAGCTGATTTTAAAAAGGATTAACTGCGGCCTGTTACAGGCGACGCGCAGTACCCGAAGCCACGATCGGGCCGGTGGGAAGGCCGGTGGGCGAACCACCGAACGGTTCAAGGCTGACGGCGAATACCGAACCTTCGCCGAGACTACCCTGTATCTCGGGCGAAATGACCATGTCGGCATCAACGGCCGCATTGATGATGCCGAGCGATTTCGGATTGCCTGCCGGCGGCACCAGCCACAGTTCGAGCGACCGGCGTTCACCGCCATCTGCTGCAACGGGCGTGATCTTCAGGCGTCCGCTCGACGCGTCGTAAGACGCCGCGAGATCGATCACGTTGCCGGGGGCTGTGAGGTTGGCAACGAGCAGCGCCGCCTGCCTGCCAGCAGGCGGAAGCAGACCTGATACAAAGGCTATCGCGACGACAGCCGCAAGCGACGAGACAAGCGATACGCCGCGCCAGAAGACAAGCGACTGCCAGAGCGAACCGGCGGCATTATCGGGGCGGTCGGCGAACAGGCGCTGTTCGATGCGGTTGAACACCGAGGCATCGGGGGCAATCTCGCCATAGGCATCGTTGAACGTCACGGTGTCGCTCTGCCAGCGCTCCACATGGCGCTGAAAGTCGGCGTCATCAGCCATGCGCTTTTCGACCATCCGGCGCTTTTCCAGCGAAAGAAGGCCAAGCACGTATTCAGCCGCCAGGACTTCATCCTGCGGACTGATGCCATGACTATGTGCGCCCGATGTCATCGTTCCATGCACTCTCTCAGTTTCAGCAGGCTGCGGCGAAGCCATGTCCGCACCGTATTGAGCGGCGCGTTCATCTCTTCCGCCAGTTCCGCATAACTCAAACCCTCCACATAGGCTCGCCGCACGGCAGCAGACTGATCCGGCCGCAGTTCCTCCATGCATCTATCAATCCGCCGGCCTTCATCGCGCATCACGATTTGCATTTCCGGGTCGGGGGATCGATTGGTCTTCAAGGTCCAGCACGGTATCGATGTCGTCGCTCACGGGCTTTCGCGCCCGGATGAGGTCGATAGATTTCCTGTAGCGCCTCTTCCGCATCCGTCCGGTCTTTCAAGATACGGATGCAGATCGCAAAAAGTTTCGGGCGGGTTGCCTGATAAAGTGCGGAAAATGCAGAGCGGTCTTCGAGCGCAACGCGCCCGATCAGGACATCAATCTGGTCGTCTTGCATCCTCGCACTTGTTGGACAAGCAGGATCGAAAAAACAAAGGCCCTTGCAGCGAGAAAGCCCGGTTAGGCCGCACTGCGATTTCTTCATGAAAAAAGGCCCGGATTGCTCCGGGCCTTCGTATGTTGGTTTGTACTGATGCCTTATTCAGCCGCTTCGGCGTAAGCCTCCATCGGCGGGCAGGTGCAGATGAGGTTGCGGTCGCCATAGACATTGTCGATGCGGTTGACCGGCGACCAATATTTGTCGATGCGGAAGGCGCCGGGCGGGAAGCAGCCCTTTTCACGGCTATAGGGACGATCCCACTCGCCGACGAGGTCTTCCACCGTATGCGGCGCGTTCTTCAGCGGATTGTTGGTCTTGTCCGCACGGCCTTCCTCGATGTCGCGGGCTTCCTCGCGGATCGCCAGCATGGCATCGCAGAAACGGTCGATTTCCGCCTTGGTCTCGGATTCCGTCGGCTCGATCATCAGCGTGCCGGCAACCGGCCAGCTCATGGTCGGCGCATGGAAACCGCAGTCGATGAGGCGCTTTGCAACATCGTCCACCGTCACGCCGCAGCTATCCGCCAAGGGCCGGGTGTCGATGATGCACTCATGCGCCACACGTCCCGTTTCGGACTTGTAGAGCACATCGTAAGCGCCCTTCAGCCGTTCGGCGATATAGTTGGCGTTGAGGATCGCCACCTTGGTCGCCTGCGTCAGCCCTTCGCCGCCCATCATCAGGCAATAGCTCCAGGAGATCGGCAGGATCGAGGGCGAGCCGAAGGGGGCAGCTGAAACCGCGCCCTCGCGACCGTCCGTCGTCGGATGGCCAGGAAGGTAGGGCGCAAGATGCGCCTTGACGCCAATCGGCCCCATGCCCGGACCGCCGCCGCCATGCGGAATGCAGAAGGTCTTGTGCAGGTTGAGGTGCGAAACATCAGAACCAATATCGCCGGGACGGGCAAGGCCGACCATGGCGTTCATGTTGGCGCCGTCGAGATAGACCTGACCGCCATGCTTGTGGGTGATCTCGCAGATCTCGCGAACCGTCTCCTCGAACACGCCGTGGGTGGACGGATAGGTGATCATGCAGCACGAGAGGTTTTCCGCATACTGCTCTGCTTTTGCACGGAAATCATCGATGTCGATGTCACCATTGTCCCGCACCTTCACCGGCACGACTTTCATGCCGACCATCTGCGCGGAGGCGGGATTGGTGCCATGCGCGGAGGTCGGAATGAGGCAGACATCGCGATGGGTGCCGCCATTGGCGAGGTGGTAGTTGCGGATGGTCAGAAGCCCCGCATATTCCCCCTGCGCGCCGGAATTCGGCTGCATGGAGAAGGCGTCGTAACCGGTGACCGAGCACAGCTTTTCCGAGAGATCGTCGATCATTTCCTTGTAGCCGAGCGCCTGATTGGCCGGTGCGAAGGGGTGGATGTCGGAAAATTCCGGCCAGGTGATCGGCAGCATCTCCGCCGTCGCATTCAGTTTCATGGTGCAGGAACCGAGCGGGATCATCGAGCGGTCGAGCGCCAGATCACGGTCCGAAAGACGGCGGATGTAACGGGTCATCTCGCTTTCGGCACGGTTCATGTGGAAGATCGGATGCGTCATGTACTGGCTGGTGCGCAGCAGTTCCTTCGGCAGGCGATATTCCGGCTCGAAATCCGAGATCGAGAAATTGCCGCCGAATGCGCGCCAGACGGCCTCAAGCGTCGCCGGGCGGGTGCGCTCGTCAAGGCTCATGCCGATCTTGGTCGCACCCACCTTGCGCAGGTTCACGCCTTCCGCAACGGCCGAGCGCAGGATGACGCCCTGCATGTGACCGACTTCGACGGTGATCGTGTCGAAGAAGGTTTCCGGCTCTATGGTGTAGCCGAGCTTTTCCAGACCCTTGGCCATCAGCACGGCCTTCTGGTGGGTCTGCTGGGCAATCGCCTTGATGCCCTGCGGGCCGTGGAAGACGCCGTACATGGAAGCCATGACGGCCAGCAGCACCTGCGCCGTGCAGATGTTGGAAGTGGCCTTTTCGCGGCGGATATGCTGCTCGCGGGTCTGCAGCGACAGGCGATAGGCGCGGTTGCCGCGCGCATCGACCGAGACGCCGACCAGACGGCCCGGCATGGAGCGCTTATGCGCATCCTTGACGGACATATAGGCCGCATGCGGGCCGCCGTAACCGACCGGAACGCCAAAACGCTGAGAGGTGCCGATGGCGATATCCGCACCCATTTCGCCCGGAGACTTCAACAGCGTCAGCGCCAGAAGATCGGCGGCGACGGCGGCGATGGCGCCGGTCTGGTGCAGGCGGGAAATCAGGCCGGAGAAGTCGCTGACATGACCGTGCGTTCCCGGATACTGGAAGATCGCGCCGAACACGTCGACCGGATCGAGATCGGTAAAGGGATTGCCGACGATCACCTTCCAGCCGAGCGGGGCAGCACGGGTCTCGATCAGCGCAATGGTCTGCGGATGGCAATTGGCATCGACAAAGAAGGCGGTCGCCTTGGATTTGGCGACGCGCTGGCACATGGCCATTGCTTCGGCAGCGGCCGTCGCTTCATCGAGCAGCGATGCGTTGGCGACATCAAGGCCGGTCAGGTCGCAGACCATGGTCTGGTAGTTCAACAGCGCTTCAAGGCGGCCTTGGCTGATTTCCGGCTGGTAGGGCGTATAGGCCGTATACCAGGCCGGATTTTCCAGAATATTGCGCTGGATGACCGGCGGCGTGATCGTGCCGTAATAACCCTGACCGATCAGCGACGTCAGCACCTGGTTCTTGTTGGCCGTTTCGCGCAGGCGATCGAGCGCCTCGCGTTCGGTCAGCGCAGCGCCCCAGGTCAGCGGCGCCTTCTGGCGAATGGAGGAGGGAACGGTGGCGTCGATGAGCGCGTCGAGGCTTTTGTAGCCAACGACCTTCAGCATGTCAGCCATTTCCGACGGCGACGGCCCGATGTGACGCCGGTTGGCGAAATCATAGGGCTGATAGTCGGTGAAATGGAATTCTGTGGGCGTCGTCATTACGCGATCAGCTCCTTGTAGGCTGCCTCGTCGAGCAGCGTATCGGCATCCGCGGCGTTGGAAAGCTTCAGCTTGAAGAACCAGCCGGCGCCCTGCGGATCGGAATTGACCAGCGAGGGGTCGTCAACGATGGCCTGGTTGATTTCCACCACTTCGCCATCCAGCGGACAATAGACATCGGAAGCCGCCTTGACGGATTCAACGGTCGCCGCGTCACCATCCTTGGAGAAGGTGGCGCCCACTTCCGGCAATTCGACAAAAACGAGGTCGCCAAGCTGTTCAGCGGCGTGGCTGGTGATGCCAACGGTGGCGATATCGCCTTCGAACTTCAGCCATTCGTGTTCTGCGGTAAATTTCAGCATCGTATTCTCTCCGGAGATGGGATGAAGATTATCGTTTGTAGGTGGGCTTGATGAAGGGCAGGGCAGCGACGGTGACGGGCAGGTATTTGCCGCGCACTTCCGCAAAGATCGCCGTGCCGGGAGCCGTGTAGGCCGTTGGCACGTAACCCATGGCGACGGGACCTTCGACCGATGGGCCGAAGCCGCCGGAAGTCACTTCGCCGATTTCCGTCTTGCCCTCGGCATCCGCGAAAAGCTTGGAATGGCCGCGCACCGGTGCCTTGCCCTCGGGCTTCAGGCCGACGCGACGGCGCGATGTGCCGTCTTTCAGCTCGCCGAGAATGCGTTTCGCACCCGGAAAACCGCCTTCGCGATCACCACCGGCGCGGCGCGCCTTCTGGATCGCCCATTCGAGCGAAGCTTCGATGGGGGAGGTCGTGGTGTCGATATCATTGCCATAAAGACAAAGGCCAGCTTCCAGACGCAGGCTGTCGCGCGCGCCAAGCCCGATCGGCTCGCAATCGGGATGTTCGAGCAGGGCATTGGCGATCTCTTCCGCCTTTGCCGCAGGCACGGAAATTTCAAAACCGTCCTCACCGGAATAACCGGAGCGGGAAACGATGCAGGGAACATCGTGCAGCGGAACTTCCAGCACGTCCATGAACTTCATTTCAGACACGCCGGCCCACAGTTCGGCCAGAACCGCTTCCGCGCGTGGTCCCTGAAGCGCGATCAGCGCCCGATCATCGAGAAGGGTAATCTCACAGTCGCCGGAAAGATGCGCCTTCATATGGGCGACATCGGCGTCCTTGCAGGCCGCGTTGACGACGACGAAAAGATGATCGCCGCGATTGGTGATCATCAGGTCGTCGAGAATACCACCGTTTTCATCGGTGAAGAAACCATAACGCTGGCGGCCTTCCTTCAGGCCGAGAATATCCACCGGCACCAGCTTTTCCAGCGCAAGCGCGGCATCGGCATTGTTGCCGGATTTCGCCTTCACGATCACCTGGCCCATGTGGGATACGTCGAACAGGCCGGCGGAGGTACGGGTCTGAAGATGCTCCTTCAGAACGCCGGCCGGATATTGCACCGGCATATCGTAACCGGCGAATGGCACCATGCGGGCGCCAAGCGAAATATGCAGGGAATTGAGCGGCGTGATTTGAAGCTCGGCGTTATCGTCCAAGGACGCCTCCAGGGTTGCGCGAATGATCGCGCGGGCTCAGGTCGTGGCGCGAAAGCACCGGTTCAAGAGCCCCCTCTGTCCTTGTCGCCTGAGATTGTTATCCCTTCGGCGAGCCGTCCTGTTTAAAGGTGGCTTCTCTCCAGAGTTTCGTCTTCACCGCTGGTCCTTTTGCCTGAGAGTTTCCGGGGCGGTTGCTCCTTCGGCACCGCATTGAAGCGGTTTCTCCCAACGATGATGCGACGCTCATTATCTTCGAAGGCCCGCTATTGGCAAGGACCAAATGACGCATCTGAACAGATTCTTGCTCCATCTGCGCCATCAACATCTATCCTGTCCGGTATAACGGTTTTAAGACCGCGTTTCGTACTCGTCGGAGTAATCCGGTCGATGCGGCTCGCATGGGCGCGACGAGGCTTTTTCAGCGCACGGCTTCAGGCTGGCTGGAAGGGGCGGCGCTAATCGGATTTTTTCTCCGGCAGGCCTTTGCGTTTCGTCGAGGCGAAATCCTCAAGTTCCTTTTCTGTCATGGATTTCTCCATGCTTTTTGAAGCACCTTGTAAACTGGATTTCTTCGTCTCACCCCGTTTGGCGGCGAGTGCGGCGCCGGCGGCTTTCTGCTGGGCTTTCGATTTGGCTGGCATGTCGGATCTCCCTTCAAACGGTGGTTCCGACGGGAAAATGCCGCCTTGCGGCGATTGTTCCCTTGCAACTGTTAAGCCTGCGGCAAAATTCCCCTTTGAAATCGGCAGGAAAGCGGGATATCGCATGGGATTATGGATGCAAATCGAAAACGACGGCTGACAGGGATGGAGAAGGTGCTTCGCATTTTCTGCGCGACCCTGATGTTGTCGCTCGGTTTTGCCCACAAGCCAGCACTTGCCGTTGCCCCGGCGGTTGTCCTCGACGAGAGCTACCGGCTTCCGGATGGCACCTTTGCCGAAATCTGCCTTGGCCACGCCGGCGGTTTGAATGCCTCCCACACCAAGGACAGCCCGGCCCATTCGGGTGACGCGATCCTCTTCTGCGAGGCCTGCCTGCTGGCATCGTCCATTCTTCTGCCGATGCCCGATACGGAAGGCTGGCTGAAGACCGAGTTTGCCTGGCTCGACAATCGCCTCTCTGCGGAATGGAGCTTCCGCTCTGTCCTGACGATCCAGAAACCCGCCGCACGCGGCCCGCCACCCCATTCCGCCTGATTTTTCGCTTTACGGGATCATCGCCGTCTTTGGCGGCACGGAGCGGCTGCGCAGACCCAGTGGGTAGCAGTCGCAGGGATAAGCAAATGAAAACCACCAAGATCATCACCTGCGGCCTTTTCGTCGCCTCGGTTTCGACTGCACAGGCTTTTGCCCATGCCACATTCGTTGAGGGTTCGGCCGAACAGGACAGTACCGTCGTTGCCGCCCTTCAGGTGCCGCATGGCTGTGACGGCGGGCTCGCCACCACCGAAGTCCAGATCAAGCTGCCGGAAGGCTTCATCTCCGCCAAGCCGCAGCCCAAGGCCGGCTGGGAGCTGGAGATCATCAAGGGCGACTACCAGAAGGCCTATAAGAACCACGGCAAGGAGATCAAAAGCGGCCCGATCGAAATCCGCTGGAAGGGCGGCAACCTGCCGGATGAGTTTTACGATACCTTCGCGGTGCAGGGTAAGATTTCCGGCATCGAAGCAGGGCAGGACCTGCCTTTCAAGGTGACGCAGCTTTGCGGTGACAAGGGCAAGGTATCCTGGGATGAGGTCGCGGCGGCCGGCGTCGATCCCCATTCCCTGAAAAGCCCGGCGCCGACCATCAAGGTTGCTGCCAAGGCGCATGCAGGCAGCCATGACCATGCCGGCATGAGCATGGATATGGATGTCGTGAAGGCCGGCAGCCTCGAAGTGTCTGGCGGCGCCACCAAGGCCATGTTGCCGGGCCAGCCCGTGGGCGGCGGCTATGTGTCGATCAAGAATACCGGCGATAGCGACGACAAGCTGGTTGGCGTTGAATCCTCGGCTGCGGGTCGCGCCGAAATCCATGAGATGGCCATGGTCAACGAGGTCATGAAAATGCGCAAGCTGGATGACGGCATCGTCATTCCCGCCGGCCAGACAGTGGAGCTGAAGCCCGGCGGCCTGCACATGATGTTCTTTGACGTAAAGAAGCCCTTTGCCGAAGGCGACAAGGTGCCGGTGACGCTGATCTTCGAAAAGGCCGGCAAGGTCGAGATCGTGCTCTCCACTGGCGCAGCCAAGGGCGGCAGCGACCACAAGCATAATTGACCAATGAAAAGCGGCTACCGGAACGCGTGACAGGTCCGGTAGCCGCAAGATTTTTCATATATTGTATTGTTCTTCAGCGCCGTGATGGAAAAAAGGAGAGGGTGTCCGCCATCGCGATTTTCCGGAACTCGGTCGAAAATATCTAGAAAATCAAGCTGACATCAAGCTGAACACGAATGTCCGTTCGACGTGGTCAAGAGACCGAGAAACCAAATTAAGATACCTATATATCGGTATGATCTAACACGTCATTTCTGGGTTTTTGTGTGCTGTTGTTTTCTTCGTAAGCCTCGACAGCCTGCTCCAGCGTCGCCTGCGGCTCGTGGCGCTGGCTGGCAACGGTCAGGAAATAGAGCGTCAGGGCGGGTGGCTTGATCACCGTCATCATGCCACGCAGCTGGAAGTCATCCCCACCTTCGGCCTTGCGCGCCAATTCGTGAATGGCCTCTTCCACTTCGCTTTTGCGCGGAACGCGCTGCGCTGGCTTTACGGCTTCCAGCGCATAGGCTGCTGTATTCGCGGAAACAGAAAGAACCTGTGTCATCCAACCCCCGGCAATTCTCGCCGACCCTTAAAAAGCCGAGATTAGCAGCCGCATCTTGTTGGAAGGCTAAATCGCGACGCTGCAATTTAATCGTATTTTAATGGACGAAGACGCCTGCCAAAGGGCTTTCACCCGCTGTGCCCTTGGTCTAGAAATGCGTCGGACTGCACAGGTCCGGCAATTTCCGGAGATACCATTCCCATGATCAATATCGCTCTTGTCGCGACAGGCGGCGCCATCGGTTCCGTGTTCCGTTATCTGGTCGGAGTCTTGAGCGTGCGGCTGGCCGGACCCAATTTCCCCTGGGGAACGCTCGCAGTCAATGTGGCCGGGTCTTTCCTCATCGGCCTGCTGGTCGAGCTTGTAGCGCGGCGGCTGAACGCCTCAATGGAAATGCGCCTGTTTCTCGTCACCGGCGTGCTCGGCGGGTTCACGACATTTTCTTCCTTCTCGCTCGATACGGTGGCGCTTTTCGAACGCGGTGCGCTCGGCCTTTCGGCCGTTTACGTCCTTGCAAGTCTTGTGGTTTCCATTGCTGCGGTTTTCGCCGGGCTGGCCTTGGGCCGCAACTTGTTCTAAAGGCTTGATCCAAACGGCGCGCCGAACAGCGGGCGCGCGATCAAGACAGAGAGACTGGAAATTTCATGGCAGGTATCGAGCATATCAAGGTCGGGGCCGACGAGGCCGGTATGCGCCTCGATCGCTGGTTCAAGATTCACTATCCGGGACTTGGTTTCGGGCAATTGCAGAAGCTGTTGCGATCCGGACAGGTGCGCGTGGATGGCGGCCGGGTGAAGACGGATGCGCGGGTGCAGCCGGGACAGATGGTGCGCGTGCCGCCGGTCGATTCCGACCTCAAGGTCAAAAGCGGACCGATCGGATCAAGGGATCTCAAACATTCGGAAGACGCGGAACTTCTGGCGCGCATGCTCTTGCATGAAGACGACAAGGTTTTCGTTTTCAACAAGCCGGCCGGCATTGCCGTTCAGGGCGGTTCCGGCGTCAACCGCCATATCGACGGGCTTCTGGAAGCCTGGACCAGCCCGAAGGGCGAAAAGCCGCGTCTGGTACACCGTCTCGACCGCGATACCTCTGGCGTGCTGGTGGTTGCCCGCACCCGCGGTGCTGCGCAGAAGCTGACGGCCGCCTTCCGTGAGCGCGACACCAAGAAGACCTATTGGGCGCTGGTCAAGGGCGTGCCGCGCAAGCACCAGGACAAGATTTCCACCTGGCTGGTCAAGGAACAGACCATGGATGGCGACCGTATGCGTATCGCCAAGCATGGCGAGGAGGGGGCCGATCACGCCATTTCCTATTACCGTGTCATCGATACCGCCGCGCAGAACCTCGCCTGGCTGGAGATGGAACCCTATACCGGCCGCACCCATCAGCTCCGCGTTCACGCGCTGCATATGGGCCACCCGATCATCGGTGATCCCAAATATTATATCGACGATCCGAACTGGGATTTCCCAGGCGGCATCCAGAAGCGCCTGCATCTGCATGCGCGCCATATCGACATTCCGCATCCGAATGGGGGCCGGCTTCGGGTCAGCGCACCTTTGCCGCCGCATATGGTGCAGACCTGGAACCTGCTCGGCCTCGACGTGGCCGATGGCGACAGGGAAGACTGAAAGCTATGAAGCTCGTTCTTTTCGATTGCGACGGCACATTGGTGGACAGCGCCGGCCTGATCCATGCGGTCATGGTCGAAACCTTTGCCGATTTTGGCAAGCCGCGGCCTGATATCTCACAGACCAAGGCAATCATCGGGCTGACGCTGGATATCGCCATCGCCCGCATGCTCGGCAAGGCGCATGTGGATGAGGAGGCGCAGGCGATGACGCAGCGTTACAGGGAAGTTTATCATCCCCTGCGCGAGCGTCCCGAAATGACGACGCCGCTTTTCGACGGTATCGCGCCGCTGATCGACACGCTGTCGAAACGGGACGACGTGCTGATCGGCGCGGTGACCGGCAAGGGAAGGCGCGGGCTCACCCATATTCTCGAAACCCACGGCTTTGCCGAACACTTCATCGTTTCGCGCACGGCGGATGATTGCCCGTCAAAGCCGCATCCGGCCATGGTGATGGAATGTTGCCATGATACCGGCATGGTTCCGGCCGATACTATCGTGATCGGCGATGCGATCTATGACATGCAGATGGCCAAGGCTGCCGGCGCAAAAGCGATTGGCGTCGCCTGGGGGTATGCCTCCGTCGATGAACTCTGGACGGCGGGCGCAGATGCAGTTGTCAGCCATCCGCGTGAAATTCCGGCCTATGTTCCGGCCGATAATCTCTAACCTTTCTATCCGACTGATGAGGACGTGCCATGCGTGATCTCCTGAACGACCTTTCGGAGGGCCTGAGCCACCCCGACCCGATCCTGCGCGCGCAAATCCAGATGCAGAAACCTTTGCCGAAGCGTTTCTACAAGGATGTCACCGTCGGAGAGACGCAGGAGGGCGGCTTTACCATCCTTCTCGATGGCAAGCCGCTGCGCACGCCCGCCAAGAAGCCGCTGACCGTCCCGTCTCGAGCGCTGGCAGAACTGCTTCGCGATGAGTGGGATGCCCAGAAAGAGGTGGTGAACCCGGTGGTCATGCCGGTATCGCGCCATGTGAACACCGCCATCGATGGCGTCGCCAACGACACCCAGGCGGTTTTTGAGGATATCCTCCGGTTTTCCTCTTCCGATCTCCTTTGCTATCGCGCCGGTGACCCGGAAGCGCTGGTTGCGCGGCAGACGGACCATTGGGATCCGGTGCTGGACTGGGCGGCCAATGTGCTCGGCGCGCGCTTCATTCTCGTTGAAGGCGTGATGCATCAAGACCAGCCGCGCGAAGCCATCGCGGCTTTTGCGGTAACGCTGAAGAAATATGACACACCGATTGCGCTTGCCGCTCTTCACACCATGACGTCGCTGACCGGCTCCGCCATTCTGGCGCTTGCGCTGGCGGAAGGTCAGTTGACGCTGGAAGAAACATGGGCCCTTGCCCATCTCGATGAGGACTGGACCGCCGAGCAATGGGGGGAGGACGAGGAGGCGCTGGAGCGCCGCGCGGTCAGGCTCGTCGACATGCGCGCAGCACTCAATGTTCTGGGCGCCCTGAAGAGCGCTTCTTAACGCTTTTCTAACCCTGATGGCCGAATATGCGGTTACCTCACGTTAGGGGAGCCGCTGATCATGATCACCACGCTGAAACGCCTTGGCATTCTTGTGCTGGCGTGTTTCACGCTCATGTCTTTCAGGCTGGAACCGGAAGCGACCAATACCGACCGGCTGCTTTACGATGTGCGCGGCGCATTCGTCGCCGCCCGCCCGGATGTCGCTCCGGCGCTGATGCAATCCATTCATGCGCAGGTGCAGAATGCGATCAAGACCACGGCGCGTGGAGAGACCCGCCCGCGTGTGGTGCTGACCATCCGTCTCGCATCCGTTACACGCGGCCCCTTCCTGTTCGGGGAACGGGCGTCGGCCAAGGTCATCGTCCGCGCTGCCGCCGTGGCGACAGGAGAAGTGATCGCCGAAGCCAAATTCACCGCCACCGTCGTCAGCTTCGACAATCAGTCTATCGAGCAGGAACTCGCCTATGGCGTCGCAGAGCGCGTGATCCGCGAATTCAGGCTCAACCGATCCGGCCCGACGACGCTTGCGACGGCGCTCTTCCCGTAGCGTCCGTGGAAGCGGCGGCACAATCACGATGTGTGATTTCTCAGCGTCGCGCCACCATTGCTTTGATATGATCCACTCACATACATCGCGTATATTTGTTTGACATGCGCAGTGTACGTTCCTATCTCGCATACGCAACGTATGTAAACTGGACGCTGACGCCATAGAGCGCGGCATCGTCAATCAGCTGAAAGAGAGATGGAAATGAGTAAACGCGAAGCAATTTTCCCCGCCCACAGGCACGCGCTTTACGAGGAGCATGGCTACTCTGCTGCCATCAAATCCGGTGATCTCCTATTCGTTTCGGGTCAGGTGGGCAGCCGTGCCGATGGAACGCCTGAACCCGATTTTGAACGGCAGGTCCGGCTGGCCTTCGAAAATCTCAAGGCAACGCTTGAGGCGGCGGGCTGCACTTTCGACGACATTGTGGATATCACGACGTTCCACACGGATCCGGAAAACCAGTTCGGAACGATCATGACCGTCAAGCAGGAGATTTTCAGCCAAAAGCCTTACCCGAACTGGACCGCCGTCGGCGTCAACTGGCTCGCGGGCTTCGATTTCGAGATCAAGGTCATTGCCCGTATCCCGTAATATCAGATTAAATCTGAAACGGCGGCGCTCACAGGGCGCCGCCGGCTTGCTTCTGCGCCCTTATCCAAGCCGCTCGGCATGCCATTTCAGATGGTCATCCATGAAGGTGGAAATGAAGTAATAGGAGTGGTCGTAGCGGTCATGCATGCGCAACGTCAGGCCGATATCCGTGCCCTTGATCGCCTCTTCGAAGAGCCAGGGGCGCAGGCCTTTTTCAAGAAAACTGTCGGCCTTGCCCTGGTCGATCAGGAATTCGGGAAAACGCGCGCCATCCTCGACCAGTGCACAGGCGTCGTATTGACGCCATGCGGCCTTGTCCGCACCGAGATATTTTTCCAGCGCCGGCTCTGACCAGTCGGCTGACGAGGGAGCCACGATCGGTGCAAAGGCCGAGCAGCTTTTGAAACGGCTGGGATTCTTGAGCGCCATGGTCATCGCGCCATGTCCGCCCATTGAATGGCCAAAAATACTCTGGCGGCTCATATCCGCACGGAAATGCTGGCCGATGAGGGCGGGCAATTCTTCCGTGACATAGCTGTACATCTGGTAGTGCTCGGACCAGGGTTCCTGTGTGGCGTCAAGATAAAATCCGGCGCCCTTGCCCATCTGCCAGTTGGTCAGTTCGTCTGGCACGTCATTGCCGCGCGGGCTGGTGTCCGGGCAGACGATGATGAGCCCGAGTTCGGCGGCCATGCGGCGATATTCGCCTTTTTCCATGACGTTGGCATGGGTGCAGGTGAGACCGGAAAGATACCACAGGACGGGGCAGGGCTCGTGGATCGCCTTCGGCGGCACGTAAACCGCAAAGGTCATCTCACATTTCAGGGTTTCCGACACGTGCGAAAATACGCCCTGCATACCGCCAAAGGCCGTATTCTGCGAGATGATGTTCATGAAGACATTCCTTGTGAAAATTCCGGTTCAGCCCGCAAGCGAGACTGCGGCATTGACCGCCGCCGCCACCAGAACCGTGTTGAAGAAGAAAGAAACGATCGAGTGCAGCAGCGTGACCTTCCGCATGGCAGTTGTGGTTATTCCCACATCCGATGTCTGCGCCGTCATGCCGATCACCACGGCGAAGTAGAGAAAGTCGTAACCGCAGGGTTCCTTGGTCGCCGGAAAATCCATGCCGCCGCGATGCTGCCGCTTGCCGTCCACCGTGGCAGGCCGCCAGTAAAGATGGGCGTAGTGCAGGGCTGTCATGGTGTGGATGGTCAGCCAGCCGAAGATCACCGAGGCAAAGGCGATGAGCAGCGTCCAGACCGTCTCGCCCGTGTGGTTGAGCGCCTGGAACAGCGACACCACGGCGACAGCGACGGCTAGCAGCGTGACGGCGATGATGGCGACCGCGGGCAGATCGTCGCTATCGGCATGCGCCTTCAGATGCTGCGCCGTCAGGCCCGACAGGCGAAAGCCAATCAATGTGAGATAGGTCAGGAAGAACAGAACGGCGGCGATCTCGATCGCCAGCGGCGGCGCCAGAACCAGAGCCAGCCCAAGGCCCATGGCGCCGACAAGAAAAGCAATGACGAAAGGTTGATGGCGGCGATAGCTGCTGCTTTTCATATTGGCCGGGGTCATGGGCGGCACCTTTCTGTTGGCACCGTCACTTTTTGACACGACGGCAGAAACGGTCAAGCGTCTCCAGAAAGGCGGAGCGATCGCGCGGTGAAAAAGCCGCGTTATATCCCTTGCTTTCACCGGTTTCACGCAGATGTGCACCGAGGTCGCGCATCGCCGTCGCCATCCCGATATTCGACTGGTCAAAAACGCGCCCCGTCGGCCCGGTGACCAGCGCACCCTTGGCGACACAGCGGCCAGCAAGCGGCACATCGGCGGTGATGACGATATCGTTTTCGCCGGCGTGATCGGCGATCCAGTCGTCCGCAGCGTCGAAGCCGGCGGAAACAATGACGTTTTTCACCATGGGATCGCGCGACGGGCGCAGACCGGAATTGGCAACAAAGGTCACTTCCAGCCCATGCCGTTCCGCCACCTTGAGAATTTCCGGCTTCACGGGGCAGGCATCGGCATCGACATAGATTTGCGGGTTTTGCGGCATGGACACTCTTTTCGGATATTTCCTGCCACGCTTCTAAGCGCAAACGCCACGATTACCAAGCCCACGATGGCTGAAATAAGGGCTCGATACCGGGCGCGGATAGTACTTGCGACGATCATGAAAACGACTTATGTTCACTTTATGTTCTTATTTCGAGGGGTGTCATGCTGGAAGAGTTCATCGTGCAGGCCAAGTCCGCCACGTATGTTGGCGGCGGTAACAAATCCCCGACGCCCACGCGCAAGGGATCGCACGATCTCGGCTATCAGAACGGCGACTGGCACTATATCGACAGCTATTTCGGGGGAACTGATTTCATCGGTCAGGAGGTCGTCTGGCATCAGGGGACGGCCCTCTGGGCGATGAGTTATTACGGCCGTATCCTCCGGCCCGACATGATCGACGGTGCGACAGCCGGAATGGTCATTCAGCGGTCGCTTTCCACGCTCTATCGGCAGGGCCGCTTTCTCGGCGGCTTTACCCACCCGGTGGAAAATCTGGTCTATGTCGATACGAATGCGGGTGAGTTCCAGTCCTTCACTGGCGTCGAGCGCATTTACCGGGGACATGTCGAGACGTACCGGCTTGACTATCATGGTGGGATCATAAAGCCATAGAGCGCAAGAAATGCCATGGACGGGAATTTGCAATGGCAAATGGCGACGCTCAATTTTTCAAGGCGACACTCTATTTCGACAGCGAACCCGCGATCTCGGACTTAACCCTGACGGAAGCGTGGGGCGAGGAGGGATATGAATGCGAGCGGGTGGGCGAAAAAGGCGTTTTTGACGGACTGCGCGGTGCAACCAGGGTTTTGTCGGCACTCCCGAGCCGGTCGTGGCGACGCCGGTTGCGCCGGCCCAATATCCGGCAGTTGCGAAGGCGAGGGTCGACTGGTCAAAGACCTTTTGTATCGATGCGACAGCGGCATATGACGATTTTAGCCGTGCGACACACCGGTGCGAATTCAGATTTCTCATCCTGGCGGATGAAGATGATCCAGAAATCGCGCATAACGAGATCGCCTCGACCTTGCTCGGCATCCACCAGCTCGCCCCCATGCGGGCGGTTGCGTTGCACTATCTGGACATGATCGTCGGCCGCGCCAATCTCGATGACTATCTGAACTATGCAAACAGCCATCTGGATCAGCCGCAGCAAATGGCGACGATGCTGGCCTTCGGAGCCTTTGTGACGGAGGAGGGGGGAAAGATCAGGGCCTGGACAACGGGTCTGGAGCATTTCGGCCAGACAAATCTGCTTTTCGACAGCTCGTCGGGAGATGCGACGGAAGCGCTTCTTACGATATTCGGCCTCGGACATCTCGTCGTCAACGGACGACGCTTCGCCGCCGGTGAAGCCATAACATCGTTCGATCTTCTTGCGCGTTTCACCCCCGCCGAACTCGATGACCGGCCAATGCTGCTCGTCGCGAAGCAGGAAGCCGGCTAGGGCGCGCCGTCATACCCAGGAACGGATGGGGCGATGCGTTTTCACCGCCCCATCACAGGTTTCAAAATCAGCCGGGCTGCTTTGTCTTGCGCAGATAGGGAAGAACCGTGTCGTAGGAGCCGAAACGGGCTATTGCATCTTCGTTGGAGACGGCGGCGGTGATGATGACGTCCTCACCCTGCTTCCAGTTGGCAGGTGTCGCCACCTGGTGTTTGGAGGTGAGCTGAATGGAATCGATGGCGCGGAGAATTTCCTCGAAATTGCGGCCTGTGGTCATCGGGTAGGTGAGGACCAGCTTGATCTTCTTGTCGGGACCGATGACGAAGACGGAGCGCACGGTGGCGTTATCGGCAGGCGTGCGGCCCTCGGAACTTTCGCCGGCGCCGGCCGGCAGCATGTCGTAGAGCTTCGCGACCTTCAGGTCCTTGTCGCCGATCAGCGGATAATCAACGTTGAAACCGGTCGCCGTGCGAATATCATTCTTCCATTTTTCATGGCTTTCGACCGGATCGACCGAAATGCCGATGATCTTCACACCGCGTTTTTCGAATTCCGGCTGCAGGCCGCCCATCGCACCGAGTTCCGTCGTGCAGACGGGCGTGAAATTTTTCGGATGTGAAAACAGGACCGCCCAGCCGTCGCCGATCCAGTCGTGAAAGCTCACCGGACCATGGGTGGTCTCGGCGGTGAAGTCTGGTGCTATATCGTTGATACGCAGGCTCATCTGATGCTTTCTCCCTGATGATTTGACTGAAAATCTGATGGTTCTCGACAATTCGTGTCCGGCGCTGGAGCTTAGAGTTTTTGCATGAAATGGCCAGCCTTTTCATCCGGCCTCAGTGGCGTTTGCTTCAGCCCCACAGAGATTTGATAAACCTGATTTCCCTTGTTTGCCGCGCTTGCGCGATTTCCGCCCGGTTGATTGTTTCAGGGGGGAAAGGATTACTCCAAAGGCAATGCCAACATTGTTTTCACTCATCCCAACGCATATTGTGATCCAACGTCAGGCGGCGGCATTCGAGGGCGTTTCGGCACGAAATGACGAAGCACCAATCGTCTCCGGAAAAACGTGATGGAGAGCAGCAATGACAATCACCATTACCGCTTTTGAACGCTCGCCCGATGGCGGCAAGGGTCTCGCCCGCGATATGCGCGTCCGCTGGGCATTTGAAGAAGTGGGCCAGCCCTATGATGTCCGCCTTCTTTCCTTCAAGGCGATGCGGGAACCGGCGCACCTTGCGCTTCAACCCTTCGGGCAGATCCCGACCTATGAGGAGGGCGATCTCGTCCTGTTTGAGTCCGGTGCGATCGTGCTGCATATAGCCGAACGTCATGCCGGCCTTTTGCCAGAGGATGCGGATGCGCGGGCGCGGGCAATCATGTGGATGTTCGCCGCACTCAGCACCATGGAACCGCCCATCGTCGAGCATTTTGTCACTGGCTTTCTCGAAAGGGACAAGAGCTGGCACAGCGAGCGCCTGCAGATCGTCCATGACCGTATTCGCAAGCGGCTTGGCGAACTGTCCCACCGCCTCGGTGACGCCGACTGGCTCGACGGCGAATTCAGCGCCGGCGATCTGCTGATGGTGTCCGTCCTGCAAAGGATAAAAAGCTCAGGCATCCTCGATGAGTATGCGAACCTTTCGGCCTACGTCGCCCGAGGCGAAGCGCGCCCCGCCTATAAACGCGCCTTTGCCGACCAATTGGCGATTTTCAAGGCTGCGTCGAGCGGCTGAACGACGGCCGGCAAGACTGTCGCTGCGGGTTGCCAGCGGTTGTTCGATGCGCAGGACAAGCCGCTCTTGTTTGACGATGTCGCAGCGCGAGGACCTGAACCTTCAGACCCTCGCGTTACCTTTAGCAATCCGCCGTTGTGGGTTCCCACAATTGTTCCGGAGCGAAGCCGTCACAGCGCTCGATCACAATCCGCGCGCCGTTTTTAACGTGCCGCCGCCAAACATCGGAACGGTCGGACTGCGCCCGTATCATGCCGCCATCGTGAAGCTTCTGCAGCATCGACCGTGACAACCCCAGTTCGGACGCCAGCAGGCGATCAAGGCGTATGCCGCTCTGAAGCGGAACCGTGAGATCAATCTCGGCCATGGTCCAGTCGGGAGGTTCGTCCTTGATTTTTTTTTCGATATCGAACTCGGGAAACTCGTCGATACGTTGCGATTTGCGTCTCAGGGCTTCGAGGTTGAATGTTTCCGCCCTTATCCATTGCGGATCGTTGGACATCAGCGCTTCCATAACGGAAGGGCTGATGTCGCGGACATTCAGCCGCTCGAAAATCGGCCGGTTCCAGCTTTTGTCGCAGATCAGGCATTTATAGATGAGCCAGGCATCCAGTTTGCGGCCATTGGCATTAAGCCGGATCTTGCCGCTGGATTGAAACGCCCTCAGATGGCCGCATCCGCTGCATGCGAGCCATGGCTGGGGCGCCGTTCGTGGCGTGATGGTCCATTGGACCCGAAGTACATTGCACATATTGTCTTGGTCTTCCATTTGGAAGTCCACCAAGATGGTGCAGGAGAAAACCCTGACGGGAACGGCGTGGCGATGTTTCGGGTGGGTGAAGAGCTGAGACAGCAAAGCTGCGCAGGGCACATTTTAACAATGCCAGACCGGTCTCTTGCCACCACCCGATGAACGTGATCATACGCCGACAGCCTGTGGCTATCCGCAGTACGGGTGAAACTGGATTGAGACCGGTATTTACTTAGGCAAAGTCTACCTCGATGCGCCAATGCTCTTCGGCGGTAACGATAACAAATGATCGGTCAGAAATGGAAGCATGCGGCGCGCCCGGCCGCCGAAAGCCACTGCGATGTGACTTTTGCGCAACTTCGGGTAGCCTGCCCATTCCGCGGTTAAAACGATGTCACCGGATGGGCATGTTTGCGCCTCTATTTCCGGGAGGACACAGTTTTGCGGCTGTTATTCGCGGCTGCCGGAGACGGAAGCATACGCCGGAGGGTTGAATCTTTGCGGATAAAATGATGCCATAGCGCTGCCGTCACATGTAGAAATACGATGACTGCGGCGAGATAGGCGAGGGTGGCATGAACCCCTGTCCAGAACGCCTCCGCCTGATCGGAAATCGCCAGAGGCAACCCCGGCACGACCACGAGATCGAAGACGTAACTGGGGATTTGCAGGGGAGACGTCGAAGCGACGGCCCAGCCGGCGAGGGGAACGGCAAGGGTAAGGAACAGCAATGCGACATGAGCGGCGCGCGCCGCGAACCTTGAAACCGGGCCTTCGCCATCGACAGGCTGCGGCTTCCGGCTGAAAACCGACCATAGGAAACGCGGCGCGGCGAGGGCCAATACCAGAAACCCTATCGACTTGTGATATTGGAACAGGTCGAACTGAAGGACCGGATCGATATCGTTGCGGCTCATCACATATCCCAGCGCAAGCTGCGCGAGGAAAAGCAGCGCGATCGTCCAGTGGAACGCGATCGCCACCCATCCGAAAGATGTCGGCGAATTACGCCACAGCCGTTCACCCGCTGCTACACTATCGGAATGATCCTCGAAATATCTCATCGGCTAACTCAATTGCTGATAGGTGTCTTTCGCGATGGCGTCCATGCGGTCGGACGGCAGGTTGCCGACCAAAGCGCAGCGGATCATTTCGTCGTCCCAGGAGACGGTCTCCAGTGAACCGACGCTCGAGCGCCGCATGGCGGTGTCGCTCGAGTCGGCCGCAGCCACGATATAAAGAGTGACGCGCTGCCCGCTTTTATCTTCATACATGAGCTGGGCTGCGACGCCTTCGGAACTTGGGAGGACACGGCCGCCGACAAGGGACAGACCATGGCGGGTGAGGTCGGGAATGTTCAGTTTGCGGTCCAGCCGTTTCGACAGCCATTTCGGCAGGCTGGAAGCATTTTCCGCATCGGCCCGAATTTCCACCGGATGCAGAACATCGCTCGCAAACAGCTTATGCGCCTGCATAGCATCCGCCACGAGAGAGTGGGCGGGTTCCGCGACCTGAGACACCAGCCCGCGCCCGAACCAGCCGCCCGCCAAACCAACGGCCAGAACGAGGATGGATGCCGCCGCCATGTTGCGCCATTCGGCACGCTGCGATCGCAGACGCCGCTCGATCCGGTAAACATCGAGGCGCTCGGGTAAAGCACCGGTATCAAGAGGGCCGTAGAGCGCCGTCAGCGTGGTGTTCTGCTGCTGCCATATCGCAACCTTGCGTGCGTCGGCCGGATTGGAGGCGAGGTGAGCGCGCACGACGTCACGCCGCTGGTCTTCGAGCTGCCCGTCGACGTAAGAGATCAGATCGGCTTCGGTTATCTGAGGCTCGTTGCCGGTCATTTTATCACCTTGAGATTTGGCTGGTCTTCCTGGGTCATGCGGGCGAGGGCCGTTCGGGCTCGCCCCAGACGGGACATCAGAGTGCCCAACGGAATTTCAAGAACATTTGCCGCTTCCGCATAACTGAGGCCTTCGACAACGACGAGGAGGAGGGCTTCGCGATGTTCGCCGGACAGTTTTTCAATGGCGCGGGCCATTTCGGCCAGCGCTATCCGGCCCGTTTGCGCCGCCGGCACGAACAGCTGTTCCGCAACGTCGTCAATCGGGATTTGTGAGGGCCGGCGATTTCGGCCGCGCAGATTGTTGCGATAGACGTTAACAAGCACCCGGTACAACCAGGGACGCAGCGGTCCCTGCGGTTTCCACAACGCCTTTTTGCGGATGGCTCTCTCCAGACAGTCCTGGACGAGATCGTCAGCCGTTTCACGGTCGTGTGTGAGCGCATTCGCGTAACGTCGAAGCGCCGGTATGCAACTCGTGATCTCGTCCAGAAAATCCGGCATGGATACTATTCCTTGGCAATGTGCCAGACGCCGCCGACGCCATGGCCTGTGACATCGCCCGGCTTCTTGTCCATCTGCCAGCGATAGAGCGGCTTTCCGTCATGCGACCATTGCATCGTACCATCTTTACGGGAAACCGGTTTGTAGTCGCCATCCGCCTTGTCGGTTTTCGAGGCGGCGAGGGGCGGCCATTTCTTTGCACAGCTATCGTAGCAGGCCGACGCGCCACTGGTATCATTGTCGAAAGTATAAAGGGTCATGCCTTTGGAGTCGGTCAGGATCGTGCCTTTGGCCGTTGCCTTTTCAATCACCGCGCCACCGGCATAGGGTTCGGCCAGTGCAGCCGTGGCCGTGAGCGCTACAAGGCCGGCCAGAACGAAATGATGTGCACGCATGGGATAGTCCTTTGAGGAATGATGGATCGGAGAAGATGCCCGATATTGGAGAAACACCGGCCAGCGGCGCTTAATCCCAGCGCCGCTGTTTTTTTTGCCCCCTCGCTTTTTATCTGACGCCCTTCAAATCAAAGTCGAATGCCACCGTATTCGAATAGAGCGGCACCCCAACACCCATGCCATAGGGCAGGCGGGCGACATTGCCGGTGACGTGGAAGGTGACGGATCCCTTCTGTTGCTCGACGAATGTAGCGTGAAACGTCTCGGGTCTGGATATGCCTCTGGCTGTCAGTGTGCCTTCAACAACTGCGCTGCGCGGTCCGTCCTGGGTAACGCGGTTGGAGCGAAACACGATCTGCGGATAAACGGCGATATTAAAAACCGCGCTTGATCGCAGGAAGTTTTCCACCCGTTCCTGTCCCGTCTGGACACTGGAAGGGTTGAGACTGATCTCCACGTAGGACTTGGCCGGCTGATCCGGATCGATGTCGAAACGGCCGGATATGTCGGGAATTGTGCCTTTGATCCCGGGGCCGGCAACCTGTGCTATTGAAAAGCGTATGTGAGAGGCAGGATCGATGCGATATCGTCCGGCTGCGGACGAGAACGGGCTGGCAGATACCGGCAGGCCGGCCAATGTCACCATGAAGAGAGTGAGGGAATAGGAACATTTCACGGCGCAAGCTCCTTTACGAGTAGTCGCACTCAGGAGAACACCGCAGGAAGAGGTTTAATCCGTACCACGCCGGCAGATCGTCAAAATCCCGCTCACAGGGGAATAACCGGCTTTGATTATGCGGCGGGCAAACATCCACAGGGGTATGGCTTCAATCCATGAACAATAATCGCATAAGATAGATTATGGAACTTATTTGATGGTGCAGTCAGGGATTTGTGTGGTTATTGCCCGTTGCATATGTCGCGGCGCGATCGAGCTCTGGTCGGCTCAACGCCTCCAAAGCAACTCGGTATCTTCTCCCGTTGCGATCGATTCAATCAAAGTGTTCGTGAGCCGAAAAGCACGAACCGGCCCACCAGGGCCGACCGGTCAGATCGATCCAAGCGAAACACGTTTTTCAAGCTCGTCTGCCTGCTCTTTGCGTTCACTGTAGCGATCTGTCAGATAGCTGGAAGCATCACGCGTCAGCAGCGTGAATTTCACCAGTTCCTCGCAGACATCCACGACCCGGTCATAATAGGATGACGGTTTCATCCGGCCTTCCGCGTCGAATTCCTGAAACGCCCTTGCCACCGAAGACTGGTTTGGGATGGTGATCATCCGCATCCATCTGCCGAGAATTCGCATCTGGTTCACCGCATTGAAGGACTGGCTGCCGCCGGAAACTTCCATGACGGCGAGCGTCTTGCCCTGTGTCGGCCGAACCGATCCGACTGCGAGAGGAATCCAGTCTATCTGTGATTTCATGATGCCGGTCATAGCGCCGTGGCGTTCGGGACTTACCCAGACCTGTCCCTCCGACCATTGGGAGAGTTCACGCAGCTCCTGCACCTTGGCATGGCTGGCCGGCGCTTCATCGGGCAAAGGCAGGCCCTTCGGATCGAATATCCGAACCTCGCAACCAAGCAGTTCGAGCAACCGCCCGGCCTCGAATGCAAGCAGACGGCTATACGAAACCTCGCGCAGCGAGCCGTAAAGGATCAGGATGCGCGGCTTGTGGGTCGAAAACGCCGGACGCAGCGCATCCGGGTCAATGCTGTGCAGGTGCTGCGCCTGCAATGCGGGAAATGTCTCAGGCAATGCGCTTTCCTTCATTGTCGAGGACCTGCTCGCCATCCTCCTTGAAGAACGGTCCGTTGAAAGTCCTGGGCAGAATATCCAGCACGACTTCCGACGGACGGGCGAGCCTGGTGCCAAGCGGTGTCATCACGAAAGGGCGATTGATGAGGATCGGCGTCTCTATCATGGCGCCGAGCAGCTGATCGTCGGTCAGATCAGGATTGTCGAGACCGAGCTCGGCATAGGGTGTCCCCTTCTCGCGCATGGCTTCGCGCACCGTCAGGCCCGCATCCGCAATCATTTTTGCGAGCCGTTCGCGCGTCGGCGGTTCCCGCAGATATTCGACCACGGTCGGCTCGATCCCTGCCGCGCGGATCAGCGCCAGCGTGTTGCGAGACGTTCCGCAGGACGGATTGTGAAAAATCGTGGCGTCCATAGTCATAGCCTTTCGGTCACTGTCGTTCGGGAAACGGCGGGGGCGGCCTCATACCAGTTCTTCGAGCGGTTCACTATCCAGACGACCGAAAGCATGACCGGGACTTCGATGAGAACACCGACAACGGTTGCCAGCGCCGCACCTGACTGAAAACCGAACAGGCTGATGGCGGCAGCGACGGCCAGCTCGAAGAAATTGCTGGCGCCGATGAGGGCCGAAGGCCCGGCGACGCAATGGCGCTCACCCGTCATCCGGTTCAGGAGGTAGGCAAGCCCCGAATTCAGATAGACCTGGATGAGGATCGGGATGGCAAGCAGGCCGATGACGGCTGGCTGGGCGATGATTTGCTCGCCCTGGAAGGCGAAGAGAAGAACCAGCGTCGTAAGCAGCGCCATCAGTGAAATCGGCTGCAGCCTTGCAAGAACCCGATCCAGCGTTCGTGATGTTCCATCAGTCATGAGCCACCGCCTGATCAGCTGCGCGAGGATGACGGGAACGACAATATAGAGCGCGACAGAGAGAACGAGCGTATCCCAGGGCACGGTGATGGCCGAAAGGCCTAGCAGCAGCCCGACAATCGGAGCAAAGGCCACGACCATGATCGCATCGTTGAGCGCGACCTGCGACAATGTAAACAGCGGTTCACCCCGTGTCAGGTTGCTCCAGACGAAGACCATGGCGGTGCATGGAGCAGCGGCAAGGATGATCAACCCGGCGATATAGGAGTCGATCTCACCAGCCGGAAGATAAGGGCGGAACAACCAGCCGATGAAAAACCAGCCGAGTAGCGCCATTGAGAACGGCTTGACGGCCCAGTTGATGAACAACGTCACGCCAATGCCGCGCCAGAATGTGCCGACCTGCAAGAGAGAGCGAAAATCGATTCTGAGCAGCATCGGGATGATCATCAGCCAGATCAGGATCGCAACCGGGATATTCACCCTGGCGATCTCGGCAGCAGCGACGAGTTGAAAGACGCCGGGCATCCAATGGCCAAGCGCGACACCGACAACGATGCACAGCAACACCCAGGCGGTCAGATAACGTTCGAAGATGGACATCAGGCCGACTTTCCTTCGGGAGTGGTGGTTCCATCCAGCGCGCCGATCTGCCGGAGCCTGGTTTCCAGCGCCATTCGATCGATCGATTGCAGGGGCAGGCTGACGAAAACCGCGATCCTGTTCTTGAGGAAACGCGCAGCCTGCGCGAAGGCGCGCTGAACCTCGGCCTCTGAGCCGACCACGGCGGCGGGGTCCTCTATACCCCAATGAGCCGTCATCGGATGACCGATCCAGACGGGGCAAGCTTCACCTGCGGCGCTGTCGCACACAGTAAAAATGAAATCCATCTGGGGCGCATCAGGCCCGGCAAAAACATCCCAGCTTTTCGAGGTGAAGCCAGCGGCAGGATAACCAAGCGCCGCCAGTTCCTTCAGGGCGTGAGGGTTCACCTCTCCCTTCGGCTGGCTGCCGGCCGAATAGGCGTTGAACCTCCCCTCACCCTCCTTGGCGAGAATGGATTCGGCAAGAATGGAACGAGCGGAATTGCCCGTGCACAGAAAGAGCACGTTATAGATCTTGTCGGTCATGGTTTCGGTCCGTGGTTAGATCGGCGGCCTTACAGGCCCGGCGATGGTTTCGCCTCCGGGCTGCAGCAGGGTGTCAGTTCGGCAATCAGCGGCGCACAAAGTTCGGCGGAACCACCGCAGCAATCCTTCAGCAGAAACAGGGTCAGCAGGCGCAACCCGTCAAGATCGGCGCGATAGATGACAGACCGGCTTTGCCGCTCGCTCTTGACCAGACCCGCCCGCGAAAGCGTGGCGAGATGCGCTGACATCGTGTTCTGGGGAACATCGACAAGGCGCGCAAGTTCACCGGCGGGAACGCCGTCCGGCTCGTGCCTAACAAGCAGCCGGAATGTTTCCAGACGGGTGGATTGGGCCAGAGCGCCAAGTGCTGTTATTGCGGTTAAATTATCCATATATCCAGAATAATGGATTCAATGAGATTGTCAACACATCGAACGAGACAGAATTATTAAATAAAAAGAATTATTTATATCAATAAGTTGCTCGAATTCCCTGATGTACATTATAACTCGCCGGACGCCTCCCGACGCCTCAAATCGAGTTCTTCGCTGTAGCGCCGCAGTGTATGGCTTTCGGTGAGCAGGCCAACCGGCCGGTTTTCGATCTTGTCGTTGACGACCACAAGCGCCTCGCTCTCCGCCGCATCGAAGGCGGCCGCCGCCTGACGGGCGTTCATGGTCGGCAGCAGCACGTCATTCTTGTACTGGAGATAGGTTTCAAGGCTGATCTTGCTGGGGTCGCGATCCATCGGGTCGGCATAGATTTCCGGGACGAGGACGATGCCGGCGTAACGTCCGTCATCATGGGTCATGATTACCCGTTGCGTCGAGCCGAGCGGGAATTTCTCCTTGAAGGCCGGAAGACCCATGCTGACATTGGCCTTGCGGATATCGGCGCGCATCATCTTGCCGACCGTCAGGTCGCGAATCCAGCCGATATCGTGGGCGCTGCGAATGCTCTCGCCACGCAGGTGAAAACGCCATGTGGCGAAGGAGTAACCGAATGTGGTGCGCACCACGAGCGAGGTGGTGATGACGGAGGCAAGCACCAGAGCCGTGATCTGGAAGTCGCCGGTCAGTTCCAGCGCCAGAAACGTCATCGTCAGCGGCCCACCGATGATGGCGGCGGCAAAGGCGCTCATGCCGATCACGGCATAGACGATCGGCGCCGTCGATCCATAACCGATATAGGGGGCGCAGAGCGCAAAAACCTTGCCGAGCAGCGATCCCATGAACAGCGAGGCGAAAAACAGGCCGCCGCGGAAATTCGAACCGATGGAAATGGCGCTGGCCGCCGCCTTCAGCAGGAACAGCCCGGCCAGCCCGTATATCGTCAGTTCGGCGTCAATATTGAGATGAAGTGCGCCATGGCCGCTCGACAGCACCTGCGGTGAAATCAGCGCAAGCCCACCCACCGCCACGCCGCCGATTGCAGGACGCAGCCAGCCGGGAATGGCGCTTTTGCGGGCCGTCTCCTCGATGAAGGACACCGCCTGCATCAGCGTGATGCCGATGGCCGCGCACACGACGCCGAGAAAGATGGCGGGCACATAATCCGCCGGCGTCACACGGCTGGCATCGACGATATCTATGGAAAGGCCATGGCCGCCGATAACCCCGATGACGGTCGTCGCCACCAGCGCCGAAACGATGAGCGGCGCAAGCGTTACGACGGTATAGGTGCCGATGATGAGTTCGATGGCGTAGAAAGCCCCGGTCAGAGGCGCGTTGAAGGCGGCGGCAATCGCCCCTGCGGCGCCGCAGCCGACGAGGATGCGCATGTCCCCTCGCCTCAGTTTCAGCTTGATACCGATCTTGGAGGCGACGCCGCTGGCGATCTGCGTGTAACCCGCCTCAAGCCCGACAGACGCTCCGAAGCCGTTGGAGACGATGTTCTGCAGGCAGACAATGATACTGTCCGTCAGCGACAGGCGGCCGCCATGCAGCGCATTCGCCTCGATCGGGTCGACCATGGGTTTCTTGCGGGTCTTCGATAGAATGAAGATGATCAGGCCAAGCACGACGCCGCCGATGATCGGACCGGCAAGCACGATCCATCCGGACAGGTCACTGCTGCTCAGTCGCTCGACGCCGAATACCAGCACATGCAGCGCAGTGCTCAAGGCGCCGATCAACGCCACCAGGAGACCCGCTGCGATGCCGATGAAGACGGCGAGAGCAACCAGCCCCAGTTCGCCGCGACGGAACATTGCCCGCAACCGGCTGGCGCGCAGATTGTCGAAGAAGCTCGCCATACTGGGTGCACGGAAAGGCTTGGTCGACATGCTGTTCCTTTTCAGGCGGCGTCAGGCTGCTTCGATATCGATCTCGAAACGCATCTGATCATAAGCCGGTTCAACATTATCAGGCGTTTCACGCATCACCGTGTCATAATCGAGCGGAATATGCATGTGGGTCAAGATCGCCCGTTTGGGTGCGAATTTCTCGATCCAGCCGAGCGCCTGTTCCAGAGACAGATGGCTGGGGTGGTAACGGTGCTGCAGCGCGTCGATGACGAGGATATCGAGGCCGGAAAGCTTCGGCAGGGTCTCAGTCGGAAAATCGCTGACATCGGTGCAATAGGCGACGTCACCAATACGGAAGCCCAGCGAATGCACATCGCCATGCTGCTGCATATGCACGTTGAAAGGTATCGGCCCGCCTGCCCCGTCGATGATAACGGGCGCATCGATATCCGCGATGATCCGTGGTTCGACGATGGGCGGATAGCTGCTGCCCGGCGGCGTCTCCAGGCAATAGGCGAAACCATCCCATATACGCGCCATGGTGACGGGATCGGCATAGATGGGAATGCGGTTTTGCTGAATGGCGAAATAGATGCGCAGATCGTCAATGCCGTGCAGATGGTCGGCATGGGCGTGGGTGTAAAGCACCGCATCGACCGCCTCCACCTTCGCCGCGATCATCTGCTCGCGAAAATCCGGGCCGGTATCGATGACAACGGTCGTCTTGCCGCCATCCGGACCGATCTGCTCCACCATGAAGGCGGTGCGGGTGCGCCGGTTCCTGGGGTTATCCGGATCGCAGGCGCCCCAGTCGCCGTTGATGCGCGGCACGCCGGGCGACGACGCGCATCCGAGAACCGTGAAGCGGCGACGGTAGATTGCCACACCTACACCCTTGTCATCTTCGAAAAGCAGCGGAAGGCGTTTTCGGTGGTGATTTCGGCCATGCGCTCATAGGAAACGCCATGCACCTCGGCCAGAACCTCCGCGGTATTGACCACGTAGGAAGGTTCGTTGCGTTTGCCGCGCCAGCGCTTCGGCGCAAGATAAGGCGCGTCCGTCTCCACCAGCAGCCGCTCCAGCGGCACGGTGGCGGCGATATCGCGGATATCCTGTGATTTCGGGAAGGTCAGAATACCGGAGAAGGAAACATAACCGCCAAGCTCGACACCGGCTTTCGCCAGCTCAGGACCAGCGGAGAAGCAGTGCAGAATGAAGGGGAATGCTCCCTTTTCGCTCTCGGCGCGCAGAATGGCGGCCATGTCGTCATCAGCGCTGCGGCTATGAATGACGAGCGGCAGCTTCGTTCTCCTCGCCGCCTCGATATGGCGGATGAGGCCGGTCTTCTGGTCTTCCGGCTTCTGCGTGTCGTAGAAATAATCCAGACCCGCCTCGCCGATCGCCACGATCTTGTCGTGGCTTTCGGCCAGCCGCACCAGATCATCGGCCGAAATATCCAGTTCTTCGGCCGCGCTGTTGGGATGTGTACCGACGGAGCAGAAGACCGACGGATATTTTTCCGTGATCTTCAAGAGCTCGGGCAGGCGGCGCACCCGTGTCGAGATCGTCACCATCTGGCTGACACCCGAAGCATGGGCGCGAGCGATGATATCGTCGCGCTCAGCCTCGAAATCGGGAAAATCCAGATGGCAATGGGTATCGATCAGCATGGTTGTCGCCTTCACGCTTCCGGCGCGACATAACGCGGGAAAACCGGCTTCGGTGCTTCCAGCGGCGTGCCCGGAACCAGACGGCCAGCTTCGCCCAAAGCAGCGAAATCACGTTTATCGGCAGGCGCAGCGACGAGATCGAGCAGCTTGTCGCAGGATTGCGGCATGAAGGGCTGCAGGAGAATACCGATCTGGCGCACCACTTCCGCCGTGACGTAAAGAACCGTGCCCATGCGCTCGGGATCGGTCTTCTTCAGCGCCCACGGCTCCTGCGAGGCGAAATAACGGTCGGTTTCCGAAACAACGGCGATGATGGCCGCCAGCGCGCGGTGAATGAGCTGCTTGCCCATCTCCTCGCGGCAGAGCGCCAGCAGCCCGTCGGCGGAGGCGAGCATCGCCCTGTCTTCATCGGTGAACTCACCCGGCAAAGGGATCTGGCCGTCGCAATTCTTGACGATCATCGACAGCGAACGGCTGGCGAGATTACCGATGCCATTGGCAAGATCGGCATTGATGCGGGTGGCGATGCCCTCTTCGCTATAGCTGCCGTCCTGACCGAAGGAGACTTCGCGCAGGAAGAAATAACGGACCTGATCGAGACCGAAATGGTTCACCAGATTGGCCGGATCGACGACGTTGCCGAGCGACTTTGACATCTTCTCGCCCTTGTTGAGCAGGAAGCCATGGGCATAGACCCGCTTGGGCAGAGGCAGCTTTGCGCTCATCAGGAACGCCGGCCAGTAGACCGCGTGGAAGCGGATGATGTCCTTGCCGATGATATGCACGTCGGCAGGCCAATATTTGGCGCGCGGGCCGTTCTTGTCTTCGATGTATCCGGTGGCGGTAATGTAGTTCGTCAGCGCATCGACCCAGACATACATGACGTGCTTGGGATCGTTCGGAACCTTGATGCCCCAATCGAAAGTGGTGCGGGAAATAGACAGGTCCTTGAGGCCGGATTTCACGAAGGAGATGATTTCGTTGCGACGCTCGGCCGGGCCGATGAACTCCGGGTTCTCCTCATAGAGCTTTAGCAGCTTGTCCTGATATTCGGAGAGCTTGAAGAAGTAGCTTTCCTCCTCCACCCACTCGACCGGCGTGCCCTGCGGCCCGTAACGAACGCCGTCAGGGCGCACTTCCGTCTCGTCCTCGCCGTAATAGGCCTCGTCGCGCACGGAATACCAGCCGGCATAGCTGTCCTTGTAGATGTCGCCGCTATCGGCCATCAGGTTCCAGATATTGCGCGAGGTCTCGTGGTGACGCTCTTCCGTGGTACGGATGAAATCATCGTTCGAGGCATTGAGCAGCTTGCCCATCTCGCGGAACTGGTCGGAATTGCGCTGCGCCAGCTCTTCCGGCGAAATACCTTCCGCCCGCGCCGTCTGCTGCATCTTCTGGCCGTGTTCGTCGGTGCCGGTCAGGAAGAACACATCCATCTCATCCAGGCGCTGAAAGCGCGCCATGGCGTCCGTCGCAATCAACTCATAGGCATGGCCGATATGCGGCTTGCCGTTAGGATAGGAGATCGCGGTGGTGATGTAGAATGGTGTCTTGTCTGTCATGACTGTCTATCGACTTTACAGGCTGTTTTTTGGATAGACCGCTCTTAAACCATTGTTCGCAGCAGCGAAACAACAACTTCCCCATTTCGGGTATGATTCCTGATCCCGGCACTTAAACCGAACGGATATCTTCCAGAATGGAAAGCACCATCTGCTTCTTGTCGAGATTATAGGCCTGCGCCACGGTGATGCGTTCCGAAAGCGCCGAGGAAAGCCGCGCATGTTTTTCCGCCGCAGCGATATCGCCCGCCATCGCCGCCGCCCGCGCCCTCTCCATAAGCTCTTCCGTCACGTGCTCCATGAAGAAGCCGAGAACGATGTCGCCATCCTTCTGTGCCAGAACCTCGGCAAGCTTGTGCATCTGCTTGCGCACCCCGGACCCTTCAGCCGCCATGACTTCCGCAAAGGCCTCGACAATGTCGGAGCCGCCGTAATTCATCAACTTCAACGCCTGCGCGACGCTGCCCTTCGAGGCGGCAAGCAGGGCGTCGCGTTTTTCACCGGATGGGCTGATGCCGAGATGATCGAGCGACTGCACCATGGCCGCATCGGAAAGCGGCAGGAGCCTGAGCGGCATGCAGCGCGAGCGGATGGTCGGCAGCAATTTTCCCGGCGCATGCGACAGGACGAGGAACATCGCCCGCTTTGGCGGCTCCTCCAGTATTTTGAGGATGGCATTCGCGGCGTTGCGGTTGAGGTCGTCGGCGGGATCGATGACGACGATACGCCAGTTGCCGGTGCCGGAGGTCTGCGAGAAGAAGTGCCCTGCCCGCCGCACTTCGTCCACGGTGATGGCGGATTTCACGCGGCCCGTCTTTTCGTCCACCGGACGGGTGAGATGCAGGAGATTATGCGAGGCCCCGGCGGTGATCTGCCGGCTGACCAGCGATTGCGGATCGGGATCGGCAAGAAAATCCGGCGCCAGCGACGGATCGGGATGGCTGAGCACATGATTGGCAAAACGGAAGGCGAGCGTCGCCTTGCCGATACCCTCCGGGCCCTCTATCAGAATGGCGTGATGGCCCTTACCGGAACGATAGGATTGCGCGAGGAACGCTTCCGCCTCTTCATGGCCAAAAAGCTTCGTGTTCTGCTGTGGCGCAATCGCGCCGTCGAGAACGCCCTGAACCTCACTCATGCGCCGCGCCCGCCGCCGTTTCCAGCTGTTCAAGCAAAGGCTCTACGAAGGACAGGACATCCTCCGCCACTTTTCCTTCCGGCTGGTCGGCATTGACGATCCGGCAACGACGCGGTTCGGCGAGCGCAATATCCAGATAGGCTTCCCGCCGCTTCTCGTGGGTTTCGATTTCCTCTTTCTCGAACCGATCAGGCGCAGCGCCCTCATCCGCACGCTTTCTGGCGCGGGCGAGCCCCTTTTCGGCGGCGATATCGAAAATCAGCGTCAGTTCGGGCACGACGCCGTCAATCGCGATGCGTTGCAGGGTCTCGATGAATTCCGGCTCCAGATTGCCGGTCGTGCCCTGATAAACACGGGAGGAATCGAGAAACCGGTCGCAGAGCACGATCTCGCCGCGTGTGAGCGCCGGGCGAATGACCTCCTCGACATGGTCGTTGCGAGCAGCCGCGAACAGGATTGCTTCCATGCGCACGCCGAAGGATTCGGCCGCACCCGAAAGGAGAACGTGCCGGACAGCCTCTGCGCCCGGCGAGCCACCCGGCTCACGCGTCACGACCACCTTAAAACCACGGCCGCGAAGCGCCTCGGCAAGGGTGCGAATCTGCGTCGACTTACCAGCGCCTTCGCCGCCTTCGAAGCTGATGAACAATCCGGTCTTTTCGGCCAATGTCACGTCCTGCACGGGTTTTCTAAAATTCGAATTGCCTGTTTACAGCATCGAAGCGAAATGTGTGAAGCGCTTTTCAGAAAAACAGGTGCCTGAACAAAAGCATAGGAACAAGGCGGCGCGTGGAGCAGGCATTCAGAGCCAGAACAGCAGCAGTTCCTTCAGCGCACTCGTTGCATTTTGGGTAAGCGACCCCTTGCCGACCGCCGCCTTCGTATAAAGTGGAACCTCCCGCAACAGGCGTTCGCCCGAAAAAATCTTGAGCGTTCCGGCATTTGCACCAACGTCCAAAGGTGCGTTCAGCGGCCAGCGATACACGATTCGTCCGGAAATACGCTCCGGATTATTGACCGGCACCAGCACGCTGACATCTTCCTTCGGCGAAAGATCGATATGCGCGACATCGCCGCCATAAACGCCGACCGACCCGACAGCCTCGTCCTTGCTGAAAAGATGGCGTTTTTCAAAGGCTGTCAGGCCCCAGTCCACCACCCGGCGGGCTTCTTCCTGCCGCGTCTTGTCGTCCACTATGCCTGAAAGCGCCAGATAGACCCGGCGGCCTTCCCTCTCGGCCGAGACGACGGCGGCAAAACCGCTGCCTTCGGCAAAACCAAGCCCGAGACCATCGATACCGCTGCCCGGCATCAAGAGCGTGTTTTTATTGCGCTGGAAAATCCGGTTCCATTCGAAATCCGGCTTGGTGAAAAGCCCGTAACGGTCGGGGTAGCTGTCATGCAGATGCTGGGCAAGGCGCACCATGTCCCTGGCGGTCGTCTGGTTGCCGGGATCGGGAAGCCCCGTGGAATTGGTGAAGGTGCTGCGGCTCATGCCAAGTTCGCCCGCCCGCACCGTCATGCGCTTGGCGAAGGCGGCATCCGAGCCCGCCATGCCTTCGGCGATGACAATGCAGCCATCATTGGCGTTCTGGACGATGATGCCGGTCAGAAGATCATTGATGCTGACGGAGGATTTCAGCGCCGCGAACATGGTCGACGTGCGCGATGGCGCACCGCCCGTGCGCCAGGCATATTCCGAGACAGGATAAGCGGTCTCCGGCGTCACCTGCCCCTTGGACAGCGCATCCAGCACCACCTCCACCGTCATCAGTTTGGCAAGCGATGCGGGCGGAAAAGGCTGGCTCTCATTTTGCGAAAGAAGCACCGTGCCCGTTTCGGCATCGATCATATAGGCCTGTTCGGCCTTGGCGATGAAGGGGGCTGTCTGTGATTGTGCCGGGCCTGCACTGAGAAACGCAAGCGCTGCCGCTGCGACGACCGAACGATAGGAGCGATGAATGGCCTTGCGCATGAAACCGCCCAGTCCTGCCTGCCGTAACCGGCTGCCCGCGATAAAGGCGGGAGGCCGGCCGTATCCTTCATTCCGTCAGCGCGACTTCGCCTGCTGACGCTTCACATGGGCGAGTATCGATTGCTCATTGAGCGCACCACGATCTACGAGCACGCTGTCGAAGGCGCTTGCGGTCCTGGAAACTGTAGCAGATTCTTCGGAATAGGCCGCGGCAAATTTGGAAGACGGTGTCGGCACGCGCAGATAATTGCCGCCGGGGGCAGCCGGCTCACGCATGAAATTGCCTTCCGGACGCTCGGCCAGGATAGGGCCGATTTCAGGCAGGATCGCGAATTGTTCGAAAACCGGCGCCGGGCCATTGACGAGCGGCATGGCCTGAAGCGCCGCATTCTTCTTGGAACCGACGAGCGCCGTCTGCGTGGAGGCGCCATAATTCGGGTTGGATGTGGGCGCGGGAACGAAATTCGGCGATGCCGAAGCCACCATCACGCCCGTTGCGATCTGCCCTTCGGGTGCTACACCCGGCGAACGCGAACCCTTCGGAATGTAAGATGCCATCAGATAGGGCATGTCGTGACCGTCAAGCGGTGCACGGCCGGCATATTGCACCCGTACATTCGCCGTGCCGGTGGCCTTCATGTCGAGAAGGTCGGCCGTCTTGCTGGAAACGTCAATCAGGCGGCCTTCATGGAACGGTCCGCGATCGTTGACGCGCACGAGAACCGAAGCGCCATTCTCCATGTTGGTGATGCGCGCATAGCTCGGCAGGGGAAATGTCGGATGTGCGGCAGAAAGATGTTCTTTGTCGTAGACTTCGCCATTGGCGGTCAGGCGGCCATGGAAGGCGGAACCGTACCAGGAAGCCAGACCAGTCTTGTTGTAACCCGGCTCTTCCTTCGGGAAATAGCGGCGGCCCTTGACGGTATAGGCATTGCCGACCAGCTCGCGCCCGCCACCCTTGGGAATGCTTTTGCCATCGGCCACACGCGGGCTGGCTTTGACGCCATATTCGGATTCGGAAAAATATTCCTTGCTGCGCTTGGGCTTAGGCTTGGTCTCGGACGTCGTGGAACACGATGCGGTCGCAGCGCAAAGCACGGAAATTGCGAGCCACTTCACGCCCGACCTGGCGTTGATGCCGAGTTTCTTGACCGAAGAATTCAAATCGTCTGCCCCACGCTGCTATTGGCTCGGAGAACCGCACCCTCACTTGCCTCGATAATTGCCCCTGCCATCGAAGCACCTAACAGTCGCTTAATCTTGTGCATAACGTGGCGAAAATGCGAACGACTTCTGCAAATTCGATAAAATTGTAACGAACGTGGTTAATGATTTCTATCTTTTAAGTCCGTCTGCCGGGCTCAATCTACCCACCTCGGCCTCCCTTCCCGACCGCATCCTCAAGGAACAAACGGACGACGACCGCGTTTTCTCCCCGCAAACAACGAGCTTCCGCCGGTTTCGGCTGAGGGAGGAAACATGATCAAGTTTATGAAAACCACAGGTCTGGCGATTGGCATCGCCTTGGTATCCTTCGCCGCACCAATCCCTGCAGGCGCGCAGGACATGGAGCTCAGAATCGGCCCTGACGGCGTCCGCCCTGTCATCCGTGATCGTGACCGGGATGTCGACCGCCGTGGCCCGCCCCGCATGCGCGGTTGCAGCGAACGCGAAGCCCGTGCCGCTGCCCGTGAGGCAGGCCTGCGCGATCCAGAGGTCGTGCGCGTCACTCCGGGTCGCGTCGTCGTCGAAGGCTTCACGCGCCGGGGACCGGATCGCATCACCTTCGCGAATGAGCGGGGTTGCCCGGAAATCTGATTAAACCAGCCGCCTGGAACCCGCCGAAAGGCGGGTTTCCCATTCGCGCCGATCTCCAGCCATTCCAAAGCAAAATAACGCGATCGAAGCATCCTTCATTGCTGCGCTCTTGGAGTAGTTTTCGGGCTGAATGGCAGATGGGGTGGGATTCGAACCCACGGTACGCTCTCACGCACGCCGGTTTTCAAGACCGGTTCCTTAAACCACTCGGACACCCATCCATCGGTGGTGAGGCTTTATAGCGGTTTGAAAAAGGCCGTCAATCCCGCCCGGGCGAGCGGCGCCGTCCTTCTCTTTATGGTTGGCAGTTCATTGCCCCGGGGTCGTTGCCGGCGGCAGCAGGGATCCGTCGCCTGAAGGTATCGACGGCACCTGCTGGGCCGTATCGAACAGCGTCAGGCTCAAAACAATTGCAATCAGCACCAGCAAAAGCGCCACGAAGAAAATTCCGGATTTATCCATGCGTCTGCTCATGTCACGTTATGTTAAAGGCGAATATGTGCAATTCGAGGCAATGCAAAGAATAAAGGGAAAGTCTGTCAAGTTGTCTTACAGATTCGCCGCGCTCATCTTTTAAAAATCTGCTGATTGAACAAAATTTATGCGTGGGCGTACTGTTTGGGTCAGAAGTGGCCTATCGCGTCAGCACTCTTGTCATTTATATCAAGCCATCGCTCCCGGGCATTGCCCAACTTTCCCCGAGCGATCAACCTGCCCCGCCTATTTGCGGGGCTTTTTTTTCTTTTGCGATCGCTAAAGGCGTGAAGCACGCCCGAGGGGCCGGCTATGCGCCGGATGTCCTCGCTTCAGACGCCGATGCCCGGCCCGCCATTGCCATGTCGGCCGTCGCCGCGAAGAATATCCTCGAACAGGTTCAGCAGAGCGGGCGGCAAGGTGTCTGACAATTCCGCGATGATTTCATTGGCGCGATTATAGGAATAGATGGCGCAGAGCGTCAGTACCAGGAGCAGGATCCACGGCCAGATCGGTTTGCGCCTTTGCGGCGCTCCATCAGGTTGTTGCGGTAAAGTCATGCGGGCACCTCCCGTTCAGGCCTTCACGCGCGGCTCGCCTCCCGGCGCATAGGCGGTTTTCTGCAGGAAACGGAATATATTACCGCACTGGGCGCAGCGGATCATGAAATCCGTCGGATCGCCCGAGGCGCGCTCCGCGCGAAATCCCCGAGGCATTTCATCGATGCGAAAATCGACGTCCCGGCGGCTCTTGTCATCCGATTCCGACGCTTCGGCAAAACCATGATGACCACATTTGGAACATTCGAGCTTCCGGGAATATCTGTCGCGCGCTGCCATATGCCGTCCTTTGCTTGGTCGTTATCAGGTAGCAGCGGCAAAACATCATTTCAATGCCGATCGCCTCAGGTTAAAGCTTTGCACGGCTATTTCCCGTTCCGGAAAATCGTCCGGCGGCCAACCGATATGGAAGTCTATGAAAGACCAGAAACCCCTGCTTTCTTCGTCACTCATGCTCCGCGCCGCCCTCATTGCCGGAATTCTTCTCATCTTTCTCGGCGTCCTCAATGTCGGCATCAAGTGGTACGGCGAGCGGATTCTTCGGGCTGGCCATACGACGGCCACCGAGGAGGTGGAGATCGTCATCGGCAACGACCGGCTGAAGCTTGCGAAAAACACCCTGCGGTCGCCTTCTGAGCGACACGGCGCAGAGCGCGAACGCGTCGACCTCTATTTAAGCTGGCCTGACCTCCGGGGTTATGAGGAGGCGAATCGCGCCGTCTTCGACGATCCGGTGCAAGCGACGGGGCTGATTTTCATCCAGCTTTCGCAAAGCACCATGTCGGAGGATATGTCCGGTCGTTTCGGCCCGATTTATTCACGGCTGACAGAAGGAGAGTCGGTGCCGCTGAAACACGGCCTCGTGCTGCACCGTCTGCGCGCCTATTCCGGTTACGGCAAGGAAGTCATATTGACCGGCGAGCGTGATGGCGACAATACCTATGTGGTGCGCTGCCTCCTGCCGCAACCGCCGCAGGAGGCCACCGGCAGCGATTGCCAGAGGGATATTCACGCCGGACAGGATCTCAGCCTGTTCTACCGTTTCTCATCAGCCCTGCTGCCGCAATGGCAAAAGCTGGATGCGGATGTGAAAAACTATATCGAGCGCCGCCTCGTAAAAGACGGAAATCCGTGACACGGCACGGCACAGATTGGGTGCGAAAAGTCGCATTTTATGGAAGGCGGATACCTTTCATAAACCACTTGGTAACGCCATCCCGATAAAGTTTCGTCTCGGAGCATCGGGCGGGGCGTGTCCGAGCGGAACATAAATATGCGATTGAAGAGTTCAGCAGTGTTGAAAAGTCTATCTGGAGCACATTCGCGCAAAGCGGGTGCAACGTCTTTCGTGAGGTTTATTGCGTTAACCCTTGCTGCGGCGTTCATAACCGCAACATCCGTTCAGACCGCAAAGGCCGACCCGAAATATGCGGGTATCGTCATCGACGCCAAAACCGGCAAGGTCCTCTATGGTGAGGATCCGGACGGCCTGCGTTATCCAGCTTCGCTGACGAAGATGATGACGCTTTACCTGACGTTCGAAGCACTCAATACCGGACGTATCTCGCTTGATTCCAAGGTGCCGGTCTCGGCCAATGCAGCCAAGGAGCCGCCGTCCAAGCTGGGCGTGCGCGCCGGCGGCAGCATCACCGTGGAGCAGGCCATCCTTGCACTCGTCACCCGTTCTGCAAATGACATGGCGACCGCGCTCGGCGAATATATCGGCGGCTCGGAAGACCGCTTCGCCAGAATGATGACCGCCAAGGCCCGTGCACTCGGCATGACCCGCACGACCTATCGCAACGCCAACGGCCTGCCCAACACGGCGCAGATGACGACGGCGCGCGATCAGGCCCGCCTCGGCGTGGCGCTTCGCCAGCATTTTCCGCAATATTACGGCTATTTTTCCACCCGCACCTTCAATTTCGGCAAACAGGTTATCGGCAACCATAACCGCCTCGTCGGAACCGTAAAGGGCGTGGATGGCATCAAGACGGGTTACACCCGCGCAGCCGGCAGCAACCTTGCCACGTCGGCGCAGATCGACGGCCGCTCAATCGTCGCTGTCGTTCTCGGCGGCCGTTCGAGTGCTGCCCGTGACGCAACCATGCGCAAGCTTGTCGCAACCTATCTGCCGCAGGCATCGCGCGGCGGCAACAGCAACCTGATCGCGCAGACCCGCTCAGCGCCTGTGGAAGAACCCGTCGCCGTAGCCGCTGCTGTTCCTTCCGTGGCAGTTGCAGCAACCGCAGCCGGCCTGCCCAATTCCGGTCCGGTGCCGCAGACCCGTTACGAAGAAGCCCCGGTTACCGCCTTCGCAGGCTCCTCTTCCAATGCAGCCGTCAAGGCCATGGAAGCGGCCACCTGGCAGAAGGGCAAGGATCCAATCAATCAGGCACCCGCTGCACCCGACCGCAAGTTGATCACCAATTCGACCAAGGTGGACAATATCGTCACCGCCTCCACCACGGCGTCTGTCGCCTCCGCCCCTTCTGTTTCGGCCCGGTCCGAGGCTCCGCAGGGCGGCTGGGTCATCCAGATCGGCGCATCGCCGGACGAGAATTCCGCGCGCGGCCTGTTGCAGAATGCGCAGGAAAAAGGCGGCGCGGCGTTGCGCTCCGCAAAACCCTTCACGGTCGCCTTCAGTAAGGACGGCTCCCAGATCTACCGCGCCCGTTTCGGCGGCTTTGATGGCCAGAACGCCGCGGTGAATGCATGTAATGCACTGAAAAAGAAAGGCGTCAGCTGCTGGGCGTCACTCCAGTAACTGATGTTTCCGCAGGCGATGCTTCATTGTCGAAACATCGCCTGTCTCCTCGAATTGTGTAATGAGTAGCGAGGCTTTCCAAGATGGCAGTTAACGAGAATTATTCGGACATTGCGTCTGGCAATGGGCATGGCGGCCTGTCGGTTCTGCATCCCATTCACGAGGCGGCAATGCGTATCGCCGATCTCGGTCTCAACCGCTCCAAGGCAAAAACGCGCGATCTCGTGGCGCTGCTTCTGTCGCATGGCGCCCGCGCCTGGCGCTCCAATCAACCCGAAGCAAACATCCACCTTCATGTCGCGAGCCGCTCGGGTCGCGCTCCGGTCCATATTCGGATTCGCTGAAAATCAGACGCAGCTGATACGACACAAAGAAAAACCCCGCGGAGCCTGAGCGCCGCGGGGTTTTTCCTGATTGGTAACCGAAGATGACGAGGCGGCTTACGCCTCGTTCTCCGGCGCCTCCGGCGTATCCGGCAGATCGTCGGCGGCATCTTCGCCATTACCGTTTTCTGCTTCGTCTTCGCCTTCCGGCTCGTTGATGCGCTCTACGGAAACCACCTTCTCATCCTTTGCGGTAGAGAAGATCGTTACGCCCTTGGTGGCGCGGCTGGCGATGCGGATGCCGTTGACCGGCACGCGGATGAGCTGACCACCATCGGAAACGAGCATGATCTGGTCGTTGTCTTCGACCGGGAAGGCCGCAACCAGTTCGCCGATTTCCGTCGTCTTGGAGGTATCGGTGGCGCGGATGCCCTTGCCGCCACGACCCGAGGTGCGGAAGTCATAGGAGGAGGAGCGCTTGCCGAAGCCCTTCACGGAAACTGTCAGCACGAATTCTTCGCGTGCCTTCAGTTCCTGATAACGCTCTTCGCTCAGCTCACCCTCTTCCGTCACTTCCTCGCCAACAAGCGCGATATCGTCCTCATCAACGCCCGCGGCACGCCGTTCAGTAGCCGAGCGCTTCAGATAGGCTGCACGCTCCCACGGCTCCGCTTCCACATGGCCGACAATGGTCATGGAGATGATGCGGTCGCCGTCGGCCATGTTGATGCCACGCACGCCGACGGAGTTGCGGCCGGCAAAGACGCGCACATCATCCACGGGGAAGCGGATGCACTGGCCGAGCGCGGTCGTCAGCAGCACGTCGTCGCGGTCAGTACAGGTTTCGACGGAGAGGATTTCATCACCCTCCTCATCCAGCTTCATGGCGATCTTGCCATTGCGGTTGACCTGCACGAAATCGCCGAGCTTGTTGCGGCGAACCGTACCGCGTGTCGTCGAGAACATCACATCGAGCGTTTCCCAAGTCGTCTCGTCCTCGGGCAGCGGCATGATGGTGGTGATGCGCTCGCCGGGCTCCAGCGGCAGCATGTTGATGAGAGCCTTGCCCTTGGACTGCGGCGTGCCGATCGGCAGGCGCCAGACCTTTTCCTTATACACGATGCCGCGCGAGGAGAAGAACAGCACCGGCGTATGCGTATTGGCAACGAAGAGCCGGTTGACGAAATCCTCGTCGCGCGTCGCCATGCCGGAACGGCCCTTGCCACCGCGACGCTGCGCCCGGTAGGTGGTCAGCGGCACGCGCTTGATGTAGCCGAGATGCGAAACGGTAACGACCATGTCTTCACGGGCGATGAGGTCTTCATCGTCCATGTCCGGGCCGCCCTCGACGATTTCGGAACGGCGCGGCGTACCAAACTCGTTGCGGATGGCGACGAGCTCTTCCGTGACGATCTGCATGATGCGCAGGCGTGACGACAGGATTTCAAGATATTCGCTGATTTCCGCGCCGATCTTGTTCAGCTCGTCGCCAATTTCATCGCGACCAAGTGCGGTGAGGCGGGCAAGGCGCAATTCGAGAATGGCGCGCGCCTGCTCTTCGGAGAGATTGTAGGTGCCGTCTTCATTGATGCGATGACGCGGATCGTCGATCAGACGGATCAGGCTCTCCACTTCCTGCGCCGGCCAGCGCCGGGTCATCAGCTCCTCGCGGGCCGAAGCCGGATCTGGAGCGTGACGGATAACGCGGATGACCTCATCGATATTGGCGACGGAAATCGCCAGACCGACCAACACATGCGCACGCTCGCGCGCCTTGCGCAGCAGGTACTTCGTGCGGCGGCTGACGACTTCCTCGCGGAAGGAGACGAAAGCGCGCAGCATGTCGAGCAGCGTCATCTGCTCCGGCTTGCCGCCGTTCAGCGCCACCATGTTGCAGCCGAAGGAGGTCTGCAGCGGCGTGTAGCGATAAAGCTGGTTCAGGATGACATCGGCGTTGGCGTCGCGCTTCAGCTCGATGACGACGCGGTAACCCTGACGGTCGGATTCATCACGCAGGTCGGAAATGCCCTCGATGCGCTTTTCCTTGACCAGTTCGGCCATCTTCTCGATCATCGACGACTTGTTCACCTGATAGGGAACCTCGGTGATGATGATCTGCTCGCGGTCGCCACGCATCGGTTCGATGGTGGCGCGGCCGCGCATGATGACCGAACCGCGGCCCGTCTCGTAAGCCGAGCGGATGCCGGAACGGCCCATGATCAGGGCGCCGGTCGGGAAATCCGGGCCGGGAATGATCTGCATCAGTTCGGGCAGCTCGATCGCCGGATTTTCGATCAGCGCAATACAGCCGTCGATGACTTCGGACAGATTGTGCGGCGGAATATTGGTGGCCATGCCGACGGCGATGCCGCCTGCCCCGTTGACCAGAAGGTTCGGGAACTTGGCCGGAATGACGACCGGTTCCTGCAATGTGCCGTCATAGTTGTCGCGGAAATCGACCGTTTCCTTGTCGAGATCGTCGAGCAGCGAATGGGCGGCCTTTTCCAGACGGCATTCGGTATAACGTTCGGCCGCCGGCGGATCGCCGTCGATGGAGCCGAAATTGCCCTGCCCGTCGATCAGCGGCAGACGGAGCGACCAGTCCTGCGCCATACGCGCCAGCGCGTCATAAATCGCCGAATTGCCGTGCGGATGGAATTTACCCATCACGTCACCGGTAACGCGGGCGCATTTGACGTATTTCTTGTTCCAGTCGATGCCGAGTTCGGACATGCCGTAAAGAATACGGCGATGAACCGGCTTCAGGCCGTCTCGCACATCGGGAAGCGCGCGGGAAACGATAACGCTCATGGCGTAATCGAGATACGACCGCTGCATTTCCTCCATGATGGAAATCGGTTCAATGCCTGGCGGAAGTTTTCCGCCGCCGGGGGGGCTCTGGTCAGTCAAAACGGATCACATTCTCTGTTAAGAATCGGATGGATTTTTATAGCGGAAACAGCCACGTTAAGCCAATTTCCCGGCGAGTTTTGAACAGTCTTTTGCGTCATTTGCAAGACATACACCGCTTTTCGCCATTTAGGTCAGCAAAAGCGTCGCCACTCCCTTTTAAAGCGATTGCGACTTGCGTAGTCTCACGCGCAAAAAGGCAATAAGCGGGGAAAAAATGGCCAGCAGCGAAACGCTCATCAACGCGCTTACCACACTTCTGGTCACACTCGATCCGCCGGGTCTCGCCCCCGTCTTCCTGGCGCTCACCGCCGGCATGAACCGCGCCCAGCGCAGTCAGGTGGCGCTACGCGGCTCGCTGATCGCCTTCGGCATTCTAGCCGTCTTCGCCCTGTTCGGGCTTACCATCCTCAACCTGCTCGGCATTTCGCTCGGCGCCTTCCGCATCGCCGGCGGGCTGTTGCTGTTCTGGATTTCCTTCGAGATGATTTTCGAGAAACGCCAGGAACGCAAGGAAAAGACCTCAGAGATCGCCATCACCAAGGACCACCTCCACAATCTGGCGGTCTTTCCGCTCGCCCTGCCGCTGATTGCGGGACCGGGCGCGATTTCCGCCACGGTGCTTCTGGCCGGCACGATGAAGACGACACTCGAAATGGTCGTGCTCATTCTCATCCTGGCTTTCGCCATGGCGCTAGTCTATGCCGTCTTGATTGTGTCTGAGCGCATGGACCGCTTCCTCGGCAATACCGGCCGCGCCATCCTGACAAGGTTGCTCGGCGTCCTGCTCGCCGCCCTTTCCGTGCAATTCGTGGTCGATGGAATAAAGTCTGCCTTCGGCTTGTGAGCCGCCGCCCATCTTTATGCTCGCGCAACAAAATCCCGCGACCGGCCGAAATTGCAGAAAATCCTCCCTTTAAATCCGAGCCCCGTCTCGGCTAAAAGACGCATGTTTTCCGGATTCGAAAGTTATCTCCATGCGATCCACGCTGCGCCGCCTCATCCCGGATGCCGCTCCCGTCAGTCACAGGGAAAGGCTGCGCTCCGCAACCGGCGCCTTTGTCGGCATCCTGCTGACCGGCCTTCTGGGGAGTCTCGCTCTCCGTTTCGATCCCACCCTGCCAGCAATGATAGCGCCGATGGGCGCTTCGGCCGTGCTTCTGTTTGCCGTGCCCTCCAGCCCGCTGGCGCAGCCCTGGTCGATCCTCTGCGGCAACCTCGTTTCGGCTTTCGTCGGGGTGACCGTGGCTCTGCTGGTTCCGGATTTATTCCTCGCCAGCGCACTCGCCATAAGCCTCGCCATCGCCGCCATGATGGCGCTGCGCTGCCTGCACCCGCCAAGCGGTGCTGTCGCACTGACCGCCGTCCTCGGCGGCCCCGCCGTGCACAGCCTCGGTTACGGTTTCCTGCTGTGGCCGGTCGCCGGAAATTCGCTGATCCTTCTTGCTTTGGCCCTTGCCTATAACAATGCCACCGGCCGCGCCTATCCGCACGGCCTGAAGCTCGGCAAGGCCGCCCACGGCACCACGGATCCGACACCCATCCAGAAAATCGGCTTTTCCTCCACCGATCTCGACGAAGTGCTGAAGGAATATGACGAGTTCATCGATATCGACCGCGATGCGCTGGAAACCATCCTGCGCAGGACCGAGCTGCGCTCCTACCGGCGTCGCGCGCTGCATCTCGATTGCGAAAGCGTCATGTCGCGGGATGTGGTCGGTGTCGCCCCGGATGACAGCCTGCGACACGCCCATGCGCTGATGCACAGCCATCATTTCAAGGCTTTGCCCGTCACCAATGACAGGGCCGAAATCGTCGGCATCGTCACCCAGACGGATTTTCTGGAAAAGGCGAGCTGGAGAAACGGTCGTCCCTCCATCGGTTTCCTGCAGCGGCTGCGCCTCATCCTCTCAGGCGCAAGCGCACCCAATGATACGGTCAAGGACATCATGACATCACCGGTGAAAACCGTGCGGCCGGAAACCCCGATAGAGGAAGCCATCATCCGCTTTGCGGAGGAAGGGCTGCATTATCTGCCGGTGATCGATGCCAGGGGCAAGATGGTGGGCATCGTGTCGCAATCCGATGTCATGGTCGCGATGCTGGCGGACAAGGTCGCGGCATAGCCTGCCGCGACGTGGAAGTATCCTCCTCCCAGGAGGAACCGACAAAGCCTGACGTCAGCGTTTCGCTTTCAGGAGGCGCTGCCACAGCGTGCCGCCGAAGAACCGCCCGAGCACGACAAAATAGGCGATGATCAGCGCAAAGGCGATAAAGGCGGGCGCGCCGTTGAGGGCAAAACCTTCAGGCGTTCGCCCGCCTGCGACCGTTGCGACCAGAAATCCGGCGGCGAAAAACGCCGTCCAGAAATCGAGGAAAAAAGCGAGAATAATGCGCCAGGTGGCGGGCTGTTTCGGCTGCACGGTTTCGTCAGTCAAGCTCACCTCCTGTCGCAGGTTTCTTCATCCACCGCCCGATCAGAACGGGATATCGTCGTCCATGTCGTTGGAGAAGCCGCCGGAGGGCTGGCTGCCGCCGCGGGAAGCACCGCCACGCGACGAGGGCTGCTGGTCGTAACCGCCGCCATAGCCGGAGCCGCCGCCGCTGCCATAATCGTTGCCGCCGCCGAAATCACCGCCGCCGCTACGGCCGCCGCCCTCGCCGCGACCGTCAAGCATGGTCAGCGTGGAATTAAAGCCCTGCAGCACGATTTCGGTGGAGTAACGGTCGTTACCGGTCTGGTCCTGCCATTTGCGGGTCTGCAGCTGGCCTTCGATGTAGAGCTTGGCGCCCTTCTTGACATATTGCTCGACGACCTTGCACAGGCCTTCGTTGAATACCACGACGGTGTGCCATTCGGTCTTTTCCTTGCGCTCGCCGCTGTTGCGGTCACGCCAGGTCTCCGAGGTGGCGATGCGCAGGTTGGCGATGGGGCGGCCATCCTGCGTCCGGCGGATTTCGGGATCAGCGCCCACGTTCCCGATCAGAATTACCTTGTTTACGCTACCAGCCATCTCGTCATCCTGTCCGCCGGCCATCATGACCGGCAATTGCATTTCAAAAAATTCGCCACACAATAGCCGCCGCCGCCCGCAAAGGGCACCGCAAGCATGGAACTATCCACAAAGAATAATCTTAAGCTGCGGGAGCGGACATTCGCGCTTGCATTTCGTTCCTTTTTTGTTCTATTAAATCGCAGATTTCGAGTCAAGCTTTCCGAAAAGCTGCGACCGATAGGGAATAGACCTCGACACACCCGGCTGCGTCACTACATAAGACGCGCTGCCATCAAGCCTGTTATTTTTGTCCGAGCCATGTCATGAGTGAACTGAAGACGATTTCCATCCGTGGCGCCCGCGAGCATAACCTCAAGGGCATCGATCTGGATTTGCCGCGCAACAAGCTGATCGTCATGACCGGCCTTTCCGGCTCGGGCAAGTCCTCGCTTGCCTTCGATACGATCTATGCCGAGGGCCAGCGCCGTTATGTCGAGAGCCTCTCTGCCTATGCGCGCCAGTTCCTGGAGATGATGCAGAAGCCGGATGTCGATCAGATCGACGGCCTGTCGCCGGCAATCTCCATCGAGCAGAAGACCACCTCGCGCAACCCGCGCTCCACGGTGGGCACGGTCACCGAGATCTACGACTATATGCGCCTTTTGTTTGCGCGTGTCGGTGTCCCCTATTCTCCAGCCACCGGCCTGCCGATCGAAAGCCAGACGGTCAGCCAGATGGTCGACCGTATTCTTGCTTTCGAGGAAGGCACGCGTCTTTATATTCTTGCGCCGATAGTGCGCGGCCGCAAAGGCGAATATAAAAAGGAACTCGCCGATCTGATGAAGAAGGGCTTCCAGCGCGTCAAGGTGGATGGCCAGTTCTACGAAATCGCCGACGTGCCCGCCCTGGACAAGAAATACAAGCACGACATCGACGTGGTGGTCGACCGCGCCGTCGTACGCCCGGATATGGCAGCACGTCTTGCCGACAGTCTCGAGACCTGCCTCAAGCTCGCAGACGGGCTGGCGATTGCGGAATTTGCCGACAAGCCTTTGCCACCGGACGAAACCGCCGCCGGCGGCTCCGCCAACAAGTCGCTCAACGAGACCCATGAGCGGGTGCTGTTTTCGGAAAAATTCGCCTGCCCCGTTTCCGGCTTCACCATTCCGGAAATCGAGCCGCGGCTTTTCTCCTTCAACAACCCCTTCGGCGCCTGCCCAAGCTGTGACGGTCTCGGCTCGCAGCAGAAGGTGGATGAAAACCTCATTGTGCCGGAGCCCGCCCGCACGCTGCGCGACGGCGCGATTGCGCCCTGGGCCAAATCCTCCTCGCCCTATTATAACCAGACGCTGGAAGCGCTCGGCAAGGCCTTCGGCTTCAAGCTCTCCAGCAAGTGGTCCGATCTTTCGAAGGACGCACAGCACGCCATCCTGCAGGGCACCGAGGAAAAGATCGAATTCAACTATCAGGACGGCGCCCGCTCCTACAAGACGGTGAAGAATTTCGAAGGCATCGTGCCCAATCTGGAACGTCGCTGGAAAGAGACGGACAGCGCCTGGGCGCGCGAGGAAATCGAACGTTACATGTCGGCAGCCCCCTGCCCGGCCTGCGCCGGTTATCGCCTGAAGCCGGAAGCGCTCGCCGTCAAGATCAACAAGCTTCACATCGGTGAAGTCACCGAAATGTCGATCCGCACGGCGCGCGACTGGTTTGAAGTGCTGCCGGAAAACCTCAACGCCAAGCAGAACGAAATCGCAGTCCGCATCCTCAAGGAAATCCGCGAGCGCCTGCGCTTCCTCAATGATGTCGGACTGGATTATCTCAGCCTGTCGCGCAATTCCGGCACGCTTTCCGGCGGTGAAAGCCAGCGTATCCGTCTGGCCTCGCAGATCGGCTCGGGCCTGACAGGCGTTCTCTATGTTCTCGACGAGCCGTCAATCGGCCTGCACCAGCGCGACAACGCCCGCCTGCTCGATACGCTGAAACATCTGCGCGATATCGGCAATACCGTCATCGTGGTCGAACATGACGAAGACGCCATTCTGACGGCCGATTATGTCGTCGATATCGGCCCGGCCGCCGGCATTCATGGCGGTCAGGTGATTGCCGAAGGATCACCGCAGGAGGTGATGGCCAATCCGAAATCGCTGACCGGTAAATATCTTTCGGGTGAACTCGGCGTCGCCGTGCCTGTTGAGCGTCGCAAGCCCAAGAAGGGCCGCGAGATCAAGGTGTTTGGCGCGCGCGGCAACAACCTGAAGAATGTCACGGCAGCTGTGCCGCTCGGTGTTTTCACTGCCGTAACCGGCGTTTCGGGCGGCGGCAAATCCACATTCCTGATCGAGACGCTTTATAAATCGGCGGCGCGCCGGGTGATGGGTGCGCGCGAAATCCCGGCCGAGCACGACCGCATCGATGGTTTCGAATTCATCGACAAGGTGATCGATATCGACCAGTCGCCGATTGGCCGCACACCGCGTTCCAACCCGGCCACCTATACCGGCGCGTTCACGCCGATCCGCGACTGGTTCGCCGGTCTGCCGGAAGCCAAGGCGCGCGGTTACGCGCCGGGCCGTTTCTCCTTCAACGTCAAGGGCGGCCGCTGCGAGGCCTGCCAGGGCGATGGCGTCATCAAGATCGAGATGCACTTCTTGCCTGATGTTTACGTCACCTGCGATGTCTGCCACGGCAAGCGTTATAATCGCGAAACGCTGGACGTTACCTTCAAGGGCAAATCCATCGCCGATGTGCTGGATATGACGGTGGAGGAAGGTGTGGAATTCTTCGCCGCCGTGCCGGCTGTGCGCGACAAGCTGCAATCGCTCTTCGATGTCGGCCTCGGTTATATCAAGGTCGGCCAGCAGGCCAACACCCTCTCCGGTGGCGAAGCGCAGCGCGTCAAGCTCGCCAAGGAACTGTCCAAGCGCTCCACCGGTCGCACGCTCTACATTCTCGACGAGCCGACGACCGGCCTGCATTTCCACGATGTCAACAAGCTCCTGGAAATGCTGCATGCGCTGGTGGAACAGGGTAATTCTGTCGTGGTGATCGAGCACAATCTTGAAGTCATCAAGACGGCCGACTGGATCATCGATATCGGGCCTGAAGGCGGCACGGGCGGCGGCGAAGTGGTGGCGACCGGCACGCCGGAGGACATCGTGAAGGTTGAGCGTTCCTATACCGGTCATTTCCTGAAGGAGCTTCTGGAGCGCCGGCCAGCCGGAAAACGGGAGGCTGCGGAGTAATCCGCAGCTTTCGTCGCAAGGGTACGAAAGGCCGAAGGCCGGAGGAGGAATAACACATGTCGACATCAGGCACGATCCGCACCGGTATCGGCGGTTGGACCTTCGAGCCCTGGGAAGGCACGTTTTATCCCGAAAAATTGCCGAAGAAGCGCCAGCTGGAGCACGCCAGCCGGCAGCTCACGGCCATCGAGGTGAACGGCACCTATTACAGCAGCCAGAAGCCGGAGACCTTCGCCAAATGGGCTTCCGAAGTGCCGGAGGATTTCGTCTTCTCGCTAAAGGCAAGCCGCTTCGTCACCAACCGCAGGGTTCTGGCCGAGGCCGGTGAATCGATGACGAAGTTCCTGACGCAGGGACTGACGGAACTTGGGTCCCACCTCGGCCCGATCCTCTGGCAATTCGCGCCGACAAAAAAATTCGACGCGGAGGATTTCGGTGCATTTCTGGCGCTCCTGCCCGAGAAGCAGGACGGCATCCGTCTTCGCCATGTCGTCGAGGTGCGCAACCCGACATTTCAGGTTCCGGAATTCATCGATCTTCTCACCAGACACAAGGTCGCTGTCGTCTGCGCCGATCATCATGACTATCCGATGCTGCCTGACGTGACGGCCGACTTCGTCTATTGCCGCCTGCAGAAGGGCGAGGACGACATCAAGACCTGTTATCCGGAAAAAGAGATCGTCCACTGGGCCGAGCGGGTAAAGACCTATGCCAAGGGTGGCGTGCCGGACGATCTGCCGTTGATTGCGCCGGAGCGAAAAGTCGAAAAGACAGCGCGCGACGTCTTCGCTTTCTTCATCACCGGCGGCAAGGTCAATGCGCCCAATGGGGCGCAGGAACTGCAAAAGGCGGTCTGAGCGCTTTCAGCCCGCCATTTCTTTCGTCGGGCTGAAATCGATTGTCGCAAAAGCGGCCTCGATCACTTCCGGCCCTGCCCCCGGCCGGGTGGCGTCGCTGGAGAGGATTTGCCGAAAACGACGCGCGCCGGGCATGCCCTGAAACAGTCCGACCATGTGGCGGGTGACGTGGTTGAGACGTCCGCCTGCGGCGATATAGTCGACGGCATAGGCCATCATCGCGTCTCGCAGCGCCATCCAGTCCGGCTGCCGAGCCTCTTCGCCATAGATGCGATGGTCGACATCGGCAAGAATGGACGTATTGTGATAGGCGGCCCGGCCGAGCATCACGCCATCCATATGCTGGAGATGTTCGCTCGCCTGATCCAGATCGGCGATACCGCCATTGATGCCGATAAAGACGTCAGGGTTCTCCCGCTTCATGCGATAGACGAGATCATAATCGAGCGGTGGCACTTCGCGGTTTTCCTTCGGCGAAAGCCCTTGCAGCCAGGCTTTTCGCGCATGAACCCAGACCGCGTCCGCGCCTGCGGCAACAACCCGATTCAGAAAATCCGGCAGAACAGCTTCCGGCTGCTGATCATCCACCCCGATCCGGCATTTCACCGTAACCGGCACGCGGGCGACAGCCTTCATTGCGGCGACACATTGCGCCACCACATCAGGCTCGCGCATCAGGCATGCACCGAAAGTGCCGGATTGCACCCGATCCGAGGGACAGCCGACATTGAGATTGATCTCGTCATAAGCGTAGTCCCCGGCGATCCGCACGGCTTCGGCAAGCTTGGCCGGATCAGACCCGCCAAGCTGCAGGGCGACGGGATGTTCCTGAGGATGATAACCGAGCAGCCTATCACGCTGACCATGGATGATGGCGTCGGCGACGATCATTTCGGTGTAAAGCAGCGCGCGCTTCGACAATTGCCGGTGCAGAAATCTGCATCTCGTGTCGGTCCAGTCGATCATGGGGGCCACGGCGAAGATTTTTTCGCCGCTTGCAAGCGCTTGTCTGTACATGGATTAACCTCTTTGCGCCGGCTTCTACAGCAAAGGACCGCAAAAAGCCAGTTTTGCAGGCACGGACATTTTGAACTGGAAATCGCCCCGGAATCGCGGGACAAGAATTGCACCGAAAAAGACGACAGGAAATCGACATGGCCGCCACCGTCATCCCCGCTCCGAAACCCGTTCTCCTGCCCGTGGAAGGCACGGGCGATCTGTTCCCCGTCCGGCGGGTCTATTGCGTCGGCCGCAATTATGCCGATCACGCCATTGAGATGGGCCACGATCCCTCGCGCGAGCCGCCCTTTTATTTCCAGAAAAACCCGGACAATCTGCTGCCCGCCGGTCAGGACTTCCCCTACCCGCCGCTGTCATCGAATGTGCACTACGAAGTCGAGTGCGTCGTGGTTCTGAAAAGCGGCGGTGCCGATATCCCGGCGGCCGAGGCCCTGAACCATATCTGGGGTTACGCCGTCGGCATAGACATGACCCGTCGGGACCTTCAGGACGGTCTGAAAAAGATGGGGCGTTCCTGGGAGGGCGCGAAGGCTTTCGAATATTCCGCGCCGATTTCGGCCATCGTCCCCGCAGACAAGATCGGCCATCCCGCGACGGGTGCGATCTGGCTCGACGTCAATGGCGAACGCAAACAGACGGGCGACCTTGCCCAGATGATCTGGAAGGTGCCTGAAGTGATTGCCGAGCTTTCCAAGCTGTTCACGCTTGCCGCCGGCGACGTCATCATGACCGGCACGCCGGCCGGCGTTGGCCCCATCGTGCGCGGCGATCGGATCGAATGCGGCGTCGAGGGTGTCGGCACGCTTGCCGTGACGGTTGCCTGACCGCAGTCGGAAAAAAAACAAAAGGGAGACACCACCATGCCGCTTTACCGCCTTGCCGACCGGGTGCCGCAGACCCCCGCCCCGGATAGCTACTGGGTAGCGCCCGACGCCAATGTCATCGGCTCGGTCACGCTCGGCGAGGATGTCGGCATCTGGTTCGGCGCAACGCTGCGCGGCGATAACGAGCCGATCAGCGTCGGGCGCGGCACCAATATTCAGGAAGGCGTGATGGTGCACAGCGATCCCGGCTTTGCCGCTGTCATCGGCGAAATGTGCACCATCGGCCACCACGCCATCGTGCATGGCTGCACCATCGGCGATAATTCGCTTGTCGGCATGGGCGCGACGATCCTGAATGGCGCAAAGATCGGTCGCAACTGCCTCGTCGGCGCCAATGCGCTGGTGACGGAGGGCAAGGAATTTCCGGATAATTCCCTGATTGTCGGCTCGCCGGCGCGCGCCATCCGAACGCTGGATGATGAAGCCGTCGCGGGGCTCCGTCGCTCGGCGGAGAAATACATCGAAAACTGGAAGCGCTTCTCGAAGGATCTGGCGATCATCGAGGGATAGGAACGGCGGGCCTCTATGCCCGCCCCGTCGTGAGATTAAGCCGAGCAGGCGGCGCAAAGGCCACGAATTTCAATGGTTGTCTTTTCCGCCTTGAACTTGCTGTCCTTCACCCAGCGTTCAAGGCGGTGGTCGATCTCATGATCGTGAAACTCCGTCACCTGTCCGCAGGATTCGCAGATGGCGAAAGCCACCGTGCCGTGGTGGTGCGAGCAGCACTCCGCCTGCGTATGGGTGCAGGCGACAAAGGCGTTGAGGCTCTCAAGCCGGTGTACGAGACCAAATTCCACCAGCTTTTCCAGCGCCCGGTAAACCTGCAGCGGCGCGCGAAAACCATCGTCGCGCAGCTTGTCGAGGATCATATAGGCGCTGAGCGGCTGATGCGCGTTTGAGAGAGCATTCATGACCAGCGACTGGTTCTTGGTGAGGTTCTGCTGGGTCTGCACATTCATGACTTGCCTCCTTCATCCGCGGCGCGGGAAAAACCCGGCGCCGGCAACAGGCTTATAACGAAGAGGATCACCGCGGCAACCACGATGGAAGGACCGGACGGCGTATCGTAGGTGAGCGAGCCGAACAGGCCGCCGACAACGGCAACCGCGCCGATCAGCGAAGCCACCACCGCCATCACCTCTGGCGTCGCGGAAAAACGTCTGGCTGTCGCCGCCGGTATGATGAGCAGCGAGGTGATGAGCATGATGCCGACCACCTTCATGGCAATAGCGATTACCAGCGCCATCAAGAGCGTAAAGATCAGCTTTGCACGCTCCGGGTTCAACCCCTCGGCCTCGGCCAATTCTGTATTCACGGTGGAGGCGAGCAGCGACCGCCACAGGAAGACCATGGAGACGATGACCACCAGCCCACCGCCCCAGATCAGGGCGATATCGCTGCGGGTAACAGCGAGAATATCGCCGAACAGGAATGAGACGAGGTCGATACGCACCCAACTCATGAAAGCGACGATGACAAGACCGATCGCCAGCGCTGAATGGGACAATATGCCAAGCAGTGCATCGGAGGAGAGCGCCTGCCGGCGTTGCAAGAAGAGCAGCAGGATCGACACGGCCGACGCGACCAGAAAGACGCTGACGATGAGGTTGAGCTGCAACAGCAGCGAGAGCGCGACGCCGAGCAGCGCCGAATGGGCCATCGTATCACCGAAATAGGCCATGCGCCGCCAGACGACGAAACAGCCGAGAGGACCGGCAGTGAGCGCGACGCCGATACCGGCGACCATGGCGCGAATGAAGAAATCGTCAAACATGGCGCTCTCCCTGCCGCTGGCTGGAAGAAATATGATCCTCATGCTCATGCTCATGCTGGTGGCCGCAGCCGCATTCGCCATGGTCGTCATGATGGCGGCCATGGTCATGCATATGGTGGTGGCCATCCTCGGGGTGGCAATGATCGGTTACGGAACCATCCGCATGCTGCACCCGGCCATCGGGCAAATGGGTATGATCGTGATGGTGGCTATAGACGGCAAGCGCCTTGGCTGCCGAGCCGCCGAACAGCCGCATATATTCCGGGCTCTGGCTCACCGCCTGTGGCGTGCCCCGGCAGCAGACATGGCCGTTCAGGCATATGACGGTGTCGGTTTCCGCCATCACCACATGCAGGTCATGCGAGATTAACAGAATTCCGCAATTATTTGAATTTCTGATATTTTTTATCAGATCATAGAGAGCTATCTCGCCGGAGAAATCGACGCCCTGCACGGGCTCGTCAAGAACCAGCAGATCGGGCTTGCGGGCGATGGCGCGGGCCAGAAGCGCGCGCTGGAACTCGCCGCCGGAAAGGTGCTGGACCTCGGCATTGGCGAGATGCGCAATGCCAGTCGCATTCAGCGCCGCGTCGATTTCACGGGCTGGCAGCGGCCCGGTCAGCGTCATCAGCCGGCGCACCGAAAGCGGCATGGTCCAATCAACGGAAAGCTTCTGCGGCACATAACCGACCCTCAGACCGGCAATGCGCGAGACCTCGCCCTCAGTCGGCTTCACCACACCGATCGCCATTTTCGCGCTCGTTGACTTGCCGGAACCGTTCGGCCCGATCAGCGTGACGATCTCACCTTTGCTGACGGAAAACTCCACACCGCGCACCAGCCAGCGGCCGTTGCGCTGCACGCCGGCATTGGCAAGGGAAACCAGTATCTCGTTGCCCCGATGGGCGGAATGAAGCATGGGATTGTCCGTTCGGCGATGTTGCTTACCGCTATTGCATACGTTATAGAGTAACGCAATAAATGTAATAACATAACTATACTTCTTCAAGTGGAGTGCATTTCATGAAATCGTTCCTGGTCCCGCTCATGGCATCGGTGGCTATCGCAGCCGTCGCTTCCGGCGCCACAGCAGCGCCCGATGTCGTGGTCTCGATCAAGCCGGTCCATTCCCTCGTCGCCGCAATCATGCGGGGCGTCGGCGAACCGCAGCTCATTGTCGACGGCGCGGCCTCGCCGCACACCTATAATCTCAGACCGTCCAATGCGCGCAAGCTGGAAAAGGCGGATGTGGTCTTCTGGGTTGGCCCGGGACTGGAAGCATTCCTGGAAAAGCCGCTGGAGGCGCTTGCCAGCAAGGCGACCGTGGTTGAACTGGAAGACGCCAAGGGGCTGGAGAAGCTGCCCTTCCGCGAAGGAGGCCCCTTTGAAGCACACGACCACGGCGACGAAGGCCATGATGCGCATGACGGCCACGCCGAAGAGGAAGGCGCACACGATCATGGACATGACCATGCGGAGGGTCACGAGGACCATGACCACGGCGCATACGACACCCATCTCTGGCTCGATCCCGCCAATGCCAAGGCCATGGCGCAGACGATCGAAACCGCGCTGATCGCGGCCGATGCCGGCAATGCCGCGACCTATCAGGCCAACACCAAAAAACTGATCGACGATCTCGATGCGCTTGATGCTGAACTGAAGGAAACGGTCAAGCCGGTGAAGGACAAACCCTTCATCGTCTTCCACGATGCCTATCAGTATTTCGAGCATCGTTACGGCGTGAAGACGGCGGGATCGATCACCGTCAGCCCCGAAACCCTGCCAGGTGCTGACCGCGTCAAACAGATGCAGGAAAAGGTTCGCCAGCTCGGCGCAACCTGCGTCTTCGCGGAACCGCAATTCGAGCCGAAGCTGATTTCGGTCATTACCGAAGGTACTGCAGCAAAATCCGCGACGCTCGACCCGGAGGCGGCGACGCTGGAGCCCGGTCCCGATCTCTATTTCAAGCTGATGCGTGGTATTGCCGGTTCTCTGAAGGATTGCCTGTCCTGATGCGCATTGTCGCGCGCTGACACGCCGCCGCCTTTCCGGCCCTGAGCCGGGATCAGCTCAAAATATGAAATAAAGATCATTTTATCCCAAAGGCTTGGGATAAAAAATTGAAGTGATTTATCAAAAAAAGACGAACACAACTGCGTGACGGCGAGTTACGCCGGTCGCGAAGCGGCTGCCTAGGGCTTCGGCGCCATCGAAGACCAGACCGGGCTGCTGATGCTCTGCAAGGTCTCCGGCGGCGCGCCGTTGATACGCGCCAGAAGGGCCTTTGCAAGCTCCCTGCCCGCCAGCTTGATATCCTCATTGACGGTGTGGATCTGCGGTTTGATCCAGTTCAGGAACTCAGCGGACTGCTTCGAGACGATATCGATATCCTCGCCGATTCTCACACCCGCCGCCTCGAAACCCGCCACCAGCGCGATGGTGCTGCTGCCGCTGATCGAAACGATACCGTCGGGACGATCATCCGACTGCATCAGCCGCTGGCCGAAATCGCGGATTTTCTCAAGCGGCGTTTCGATGGTGATGGCATCCAGCGGAAATTCGCTAAGGCCGAAATCCCTGATCCCCCTCATAAACCCCTTGCGGGCGTGATCGTGGAACGAAAACCGCGATGGCGGCACGATGACGGCGATCCTTTTACGTCCGCATTGCGCCAGCCGTTCAACCGCCTCATAGGCATAGGCCTCATTGTCAAAATCATGAAAGGCGTGTTCGATGCCCATATCCGACCGCCCATGGGTGACGAAGGGCATGTTGCGCTCAGTCATGAAACGGACGCGCGGATCGTTGGGCTCGATCTTCGAAATAATGACCCCATCCGCCGAACCGGTATCGAGAATATAGCGGATCGGCACCATCGAATCCTTGGCGTGGATATGGGGCGTCACGACCAGATGATATTGTGTCGTGGAAAGAACCTCGGTGATGCCAAATACCATCTGACTGGTGAAACCCATCAGTTCTTCATCGACACTCAGCACAAGGGCAATCACATTGGTCTTGCCGGTGCGAAGGCGCACGCCGGCGCGGTTTGGCTGGTAACCGATCTGCCGGGCTATCAGCCGCACACGCTCCTTGGTTTCAGCGCCGATGTCTGGCGCATCCTTCAGCGCGCGCGAGACGGTGGTGATGCCAAGACCCGTCATATAGGCGATCGTCTTCAAGGTCGGACGCTCGCCCGTCGTCGCGGGTATGTCATCCCTGCCGGATTTGCCAGTATCGTTCATTTCATTTCGCCACGCTTTACCGAACGATAATCATAGATAGCTTTTGCTCTGTTGCAAAGGCAAAGGTCTGCGGTCAAACGCCGGTCCTTTGCGACTATCTGCCAATTCAGCTAAAACGATATAGGTCCGGAAAATATTTCCCGACACTTCCCCCTTCTTCCGGCACGGAATTTCCAGAAATCCACGGATACATATCTTAATTTCAAATATTAATATCTTGATACAAATAACTGATATAAAAATATAAAGTATACGATTTATTCCAAGAAGTGACTTCGCCAGCCCGACGCGGAGGTGCCCGTCATTATTCATGTCGCTCGTTGTCACTCAAAGGAATGACGAAACGATTGTTTTACGGTAACGTTGCCGGAGGGAGGAAATCGCAAAGCCGGATAAGCGTATCGCAGCCGCTTTGCGGGCATCCGCTCCCCCAGATTCTGACACAAGCCTGCACCATAATGCCGGCCAGTCCTCTTCGAATTCATACTATGCAGGGTCCGATTATGATTTCTTCTTCCTCGCCCGAAACCGTCATTGATCTGGCCGGGCCCTGGCGCCTGACCTCGGTGGAAGGAGACCATACCACCCAGCTTTCCGTACCGGGTGATATTCACAGCGCGCTCAAAAATGCGGGCATCATTCCCGATCCCTATCACGGCGCCAATGAAAAGGTGGTGCAATGGGTGGCTGAGCGCGACTGGGTCATCGAGCGCACATTCATTCTCGATGAGGCGGATGCCAGCTGGTATCTCGATATCGACTACCTCGACACCGTCGCCATCGTCTTCGTCAACGACGTCCCGGTATTGACCGCCGACAATTGCTTCCGCCGCTACCGCCCGGATATTTCCCGCGCTGTCCGTCCGGGTGAAAACACCATCCGCATCCATTTCCATTCCAACATCGTGGCCGGTGCGGAGCGGCAGGCGCGGCAGCCTTTTTACATTCCCTATCACCCCGGTAATTCACCCATTGCCAATGGCAACATGCTGCGCAAGCCGCAATGCCATTTCGGCTGGGACTGGAACATCGCGATTGCGCCGCTCGGCCTTTACGGCAAAATCCTGCTGAAGCGCCTCGATACGGCCCGCATTGAACATATCGTCACCTCGCAGCACCATGTCGAAGGCGGAGTCGAGCTGCATGTGGCCGTCACGCTGTTTGCCGAGGGTCCGGCGAGCCTGCCGGTCTACCTCTCCCTCAACGATGAAACACTGAGACTCGATTGCGGCGTCGGCGCCGGCGAGACGGTGGTGCGCCACGTCTTCTTCGTCGAAAATCCGGAGCTCTGGTGGCCGGCCGGCAGTGGCGAACAGACGCTCTACAAGCTGACGGTGGAACTGCCTGATGAGACCGTCACCCGCCAGATCGGCTTCAGGACGATCGAGCTTCTGACGGACAAGGACGAGGCCGGCAGCCGCTTCGCCTTCCGCATCAACGGCCGCGAGATATTCTGCCGCGGCGCCAACTGGATTCCCGCAGATGCGCTCTATTCGCTCGCCAGCCGGGAAAAGACCGAAGATCTCCTCTGCTCTGCGGTGGAGGCAAATATGAACATGATCCGCGTCTGGGGCGGCGGCTTTTATGAGGAAGACTGGTTCTACGATCTCTGCGACCGGCTTGGCCTGCTGGTCTGGCAGGACTTCATGTTTGCCTGCAATCTTTATCCCTGCAGCGAGGACTTTCTCGACAACGTCGAACACGAGGTCGACTATCAGGTGAAACGCCTCTCCTCGCATCCGTCCATCGCGCTCTGGTGCGGTGATAACGAGCTGGTGGGTGCGCTGACCTGGTTCGAGGAATCCCGCAACAATCGCGACCGTTATCTCGTGGCTTACGACCGCCTGAACCGCACGATCGAAAGAGCACTGAAAAAAGCAGCACCGGAAGCGCTCTGGTGGCCCTCCAGCCCGGCCTCCGGTTATCTCGATTATGGCGACGCCTGGCATGCGGATGGTTCCGGTGACATGCACTACTGGTCCGTCTGGCACGAAAACAAGTCGTTCGACAATTACCGATCGGTCAAGCCGCGTTTCTGCTCCGAATTCGGTTTCCAGTCCTACACATCCATGCCCGTCATCCGCACCTATGCGGAAGAAAAGGACATGAACATCGCCTCCCCGGTCATTGAGCTGCACCAGAAGAATGTCGGCGGCAATGAACGGATCGCCGGCACCATGTTCCGCTATTTCCGCTTCCCCAAGGATTTCGAGAATTTCGTTTATCTGAGCCAGGTCCAGCAGGCGCTGGCCATCCGCACTGCTGTGGATTACTGGCGTTCGCTGAAGCCCCATTGCATGGGAACGCTTTATTGGCAGCTCAATGACACCTGGCCCGTCGCCTCATGGTCCAGCCTCGATTATGGCGGCGGCTGGAAAGCGCTGCATTATGCCGCCCGCCGCTTCTTCCAGGCGGTGACCGTCTCGGCCATTCCCTCCGAGGATGGACGCCGAGTGAGCTTCTCCATGGTCAACGACACCGCGGAAGACGTCGAAATCGACATGAACATCGTTGCGCTGACCATGGACGGTAACCGCGTGCCGCTGAAATCCGCCAACGGCACCTGCGCAACGGACAAGGCTGCGACGCTCACCGAGATCGACATGGATAGCCTGCCGGATGGCGCCATCCTCGCCTGGAGCTTCATCGCCTCCAACGGCATGACAGGTGAAGGCCACCATGTGCGCGACACTTACAAGGCGCTGGAGCTTCAGCCTGCCGGGCTCGAATTTTCCGTGGGCCCGTTAAAAAACGGCCAGTACGAAATCGATGTCACCGCTGCCGGTCTCGCGCTCTTCGTCATGCTGGAGGCAGATCAGCCCGGCCGTTATTCCGACAATCTCTTCGATCTGGCCACCGGCGAAACGCGCCGTATCATCTTCACGCCGAAGGCGGGCGGCCCCCAGCCGCATTTCCGCATCTTCGATCTTCATACCTGCCAATCCTCGCATTGAAACCATGCGGAGAAAGGCATAACCATCCCTCTCGGGAATGACAGGTGAACCCGCGCCTGTTTCATCGCTTCAAAAGGCTGCCGGGTTCTCCGGCAGCCAGTCATCAGCAAGTGGAGGAAGACCCATGGTTTGGCAACCGGCCGAAAGCCGATACGCATCCATGAAATATAATCATTGCGGCAAGACCGGCCTGAAACTGCCGGCGATCTCGCTCGGCCTCTGGCACAATTTCGGCAACGACACGCCGCACCAGACCAAACAGGCCATCTGCCGCCGCGCCTTCGATCTCGGCATCACCCATTTCGATCTCGCCAATAATTACGGCCCGCCGCCCGGCAGCGCCGAAACCGCCTTCGGTGAAATCCTGAAGACGGATTTCAGGGGTTATCGCGATGAGATGATCATCTCCTCCAAGGCCGGTTACAACATGTGGCCCGGCCCCTATGGCGAATGGGGCAGCCGCAAATACGTCATCGCCTCCTGCGACCAGAGCCTGAAGCGCATGGGGCTGGACTACGTCGATATCTTCTACTCCCACCGTTTCGACCCCAACACGCCGCTTGAGGAAACCTGCGGCGCGCTCGACCAGATCGTACGCTCGGGCAAGGCGCTTTATGTCGGCATCTCGTCCTACAACTCGAAGCGCACCCGTGAGGCCGCCGCCATCCTCAAGGACCTCGGCACGCCCTGCATCATCCACCAGCCGAGCTATTCGATGATCAACCGCTGGATCGAGGAGGATGGTCTCGTCGATACGCTGGAAGAACTGGGCATCGGCTCCATCGTCTTTTCGCCGCTGGCGCAGGGCATGCTGACGACGAAATATCTGGGCGGCGTGCCTGATGGCAGCCGCGCAGCGCAGAGCAAGTCGCTGAACCCGGCCTTCCTCAACGAACGCAACGTCGAGAACATCCGGGCGCTCAACAGCATTGCCGAGCGGCGCGGCCAGACGCTGGCGCAGATGGCGATTGCCTGGGTTCTGCGCGGCGGCCGCATCACCTCGGCGCTGATCGGGGCAAGCCGCGTCGAACAGGTCGAGGATTGCGTGAAGGCACTCGACCGGCCGGATTTCACGGCCGAAGAGCTTGCGGAAATCGACCGTTATGCCAAGGAAGCGGATATCAACCTCTGGGCAAAGTCCGCCGAACGCGTCTGATGCGGAACAGACCGCCCGGTTCCTCCGGGCGGTCTGGTTGCCCTCAAAAACTCAAAATAAAAGATTAACTCACGCTCCTAACCATTAACAACCATTACATAAATGTAATTTTAAATTCAGTTTCCGTTCATTCGTTTATTCGTAAGTTCTCCTCATCGAAACACGAGAGGAAACATTCATGAAAAAGTTCGTCACCATTCTTCTGGCCGCCACCGTTCTCGCTGCTCCAATGGCGCAGGCGCAGAGCCGTCATGACGATCGCCACCGTGGCGTTACCGTCGAGCGCCAGATCACCACGAAAAAGGTCATCGTCAAGAAGCACCGCTGGGATCGCGGCCAGCGCCTGTCTGCAGGCGAACGCCGTCACACCGTCGACCGCCGCGACTATCGCCGTTATCGCCTCGCCGAACCACGCCGCGACCAGCGCTGGGTGCGCGTCGACAACCAGTTCCTGCTCATCAACGCCGTCAGCGGCCTGATCGTCGGCCTCGCTGCCGCTCGCTGATTGAAGTCATCGGATGAAATGAAAAGGCCCGCTTGCGCGGGCCTTTTGTCGTTTATCGTTTCAGCCGATCAGAAAATGTCGGCGCCGCTGCCCCATGGGCCGTGCGGCTTGTCCACACCGTCGGTGCGTTCGAAACCATGCGCGCCAAAGAAGTCGCGCTGCGCCTGGATGAGGTTGGCGCTGCCGCGGCCGCGGCGATAGGCGTCGAAATAACCGAGTGCCGAAGCCAGCGCCGAAACCGGCAGGCCCGACAGAACGGCGTAGGAAACCACACGGCGCAGCGGCGCATCGGTATCCTTGACGATGCCGGAGAATGCAGGCGTCACGATGAGGTTCGCCACATGCGGATCCTTGGTGAAGGCCGAGGTGATCTCATCGAGGAACTCCGAGCGGATGATGCAGCCGGCGCGCCAGATGCGGGCGATCGTCGGCATCGGCAGGTTCCAGTTGAACTCCTTCGATGCGGCCGACATGATCGCGAAGCCCTGGGCGTAAGCACCAACCTTGGCGGCCAGAAGCGCGCTTTCCAGATCGGCGATAAACGCCTTCTTGTCAGCCGGCGCCGCTGCGAGGGTCGGCAGGCCGAAGATCTTCTCCGCAGCTTCACGCTCGTCCTTCTGCGAGGAGAGAATACGCGCAGCCACGGCCGCTTCGATAGCGGTTGCGGCGACGCCCATGTTCTGCGCCTCGATGACCGACCACTTGCCGGTGCCCTTCTGGCCGGCCTTGTCGAGGATCAGATCGACCATCGGCTTGCCGCTAATCGGATCGGCGGCGCGCAGAACCTTCTCGGTGATTTCGATCAGGTAGGAGTTCAGGCGGCCCTTGTTCCATTCGGCGAACACGTCGGCGATTTCGACTGCGCTCATACCAAGGCCGTCACGCAGGATGCCGTAGATTTCGGCGATCATCTGCATGTCGGCATATTCGATGCCGTTATGGATCGTCTTGACGAAATGGCCGGCGCCGTCATTGCCGAGCCAGGCCACGCACGGATCGTCATTGTACTTGGCGGAAATGGAGGTCAGCACCTTCTCGACGCGCTTCCAGCTATCCTCGGTGCCGCCGACCATGATCGACGGTCCATGACGCGCACCTTCTTCGCCGCCGGAAACGCCCATGCCGATAAAGGTCAGGCCGCTATCCTTCAAATTGTCGAAACGGCGGATCGTATCGCGGAAATTCGCATTGCCCGCATCGATCATGATGTCGCCGTTAGAAAGATGCGGCTTCAGGATTTCCATCTGCTGGTCAACAGGGTCACCGGCCTTGATCATGATGATGATCGGGCGCGGAGGACGAATGGCGGCGACGAATTCCTCGATGGTTTCGCAGGGGATCAGCTGTCCCTGCAAGTCCCCGGCTTCAGCGTAGAATTTTTTCGTCGCTTCAGGGGTTCGGTTGAATACGGCAATCTTGTTGCCCTTTTCCGCGATGTTCAACGCCAGGTTCGAGCCCATGACGCCGAGACCGATCAAACCGATTTCTGCCTGTTCCACGGATGTGCCTCCATCTTGCTTTTAGGTGGTCGTGTTGTGGCACTGTAATGAACAAACGGCAAGGCTAGCCGCGACTGAAACGATTAAATTTTGATGACGCAAATCAGCTTTGCATATTTGCGACAGGTCAGAGCCGGCTCGAAACGACAGGCCCACCTCGCCTCCTATGATCGCCGGGGTCGGTCGTCGCCGTCATCCAGCGCACGCCACGCGGCCCCGTCCATATCCTCATACTGGCCAGAGCGCACCGACCAGAGGAAGGCGAAAAGGCCGAGCGCCCCCAGAAAAAGCGCGACGGGAATGAGATAGATCAGCATGTTCATGCCAGTTGCGCCCCCTCTCCCGCATATCCTGTTTTTACGTCGTTCCGAGGACGCACGGTTTCAGCCGTGCCGGCAAGACGCAACGCATTGGCGACGACGATCAGCGAGGATGTCGACATGGCGATGGCCGCGATCATCGGCGTCGCATAACCGGCAATCGCAATCGGCACGGCGATGACATTATAGCCGATGGCGAGAGCGAAGTTCTGCCGGATGAGCCTTCCGGCCCGCTGCGACGTCTCGATCGCGAAGGGCACGGCATCGAGATCCTCCTGCATGAACACGAAATCAGCGGCCTGCCGGCCGATATCGGCGGCGGTGGCGGGCGCCATGGAAACATGGGCGGCGGCAAGCGCCGGCGCATCGTTGATGCCGTCTCCCACCATCAGCACCCTGCGACCCTCGCCGGCAAGCGCAGCGCAGCGCGCCGCCTTGTCCCTCGGCGAAAGGTCTGCACTCCAGTTGCCGATCCCCAGCCGCTGCGCCATGGCGCTGACAGCCGCCGCCCGGTCACCCGAGACGATTTCCTGCGCAAGGCCCCGCACTGAGAGGCTGCGCAATGCCGCAACCGCACCTGCGCGCGGATTGTCCTCGAAGCCGAAGCTCGCCAGATGCCGGCCGTCAAGGGACAGCACGACTTCCGACCGCGCATCGCCATTGTCGACGCCCGCGTCGTCATCCGGGCAGGCGAAACGGCGATTGCCGAGCCGGTAGGTTCCGGCTTCCGTCTCGGCCTCGACGCCGGAGCCGGGAATTTCCAGCACTGCCTCATAGGTCGGCATGGCACCGTTATAGGCTGCATACAGGGCTTTCGAGAGAGGGTGGCGCGAATGGGCGGCAAGCCCCGCAGCAATCGCCATGGTGGCCGGCTTCGCGTCACCTGTCTCGACCAGTCTCGGCTTTCCAACGGTCAGGGTGCCTGTCTTGTCGAACAGCACGGTATCGATTTCGGCCAGCCGCTCCATGGCCGAGCCTTCCTTGACCATGACGCCGTGCCGGAAGAGCCTTCCTGCCGCCACCACCTGCACGACGGGAACGGCAAGGCCAAGCGCACAGGGGCAGGTTATGATGAGAACCGCTATGGCGATCAGCATCGCCTGTTTCCAGTCGCCGCCGAAAAAGCCCCAGCCAAGAAATGTCACCAGCGCGAGAAGATGCACGACGGGCGAATAATAGCTCGCGGCGCGATCAGCGATGCGCCGATACCGCGCCCGGCCGCCTTCTGCCGCCTCCATAAGCCCGATCACCTCCGACAGGAAGGACTCCTTTGCCGAGGCGGTTACCCGCGCGATCAGCGAACCGGTGAGGTTGAGCGTACCGGCCTGCAGGCTGTCACCTGCCGTAACGCGGCGCGGTGCGCTTTCGCCGTTGACGATGGACATGTCGAGATCGCTGCTGCCGGAGACGACCACGGCATCCACCGCCACACGGTCCCCGGCGGCAATCGCTATCGACATTCCGGGTTGGACATCGGAAAGCTGGCGGTATTCCCGCGTTCCATCCTCACCGATGACGGTTGCGCCGCGCGGCGAAAGCCGGGCCAAGCCCGCAATGGCCGAACGCGCCTTGTCGCGCATGATATGGTCAAGCGTGCGGCCGATCAGCAGGAAGAACAGCAGTGACACGGTCGCGTCGAACCACGCATGTTCGCCGTGATGGATCGTTTCCCACAGCGAGACGGCATAGGAGAGCGTGATGGCGAGCGCAATCGGCACATCCATATTGGTGCGGCCGTGTTTCAGCGCATTCCAGGCCGACTGGTAAAAGAAGCGGCCGCCATAGATCAGCGCCGGCGCGGCGATCATCGCCGAAATCCAGTGGAACATGTCGCGCGTCGCCGCATCCGCGCCTGACCAGACGGAGACGGAAAGGAGCATGATATTGGCGGAGGCAAAACCGCACAGCGCCACCGCCCTTATCAGCTGTGAACGCAAGGCGTCGGAAGCATCCTGACCGCTGGCGAAAAGATGCGTGCGATATCCGGTCGAAAGAATGGCGCGGGCGAGATCGGAAGGATCGGTCCTGACGCCATCGACCTCTTCCTTCCAGACGATTGCGACGCGTTTCGACGACAGGTTCACGCGCGCCCGCTCCACCTGGCGGAGACGGCCGAGCGCGGTTTCGATGGTGGTGATGCAGGCGCCGCAATAGACATCCGGCACGCTGAGATCAGTCTGCCGCAGCCCCTGCCCCAGATCGCGGCTCGCCAGCAGCAATTCCTCCGACGATGGTGGATTGACCGGTTCGCCAAGCTGAAGCGAACCTTCCGTTCCCGGTGCGCAGCAGCTCATTTGCGCCCCCTGATGACGGCGATCCGCGTCCCCTCATGCACGATGATCCGGCCATCCTTGACGGCGGTGACCTCGACGATCCATTGCCCCGGCAGCATGTCATGCGCGCCGGTGAAGACGCCGGTGGACAGCGGGGTGAGCTCCATGTCGAAATTCTGGCTTTCACCGACCGGCCGGCGGAAATGCGCCGTCACCGTATCCGTATCGACGGGGCCGGTGTCGGGATGGAAAACCTCGTAGCGTACGGTCTGTTCGTCCACCACGAGCTTGCCCTTGATGCCGGTCGCAGCCCGTGCCTTGGCGGCTTCCGCCTTGGCGTTGAACTGCTGGCTGGCGACATAGGTATTGGGCACGACAAGCCCGCTCCAGCTGTTCACCGCATTCCAGGCCATGATCATGTTGACCGTGATGATGGTGCCGAAGAACAGCAGCATGACGCCGAGCATGTGCCAGCCGGTAAAAGTGAAGCCGGATGTCTGGCGATTGTTCACGGTCATTTTTTCACTCCCGGAGCGTTGAAGACAGCATCGTAACGGGCGGTCTCATGGCCGCCCGTATCGCTGACGATGAACTCGAAATTGTCAGCCGTGCGCGCGACATCCTTGCCCGGCAGGGTGACGAAGACCTTCAGCGTCGTCGCCTCATCCGGTTCGACCGTGACGTCGAAAGTGCGCGAGGCCGTATCCGGCATGCCGTTTATCTTCATCACCGCATTCGGGATGCCCTCGATGGTGAGGCTCATCGTGCGCGGCTGCGGCACCATGTTGAGAATGCGCACGGTATAGCCGTTGCGGATGGAACCGTTCGATTCCAGCACATATTGCGGATTGCGGTCGTGCAGAACGTTGAGCGCCAGCCGCTCGCGCGTCACCAGCGCAAACAGCATGCCGATGCCGACCGCCGCCCAGATGGCCGTGTAAAGCAGCGTGCGCGGACGGAAGACGATGCGCCAGTTGAAGTGGCGGATGCTCTTCCTGAAGCTGCCGTCCTCCTCGCGCACATTGGCGGGGCGGATGGCGTGCGAACCGTTGCCGGTCGCCAGCGCCATGTTGGACTGGTATTCCGCAAGCGTCGCATAGGCGATCAGCCCGCGCGGTTTGCCGATCTTGTCCATCACCCCGTCGCAGGCGTCGATGCAGAGCGCGCAGGTGATGCATTCCAGCTGCTGCCCGTCCCTGATGTCGATGCCCATGGGACAGACGGCGACACAGGCGTTGCAATCGACGCAATCGCCGATGCTCTCGCCCGCCGCAGCGGCTTTTTTGGCGTGCCGCGAGCGTGGTTCGCCGCGCCAGTCATTATAGGTGACGACAAGTGAATTCTCATCCAGCATCGCCGCCTGGATGCGTGGCCAGGGACACATATAGGTGCAGACCTGCTCCCGCATCAGCCCGCCGAAAACGTAAGTTGTGGCGGTAAGGATGGCGACGGTCGAATAGGCGATCATCGGCGCCCGCCCCGTCATGAACTCCATCGCCAGCGTCGGCGCGTCGGCAAAATAAAAGATCCAGGCGCCGCCGGTCAGAACGCCGATCACCAGCCAGATCGCATGTTTCAGCACGCGCTTGCGCAGCTTGCCGAATGTAAGTGGCGCGGCGTCGAGCTTCATGCGGGCGTTCCTGTCACCCTCGATGGCCCTTTCTACGACCAGAAACAGATCCACCCAGACGGTCTGCGGACAGGTGTAGCCACACCATGCACGCCCCACGGCGGACGTGACGAGAAACAGCCCCAGCCCCGCCATGACCAGCAATCCGGCGACGAAGAAGAACTCCTGCGGCCAGATTTCGATGAAGAAGAAATAAAAGCGCCGGTTGGCGATATCGATCAGCACCGCCTGATCGGGTGCATAAGGCCCCCTGTCCCAGCGCAGGAACGGCGTCAGGTAATAAATGCCGAGGGTGACGAGCATCACCAGCCATTTGAACCGCCGGAACCGACCTTCCGCGCGCTTGGGAAAAATCTTCTTGCGGGCTTCGTAGAGCGGTTTGCGCGTTTTTGCGGAGTTGACGGCTTCCGCCTCCAGCCTTTCGACGGGCTGTTGCGGGCTGTCCTGTCCGGCGCGATAGATGTTCATGGTAAGATGTCCGTTTTTATCTCCTTGCTTTCTCCCATCTCCCCGGTGAAACATCCTTGACTTACATCAAGTGACGACAAAGTGGCGCAGTATGGGAACGCGCCGCCAAGGGAGGATGAAATGCCTGTCATGCAGTCGAGAATCATTCATCTGTCGATCGAAAAACCCTGGGCCCAGGTCTACGACTTCGCCTCCGACCCGCAGAACATGCCCCGCTGGGCCGCAGGCCTTGCGGGCGGACTCAAATCCGATGGCGAGGACTGGATCGCCGAGGGCGGACCGCTTGGCGAGGTGCGCGTCAATTTTGCGCCCGCAAACGAATTCGGCGTCATCGACCATGTCGTGACATTGCCGGATGGCATCAAGGTTTATAACGCGCTACGGGTGACGCCGAACGGCAGCGGTACGGAGGTGAGTTTCACCCTCCTTCGCCTTCAGGATATGACGGACGAGGATTTCGAGCAGGACGCAAAAGCGATCACGGCCGATCTCGAAACGCTGAAGACGCTGCTCGAAAAGGATTGATGGAGGAACGATGACCACGAATACAAACGACCGGCGGATCGACTATGTCGAATTCAACGTCACCGATATTGAGCGCAGCAAGGAATTTTACGGCGGCGCCTTTGGCTGGTCCTTCAAGGATTACGGTCCGCAATATTGCGAATTTTCCGACGGCCGGCTGACCGGCGGTTTCACCACCACGGCACCCGTTTCGGCGAAAGGCGGGCCGCTCGTCATTCTCTACGCCGCCGATATCGAGGATGCCCAGCGCCGCGTCGAGGCCGCCGGCGGCCAGATCAGCGTCGCGCTTTTCGAGTTTCCCGGCGGACGCCGTTTTCATTTCACCGATCCGGATGGATACGAACTGGCCGTCTGGTCGAAAAACTGATTGGCAGGAGCCCGTCATGACTTTGACAACGCCGCCTTTTTCGTTGGTCGGCATCGATCATGTCGTCTTCATCGTCGACGACATGATGCGGGCGCTCGATTTTTACCGGAACGTGCTGGGGTGTAGGGATGGTTACTCTTACCCTGCTCTCGGGATGGAACAAGTCTGGTGCGGAAATGCCTTGATCGTGCTGTGGGATGTCACGCATCCCGGTGGCACAAAGGCTGCTCCGCCCGTCGCCGGAGGACGTAATGTCGATCACATCTGCATAGCGACCGGTCCTCTAAACCATGATGCGCTTCGCGCACATCTGGCGAAATTTAACGTCACGATAGAACAGGAAGCCTTTCACGGTGGCGCGAGAGGAATGGGACATTCGTTCTATTTCCGTGACCCCTTCGGCAACAAGATCGAGTTGAAGGGACCAGCCGAATATCCGGATGGACGGGCGGAAAACGCCTGATCTAAACAATAAAAAGGGCGCCTCCCCGGCGCCCCTTCTTTACATTCCGCTTGCTTCACTCGCCCCCACCAAGCGAATGCACGAAGATCGCCAACTGCTTGACCGTCGTATCGCCAAGGCGCTCACCCCAGGCGGGCATGACGCCGTGTTTCGGCGAACGGATTTGCGCAACGATGCCCTCTTCTCCATGCGCCTTCAGCCAGATCGCATCGGCGAGATTCGGCGCGCCGAACTCGCGGTTACCCTTGGCGTCCTCGCCGTGGCACGAAGCGCAATTGTCGGCAAAGACCTGCTTGCCGGGTTCCACCAGCGCCGGGTTGGCGGGCGTTCCCGTCAGGCTGACGACGTAAGCCGCAACCTCGCGGATTTCATCCGACTTGAGAATGTCGCCGAAGGCGGGCATTTCCGACGCGCGCGTATCAGCATCATCTGCAAAACGGATGCCGTGCTTCACCGTCGTGTAGATGTCGTCGACGCTGCCGCCCCACATCCAGTCGTCATCATTGAGGTTGGGATAACCCTGCCCGCCTTCCGCACCGGAACCGTGACACTGAATGCAATTGACCTTGAAAGCGGCTGCGCCACCGGAAAGGGCAAATTGCATCAGGGTCGGATCGGCCTGAATGTCGGCAAGCGACGAATTGGCGATCTTGTCGACAAAAACGCTCTGCGACTGTTTTGCATCGGCGATTTCGGCGGCTATCTCACCGCGGCTGCTCCAGCCGAGCAGCCCTTGTGTCGCCCCGTTGATTAACGGCCATGCCGGATAGGCGATGGTATAACCGATGGCCCAGAGGATCGTGAAGTAGAAGGTCCAGACCCACCAGCGCGGCATGGGATTGTTCAGCTCACGGATACCGTCCCATTCATGGCCGGTGGTTTCGACGCCGCTGATGTCATCAATGTGTTTTTCGGACATATCCTAGTCCTCCTTGAGCGGAATGCTGGCGGCATCGTCCGCGGCCTTCTTCGAGCCGGGGCGAAGGGTGAAAACGACGACGCCGGCGAAGAACAGGGTCATGGCAAGCAGGCCCCAGCTATCGGCGAAGTGGCGCATGGCCGTGTAGGTTTCCATGGCTTACACCTCCTCACCGGTATCCGGCGGCATCGTCATAGGTCGAAAAATCGACCAGCGTGCCGAGCATCTGCAGATAGGCGACCAGCGCATCCATTTCGGTAAGCTTGGCCGGATCGCCGTCGAAATCACCCACCTTCGCCTTCGGATAACGCGCCAAGAGTTCCGACGAATCCGCATTCGGGTCGGCCTGGGCGGCAAGATCGGCCGCGGATTTCTCGATCATCTCGTCGCTATAGGGCACACCAACGGCGCGGTTGGCCTTCAGCTCCATGGAAACGTCGGTGATCTTCAGCGGCGTGGTCTTGAGGAAGGCATAGGACGGCATGATCGATTCCGGCACCACCGAGCGCGGATCGGCCAGATGCTGCACATGCCATTCGTTCGAATAACGATCCCCGACGCGCGCGAGGTCCGGCCCCGTGCGCTTGGAACCCCACTGGAACGGATGGTCATACATGGATTCCGCCGCCAGGCTGTAATGCCCGTAACGCTCCACCTCGTCGCGGAACGGCCGGATCATCTGGCTGTGGCAGACGTAACATCCCTCGCGGATGTAGATGTTGCGCCCGGCAAGCTCCAGCGGCGTGTAGGGCCGCATGCCCTCCACCTTCTCGATGGTGTTTTCGAGATAAAAGAGCGGTGCGATTTCTACGATGCCGCCGATAGAGACGACCAGAAGCGAGCCGACCAGAAGCAGTGTGGCGTTGCGTTCGATGACGCCGTGTTTGTCGAGTATGGACATCGGCCCCTCCTTATTCGGCAGGCTGCAGCGAAGGAGCCGCATCCTTGCGGACGCCCTCCTCGCGTTGATGACCGAGGATGGTCATCGTGACGTTGTAGGCCATGATGAGTGCGCCGCTGAGGAACATCAGGCCGCCCAGTGCACGCATCACGTAATAGGGGAACAGCGCCGCGACCGATTCCGCGAAGGAATAGACGAGGAAGCCCTGGGTATCGTATTCGCGCCACATCAGCGCCTGCTGGATGCCGGCCACCCACATGACGGCGGCGTAAATGACGATGCCGAGCGTGGCGAGCCAGAAGTGCCAGTTGACCAGCTGCAGGCTGTAGAGACGCTCCCTGCCCCAGAGTTTCGGCGTCAGGTAATAGATCGCGCCGAAGGTGATCATGCCGTTCCAGCCGAGAGCGCCGGAGTGAACGTGGCCGATGGTCCAGTCGGTATAGTGGCTGAGCGAGTTGACGGCCTTGATCGACATCATCGGTCCCTCGAAGGTCGCCATGCCGTAGAAGGCCACCGCCATCACCATCATGCGCACGATGGGATCGGTGCGGATCTTGTCCCATGCGCCCGAAAGCGTCATCAGGCCGTTGATCATCCCGCCCCAGGACGGCATCCACAGCATGATCGAGAACACCATGCCGAGCGTCTGCGCCCAGTCCGGCAGCGCCGTATAATGCAGGTGGTGCGGGCCGGCCCAGATATACATGAAGATCAGCGCCCAGAAGTGGATGATCGACAGCCGGTAGGAATAGACCGGGCGGTTCACCTGCTTGGGAATGAAATAATACATCATGCCGAGGAAGCCGGCGGTGAGGAAGAACCCGACGGCGTTGTGGCCGTACCACCATTGCGTCAGCGCATCCTGCACGCCCGAGAAAGCCGAGTAGCTCTTCACCCCGAGGAAGGACACAGGCACCGCCAGATTGTTGACGATGTGCAGCATTGCGATGGTGACGATGAAGGCGAGGTAGAACCAGTTCGCCACATAGATATGCGGCTCCCTGCGCATCAGGATCGTACCAAGGAAGGCAACGAGATAGGCGACCCAGACGATGGTCAGCCAGATATCGACATACCATTCCGGCTCGGCATATTCGCGGCCCTGCGTGATACCAAGGAGATAACCCGTAGCAGCCATGACGATGAAGAGGTTATAACCCCAGAACACGAACCAGCCGAGATTGCCGCCGAACAGGCGCGCGCGACAGGTTCTCTGCACGACGTAGAAAGACGTGGCAATCAGCGCATTTCCCCCGAAAGCGAAGATCACCGCTGACGTGTGCAGCGGCCGCATGCGGCCGAAATTGAAATAGGGCGCGATGTTGAAATCGGGAAAGGCGAGCTGTAACGCCACCACGACCCCGACCAGAAAGCCGACGACACCCCAAAACACGGTGGCGATGACACCGTATTTCACCACCTCGTCGAAATATTCCGACTTGAGTCGCACGCGCGCAGCCTGATCGACCGGCGCGAAGGAAACGAGGCGCAGCAGAAGCACCGTGCTGACCAGGAGTGTAAAGAACAGCACCCACATATGGGCGGCGAAAAGACTGTCATGGGCGAAAGCCGCCCCGAGCAACGCGAGAAAGGCCCCGAGGGCCACGATCGCGGTTTCTAACGTGTAATTCATTGTTGGTTTCCCCCAACGTGCAAGCCGACCGACGAAAGGCACGGCACGCGCCTGGGAGAGCGGGAACGCGCCTTTGCGTCGGTTGGAGCATTGCCACCGCGCGGGGAAGCCCACCTTGATCCAGATCAAGAATGTAAAGCTGTCGCAGCCCCGGCAAAACAGGGCGCGGCTTTACGAGAGAAATTTGCGCAAGAGCAAAAAAAGGGCAGATATCGACCCGTCTGGACGGGCGCAGTCTCAGCCCTTCATCTTCAGTGGCAGCCCGGCGGCGACAAAATAGACCTCGCCGGCAGTAGCCGCGATTCGCTGATGCAGGCGGCCGGCGTGATCGCGGAATTCGCGCGCCATGCGGTTTTCAGGCACGATGCCGAGACCCACTTCATTGGAAACGAATATCAGCGTTGCCCGGGACGATATAATCGCCGACTCGACCGCGGTGAAGGCAGCCTCGATATCGGCATTCTCCATCATCAGATTGGTAAGCCACAGAGTGAGGCAGTCGACAAGAATGACATTTCCCGGGTCGTCGAGCCGCTGCAGAACGGCGACGATATCGACCGGCGCTTCATGGGTGGTCCATTCCCCGCCGCGCCGCTCCTGATGATGGCTGATGCGGTCGCGCATCTCGTCATCCCATGCTCGCCCGGTGGCGAGGTAATGCAGGCGTCCGCCGGCTTTTCCCGCGAGTTCCTCGGCAAAACGCGATTTGCCGGAGCGCGCGCCGCCAAGAATGAAAACGGAGCGGTTTTTATCTGTCATGGGAAACCTGAAGGAAAAGAATGAAGCGGACCGGCATCTTTGCGGTGAAGCAAGCCAGGGACAGGCGGTCATGAAGGGAACGATTCGTAGAAAAAGGCGTCCCCCGGTTGTTCATGCCGGACTGCCGCTGATACCGGACCGGAGAAACAAGACCCGCCCGCACGATGCGGGACATGGAAAGCCCTGATTACCCCGGATACCGGAAACACCGGTCCTGATGAAAGGCTAGGTGCGAAATGCCATCCTGTCAATCGGCGGGTGACCGTGCCGGGATTTACGCGGAACCGGTACGCAAAACCTTACCCGGAACCGGCAGACCTGTCGTCCGCAAGTGGATTGATAATGCGACTTGGTTACCGGAAAGTTAGCGAAAAACCGAATGATGAAACCGCAACGCCGAAGGAGAATATCGAGTGACGGCAGTCACCGCCATTGCCTTGCCATGGCCTTCAAATCAATATGCTTTCGAAGATTCGCTAACACCAGGGTGGCCTGCCCGTGATGACCGTCATGGACTATATCTCGATCGTCGTTTTCATCCTGCTTTGGGCCGTCTATACCCATGTAACGACGGGAACGAGGCTGTTTTCCAGAGCCAGCCTCAATCAGGCCATGGCCGAGCGCCGTCGCCACTGGATCATGAATTCGCTGAAACGCGACCTGAAAATGATCGACACGCAGATCATGGCCGGCCTGCAGAACGGTACAGCCTTTTTCGCCTCCACCTCCATTTTCGCCATCGGTGGGTGTTTCGCCCTTCTGGGAGCGACCGAGCAGGTGGAATCGGTGTTTCGCGACATGCCTTTCGTGCATTATGCCGGGCGCACGGCCTTCGAACTGAAGGTCATAGGGCTCACCTGTCTTTTCGGTTATTCCTTCTTCAAATTCGGCTGGTCCTACCGCCTGTTCAACTATTGCACGATCCTTTTCGGCGCCATCCCCATGGTCCACGATGTCAACGCGGATCGCGAGGCAGCGGAGCGAGCGGCCGAAAACGTCATAAAGATGAACATCATCGCTGCTAAGAACTTCAATGACGGCCTGCGGACGATCTTTCTGTCCATCGGTTATCTCGGCTGGTTCATCAGCCCCTATGTCTTCATTGCCAGTACGGTCATCATCATCGTGGCGCTGTTGCGCCGCCAGTTCTTTTCCGAGGCCCGGCGCGCGATCATGGAAGAAAACCAGCCTTGAAATAGCCGCACTTCAAGGGCCAAGCCCTCGGGTCATTTCGAGCGAATCCAAGTGAATGTCAGCTCCCTCGAAAAGCTGAAAAAAGCGGGAAACATGGACACAGACGCAGCCGTAAACGAAAACCGCCGCAAAGGCCGCATCGGCGGTCTCGACACCCTGCGCGGGCTGGCCCTCATCGCCATGGCGTCCTACCACTTCACATGGAACCTGGAATATTTCGGCTATCTCGAACCCGGCACGGCGACAACAGGTCTGTGGAAACTCTATGCGCGCGCCATCGCCAGCTCGTTCCTGTTTCTGGCCGGTTTCAGCCTGTTTCTCGCCCACGGCAGGGGTGTGAACTGGCCGTCTTTCGGCAAACGTTTTGCGATGGTGGCCGGCTCGGCGCTGCTCATTACCGTCGCGACCTATTTCGCCTTTCCGGACAGTTTCATCTTCTTCGGCATATTGCACAATATCGCCGCCGCAAGCCTCGTGGGGCTCCTGTTCCTGCGAGCCCCTGCAGCCGTGACGCTGCTTTTCGCGGTGATCGCTTTCATCCTGCCGCAATATCTGCAATCCGAACTGTTCAACGTAAAATGGCTGGCCTGGATCGGCTTTTCCACCATGCCGCCCCGCTCTAACGATTATGTGCCGCTTCTGCCCTGGCTTGCGCCGTTCCTCGCCGGGCTTGCGGTTTCGCAATTTGTCGCGCCGCGCGGTTGGCTCGATCGCTTTCGAAACCCGAGTTCACCTCGCAACCTGATCGCCAGCGCCGGCCGTCACAGCCTTGCCTTCTACCTCATCCACCAGCCGGTGCTGATCGGCCTCGTTTACACCCTGTCGCTCATCGCTCCGCCTCCGCCTGTCGATCAGGTCGAGCTGTACAAATCGAGCTGTGAAAAGAGCTGCGTCGAGCAGGCAAACGGGCTGGAACTGTGCCAGCGTTTCTGCGGCTGCACGCTGGAGAAGCTGCAGGCGGAAAACCTGTTCGATATGATGATGGAAGGTAAACTCAGCGCCGATCAGCAGACGAAGGTCAGCGAAGTGGCGCAGCAGTGCACGGCTGAGGCGCAGTAAGGAGAGTCAGGCCTTGGCACCCTTTCTTCTCCCCATGGGGGAGAGGGTGGCCCGAAGGGTCGGATGAGGGGGCAACGTTGCCGTAACTCACTACCCTTGCCCCCTCATCCCGCTGCCGCGACCTTCTCCCCCATGGGGAGAAGAGACAAGCGAAACCCGCTCGTTCCATATGCAGCAAAAGTGGAAAGGCTTCAGAGCGATTCTCGGCAGTTACGTTGACGGAATAGCCAAACCGCTACAGGGCGGGTTTCAGGTCCCCACGCCGATTTCGGCAAGCCGCGTCAGACAGGCTTCTTCAACATTGTCGAGTTCCGCCAGCGTCTCTTCAATGTCCTTGCGTTTTTGCCTGAGATCGGCGCGCTTTTCATCGACCTTCTTCATCAGAAGCACCAGTTGGCCCGATTCGCCGGGCGGCTCCTTGTAGACGTGAATGATTTCGCGAATTTCGGAGATCGTGAAACCGATACGGCGGCCGCGCAGGATTTCCTGAATGAGGCGGCGGTCCGCAGCCCTGAAAAGCCGGGTGCGCCCGCGACGCTCAGGGTGAATAAGCCCCTCGTCCTCATAAAATCTCAAGGTACGGGTGGAAACACCGAATTCGCGTGTCAGTTCGGTTATGCTATAATACTTGTCCAAGGGCCTATCCGATTCATAACCGGATGATATTATTTGACCTTCACGTAAAAGTCAATTTTTGCCCGCCTCCCTATCCGGAAATACCGTACCACCAGGTTGCGATACCCAGAAAGGCGAAAAAGCCAACAATATCGGTCACCGCCGTAACGAAGACTGCCGAAGAGACGGCCGGGTCCGCTCCGAACTTGTCGAGCACCAGCGGAATGAGAATGCCCGCCAGCGCCGCCGCCAGCATGTTGAGACACATGGCCGTGGCGATGATGCCGCCAATATGGATATCCTGAAACCAGACACCGGCGACAATGCCGATGGCGCAACCGAACAGCATGCCGTTCAGGATACCCACACCCGCCTCGCGCCTGATGATGCGGGCGGCGTTGTGAATATCGAGGCTTTTGGTGGCGAGCGCCCGCACCGACACCGTCATGGTCTGCGATCCGGCATTGCCGCCCATGCCGGCCACCGCCGGCATCAGGATCGCCAGCGCGACGATCTGCTGGATCGTCGCATCGAACAGGCTGATGACGGAGGCGGAGAGAAAAGCGGTGATGAGATTGACCGCAAGCCAAGGCACGCGTGACCGGGATGTGCTGGCGATCGAGTCCGACAGCTCTTCGTCACCGACACCGCCAAGGCGCAGCAGATCCTCTTCGGCCTCTTCCTGAATGACGTCCACCACGTCATCGATGGTCAGCACGCCCACCAGTCGGCCGTTGTCGTCGACCACGGCGGCGGAGAGAAGGTCGTATTGTTCGAAAAGCTGCGCGGCCTCTTCCTGGTCCATCTCGGCCGGAATGGAATGGTTGGTCTCGTGCATGATCGTTTCGATCTTCACCTGACGCTTGGCGCGCAGCACCTTGTCGAGATCAAGCGCACCGACCAGCTTGAAGGTGGGGTCGATAACGAAAATTTGCGAGAAGGATTCCGGCAGCTCTTCTTCTTCGCGCAGATAATCGATGGTCTGCCCCACGGTCCAGAACGGCGGCACGGCGACGAATTCCGTCTGCATGCGGCGGCCGGCCGAACTTTCCGGATAATCCAGCGCCCGCATCAGCCGCACGCGTTCGGTGAACGGCAGTTGCGAGAGAATATCCTCGCGGTCTTCGTCGTCGAGATCCTCGAGAATATAGACGGCGTCGTCCGAATCCAGCTCGCCGATACCGGCGGCAATCTGCTCGTTCGACATCTGGTCGACGATATCCAGACGGATGCCCTCATCCACCTCGGTCAACGCCGTCATGTCGAAATCGGAACCGAGAAGCCGCACCAGCGCATGGCGCTGTTCTGGCAGGATGGATTCCAGAAGGTCGCCGAGTTCCGATTCATGCAGCCGCGCCACATTCTTGCGCAGGAAAAGCAGATCGCGGTCAGCGATCGCGGCACCCACCATCGTCAGAAAATCGGAGCGTACCGAACCGTCTTCGGCGTAGATATCGGAGAGCGCTTCCGTCGGCTTCATGTCCTCGGGCGCGACAGGATCGTCGTCACGGTCTGTCATCTGGCGTCCCCTCGTATTCAAATGCCGCAGTGCACGGATGCGCAGGCAGAATGGCGTTAAAAGGTATATTGTCAACAACCGGATAGCGGCAAATGAACAAGCTTTCCGACTGCGGCGAAAAATCCATTCAACATTCCTCTTCCTATTGGCCGGCAGGGTCTCAGCCAGCGGCCATAAGCATGTTTAGCCAATCTGCGCGGCTTGTTTTACGACAACGTCCGGCCCCTTTACGCCGTTCCCGTTTCAAAAGTCGAACTGGCAAATAACGGTTTTACCGCAATGCACAATTAAGACATTGACAGGCGGTGTGGATCAGCGCTTTTGAAGATGCTTTTGACAAACGGCAAGCGCCTTCGGGCAGGCGCAAGAAGACACATCCCGGGAATCACAGACATGAGCAAGACGGATTTCATAGGCAAGGCATCCTCCGCCGCAGGTGGCTGGGGCGCACTGAAAAGCGTCGGCAAACGCCTTCTGGAATCCGGCGCACCGATTTCCGGCGCCCGCACACTTTTGAAGACCAACCAGCCGGATGGGTTCGACTGCCCGGGCTGCGCCTGGGGCGACCCCGAACACGGCTCCTCTTTCGAATTTTGCGAGAATGGCGTCAAGGCGGTGTCATGGGAAGCGACGGAAGCGCGCGTACCACCGGATTTCTTCGCCAGCCGCACCGTCTCCGAATTGCGCAGCTGGTCCGACTACGATCTGGAAAAACAGGGCCGCCTCACCCATCCCATGCGTTATGACCGGGATAGCGATAAATATCTGCCTGTCTCCTGGGACGATGCCTTCGCCGAAATCGGCGACATCCTCAAGGGTCTCGACAGTCCGGACCGGGCGGAGTTCTATACCTCCGGCCGCGCCTCCAACGAGGCGGCCTTCCTTTATCAGCTGATGGTCAGGCTCTACGGCACCAACAATTTCCCCGACTGCTCCAACATGTGTCACGAAGCGAGCGGCGTCGGCCTGAAGGAATCGATCGGCGTCGGCAAGGGCACCGTGCTGCTTGAGGATTTCGAGCAGACGGACGCCATTTTCGTCATCGGACAAAATCCCGGTACAAACCATCCCCGCATGCTGGGCGACCTGCGCCGCGCCGCCCTTCGCGGCGCCCGGATCGCGGTCTTCAACCCCATCCGCGAAAAGGGTCTGGAGCGCTTTGCAGACCCGCAGGACAAGGTGGAGATGATTACCGGTGGCAGCACCCGCATAGCCACCAATTATTACCAGCCCCGGCAGGGCGGAGACATGGCGGCGGTGCGAGGCATGAGCAAGGCGGTCTTCGCCGCCGACGACGCCGCAAGGGCGGCCGGTGAGCCCGCCATTATCGATTATGACTTCATCGCCGAACATGCGGCGGAGTTCGAGGCCTATCGCGCCACCGTCGAAGCGACGAGCTGGGAAAACATCCTCGACCAGTCCGGCCTCACCCGCGCGGAGATCGAGGAAGCCGCCCGTATCTACATGAATGCCGGGTCCGTCATCGCCACCTGGGCCATGGGCGTCACCCAGCACCGTCACTCCGTCATCATCGTTCGTGAAATCACCAATTTCATGCTGCTGCGCGGCAATGTCGGCCGTCCGGGCGCCGGCCTTTGCCCGGTGCGCGGCCATTCCAACGTGCAGGGTGACCGCACCGTCGGCATCGACGAAAAAGCACCGCCGGCGCTTCTCGACGCGCTGGAGAAGGAACTTGGTGTGCCTATGCCGCGCAGACCCGGCCACAATACCGTGGAAGCCGTCGCCGCGATGCTGGACGGCAAGGCTCAGACCTTCATCGCGCTTGGCGGCAATTTCATGCGCGCGACACCCGACAGCCCGCTGATTATCAAGGCTTTCGAAAAGCAGAAGCTGACCGTCAACATCGCCACCAAGCTCAACCATTCGCATCTGGTGCCGGGTGAAACCTCCTTCGTATTGCCCTGCCTTGGCCGAACGGAAATCGACCGCAATTCGGCCGGCCGCTCGCAGATCGTCACGGTGGAAGATTCCATGAGCATGGTGCACGGCTCCGGCGGCATCAATCCGCCGGCCTCGGAGGAGCTGCGTTCGGAAGTCGCCATCGTTGCCGGCATCGCCGAAGCAACGCTTGGCAATGCGCATGTCGACTGGAAGGCGCTTGCCGATGATTACGATCTCATCCGCGACATGATCGAGCGCGTCATTCCCGGTTTCGATAATTTCAACGAGCGCGTCCGTGTGCCGCGCGGTTTTCATCTGCGCAATGCCGCGGCCGAACGGGAATGGAACACGCCGGCGAAAAAGGCCACCTTCTATAGCGGCCCGCTGCCCGAACAGACCGAACACCAGCAGGCGCTGATGCGCGACAACCTCTTCGTATTGCAGACCTTCCGCAGCCATGATCAATACAACACCACGATCTACGGCATGGATGACCGCTATCGCGGCGTCTATGGCGAGCGCCATGTCATCTTCATGAACCCAGGGGATATGGAAGCGCTTGGCGCCCATTCCCGCCAGCGCGTCGATGTCATCGGCGAATATGGCGATGGTGTGGAACGGGTCGCGAGAAATTTCCGGCTGGTGCCCTATAATATCCCGCGTGGCAGCGTCGGCGGTTATTATCCGGAACTGAACGTGCTGGTTCCGCTGTCGAGCTATGGCGAAGGCAGCTTCACGCCGACATCGAAATCGGTGCTCGTCTCCGTTCGCCTGCGCCCGGACGCCTCCTGATGGACGAGGCGCACTCCGCCGCTGCGTTCATGGCGGCGATGGAGCGGGTTCAGGAAAGTTCCTCACAGGCGCTGACGGCCACGGGCGCGGCGATCCTTCTGGCGGTTTATCTGAACATTGCCGCCGACAGCCGCAGCATCGCCAACCGGCTTGGGCTTGCACACGCCCTCATTCTGCGCGAAATCACTCTGCTGTCGCCGCGTTTCGTGCGGGTCACAAAACGCGATGCCCGCACCCAGCGCAGCTTTATGGAGGCAACGGAGGAAGGACAGGCGCTCGCCGCCTCTTCCTCCCGAATTTAAAAAGAACGGAGCATTCCTTGGCAATCAGGCCGATCCTGCCCTATCCCCATTCCGGTCTGTCCGAGATCTGCGCGCCGGTCACCGTTTTCGGCGAACAGCTGCACGATCTGGTCACCGACCTGACCGACACGATGCGCGCCGCGCCCGGCGTGGGCATCACCGCCGCCCATATCGGCGAAAAACAGCGAGTTTTCGTGCTGGAGCTGACACCGGGAACTGTCCTGACTTACGTCAACCCTGAAATCGTCAGCCAGTCGTCGCAGACAATGCGCCATGTGGAGGGTAGCGTCTCCATGCCGGGCTTTACCGACGAGGTGGAACGGCCCTCGGAAATCGAGGTGAGGTTTCAGGACATATCCGGGGCAGAACACCGGCAGACCGCCCAAGGATTTCACGCCATCTGCATCCAGCACGAGATCGACCAGCTGGACGGTATTTTCTGGCTGAAGCGCCTCTCGAAGCTCAAGCGCGACCGGCTGGTAAAAAAATGGGAAAAATCCCGAAAACCCTGACGGTCAGCCGGTAACTGACAGCATAAATTCCGCATCGCCCTTCAGCGTGTTGCTGACGGTGCAGATATCTTCGGCCGTATGGGCGATGGCGCTGCGGGTGGCCTCATCGAAATCCCCCTTTATCTCGATCCGGACATCGAAACGCACGATCCGCGATGGCTCCTCATCGGCCTTTTCGCCCGACACATGCACCGTGACCTTTTCGAACCGGTCGAGCACAGCCATGCGGCTCGCCGCAATCCGGGCGCTAAGCGCCAGGCAGGCCGAAAGCGACGAATAAAGAAGATCGAGCGGATTGAAACCCGGCTCTGAGGCCCCCGTCACCACCGTCAGGGCGCCTCCGGTGGCCGTGACGACGTCGGGATGCCCAAGACGGCCAAGTGTAACGACAGCACCCGTCGGACGCTTTTTAACCCGGAACTGATTCATACCCGACCTCACACCGCGATTTCACCCGATGGAACCAAAATTAGCCTCGCGCTTTTACTCACGCAACGGTGAACGACCGTCGAATATTGATTAAAAAGGGAGCTGGGACATATGGTTACATCTACGCTCGTCAGCATTCTGATCACCTTCCTGGTGATTGTGCTTGTCTTGTGGCTTATCGCGCGACTGCCGGTCGGCGGCGGTGCGAAGCAGATCGCTCAGGTGATCGTCATCATCATCGGCATTATTTCGTTGCTGAAATATCTCGCCGTGTTCTGATGTCCCGGCACGGTGCAGACAAAAAAGGCGGCGAAAGCCGCCTCTTTTATGCGCTTTTTTCCAGCCGCCTGATCGCTATTGGCGAGGCTCGAACTGATAGGCTTTTTTCAGTGTAATATCCCGAACGCTGCCAATGCCGAGAAACGGCGTATTGTCGGCGTCAAAAATCGCCCTGCCCTTCGCCACGATCCAGCGGCTCGAACCATCAGGCAGATTGACCTTGTAGCGCTGGTCGAAAAACACGCCGGTGGTGATACTCTCAAAAATGGCCTGCGCCACCTGATCGCGCATTTCGACGTCGATTCTTTCGAGAATTTCCTCGATCGTCACCCCGCGCGACGCAACGGGTTCCGGAAACCCATGGCATTCCGCCGTTACAGCATCCATGATCAGCCTGTTGTCGGAAATGCTCCACATGTAATAGCCGAGCGCATTGTCTGAATCCGTTTTGTCCCCCAGCACGAAAACCCCCAGACATTTTTCCTGACAAAAGCTAACATCAGACCTCTAATATTCCACCCCTCGTTTTTATGGGGGGAAGCGTCTGGCTACTGCAGCGTGTATCGATATCCACGGAAATCTGCTGATCACCGAATCCAAATGGCGTTCCGAGATGGACGATAATTCTGAAAAGGCATCGCAAAACCACCTGCCTGCGCCTACATGGCTTAAGATGATATTTCGAAGGAGTTCAACATGGTGCGAACCGCCATCACTTTCGGATTGTTGACCGCAACCGTCTTTCTAGCCGGATGCCAGACATGGCATAGTCCATATCGTGGAAACGAGTGGCGAATGGATCAGGTCATGGACGGCGATCCCTACCGTGTCGGTGACGGGCAGCGCAACCGACGCTAGTTCACCTCGTCCATTCAATCCGGACGGCGGCAAGTGGTAATTTGCCGCCCTTCAATCAAAGCGTTCCGGCTGCGCGTGAAAACATTGACATGGCCGATGTGCGCACCAACGAACCTTCGTGGTTTCCAAGGCGTAGGGCTAATCAGTTGACTAAAAAAGAAAAAACCCGCCGAAGCGGGTTTCTTTGGTGCGGTCGAGAAGACTCGAACTTCCACGGGTTGCCCCACAGCGACCTCAACGCTGCGCGTCTACCAATTCCGCCACGACCGCATCGTGGTAGGCGTCGACTTGCGCCGACGGGGGTGCATGTAGCAAAAGGATTTTCGGTGCACAAGAGCGTCGTGACAGTTTTTTGAAATTAAAAATCGCACTGCACCATCCTATATGCAGGAAGCCCGGAAATGCTGGGGTTGCGGCCCCGTCGCCATTTTGCGAGAAGGCTGTGGAAAGGACTTTTTCATGCTCACACGCACCGATATCGAGACAAATATGCTTGCCCCCGCAGGTTCGCCGCCGGTTCGCTGGCGAATCTCGGAAGGTCTCGTGCCTTACGAGGTGGCAATAGAGGAGATGGAGCGGGAGGTCGCCGCCATCGCCGCCGGGGAGGCTGACGAACTCGTCTGGCTTCTGGAACATCCGCCGCTCTATACCGCCGGCACCAGCGCCGATGTCGCCGATCTCATCGAGCCGGAGCGTTTCCCGGTCTTCGCCACGGGTCGCGGCGGTGAATATACCTATCACGGGCCCGGACAGCGGGTCGTCTACGTCATGCTCGACCTGAAGCGGCGGCGGCAGGATGTGCGCGCCTATGTGGCGGCGCTGGAGGATGTCATCATCCGCACGCTCGACAAGATGAATGTCCGGGGCGAACGACGCGAGGACCGCGTCGGCGTCTGGGTCAGGCGGCCGGAAAAACCCCTGCTTGCCGATGGCGGCATGGCCGAGGACAAGATCGCCGCGCTCGGCATCCGCCTGCGCAAATGGGTGAGCTTCCATGGGCTCTCGATCAATGTCGATCCCGACCTCACGCATTTTTCCGGTATCGTTCCCTGCGGCATCAGCGCCTATGGCGTCACCAGCCTTGTCGATCTCGGATTGCCGGTTATGATCGGCGACGTCGACGTTCTGCTGCGCGAGGCCTTCGAGGAGGTCTTTGGCCCTGCAGTGCCCGAAACCGGCGCTGGCGGCTGATTGCAGCGCAACCTTTGCCGCAGTCCGGTGTTTCCAGCATCGATCACTACAAGAGGAGGAACGACCATGTTCACAACGTCCGCCTATGCCTGCGACGACGGTTCTTCGCCGATGAAGCTCGCGACCATCAAGCGTCGCGATCCCGGCCCGCGCGATGTCGAAATCGAGATCGAATTCTGTGGCGTCTGCCACTCCGATATCCACACGGCCCGCAGCGAATGGCCGGGGTCCCTCTACCCCTGCGTTCCCGGCCACGAAATCATCGGCCGTGTCGGCCGGGTGGGTGCGCAGGTCACCAAATTCAAGGTGGGTGACCGCGTCGGCGTCGGTTGCATCGTCGACAGTTGCCGTGAATGCGCGAGCTGCGCCGAAGGTCTGGAGCAATATTGCGAAAACGGCATGACCGGCACCTATAATTCCCCCGACAAGGCGATGGGCGGCGGCGCGCATACGCTTGGTGGTTATTCCGCCCATGTGGTCGTCGATGACCGTTATGTTCTCAACATTCCCGAAGGCCTCGACCCGGCCGCCGCCGCACCCCTGCTCTGCGCGGGCATCACCACCTACTCGCCGCTGCGGCACTGGAACGCCGGCCCCGGCAAGCGTGTCGGCGTCGTCGGTCTCGGCGGCCTTGGCCATATGGCTGTCAAGCTTGCCAATGCCATGGGTGCGACTGTCGTGATGATCACGACCTCGCCCGGCAAGGCGGAGGACGCCAAAAAGCTTGGCGCCCACGAGGTCATCATCTCGCGTGATGCCGACCAGATGAACAAGGCCGCTTCCAGCCTTGATCTCATCATCGACGCTGTGGCCGCCGACCACGACATCAACGCCTATCTCGCACTGCTGAAACGTGACGGTGCACTGGTGCAGGTAGGCGCGCCGGAAAAGCCGCTCTCGGTGATGGCTTTCAGCCTTATCCCCGGCCGCAAGACCTTTGCCGGCTCGATGATCGGCGGCATTGCCGAGACGCAGGAAATGCTGGATTTCTGCGCCGAAAAAGGCATCGCCGCCGAGATCGAGATGATCGATATCGATCAGATCAACGACGCTTATGAACGCATGATAAAAAGCGATGTGCGTTATCGCTTTGTCATTGATATGAAGAGCCTGCCGCGCCAGAAGGCCGCCTGACCCCGGAAGGGGGGCGACCTTGCAGGCGTCCCCTCTCCCGTTGGACCTTTTGGTCGAAAGCGCAGCCTGATCCATGTCTCCCCGATCCATGACCAGCCAGACCGGTTTCAACGATATCGCCAAGGGCATGACCATCATGGCGGGTTGCATGCTGGTGCTGCCGGTCATGGATGCGATCGCCAAATACATGGCGGTGAGCGGCGGCATGTCGCCGGCGCAGGTGACCTTCTACCGATTCTTTTTCCAGGTGCTCTGCACCCTGCCGCTACTGCTTGCGGTGTCACCCAGGGCGCTGTTCAGCGCCAAACGACCATGGATGAACTGCCTGCGCGGCGTGCTGCACGCCTCGGCCAGCCTGATGTTCTTCGCCGCTGTCAAATACATGCCGCTTGCGGATGTCTTTGCGATCTATTTCGTCGAACCATTCATGCTGACGATGATGTCGGCGATCTTCCTCGGCGACAAGGTTGGCTGGAAGCGCTGGACGGCGATCGCAGTCGGGTTTGGCGGCGCCTTGATCGTCATTCAGCCAAGTTTCGAAATCTTCGGCTGGACATCGCTTCTGCCGGTCGCCTGCGCCTTCCTGTACACACTTTACCTGTTCCTGAACCGCGCCATCGGCGATGCCGACAGCCCGCTGGTCATGCAGACCATGTCCGGCATCGCCGGCACGGTGTTCATGGGAGCGGCCCTTCTTGCCGGTGATGCACTCGGCGACAAGGATTTCGCCGTCTCGCTCCCGCAATCCGGCTTTGCCCTCACGCTGCTAATCCTGTTGGGATCGATATCCGGCTACATGCACCTGTTGATTGTCAGGGCCTTCCGGCTGGCGCCGCTTTCTCTGCTGGCGCCGTTCCAGTATTTCGAGATCATCTCGGCGACTATCCTCGGTTATGCGCTGTTTTCCGATTTCCCGACGCCGTCGAAATGGCTCGGCATCCTCATCATCGTCGCATCCGGCCTGTTCATTATCTGGCGCGAACGCCAGCAGGCCGGTGCGACCCCGCCGCTTGACGGGCAATGACCGCCGCCGCCCAGCCGTCCCTCAACTATTCGAGGGCAGCGGCCCGTCGTCGTGATGATCCTGCGCCTCCACAAGGCTGCCAAGCAGCCACAGCGAAACCTCGGCCGCCTCTCCGGCCGATTTGAACCGGTATGAGCCGCTATATTTCGGCATGTCGAAAAAGGTGACGACGAAACCGTCACCGCTTTCCAGACTCTCGACCCTGATGCGCTCGGGATCGATCATCACACACACATAATGCGACCCCATATTGCGCATGAAGCCGGCCTTGTTGTCGTGCAGCCGCACGAAGGCGGCACCACCATCTGCCGTCATGTGCAGACTTCTGATCGCCTCGTTGGGAAAGGCCCGGGCGAAATCCATGATCGCCTGCCCCACATCATGACTGTTATCCTCATCCGTCGCCCGCGTCATGCGCCATGCGTAGACAGCGAAGACCGAAAGCAGCACGAAAACGATAATCCAGATCGCAATACTCATCCGGGGCGCTCCCTCAGCATCGAAACATCACGATTCGCGAATCGAAACGACGCGAACCCGGCTCAGGTTCATACAGACCGAGGCTTGTGTGAAGTGTGGCTCTGCCGGATCGACGTCGTTTCGCTGCGCTACGCGGTCTGCGCAATCAGAAACGCTTGAGGAAGGAGGCCTTTGCCAGCAGCCATTGCCGGCGAAGCTGCGACAGTTGCAGGTCGCCGTCAAATACGCCGCTCCCCGCCTTTCTCGCCGCAGCGATGACAGGGCCGGACAGGGCGACGGGAAGATAGGCGGCAAAAACATTTTTCGAGATCTTTGCGCGTCGCGCCCTCTCCATATGATCCAGCGCATGGGTCGCAAAAATCTCGATGGCAATGCCGATGCGCTGCCCGTCCTTGCCTTCCAGAAAGGTCTCGCGGTCGAGCCCGGCCGCAGCAAGCATATCGGCGGGAATATAGACCTGCCCGCGACGCCGGTGCAGCGGCATGAGCAGCAACATGCCGGCCATGGCCTGCGCCACGCCCGCGTGACCTGCCGCTTCCGCGCTGGATGCGGCATCCTCAGCGGAAAGCACGAGACTTGCAAGCTGGATCAAAGCGGATGCGGTTTCGCCAGCATAACCTTCAAGCGCATTGCGATCCTCGAACAGGTCGTCATAGAGATCGAATATCCGCGCCTCGATCATGTTGGCCAGAACCGGGCGCGGCAGGCGATATTGCTCGATCGTTGTCAGAAGCGCTGCAGCCACCGGGTGGGACTGGCTGTCACCGTGCGGATTGCCATCGATAAGGTCGCGCCACCATTGCATGCGCACTTCGCCGGGCAGCGCCTCGCGCACGGAATCGCGGATGCGGGCGATTTCGGCGTTGAAGGCATAAAGCGCAGCAAGGGCATTGCGCCTGTCGGCAGGCGACAGAAGGCAGGCAAGATAACGGTCGCGATCGGTATCGCGCAGCGTCGCGAGGCTGACGTCGAGATTTTCTGTGGGTGCCATGGTTCCCCGCGCGAAACGCCTGTCAGCCTTCGACGGCAATCAGCGCCGCAGCCACGGCACGCGATTCCGAAAGCATGATATTATAGGTGCGCACCGCAGCACCCGTACTCATCGGGTCAACCGAAATGCCCGCCTCCTTAAAGGCGGCGCGCAGTTCTTTCGGCAGAACCCGCATGCCGTCACCGGTGCCGATCAGCAGCACTTCGATATCCTGTGCTTCCGCCAGAACCTTTTCGAAATGCCCGACGGTCAGTTCTTTTGCATCAACGGGCTCCCACCCGTAAATGCCCGAGGGCAGAAGCAGAAGCGAGCCGCGATGCGACATGTCGGCAAAACGGAAACCGCCATTGCCATAGGCATCGATGGGCGCCCGGCCGGGAAAATGGGCCGGGCGTATTTCGATCCCGCCGGCCATCAGACGGCAGGCTTGCCGCCGATGGCGTTACCGGACTTCTCATCCTTCTCGTCTTCCGCATCCTTGCTATCGGGACGCAGCTTGAAGGCGATCAGCACAGGAGCCGCGATATAGACCGAGGAGAACACGCCGATACCGACGCCGAACAGCATAGCGAAGGTGAAGGAACGGATGACCTCGCCACCGAAGAGGTAGAGTGCCAGAAGCGCCAGAAGGACAGTCAGACCAGTCAGGATCGTGCGCGACAGGGTCTGGTTCAGCGACGCATCGATGATCATCGACAGCGGCATCTTTTTGTACCGCCTCAAATTTTCACGGACACGGTCATAGATGACGACGGTGTCGTTCAGCGAATAACCAATGATCGTCAGGATCGCCGCGATACTGGTGAGGTTGAACTCTATATCCAGGAAGACGAAGAGGCCGATCGTGAAGACCACGTCATGAACCATCGAGATGACCGCGCCGAGTGCAAACTGCCACTCGAAGCGAACCCAGATGTAGACCATAATCGCCGCCATGGCGAGCACAACGCCGATCGTGGAGGTGAAGGTCAGGTCACCGGAAACGGCAGGACCGACGACTTCCACGCGGCGGAAGTCATATTTGTCCTCAAGCTCGCCGCGCACCATGGTGATGGCGGACTGCTCGGCATTTTCACCGCCGTCCTGCGCCTGAATGCGGATGAGAACATCCTGCGGTGTGCCAAAGTTCTGCGCCTGGATTTCACCGAGGTTCAGCTGGTTCAGACGATCACGAATATCGGCGAGATCGGCCTCACCCTGCTTGGCGCGCACTTCGATGACCGAACCGCCCTGGAAGTCGATGCCGAGGTTCAGGCCCTTGGCAACGAAACCGCCGACACAGGCGAGCATGATCACGCCAGTGATCATGAACACCACGCGACGATAGCGCATGAAGGGAATGTCGCGGCCATCGAACATGGCGGTACGCACACCCTTGGGCAGATGTTTCGGACGGCTGCGGCGAACCCAGTAGCCGAACATCCACGCCGTCAGCGTATAAGCCGTGAAGACGGTGGTGATGATGCCGACGGCGAGCGTAACGGCAAAACCCTTGACCGGACCTGTGCCCATGTAGAACAACACGCTCGCCACGATCAGTGTCGTCAGGTTGGCGTCGACAATGGTCGCAAAGGCGCGGGTGAAGCCGTTATCCAGGGACTGGATCAGCGGTTTGCCGCTCTTCACCTCTTCGCGTATTCGCTCATAGATCAGAACGTTGGAATCCACCGCCATGCCGATCGTCAAGACGATACCGGCAATGCCGGGCAAGGTCAGCGTCGATCCAATCACACTGAGGACCGCAAGCAGCATGACCACGTTGACGATGAGCGCAATATTCGCGAGCAGGCCGAAGAAGCCGTAGAAGACGAACATGAAGATGAGGACGCCGACGGCGCCGATGGCGCTTGCCGTCAGGCCGGCGGTGATGGAGTCGTTACCAAGGCTCGGGCCGACGGTGCGTTCTTCTACCACGGTCAGCGTGGCCGGCAGCGCACCGGCGCGCAGCAGCACCGCAAGGTCGTTGGCGCCCTGAACCGAGAAGTTCCCGGAAATCTGTCCCGAACCGCCGATGATCGGCTCGCGGATAACAGGTGCGGAAATGACCTGGTTGTCGAGCACGATGGCGAAAGGCTTGCCGACATTCTGCTGCGTCGCCTGCGCAAAGCGCTGCGCGCCGCGGCTGTCGAAGCGGAAGGTGACGACCGGTTCATTGGTCTGCTGGTTGAAGCTTGCTTGCGCGTCGACGAGATTGTCGCCGGAAACGAGCGCACGGCGTTCCACCAGATAGGGAACCGGCGGATCATCCTGCGAATAGAGAACTTCAGAGGTCGCGGGCGGACGGCCGTTCATGGCTTCCTGCACCGGCATGGTGGTGTCCACCATGCGGAAGGACAGCTTTGCCGTCTGGTTGAGGAGCGACTTCAGGCGCTGCGGGTCCTGAAGGCCAGGCACCTGCACGATGATGCGGTCGGAACCCTGACGCTGGATGAGCGGCTCGGTGGTGCCGACTTCGTCAACGCGGCGGCGCACGACTTCGATGGACTGCGATACGGCCGAAGACAGGCGGTAATCGATGCCTTCATCCGTGAGGTTGAGCCGCAGCAGATTGTCGCCGCCGTCATTCATCGTCACTTCGGTGATGGAGCCGCCGACCAGCGTGCCGGCGGACACCGGCTGCGTCAGGTCGCGAAGCGCGGTTTTAGCCGCTTCGTATTGTGCCGGGTCACTGATGCGAACCTGAATTTGCTGGCCGTTGCCGGTGAGCCCCGAATAGCGGATGTTGGCGTCGCGAAGCTGGGTGCGCACATCGCCCACGATCGTTTCAAGCCGTTCCTTGACGATGTCGGAACGCTCGATCTTGAGCATGATGTGCGAACCGCCCTGAAGGTCGAGACCGAGCGTTACCTTGTTGTCCTTGTACCAGGCAGGCATGCCCTCCAGCTGTTTGTCCGTAAACAGGTTGGGAGAGGCGATGAAGACGCTTGCCAGCACAAGCAGCCAGATGAAGACTGTTTTCCAACGGGAAAAATGAAGCATTTCGATCTCGGTCAGGGTTGGGGTCGCGCTCCGCGCAACCCGTCAAAATTCGCAATCGGGCATTCGGTTGTCCGGCAGGATCAGGAAGCGGTTTCCGTCTTGACCACTTCGCCCTTCACGCGCACTTCGGCAATATATGCACGGGCGGCACGGATTTTCACGCCTTCGGCGATTTCGACTTCGAGTTCATTGTCATCGATGACCTTGGTCACCTTGCCAACGATGCCGCCGCCAAGAACGACCTGATCGCCACGGCGAATATTGGTGAGCGTTTCCTGACGCTTTTTCATCTGCGCGCGCTGCGGGCGGATAAGGAAAAAGTACCAGACCACCATGAGCGGCGCAAACAGGAAAAGCATTTCAAGGCCGGAACCGAAGGCAGATGCGCCGCCTGCTGCGTCCTGGGCAAAAGCTTGACTAATGAACATATAAAACTCCTCAGAATTACGGCACGACCTTGGATGCCGCCCCAGCTTTCAAGCCGCCGGAATATAGTGGGGAACGCCGGGATTGCAACAGATGCAGGGCCCACGCCGTACCGATTCCGGACCTCTTAACCTTTATGGGCGCCAAACACCATGCTAGGCCGGGCGCAAAACAGAGTTTTGAACACCAGACAAGCGGAAGAAACACCATGATTCGAGAAGAAACGGCCTCCCTGCTTCTTTCAGAACTGCGCCGGCTCACCCTCGCCGTGGAGCGGCTGGCCGGCCCCGCCCCCGCCGTGAACGACTGGGATGCGGCCGATTGTTTCGTCTGGGTGCCGACCAACTCCTTTATCCAGCCGGTTCCCCGCCCCAACCGCATCGCCCTGAAGCTCATCCGCGGCGTCGACCATGTCCGAGACATTCTCCACGAAAACACGCTGCGTTTCGCGGAAGGTTTTGCCGCCAACAACGTGCTGTTGTGGGGTGCGCGCGGCATGGGCAAGTCCTCGCTGGTCAAGGCCGTTCACGAAGATGTGCGCGCGGCAAGCGGCGTTTCGCTCAAGCTGGTGGAAGTGCACCGCGAAGACATTCACACCCTGCCCGCTTTGCTCGACACCTTGAAGACATCCGGCCATCGCGTCATCGTTTTCTGCGACGACCTCTCCTTCGATCATGACGACACGGCCTATAAATCGCTCAAAGCAGCACTCGACGGCGGCATCGAGGGACGGCCGGACAATGTGCTGTTTTATGCGACCTCCAACCGCCGCCATCTTCTGCCGCGCCACATGATGGAAAACGAGCAGTCCACCGCCATCAACCCTTCCGAAGCAGTTGAGGAAAAAGTGTCGCTTTCGGACCGGTTCGGCCTGTGGCTCGGTTTCCACAAATGCGGCCAGGAAGACTATCTGACGATGATCGACAGCTATGCCACGCATTTCGATCTGGGTCTGGACCGCGACACCCTGCATCACGAAGCGCTGGAATGGGCGACGACCCGCGGCGGCCGCTCGGGCCGCGTTGCCTGGCAATATATTCAGGACGCCGCCGGCCGCCTCAGAAAACCGCTCGACAGATAACGCCACCGTGACATCAGGCGAAACGCGGTGTCGTTACGACCACACCGCGTGTCGTATTTCCGAACGCCACATCTCCCCTCGCATGGTTTGCTGCACCCATGGAGTCATCTGCCCGCGGAGGAGCGGACAGGCACGGTGTTCAACCCACGGAGGAGATGGATATGAGCAGGAACAGAGGCGTCGTCTACATGCGGCCGGGTCAGGTCGAAGTCCGCGACATCGACGACCCGAAGCTTGAGGCGCCGGATGGCCGCCGTATCGAGCACGGCGTGATTCTCAAGGTGATTTCCACCAATATCTGCGGCTCCGACCAGCACATGGTGCGCGGCCGCACCACGGCGATGCCGGGCCTCGTTCTTGGCCATGAGATCACCGGTGAAGTCATTGAAAAAGGCATCGACGTCGAGATGCTGCAGGTCGGTGATATCGTATCCGTGCCGTTCAACGTCGCCTGCGGCCGTTGCCGTTGCTGCAAGTCGCAGGATACCGGCGTGTGCCTGACGGTGAACCCGTCCCGCGCCGGCGGTGCTTACGGTTATGTCGATATGGGCGGCTGGATCGGCGGACAGGCCCGCTATGTCACGATCCCCTATGCCGATTTCAACCTGCTGAAGTTCCCGGACCGCGACAAGGCGATGTCGAAAATCCGCGACCTCACCATGCTGTCGGACATTCTGCCGACCGGCTTCCACGGCGCCGTCAAGGCAGGCGTCGGCGTCGGTTCCACCGTCTATGTCGCAGGCGCCGGCCCGGTCGGTCTTGCCGCGGCCGCCTCCGCCCGCATTCTGGGTGCCGCCGTCGTCATGATCGGGGATTTCAACAAGGATCGTCTTGCCCATGCGGCAAAAGTCGGCTTCGAACCCGTCGATCTCTCCAAGGGCGACCGGCTGGGCGACATGATCGCCGAGATCGTCGGCACCAACGAGGTTGATAGTGCAATCGACGCCGTCGGTTTCGAGGCACGCGGCCATTCCGGCGGTGAACAGCCAGCCATCGTTCTCAACCAGATGATGGAAATCACCCGCGCTGCCGGCTCTATCGGCATCCCCGGGCTTTATGTCACAGAAGATCCAGGCGCGGTTGACAATGCGGCAAAACAGGGCGCCCTTTCGCTGCGCTTCGGCCTCGGCTGGGCAAAGGCGCAATCCTTCCACACCGGCCAGACGCCGGTGCTGAAGTACAACCGCCAGCTCATGCAGGCGATCCTGCATGACCGCCTGCCGATTGCCGATATCGTCAACGCCAAGATCATCGCGCTTGATGACGCCGTGCAGGGTTATGAAAGCTTCGACCAGGGTGCGGCCACCAAGTTCGTCCTCGACCCGCATGGCGATCTGCTGAAAGCTGCCTGATACTTCAGCGGTAGACGGCTGATACTCGTAAAAACACCCGCGACGGATATCGTCGCGGGTGTTTTTGTTTTCCGGCTATGTCACCATCCGGTGAGATTTACGGCTCCACTACCAGAATCGCTTCCAGTTCGGCTTTCGCTTCCGGGGAGAGATAGGGTCTGAACAGGCTTGAGACCTGCTTCAACCCCCAGTCCAGCTGCTGCGGTCCAAATTCAGTGACACCTTCCTGAAGGTTGAGATAGGCCGCCCAATAGGTGGAGACGATCCAGAGATTTGTGAGGACGGCCGGCCGTTCTTCCTCGGGAATAACCGCCAGGCCCGCTTTCTCCATGCGGGAGACGATATCGCCGACGGCAAGGCGCATGGCGGCGCTTATGGTTCGCACGGGCTCCACCAGCGCCGGGGCGGAAGAGATAAGGCCGACCAGATCGCGAAACAGGAAACGATAGTCCCATACAAGCGAAAACCAGAGCCGCAGAAAACCGGCATAGGTCGCCGCCGCACCCTCATCCGCCCCGTCAATCTTTCCGACAATCGCCAGCGCATCGGCCTCGAATCGTGCAAACAGCGCCAGAAACAACGCTTCCTTGGTGCGAAAGTGGTAATAGAGATTGCCCTCATTGATCTCCACAGCCCTTGCGATTTCGGCCGTCGTCACATGATCGGGCCCGCGCTCGTTGAACAGCACAAGGGCGGCATCGAGAATTCTCTGGCGCGTGGGACGAGCGGACGTCCGTCCGGTACTGATTTTTTTCATTGATGTCGAACCCAACCATTGAAACCTAAGGCATGCACCTTAAATACGAAAAATAAGGTATACACCTTAACAGGAAATGTAAGTGTTCAACGCGGACAAAGGACCTGTAAATGACCGGCACCGACATTCGCACCGCCTCCCCCGATACGCCCGGAACCGCTCCCGTCTCCAAATTCGCGACGGTACGCGTCGCCCTGTCGCTCATCCGCAACCCGCTGAAGGCTCTGCCGCCGGAAATTTTCAGCGAGCCGGCGGTCTTTACGCGCCTTGGCGGCGTCATGCGGGTTCATCTCGCCGACCCCGTGCTTATTCATGAAGCTCTGGTCAAGAACGCGCATCTGCTCGGCAAGGGCGAAGATGTACGCCGCGCCCTCGGCCCCGCACTCGGCCAGGGCCTGCTGACGGCCGACGGCGATCACTGGAAGTGGCAAAGGCAATCCGTCGCTGCGGCCTTTCGGCATGAGAAGCTGCTGGAATTGCTGCCGGTCATGATCGACGCCGCGCATCGCACGCAAGGGCGCTGGCGCTCACCTGCCGGTGACATCGATATCGGCCATGAGATGATGCGGACGACGTTCGATATCATTGTCGAAACCATGATGTCCGGCGGCCATGGCATCGACATAGGACGTGTCGAGCAAAGCATCACCGATTATCTGAAACCCACGGGCTGGACCTTTGCGCTCGCCATGCTGGGCGCACCGGAATGGCTTCCGCATCCGGGCCGGCGCAAGGCCCGCGCGGCGGTCGGCTATCTTCGCTCCAGCCTCGCGACCGTCATTTCCGAAAGGCGCCGGAAGCCGATCGAGAGGAACGATCTGGTTTCCATGCTGCTCGAAGCGAAAGACCCGGAAACCGGACGCATGATGAGCGACACGGAAATCATCGACAATCTGCTGACATTCATCACGGCCGGTCACGAAACCACGGCCCTCGGCCTTGCCTGGACTTTCCATCTGCTTTCGCAAAACAGCGACGTGGAAAGCAAGGTCATCGACGAGATTGAAACCGTTACCGCCGGTGAGCCGGTCGCGGCGGACCATATCGCCCGCCTGACCTATACCAGACAGGTGTTTTCGGAAGCGATGCGGCTCTACCCGCCCGCCCCTGTCGTGACACGCACCGCATTGCAGGACTTCAGGCTCGGCGAACACGATATTCCCGCGGGCACCGTTCTCTATGTGCCAATCTACGCCGTCCACCGGCACACCAGGCTGTGGGACGAGCCCGACCGCTTCGACCCGTCACGTTTCGAGGCCGAAAAGGTCAAGGCGCGCCACCGTTACGCCTATATGCCCTTCGGCGCCGGCCCGCGCGTCTGCATCGGCAACGCCTTCGCCATGATGGAGGCTGTCGCAATCCTTGCCGTGCTTTTGCAGAACGTCCACCTCAAGAACAAAAGCCCGGCAAATACGGAGCCGCTGATGCGGGTCACCTTGCGGCCGGAAAACCGCCTGATGATGCAGGTAAGCCCGCGAAAAAACAAATCGCCCGCGGCGTAACCACCACGGGCGACTGTTCTAATGCGAAACTCCATCCGTCACCGGATGGTGACGATCAAAGATCGACGTCGAGGATCGCCATGGAGAAGTTGTAGGAACGGTCGCCGTCTTCGTCATCGATATAAACGACGCCGAGAAACTCTTCGCCAAGATACACTTCGGCGGAATCGTCCTTGCGCGGACGCGCCTTCACAATCATCTTTTCATTGAAAGTGCGCTTGAAATAGGCGTCGAGTTTTTTGATTTCGTCGGCTTTCACCACTATTCTCCTGTGCGGTTCGCGTTGGCCCGCTTTTGGCATGGGACAAAGGCCAAAGTAAAGTGAAAGCGGCAAGTCATCCGCGTCTTCCACACGGACGACCGTGAAAACGCCGGCCCATCAGAGCGCGACAGGGCCGGTCAGATATCGGCTCCGATAAGCTGGTCCATCAGACGCGAGGGCTCCGAACACCCTGCTTCTCCCACCACGCGCGCCGGCACGCCGGCAACGGTGGTCTTCGGCGGGACCGCTTTCAGCACCACCGAACCGGCGGCGATGCGCGAGCAGCTGCCGATCTCGATATTGCCGAGGATTTTCGCGCCTGCCCCAATCATCACGCCGTTGCCGATCTTCGGGTGACGGTCCGCCCCCTCCTTGCCGGTGCCGCCGAGGGTGACGCCATGCAGAATGGAGACGTTGTCACCCATGACAGCCGTTTCGCCGACCACAAGCCCGGTGGCGTGGTCAAGGAAGATGCCCTTGCCGATGCGTGCGGCCGGGTTGATATCCGTCTGGAAAATGCTCGACGAGCGGCTTTGCAGATAAAGCGCCAAATCCCTGCGGCCCTTCTGCAGCAGCCAATGAGCAAGGCGATGGGTCTGGATGGCCTGGAACCCCTTGAAATAGAGGAGCGGCTCCATGAAGCGCGTGCAGGCGGGATCACGGTCGTAAACGGCCTGGATATCGACGCGCAGCACGCTGCCCCATTCCGGCCAGTCATCCAGCATGTCCTGGAAGGTCTGGCGCAGAAGCACGGCCTGCATATCGGGATGATCGAGGAGTTCGCAGATACGGTAGATCACACATTCTTCAAGAGATCGGTGATTGAGGATCGTCGAATAAAGGAAAGCGGAAAGCAGCGGGTCCTGCGCTGCGGCGCTTCGCGCCTCATGCAGCAGGCTGCCCCAGATCGGATCGACGATCGCCAGCTGTTCGGGCTGACGGGCCTCGGTACGTGCGACCATGAATGGTCTCCTCGTTTGCAGTGGTCGTTCTTTATACAGAAAAAGACGTGCATTAGAAATGGGATTCGAATGACGACTTTAAAGGCGGCAAGGCTTCAGTTTTTCTTCATGCAGCATGAAAAACCGTTTCTTGCCGCCCCCGGTCAAAGCGAGCGGTAAAATTCCAGCACCGCCGCCTTGAACACCCGGTCGCCAACGGCCAGCATGTGGTCGCGGCCGGGAATGTCGATTGCCCGCGCATGCGGCATGATCGCGGCAAGCTCGGCACCCGATCCGGCGATGTCGTCTTTCGTTCCGACTGCGATCAGCGTCGGGGCATCGATCTTTTCCGCCTGTTCGCGGGTGACGAGAACCCGCGATGTCTCGATGCAGGCGGCAAGCGCCAGCCGGTCGCTTTTCGTCTGGTCGGCAAAGGCGCGGAACATACGGCCGCGCTCGTGCGTCACGACATCGAGCGAAGGCGCCAGAAGCGCCTCGGCAATCGGATCCCAGTCGCCGACACCCTCGACCATGCCGATGCCGAGCCCGCCGAAAACCAGCGAACGCACGCGCTCAGGATGGGCCATGGCAAGGAAGGCTGAAATGCGCGCGCCCATGGAATACCCCATCACATGCGCTTCGGCGATGCCGAGATGATTGAGCAGCGCCACCGCATCCCCGGCCATGACGGGCGGATAATAGGCTTCCGGATCATGCGGCTTGTCGCTTGCGCCATGCCCACGATTGTCGATGGCGATCACCCTGTAGCCCGCTTCACCCAGCGTCTTCAGCCAGCCGGGATGCACCCAGTTGACATTGGCGCTGGAGGCAAAGCCATGGATCAGCAAAACCGGATCGCCCGCCGGATCACCCTCGTCGAAATAAGCAAGGCGAAGGCCGTCATGGGAAAAATCGGAAAACTGCGGCGTGTTGAGATTCATCAAGGACATCCTTTTTGCCGGACCATATGGCAGGAATTAGCAATGTTGAACATGTTTTGCTGACGATTTTTATGGAGATGCAATGCGTTTGAGGCTACATATCCGCAACGACGAGCCGATGCGCGCAAACCAGCGGCGGCTTGATAACGATGTTGCATTTGGAGACGAACATGGCCGGCCATTCCATTCCCCACTTCCAGAACGATGGCGGACACCGCATGATCGAGATCGGCGTCAAGGAATTCATGTGCACCGGCGCTTCCGTGCCTTTCGATCATCCGCATATCTTCATCGATATGGGCGACGATAATGAGAAGGTCTGTTCCTACTGCTCGACCCTTTATCGCTACAATCCGTCGCTGAAGGCAGAGCAGACCAATCCTCCGGGCTGCGTCTTCCATGTGAAGGCTGCCTGACCTTCCACCTTTTCTGATCGGGGCGCACCATGCCCATAAAATCCGTAGCCATCGTCGGTGCCGGCATCGCCGGTCTCACCGCTGCCCTTTCTTTTGCCCGGCACGGTATCGACTGTGATATCATCGAACAGGCCGGCGAACTGGCGGAAGTCGGCGCCGGCCTGCAGCTTTCCCCCAATGCCGCCCGCATTCTCGACACGCTCGGGGTACTGCCTGATATCGAGGCGCGCTGGACCGAACCTCTCAGCGTCGAACTCGCCTCCGGAAAATCGCTGGCCACGCTGCTCTCCCTGCCGATGGGCGCAGTGGCCCGCAGCCGCTGGGGCGCACCTTACGGTGTGCTGCACCGCTCGACGCTGCAAAACGCACTTCTCCAGGCGGTGATACGCAACCCGCTCTGCCGGCTGCATCTCGGAAAACGCATCGAAAACGCGACAGCGGATATCATTGCCGCAACCACTTTCCGCGACCATGATCTGATCGTCGGCGCGGATGGCGTCTGGTCGGCGGCCCGCTTCGCCGTGCCTTCCGCTCCCACCGCCACCTTCTCCGGCAATGTGGCCTGGCGCTTCACGGTCACGGCAAATGACGTGCCGTCAGCCATCAACAAAAGCGCCGTCACGGCCTATCTCGGCCCGGGCGGCCATATCGTCGCCTATCCGCTGAAGGAAGTCGGCGGCTTCAACATCGTCGCGATCGCGCTCGGCGCCGATCCCGGCGCGACATGGCGGGCGGAATCGAGCGGGCGGCAGAAAGCCCTCATGCTGGAACAGTTTCGCGGCTTCAGCCCTGACATCGTCCGATTGCTCGATTCGTCTGAAAACCCCACCTTCTGGCCGCTCTATCAGGCTGGCCCCGGCCGCTGGCACAATGGCCGTGACACGGTGCTGATCGGCGACGCGGCGCACGCCATGATGCCGTTCGCCGCTCAGGGCGCGGCCATGGCGATCGAGGATGCGTTTGAACTTGCGGGAACCATGGCAGGCAGCAACGTTGCAGCCCCCCTGCCCCTGCCGCAGGCCCTTGCCGCTTTCGAGGCCCTGCGCCTGCCACGCATAGAAAAGGCCCGCAAGCGGGCCTCTCTCAATCGTTTTGCTTACCATGCCCGAGGCCCGGTCCGCACCGCGCGGGACTTCGTGTTTTCCACACGTCCGACGGAAGCCTTCCTGAAGGATTTCGACTGGCTCTACGGTTATCACGCGAAAGGCTGAGGCTGCGGGGTCTGAAATCAGACCCCGGCTGCAGCCGCGAACCCGGCTTCGAGGTCCTTCTGGAGATCGGCGACATCCTCCAGCCCGATCTGCAGGCGGATGACCGGCCCTTCCGAGGGGCCCTTGGCGATGGTCCTGTCGACAAGCGAGACCGAAACGGCAAGCGATTCGTATCCGCCCCAGGAATAACCAAGCCCGAAGAAGGTCAGCGCATCAAGGAAGGCAGCCGCCGTCTGCTTGTATTTGCCCTCTTCCGCTTTCAGCACGAAGGAGAAGACGCCGCTTGCGCCCTTGAAATCGCGCTTCCAGAGTTCGTGCCCGGCAAAGCTCGGCAAGGCCGGATGCAGGACGCGAACGACGTCGTCACGGCTCTCCAGCCATGCGGCGATTTCAAGCGCGCTTTTCTGGTGATGCGCCAGCCGGATTCCCATGGTGCGCATGCCGCGCAGGATCTGATAGGCATCGTCAGAGGTAACGCAGATGCCAAGATTGGTATTGGCCTGATAAAGCGTCTTCCAGTGCTTTTCATTGGCCGAGACAAAGCCCATCAGCACATCGGAATGACCCGAAGGATATTTGGTGGCGGCGTGAATTGAAACATCGACGCCGAAATCGAGCGGCCTGAAATAAAGCGGCGTCGCCCAGGTATTGTCCATCGTCACCACACAATCATGCCTGTGGGCGATATCGGTGATCAGCCGGACATCCTGAATCTCGAAGGTATTGGACCCCGGCGCTTCCAGATGCACGAGTTTCGTATTCGGACGGATCAGCGCCTCGATGCCCGTGCCAATTGCCGGGTCGTAATATTCCACCTCAACACCGAGCTTCCGCAGCATCACGTTGCAGAAGCGGCGCGTGGGATAATAGACGGAATCGACGATCAACGCATGATCGCCGGCGCCGAGATAGGCGAGGAACGGCACGGTAATCGCCGCAAGGCCCGACGGCACGAGAATGGTTCCGGCAGACCCTTCCAGTTCATCAACGAGACTGCACAGCGCATCGGTCGTCGGCGTGCCATGGGTGCCATAGGTGTATTTCTGATTTTCGGTCGAAAGCGTCTCGGCATCAGGGAAAAGCACGGTAGAGCCACGCACGATGGGCGGATTGACGAAACCGAAACAGTCCGCGGGATCGTTGCCGCCATGGGTCAGGCGCGTATTCACACCTGCGGCGGAAAGCAGGTCATTTGTCTTGGTCATTTCAGATCAGCTTTCGAAGGAACATTGACGCGTGCGACAATGCTAAGAGCGGACCGCAAGGTCAAGTCCCGCAGGGTTCTGTCAAACAGGGTGAATTGATCCGCCGAAAGCGAGCATACAACAAGTATACAAATACTGTGCAAGTTCAAATTTTCGCAAAAATATGCTTATATTTTCACCCTTTGCACACTTCCCGACCAAAATTTGGAAAATTCCGTTTTATAGGCACAATTATTGCCCGCATGTCTTGACCCCGCTGCCAATTGCGATTGTGATAGAAAAAGCGGATCGAAAAGGTCTCGCTGAAGGGGGAGCTGGGGCAAGACAATATGCCGGTCCTCTTCCAAGTGACGATAACAAACAAAGGTTGGGAAAAATGAAAAAGGCAATTCTGTCAGCCGCCATCGGCGCAGCAGTTTTGGGAGGAGCCTCGGTCGCTTCGGCTGCGACGCTTCAGGATGTGAAGGGCAAGGGTTTCGTCACCTGCGGCGTCAGCGCCGGCATTCCGGGATTTTCCAATCCCGATGACAAGGGCGAATGGTCCGGTATCGACGTGGACTATTGCCGTGGTATTGCCACAGCGGTTTTCGGCGATCCTACAAAGGCTAAATTTGTCGCTCTTTCGAGCAAGGACCGTTTTCCGGCTCTCCAGTCTGGCGAGGTCGATGTTCTGACCCGTAACACCACCTGGACGATCAGCCGCGACACGTCGCTCGGCTTCAACTTCCGTACCGTCAACTATTATGACGGTCAGGGCTTCATCGCCAAGAAGGGCTTGAATGTTAAGTCCGCGCTCGAGCTTTCCGGCGCCGCCGTCTGCGTTCAGACCGGCACGACCACCGAGCTCAATCTCGCCGACTACTTCAAGACCAACAATCTGCAGTACAACCCGGTCGTTTTCGAAAAGGAAGCCGACGCAACCTCCGCCTATGATTCCGGCCGTTGCGACGTCTACACCACCGACCAGTCCGGTCTTTACGCCATCCGCCTCAAGCTGAAGAACCCGGACGACAACATCGTTCTGCCTGAGGTCATCTCCAAGGAGCCGCTTGGACCGGCCGTTCGCCAGGGCGACGACCAGTGGTTCGACATCGTGACCTGGGTTCACTACGCCATGGTCAATGCCGAAGAACTGGGCATCACCTCGAAAAACGTCGATGAGCAGAAGACCAGCGCCAACCCCGACATCAAGCGCCTGCTCGGCACGGAAGAAGGCACCAAGATCGGCACCGATCTCGGCGTGACCAACGACTGGGCCTACAACATCATCAAGCTGGTGGGTAACTACGGCGAAGTCTTCGACCGCAACGTCGGTGCGGGCTCTCCGCTGAAGATCGAGCGTGGCCAGAACGCGCTGTGGACCAAGGGCGGCCTGCAATACGCACCGCCGGTCCGTTGATCGGCCCCATCATCGGCTAGATCATGACAGGAGGCTGGGCAATGCCCGGCCTCCATTTTAAAATTATATAAATAAGCTCGCAAAGAGCACATAAAAGGGAAAGGTGCCTATGGCAGGCAACGCGGTCAGTTCGCAACGATCGCGCGCGCAAAGCGCGTCGTCACTTATCTACGATCCACGCATACGCGGAATTTTCTATCAGGTCCTGACAGTCGTCATCCTGGCCGCCTTCGTCTGGATCATCGTGACGAATACGATCACCAATCTTCAACGGTCAAACATTTCGTCCGGCTTCGGCTTCCTCAACGGAAGAGCCGGTTTTGATATCGGCCAGTCGCTGATCGCTTATACCAGCGACGCGACCTATGGCCGGGCTTTGCTCGTTGGCATTCTCAACACGATCCAGGTTGCGTTTTTTGGCATCATCGCCGCCTCGATCATCGGTTTCATCGTCGGTATCGCCCGGCTGTCCAGCAACTGGCTGATTTCAAAGCTCGCGCAGGCCTATGTGGAAATCTTCCGCAACATCCCGCCCCTGCTCGTCATCTTCTTCTGGTACAAGGGCGTCATTTCCGTCCTGCCGCAGGCGCGTGATTCGCTGGAGCTTCCGCTGGGAAGCTACCTCAACAATCGCGGCTTCTTCTTTCCGAAGCCCCTTTGGGGCGAAGGCACCTGGCTGATACCGCTCGCCCTTGTGGTCGCCATCGTCATCAGCTTTTTCGTTTACCGCTGGGCAAAGGCGAGACAGGAAAAGACCGGTCAGCAGTTCCGCACCGGGATCACGGCCACACTTCTCATCATCGGCCTTCCGGCTGCGACATTTCTCGCGCTCGGCTCACCGCTGACCTTCGACTACCCGATTGCCGGGCGGTTCAACCTTTCGGGCGGCGCGGTGGTCGCACCTGAATTCATGTCGCTGTTTCTGGCGCTTTCCTTCTACACCGCCTCCTTCATCGCCGAGATCGTTCGCGGCGGCATCAAGGCCGTGGCGAAGGGTCAGACGGAAGCTGCGGATGCGCTCGGGCTTCGCTCCAGCACCACGACGCGCCTGATCGTCGTTCCGCAGGCGATGCGCATCATCATCCCCCCGCTGACAAGCCAATATCTCAACCTGACCAAGAACTCATCGCTTGCGGTCGCGGTCGGCTTCGCCGACATCGTCTCCGTCGGCGGCACGATCCTGAACCAGACGGGTCAGGCGGTCGAAGTCGTTGCGATCTGGCTGGTCATCTATCTCTCGCTGTCCCTGCTCACGGCCGTGGTCATGAACTGGTTCAACGCGAAAATGGCGCTGGTGGAGAGATGACGATGACAACAAGCAATCACGCTTTCGTGCGGCAGACCATCGAGGACGCCAGACCCGCGCCCTCGAGCGCCGTCGGCTTCGGTCACTGGCTGCGCACCAAACTCTTCGCCACGCCCAAGGACACGGTCCTGACGGTGATCGCCCTTGCCCTGCTCGCCTATCTGGTGCCGCCGGTCATTAAGTGGCTGTTCATCGATGCGGTGTGGACCGGTAGCGATCGTATCGCCTGCCTGACCGCCTCGCAGGGCGGCGCGCTGCCGGACGGCCAGTCCGGTGCGTGCTGGGCTTTCGTTTCGGCAAAGCTCGGACAATTCGTCTTCGGCCGCTATCCGATCGACGAACGCTGGCGTCCCATCCTTGTCATGGCGACGTTCGCCATCCTGCTGATACCGATGCTGATTCCAAAAGCGCCATTCAAGCGCCTCAACGCGCTGACGCTTTTCATCATCCTGCCCTTCATTGCGTTTTTCCTGCTCATCGGCGGCGTCTTCGGCCTGCCGAAGGTGGAAACGCAGCTGTGGGGCGGCCTGATGGTGACGCTCATCCTGTCCTTCTTCGGGATCACGGTGTCGCTCCCCTTCGGCATTCTCCTGGCGCTCGGCCGACGGTCGAACCTGCCGGTCATCAAGATGCTCTGCGTGCTCTTCATTGAAGTCATCAGAGGCATTCCGCTGATCACCGTGCTGTTCTTCGCCAGCATCATGCTGCCGCTGTTCCTGCCCGACGGCTGGACCTTCGACAAGTTCCTGCGTGCGCTTGTCGGCGTGTCGCTCTTCTCATCCGCCTATATGGCGGAGGTGATCCGCGGCGGCCTGCAGGCCATTCCGAAGGGACAATATGAAGGTGCGGATTCGCTCGGCCTGAACTACTGGCAGAAGACGCGGCTGATCGTGCTGCCGCAGGCGCTGAAGCTGGTCATTCCTGGCATCGTCAACACCTTCATTGGGCTGTTCAAGGACACGTCGCTGGTCTCGATCATCGGCATGTTCGACCTGCTCGGTATTGTCACACTCAACCAGTCGGATGCGAACTGGGCGACGCCCGTCACCGCCATGACTGGCTATATTTTCGCAGGCTTCGTATTCTGGATATTCTGCTTCGGCATGTCGCGTTATTCGCTGTTCATGGAACGGCACCTCGACACCGGGCATAAACGATAAGGGACGCTCAAATGGCAGAAACCCAAGCAAAAAAACTGACCGTCTCGACAACGGACGTAGCGATCGAACTCATCGGCATGAACAAGTGGTATGGCGACTTCCACGTGCTGCGCGACATCAACCTGAAGGTCATGAAAGGCGAGCGCATCGTCATCGCCGGTCCTTCGGGGTCGGGCAAGTCGACCATGATCCGCTGCATCAACCGGCTGGAAGAACATCAGTCGGGTACGATCAATGTCGATGGCATCGAGCTCACCAACGATCTGAAGAAGATCGACGAGGTGCGTCGCGAGGTTGGCATGGTGTTCCAGCACTTCAATCTCTTCCCGCATCTGACGATCCTCGAGAACTGCACGCTGGCGCCGATCTGGGTTCGCAAGATGCCCAAGAAGGAAGCCGAAGAAGTGGCGATGCACTATCTGAAGCGCGTCAAGATCCCCGAGCAGGCTCATAAATATCCCGGCCAGCTCTCCGGCGGCCAGCAGCAGCGCGTGGCGATTGCCCGTTCGCTCTGCATGAAGCCGAAGATCATGCTGTTCGACGAACCCACCTCGGCGCTTGACCCGGAAATGGTCAAGGAAGTGCTCGACACCATGGTCAGCCTTGCCGAAGACGGCATGACGATGCTGTGCGTGACCCACGAAATGGGCTTCGCCCGCCAGGTGGCAAACCGCGTCATCTTCATGGACCAGGGCCAGATCGTCGAACAGAACTCGCCCGCCGAATTCTTCGACAATCCGCAGCACGAGCGCACCCGGCTGTTCCTCAGCCAGATTCTGCACTGAGACCTTTTGCCATCAACGCATCATCCAACGGGGCCGTTTCGGCCCCGTTTTTTATTGCAGAAACAGTTGGCGACACCCAACGTCATCCTCGCCCCTGGGGCGAGGATCCATGGGTGACTAGAGAGCGGATCCTCGCCTCAGGGGCGAGGATGATGGCAAATGTGTTCTACCTTATCACTGCCTCGCCGTTAGGTTCCAATCCGGCCAACGCTTGTGCCGAGTCGTCGTTTCACAGCCCACATCCAAATCAACAGGCCTCTAAAATAGCCATAACCCGACCATTTAACCATTTGTTACGAAACAAGAATCCTTGTTTTTCAGGACTTCTGGCGGCCCATGTCATTTTTTTGTCAAATCATGCATTTTTCCGCTTGCAGACCTTCGGGAGCCTGACTATAAGGGCGCCACACCACAAGCGCACGCGCCCTTCGTCTATCGGTTAGGACGTCAGATTTTCATTCTGAAAAGAGGGGTTCGACTCCCCTAGGGCGTGCCACTTGCCTTCATGTTCTTCCCCTTCAAAAATATAAAGCAGATTCGTAGATCGCGAATTCGTCACGCGTGATCGATGCGCCGGAACCGATTCCCGGGCGACACGTTAGAGTGCTGTCCCCCCGATGGAAGGCAAGCCGGATGAAGCGCCAGCGGGCAAATCGACCGGCTTGCCTTTCCCCTTCCAGCCAAATCACAACGTCGGTTCTTTCTGGCGGGCAGCAGATGCCAGCTAAGGGTTGGGAAAGCACGCCCCGGGCCTTCCACGAGGCATGAAGGCGTTGCCGGCGCAAAGCGATAGCGGCGAAATTTCAAGGCCTTGGCCAGTCCCGGCGCAGTTTTCCACAGCCGTTCCGGCTTCCATAAAAAAACTCGTCAGGAAGCGAAAAAAATCAATTTTTCCGCTTGCGGAGCAACGGGAGCCTGACTATAAGGGCGCCACACCACAAGCGCACGCGCCCTTCGTCTATCGGTTAGGACGTCAGATTTTCATTCTGAAAAGAGGGGTTCGACTCCCCTAGGGCGTGCCACTTGCTTCTCCATAAAAATCAGTAGTCTGCACGAAAATCTTAACGCGTCGCGTGAAGACGCATTGGCGCGTCTCGGCCATTCGCCAGAGACAGTGTTCCATAAAATTCAGGGTAAGTGTGCGAAGGCCCTCTCAGGGCGCGAAAGCCGCGTCCAGAACGCGCAGCTGCACGCGCCTCTGGCCCTGCCACAGATCGGCGCCCACGGAGCCTGCGACGTGAATGTTCCTGCCGCGCGCATTCAGCAGCATCTGCCCCAGAGGCGCTTCTGCGGCGCGAAACGCTATACCGTCCAGCCGCGAGCCGTCCATGGCCTCCAGCGTGATCTTGACGTGAGCTGTACCCACGAGCCGCACATCGCGCAGGCGATGCGCCGGCACGGCAAAGATCGGCTGCGAGTGGCCTGATCCGTAAGGACCGGCCTGCTCCAATTGGTCGACAAGCTGCAATGTCGCACCCGAGGCGCCGATGGCGCCGTCGATCTTCAGCACGCTGCTTTCCACCAGCTCATTCACGGTCTTTGCAGCCGCCTCCTCGAAGAAGGTCCTGAGCTTGCCGAGATTGGCGCGCTCAACCGTCAGACCGGCCGCCATGGCATGCCCACCGCCCTTGACCAGCAAACCGGCCTCCACGGCGGCGCGCACCATGCGCCCCATATCGAAACCGTTGATCGAACGGCCGGAGCCGGTGCCCTTGCCGGAGGGATCAAAAGCGATGGCGAAAGCCGGGCGGCGGAAACGGTCCTTCAGACGCGAGGCGAGCAGGCCGACAATGCCGGGATGCCAGTTTTCCCGCGCGGTGACGATAACGCCCGCACCCGAGCCGTCACCATATTCGAACAGAGCCTCCGCTTCCGCTTCCGCGAGCATCGCCGCTTCCATGGCCTGTCGCTCGCGATTCAGCTCGTCCAGCCGCTCCGCGATCACCTCGGCCTGCGAGGAATCATCTATCGTCAGCAGTCGGCTGCCGAGCGCCGCATCGCCGATGCGGCCGCCGGCATTGATGCGCGGCCCGATCAGGAAACCGAAATGATAGGGTGTGACAGGTCCGCCGAGCCCGGCCTTCTTGAACAGCGCGGCAAGACCTGCATTGTTCATGTGGCGCGCGGCAATCAGCCCTTTGACCACATAGGCGCGGTTGAGGCCCTTCAGCGGCACCACATCACATACGGTGGCAAGCGCAACGATATCGAGAAGGGAGAGCAGATCGAGTGTGAAGGCCTGCCGGTTCCGCCTGTCCTTCAATAGGCGCAGGGTGGCGACCAGCACGAGGAACACCACACCGGCCGCACAGAGATGCCCCTGCCCCGAAAGATCATCCTCGCGGTTGGGATTGACCAGCGCCACGGCCGGCGGCAGCTCCGTGCCGACCTGGTGGTGGTCGATCACCACCACATCCGTTCCCGCGTCCCTGGCGGCCTGCAGCGATTCATGGCTGGTTGAGCCGCAATCGACCGTCACGATCAGTGTCGCGCCATTGGCGGCAAGTTGCTGCATCGCCGCCGGGTTCGGCCCGTAGCCCTCGAAAATACGGTCGGGAATATAGATTTCCGGTGTCAGACCGAAATGCGCGAGAAACCGGCACATCAAAGCGGAGGAAGCAGCGCCGTCGACGTCGTAGTCGCCAAAGATCGCCACCTTCTCGCCTGTCTCGATGGCCCGCACCAGCCGCTCGGCGGCCTTTTCGCAATCGGTCAGCACATGCGGATCGGGCATCAGGGAACGAATGGTCGGATCGAGGAATGCCAGGGCGTCATCGACACCCACGCCGCGCCCGGCAAGAACGCGTGCGATCAGTTCAGGAATGGCGTGAATCTGGGACATGGCCAGCGCACGGTTCTGCCCGGCCTGATCCAGCCGCGATACCCAGCGCTGTTCTGTCGCCGACCGCTCCACGCTTAAAAATGCGCGGGCCACGGTATCGGCCGGCTCCATCATTGCCATCCTGTCCATTCGTCCTGTCATGCGCCTGATCGCGCTCTTAAGACGGGCTAAATGGCGGTGGCGCGTTTTTCAAGCAAAAACGCGCATATGAGGTTTCACACCGAAAAAATCGAGAAAAACGGACTGACGATGGAGACAGCGCCAACGAGCAGCAGCAAAGAGAAGACGGCGAGCGAACACCAGTTGCGCTCATGCTCCCCCATGTCGAATTCCATGGTGCGAATATTGTCATTGGCATTGTGAGGCCGCGCCCGGTGATGGGCCGCCGCAACGCCAGCGCGCTTATTGTCCTTGAACAGGATGATCGATGTCACGGCCACGCCTCCCTCGCTTGGTGAACAGAATTAACCATAGTGCCGAATCGCCTTGTTTTCCAGCGCTTCCGACGCCTTCCCCTCAAATTTTATGGGCGCCGGACCACCGGCGCGATACGGGCAGCCATGCAACGAAAAACCGCGCCTCCATATGGAAGCACGGCTCTCGGTGTCATCAAAATAATGAAGCGTCTCAGGTCCGCTCGATGCGGATGACCTGCGGCTCGCTGACGAGATATTTCTCGTTCTTGATCGCCTTTACCGCCTTGCGGATCGCATCTTCCATCGTCGCATGGGTGACAAGGATGATGGTCTGCGGCGCGCCTTCCACATGCACGCGCTGGCGCTGCACGATGGATTCCAGCGAGATGTTATTGTCAGCCATGCGGGTGGCGATGGAGGCGAAGACGCCCGCCTGGTCCTTCACCGTCAGGCGGATGAAATAACCGCCCTCATGGCTCTTCATCTTGGCGCGGCGATACTCCGACAGGGATTTCGCCGGACGGCCGAGGACAGGCACCTGCTGGGCGCCCGGACGGCTCTTGGCGATATCGGCGATGTCACCCAGCACGGCGGAAGCCGTGGCGTTGCCGCCGGCACCCGGGCCGACCATCAGCAACTCGCCGAGAATGTCGGATTCGATCGCCACCGCGTTGGTGACGCCATCCACCTGGGCGATAACGGAATCGAGCGGCACCATGGTCGGATGCACGCGCTGCTCGATGCCGGATTCGGTCACCTGTGCCACGCCGAGAAGCTTGATGCGGTAACCGAGTTCGGCGGCCGCCTGAATGTCCTCGCTGGAGATATTGGTGATGCCTTCGAGATAGATGTCGTCGGCCGAAATCTTGTTGCCGAAGGCAAGCGTCGTCAGAATGGCCAGCTTGTGGGCGGTATCGTTGCCCTCGATATCGAAGGCCGGATCGGCTTCGGCATAACCGAGCCGCTGCGCTTCCTTCAGACAGGCCTCGAAAGACAGCCCTTCCTTCTCCATCTTGGTCAGGATGTAGTTGCAGGTGCCGTTCATGATGCCGTAGATGCGCGACACATGGTTGCCGGTGAGAGACTCACGCAGCGCCTTGATGACGGGGATACCGCCAGCCACCGCCGCTTCGAAATTGAGAAGCGCGCCCTTGTCTTCGGCAATCGTCGCCAGTTCGACGCCGTGCTTGGCAAGCAGCGCCTTGTTGGCTGTCACCACATGGAGACCGCGTGCAAGTGCGGCTCGCACCGCATTTTCCGCCTGACCGGAAGCGCCGCCGACCAGTTCGACGAAGACGTCGATATCGGCTTCGCTTGCCATCTGCTCGGGCGTGTCGAACCAGGTAATACCCTTGAGATCGATGCCGCGGTCGCGCGAACGGTCGCGCGCGCTCACCGCAATAATCTCAATCGCGCGTCCGCAGGTAATCGCAAGTTCGTTGCTTCTCTGCTGGAGGATGCGCACGAGCGAAGCGCCGACAGTGCCGAGCCCCGCTATGCCGATTCTCAATGAATCTGCCATGGGTATGTTCCTGATTTGCTGGTGATGGTGGCGGCCGAGGCCCGGCCGCCTTCGGTTGCCCTTATCTGTGGGCGTTAAGCGAAACGACGTTGTGCATCGTTTCGTCTGCGCTCGACAGGAAACGCTTCAGATTGCGCGCTGCCTGACGAATTCGGTGCTCGTTTTCCACGAGCGCGAGACGGACGTAATCGTCGCCCATCTCGCCAAAGCCGATGCCGGGAGCAACGGCGATATCGGCCTTCTCGACCAGGAGCTTGGAGAATTCCAGGCTGCCGAGATGGCGGAACTTTTCCGGGATCTTCGCCCAGGCGAACATGGTCGCCGCCGGCGGCGGAACCTCGAAACCGGCCTTGCCGAAGGTATCGACCATGACATCGCGACGACGGCGATAGACATTGCGCACTTCGGCAATGTCGGAGCCGTCACCGTTCAGCGCATGGGTCGCCGCAACCTGGATCGGCGTGAAGGCACCGTAGTCGAGGTAGGACTTCACGCGGGTCAGCGCCGCGATCAGCCGCTCGTTGCCGACGGCGAAGCCCATGCGCCAGCCGGGCATGGAGAAGGTCTTCGACATGGAGGTGAACTCCACCGCGACGTCGATGGCGCCGGGAACTTCGAGAACCGAAGGCGGCGGGTTGTTGTCGTCGAAATAGATCTCCGAATAAGCAAGGTCGGACAGCACGATGATCTCGTGCTTCTTCGCAAAGGCGATCACGTCCTTGTAGAAATCGAGCGATGCCACATGCGCCGTCGGGTTCGACGGGTAGTTGACGATCAGCGCCAGCGGCTTCGGAATGGAGTGGCGCACGGCGCGCTCCAGCGGGCCAAAGAAGCTGTCGTCAGGCTCGACATTCATCGAACGGATAACCCCGCCCGCCATCAGGAAACCGAAGGCATGGATCGGATAGGTCGGGTTCGGACACAGGATGACGTCACCAGGTGCGGTGATGGCCTGCGCCATATTGGCGAAGCCTTCCTTGGAGCCGAGGGTCGCGACGACCTGCGTATCAGGGTTCAGCTTCACGCCGAAACGGCGGGCATAATAGGCAGCCTGCGCGCGGCGAAGGCCGGGAATGCCCTTGGACGAGGAATAACGATGGGTGCGCGGATCCTGAACGACCTCGCAAAGCTTGTCGACGATCGCTTTGGGGGTCGGAAGGTCGGGATTGCCCATGCCGAGATCAATGATATCGGCCCCGGCCGCTCGCGCGCTCGCTTTCAAACGGTTGACCTGTTCGAAGACGTATTGCGGCAGACGCCGGACCTTGTGAAACTCTTCCATCTCTTTCCTCATGGGAATGGACCGGTACTGCCGGCCCATAACGAAGGTTCGTTTTTTGTTGTTAAACGCCGCCGACACGAACCGACCCGGCAGGCGTTATTCATTGTAGCGCAAAGCACGGGAAAACCTACAGGGGTTTTCTCGGCCCGCGCCACATAGCGGCCATCCGCCCATCCTTCCGGCACGGCCTTTTCAGCCCCTCCGGCATGGCGGATCGCGCACTACGATCAGGGAACTTGCATAACGCCAGATTCTTGGAAAATGCAAGGCAAGCCATGCTCAAGAACGGCCATTCCCGCCCTTCAGCCGCGCTCCCCGGTCACAATTGCGGCGCGGATGACCGAAAGCACGCGTTCCGGCTCGATATCCGTGCAGACCAGCTGGCTCGGATGCCCATCCCAGTCACCCGGCGGAAAGGCGCGGCCATCCGGCTTCTGGATCGTCTGGCCGTCGGCAAGCCCGCCACAGACGACGCGTACCGGACCGCTGCGGGTTTCAAAAAGCCCAGGCGCCACGAGATAGACGCAGGCGCAGCTATCATGCACCACCATGCCGTCGCCGGTGCGGGTCTTGTAGAAATCGATATAGAACTGCGACAGGTCCGAAAGCAGCTGCACCGGCTTGCCGCCGGCCTTTGCCATGTCAGCCATGAAGGCGCTGGTCATCACCGCTTTCGTCGTCACATCGAGACCGACAACGACCACTCGCCAGGGCGCGGTGAAGACGAGATCGGCCGCTTCCGGATCGCCGTGAATATTGGCCTCGGCCGCCGGCGACACATTGCCGTTGATATCGAAGGCGCCGCCCATGACGATCACCTGCTTCACCAGCGCGGCAAAATCCGGCTCTTCGCTGAGCGCCAGCGCCAGATTGGTCATGCGACCGACAGCAATCAGCGTCACCTCACCGGGATTGGCCTTGACCGTCTCGATGATGAAGCGATGCGCCGGACGCGGATCGAGCGGCAGATCGATGGTCTCGGGGATATCGATATCGCCGAGACCGTTTTCGCCATGGATGAAGGTCGGCCAGTGGCCTTCCTTGCGGGCGGGATCGAAGGTCACGCCGGCGCCCCTGGCGACCGGTGCGGTCATCTGCCATTCCCGCTTCAGGAAAAGCGCATTGCGGGTGGTGATATCGATGGGCGCATTGCCGAAAACGGTGGTGACGCCGATCAGATCGATATCGGGATGGCGGTGCAGAAAAAGAAGCGCCATGGCGTCATCCACACCGGGATCCGTATCGAATATCACTTTATGCATAATGCCCTCATCCGTATGTCTCAAGCGCCATCAGGCCTTCCGGCGACGCGCCACGGAAACATAACGATAAGCGGCAACACCGCAATCCCCCTGCCCGCAGCCGAACGTACAGAAAAATATTGCGCGGTGGCCTTTTCGGTGAAAGAAGAAGCCCTCTCCTCCCGCCTGCCCGGACATTCCCAGTGCAAGACATCGCCCTCAACGTTTTTATCGTTCTCTTCTGCGTCGCCATCTTTGCCGGATTTATCGATTCCATCGCCGGTGGCGGCGGCCTCATCGTCATTCCCGCAATGATGATCATGGGCATCGCCCCGCTCGATACGCTCGGCACGAACAAGCTGCAGGCGCAGTTCGGTTCCGCCTCCGCGACCCTTGCCTATGCCAGACGCGGCCACGTCAATCTCAAAGAGCAACTGCCAATGGGGCTGATGGCCATGGCGGGCGGAATGCTCGGCGCGCTGACAGCCGCCTTCGTGCCAGCCGATCTCATGCGCGCCATCATGCCGTTCCTGTTGATTGCGATCGCGCTTTATTTCGCCTTCAAACCGCAGCTCAGCGATACCGACAGCCATCGCCGCATCACGCCCTTCGTGTTCGGGCTTGCGGTCGCGCCGCTGATCGGTTTTTACGATGGTGTTTTCGGCCCCGGCGCGGGATCCTTCTACATGCTGGCCTTTGTGGGCCTTGCCGGTTTTGGAATGCTGAAGGCGACCGCCCACACGAAGCTTCTCAACCTCGGTTCAAATTTCGGCGGCTTTCTCGTCTTTGCAATGGGTGGCGCGGTTTTGTGGAAGCTTGGCCTGGCCATGGGCGTCGGCCAGTTCATCGGCGCGCAGATCGGATCCCGTTTCGCGATGAAAAACGGCGCGAAGATCATACGCCCGCTTCTCGTCCTGTCATGTCTCGCCATGGCGACGAAACTTCTTGTCGATGCATCGTCCGCCTGGTCCATCGCAACGGTCTGGGAAACCATCTTCCCGAAATAAGGGATGGTGGAACGCCGTTTCCCGTCTTTACGACGATGGGAAGGCTCCTCGCTGCCTCAGCCGGCGGCGCGGCGACGGCGATCGGCGATTTCGCGGATCACCACCATCGCCCCCACGAGCTTGTAGGCGGACGAGTAGCACGGTGAGATTTCCAGCGACTTGACGACCGTGCGGCCGTTCTGATCTTCCGCATAGGTATATTTCGACGTATCGCCCTTGAAGCAATTGTCGAGCTTTTCCCTGAGATTGTTCTGGAAACGGTGAACGCCGACAAGCTCGGCGATATGGCAGCCGACAAGCCCTTCCGGGGCATTGCGCTGAAATGCATCGAGAGCATTGGCGAAGGAAACGCGGTAGCCGGGTGAAACGATCACCACCGGCTCGTCGAGATCGTTGAGCATATCCTCATCGAGGATCAGGTGGCGATGATGCCATTCCAGAGTGTCCTCGTCCTCGTCACCGACGACCTTGGCCTTTGACGGCATGCCGACGTAGCGATCGACAAGGGTGCGAAGAAGCTCGGAGTTGCGCTGCACGCAGCCAAGGTCTTCCGCCTCGTGGTTGAGGAGATCGATGGCAAAACGGAACTGCTCGCGAATATCCTCGGAATTTTCTGTCTTGCGTCCGACAACCCGCTCGAGGAGCTGTTCCAGTTCACGTTCCAGCACGGCAATCTTGTCGGCTTCGTTTTTACCAACGGCAGATTGCAGTTCCGTATAACGCAGCCAGAACAACTCAATCAAATCTTTCAACCCAACTCTCCCTGAACGGGCATAACCCCCGCTACCTATGCGAACGGATTAAGCCTTTATCCCCTGATTATAGCGTCTTTGCGCTTAAAAATGACGTAACGAAACGCAGGAACGCCGCGAGGATTGTTGTCCAAAATATCACAGCAGCCGCTAATTTTTCAATTTCGATAATCCATGAACGAAAAATGAGGTTCCGCAAATATGGAAAAGCACCGAAACGCGCGATTTTCCCGTCGAATTTCGTGAGAATCGCCGAAAATCCGGCCGCACACGATCCTGTCAAATCTGATGCTTCACGTCCCAGCGGTCGTGATACCACAGCCATTGTCCGGGGTATTCGCGCACCCAGCTTTCGACCTTGTCGTTCAGAAGCTGCGCCGTCGCCTGAATATCGACATTGCCCTTGTCGTCACGCGGAATTTCAACCCTGGGCTCTATTTCCAGCCTGTAGCGGTTGTCAGGAAGACGCACGCAGCGAGCGGGATAAACATCGCAGTTGAACTGCCGCACCAGCTTGGCCAGAAGCGGGTTGGTGCGAACCTCAAGGCCGAAAAACTTCGTCGTCAGCCCCTTGCCGAACTTCTGGTCAACGAGCACGCCCACGCCGCCGCCCTTTTCCAGCTGCCGCGCCAGCGCGAAGGAGGAGCCGGCATGCGAGGGCACGAGATTACCCATGCGCTCCTTGCGGAAATTGAAAACCTTGTCAGCCACGAAGGGATTGTTGGGCGGCCGGAACAGCACCGTCACATCGAGACCAAAAGCCGAGCCGGCAACCGGCAGCAGCTCGAAATTGCCGCTATGGGCGGTAAAGACGATGAAGGGTCGCGGATTGTCGCGCAGTTCGAGGAAGGTCGAGGTGCCCTCGACCTCGATGCGGCCCGGCTCGTTCTTTTCCGGATCGAAATCGAACAGCCGGTCGAGAAACACATATTCCGCCGCAAGCCGGCCCATATTGGCCCAGCTGTCCATGGCGATCGCAAGCCGCTCTTCCTCTGACTTCTCGGGAAAGGCGCGTGCCAGATTATAAAGCATCAGCTTGTGGCGACCAGTCTTCGGCCCCACCCAGCGCGCCAGCCGGTCGGCGGCGCGAATGCCCGCATCGGCGGGGAAGAGCTTCAGCAGGTTGAGAAGGCCGAAGGCGAATGTCGCGATCAGCCACTGCCGGAAGTGGTCCAGTTTCAGGACGATCCGTGTCAGGAAAAGCTTCAAGACGGTCAATCCATCCGCAGAACGATTTTACCGAACACCTGACGCGTCTCCATACGTTCCAGCGCCCGGTCGATATCGTCGAAGGTGACTTCGGTGTCGATAACAGGATGCACGATGCCACGCGCCATCTTCTGCATGGCGTTGGCCATGTTTTCCATGCGGCAGCCGAACGAGCCGAGCAGCTTCAGCTGCTGCTGGAACAGCATCATCAGGTTGATATCGGTGGAGACACCAGACGTAGAACCGCAGGTGACGAGACGGCCGCCGCGCTTCAGCGAGAACATCGAGCCCGCCCAGGTGTCCTTGCCAACATGTTCGAATACAACGTCGACGCCCTTCTTTTTCGTCAGCTTGCGCACGACGCCTTCAAAACGGTCGGTCCGGTAGTTGATGACGTGGTCGGCGCCCAGAGCCTTCGCCCGTTCGATCTTGTCGTCGGAGCCGACGGTGGTGATGACGGTGCAGCCCATCTTCTTGGCAAGCTGGATCGCCGCTGTGCCGATGCCGGAACCGCCGGCATGCACGAGGATCGTCTCACCGGATTCGAGCTTGGCATTGTCGAACAGCATGTGCTCGACCGTGCCGAAGGTGACCGGTGCGAGGGCAGCCGCAACGGCATCGACGCCATGCGGTGCGGGCACGAGCTGGCGGGCGGGAATATTGATCTTTTCCTGGGCAAAACCATCGAGATGGAAACCGTGAACGCCCTGCACATGTTCGCACAGATTGTCACGGCCTTCGCGGCAGGGTTTGCACAGCCCGCAGGTGCGCGCGCCATAGATTGCGACGAGCTGGCCGGGCAGCACGTTCGACACGCCCGGACCGATGGCTTCGACCACGCCGGAGGCTTCCGCACCGATGGTGAGCGGCATCTTGCGCTTGGCGAAAGCCATGCCGCGCCAGCCCCACACGTCGATGTGGTTCAGCGCCACGGCCTTGACGCGCAGCGTCACCTCGCCCGGTGCCGGAGCATCCGGTTCGGGCAGGTCCACTTTTTCGAGCTTCCGGTCGTCCACGAGTTGAAGAGCGCGCATATATCAGTCCTTCGCCCGAGGGCGTTTATCTAAAGGGCTATTCCAGCAAACCTCTGTAACGGTTTTGCGGCCGGAATGCGTAATCAAAGAAGCGAGAGCGTTTTCGCAATTCAAGCGAAAACGCTCCTGTTAGTGGTGAAACCGGTCAGGCCGGTTCCCGCGTCATGACAAGGCTTGCATTCTGCCCGCCAAATCCGAAGGAGTTGGAGAGAACCGCGCTCACCTGAGCATCCCGCTTCACATTCGGCACCACGTCGAGCGTGATGGTCGGATCGGGATTGTTGTAGTTGATCGTCGGCGGCAGGGTGCCGGTCAGCATGGTCTGCAGCGAGAACACCGCTTCCACAGCGCCTGCGGCGGTCAAGGTATGGCCGATCATCGACTTGTTGGATGACAGCGGGATGTTCTTCAGGCCCTCGCCGAAGACGGCGAGCATGGAGCCATATTCCATCTTGTCGTTTTCCGGCGTCGAGGTGCCGTGGGCGTTGATATAACCAATATCGCTTTCGGCCACGCCCGCATCGGCAAGTGCCGCGCGGATCGTCGCAATCGCCGGGCCGCCGTCGGGCGAAGAGCGTGTGCGGTGGAAGCTGTCAGCCTTTTCACCGGCGCCCTTGATGATGCCGAGAACCTTCGCACCGCGTGCAACGGCGGCTTCGAGCGATTCCAGCACCAGCGTTGCCGCGCCTTCGGCGATCACGAAACCGTCGCGGTCCTTGCTGAATGGCTTGGAGGCCTTTTCCGGCGGGTCGTTCTGGGTCGAAAGCGCCGACAGCAGCGAGAAGCGGATCAGCGCTTCGGCGCTGACCGAACCGTCTGTCGCAACCGTCAGCGCGCGCTCGGTGCGGCCCTGGCGGATGGCTTCGACGCCGAGCTGGATCGCGGTCGCGCCGGATGCACAGGCGGTAGAAAGCGTGACCGGCAGGCCGCGTGTGCCAAAGCGGTCCGAAAGACGCTCCGAAATCGCGCCGAAAAGAGCCGCTTCCTGAAACGCCGGGTCCGGACGTTGACGGAAAGCCGTCAGGAACCTTTCATAGGCGTCACCCGGCTGGGCGGCCGGTGGAGACCGGTCGGCAAGCTCGAAACGGGCGCTCCATTCCGGCTCGATTGGCGGTGCTGCGAGAAACAGCGGACCGTCGAAATCACCTGATATACCTGCCTGCGCGAGAGCCTCAATGGTGGTCTCACGCGCAAAAGCATAAGAACGCTCGACGGAATTCGGAACCGGGATATCGATGAAATCCACCGTGCCGCTGATCCGCGTCGAAAGCCCCTCGGTCGGGAAACGGGTGATCTTGTGGATGCCCGACTTGCCGGATGTCAGCGCCGCCCAGTTATCGGCGAGTCCCTGCCCAAGCGACGTGATGATGCCCATGCCCGTCACGGCAACGATGGGACGACCGAGATGATCCTTGAAGTTGGAAGTCATGGTCTTTCTCCTCACACGTCACGGGACAGAACGGCGACACCTTCGCCGCGCACATGGCCGACGGTGGTGACGACGGCTTCACTGGCCGCCTCGCCCATGGGTTTTTCCTCGGCCGCGTCAAAAGCCGGCACCTTCGCGCCGCTTTCAAGGGTGAGCGCCGCAAGCGCCAGTCCAAGCGGGAACTGCGCTTCCAGCCCGTGGCCGGTGATACCGCCGAAACCGCGGATGACAGCATTTGGCAGAGCCTTTTCGAGAATGTCCTTCTCACGGGCCGTCACGCCGTCATAACCGCTTGCGCCGGAGAACACGACCGTCGCCGCACCGTCCTTAGCGGGGGCGAGCAGACGCTCCATGCGCTTTTCCATCTTGCCTTCGTCACGGCTGCCGCGGTCACCCTCGATGGCGTCGATACGGGCATAGATGCGCGCGCCGCGTTCACTGGCGTGCTTGCGCGATTCCAGCACAAGGAAGGCGCCGAGCGAACCGGAAACCATGCCGCCGCCGTCCTGGTCGCCACGCGACCACAGCGGCTGCCAGCCGCCCTGCGCATGTGCGCCGATGGCTTCAAACAGCAGGATCATGTCGGGACGTTCCGCAGAGAAAGCGCCGCCCACCAGCGCGTGGCTCGATTCCCCGGAGCGGATGCGGTGGAACGCGGTTTCGACGGCGGAAATGCCGGCCGCTTCCTCGCCCATGAAGGTGCGGGAAGACCCGGTGACCTTGTGCACGATGGAGATGTTGCCGGCCATCAGGTTGGAAAGCTGGGCGAGAAACAGCGTCGGGCGCAGTTCGGTCGTCAGCTTTTCGTTCAGCAGCTTTTCGCGGTCATTGCGCTTCAGCGCCTCGTCGACGATCAGCGTATCGACATTGATGTCGCGCTCACCACCACCGGCGGCAACGATCATGTCCATGGTGGCGCAGGCTTCGGCATTTTCCTTCAGCCCGGCATCATCAAGCGCCAGGCCGGCGGCAAAAACGCCAAGCCGCTGCCAGTTTTCCATCTGGCGCTGGTCGCCGCGCTTGGCGATCTGCGCGGACCAGTCGATCTCAGGCATGGGATGGACCGGATAGGGTTTGAATTTTTCGGTCTCGACAATCGTCGCCGGCGCGGCGGTTCCAGAAAGAAGCGCCACATGCGCCTGGCTGCCAACGCCGTGACAGGTCACGATGCCGACCCCTGTTATCACCACATCATTGTCAGATTTCATCGTCTGTCATCCTTTGCAGCCGGCCCCGCGGAAACGGTCACGGCTATCCACAGCGGTTGCGAACAACCACTTCATGCGTTGCGGAATAAAGCGCGCGATGCGGATTGGCAATGGTGAAGGCCCGATCCGCCGTCGCGAGCCCACGAATTTCATGCGTCAAAACCGGGCCGACGGGAAAAACGCTCTCCTTCGAAACGGGTGGAAACGTCTATTTCTGCGCATCCGCGGCAATCGCCGCCATCAGGCCGACTTCTTCCGCCCGCTTCTTGACGATAGGCCCGAGCGGAATTTCGCTGAACGGCATTGTGCGCAATTTAAGCTGCGCGTCGCAGACCTTCTTGCCGGCAGAGGTTATCTTCGCCTTGGTGACGGCAAAACCGGAACCGTCATGCTCCAGCACCGCCTCGATGTCGAGAACAGCGCCCGGCTCCACGAAGGTGCGCATCTTGGCGCCGTCAACCGACATCAGGAACGGCATGGACGCAAAATCGGAAAATGCCAGAACCAGCATGCCGGAAGCCTGCGCCATGGTTTCGATCAGCAGCACACCCGGAACCAGCGGCATGCCGGGGAAGTGACCTTCGAAAACCGGGCTCTGGTCGGGAACGATCGACTGCGCCTTCAATGTGCGCGTCGCCATGTCCACGGCCTCGACCTTGTCGATCATCTGAAAATATTCAAGCAGCATCCGTCCGGCCCGTCTCTGGTCGGTTGCGACCCGCCTTTACAGGCTGGGTCCAGAAAGAAAAATGCCCGCCTGAAGCGGGCATCGTTGCTTCAGCCCTTGGCTGCGCGCAATTCGTCGATCTTGGCGCAGAGGTTCTTCAGCACGAAGTATTCTTCGGTGGAAACCTTGCCTTCGTTGACTTCCTGCGTCCACTGCTCGAGCGGAATCTTGATGCCGAATTCCTTGTCGATCGCGAAAACGATATCAAGAAAGTCGAGGCTGTCGATGCCGAGATCGTCGATCGTGTGGCTCTCCGGCGTAATGGTTTCGCGGTCGATTTCGCTGGTTTCGGCGATAATGTCGGCAACCTTGTCGAATGTAGCTGTCACGCCCATAATCCTTATTGTCGTTCGTATGAATTATCCTGTCTGACGCACCACATAGGCAAGTCGCACAAAAAAGCCAATGGTTTCGTGACGTAACTTTGTAATTTGCCCAAAAACTGTTGCCTAAACAGCAACCGAATGACGGCCGCGTCCGTTACCGAGATAGGTGTCGAAGATTGCCGCGATGTTACGCACGAACGGCTTTCCGGCCTCCGTCACGGCAAAAATATCGGCGTCCAGCCGCACCACGCCATCCCTGTCGCCTGCTGCGAACAGCTGCGCCTGATCCCTCACGGAATGGCTCATCTTGCCGAAACGGTGCCGCAATTGCGAAAGATCGATCGAAAAATCGCACATCAGCCTTTCGATGACGTGCGAGCGCAGATGATCCTCCTCCGACAGTTCAATGCCCTTGACGACGGCAAGCCCGCCCTCGCCCGCCATGCGCTGATATTCCCCCGTCGCCACCATGTTCTGCACATAACCCTGCGGCAGCCTGCCGATCGAGGATGCACCAAGCCCGATCAGCGCATCGGCGGTGTCAGTCGTGTAGCCCTGGAAATTCCGCCGCAGCGCGCCGGCTTCTGCGGTCCGGCATAATGTATCGGTCGGCTTGGCGAAGTGGTCGATGCCGATCGCCTTGTAGCCTGCCCGTTGCAGCATCTCGCCCGCCATCGTCATCTGGCGGTAGCGCTCGGCAATATCCGGAAGCGCGTGTTCGGGGATCAGCGACTGGTGTTTTTTCATCCAGGGAACATGGGCGTAACCGAAAAGCGCGATGCGATCGGGATCGAGCGACACGATCTGGTTGACGGTCCTTTCCAATGTCTCACAGGTCTGGAACGGCAGCCCATAGAGAATGTCGCAGTTGACCGAGTGCACGCCCCTCGCCCGCACGGCATCCACGACCGATTTCGTCTGTTCGAAAGACTGGATGCGGTTGATGGTTTTTTGCACTTTGTCATCGAAGTCCTGAACGCCGAGACTTGCCCGCGACATGCCGATGGCGGCAAGCGCGTCATAGCGGCTGTCGTCCAGATCATTGGGGTCCATCTCGACGCTGATTTCAGGTGCAAGCCCGAAGGTGAAGTGACGCCGCAGACAGTCCATCAGGCTCTTTATGTCCTCCGGCTTCAGCATGGTGGGCGAACCACCGCCGAAATGAACAGCACTCACCACCGCATCGGGCGAAACAAGCGCGCCAACCGCCGCGATCTCCTGCTTAAGTGCTTCAAGATAAACTGCAATCGGCTCGTATTTCAGCGTGTGCTTGGTGTGGCAGGCGCAGAACCAGCACAGCCGGTCGCAATAGGGAATATGCAGATAAAGCGATATGCGATTCCTGTGGCCAAGCGCGCCGAGCCAGCTGCGATAGGCGCCATTATCGATTCCCTCGTGGAAATGCGGCGCGGTCGGATAGCTCGTGTAACGCGGCACTGCACCCGAATATTTGTGAAGAAGTTCGGTATTCATCACCCGATTTGCCTTTTATCAAGAAAATGTCGATTTCCTCTCTTTCAGTAACGGCTGCGACAGTTTGCAACTTTGACTTCAATCAAATTGCGCCATAAGTTCTTGCTAAAGTAGACGCGGGGACGACGGCTACGTGGCGAAAGCCTTGCATGAGACCGGATTTGATACCCACGGTCGCAATCGTCCCGAAAAGCCAGCATTGGAAAAGGCTTATGGACACGCTGCAGAAGACCATCCACAATTCGGAAGAGCCCGTTGTTTGCCGCTCCTGCGAGGCGCGTCACGGCGGTCTTTGCAGCACGCTGACACCACAGCAGCTCTGCGATCTCAACCGCCATTCCAGCCGCAAAAAACTGGAAGCCGGCAACGAGCTTCTCGGTCAGGGCGAACTCGTCACCTCCTATGGCAATATCCTGAAGGGTGTGGTGAAGCTGTCGAAAATGATGTCGGATGGCCGCCAGCAGATCGTCGGCCTGCAATTCGCGCCGGATTTCCTCGGCCGTCCGTTCCTTGCGGAGAGCAAGATGACGGCGGAAGCCGCAACCGATGTGGAGATTTGTCTCTTTCCCCGTCGCGTTGTCGACCGCATGGTCTCCGAAGTACCCGATATGGAACGCAAGCTTCACAACCAGTCCCTGAAGGAACTGGATGAGGCGCGCGACTGGATGCTGACGCTGGGTCGCAAATCGGCGCAGGAAAAGGTTGCCAGCTTCCTTTATATGATCGCCACCCATATCGATCCGGAAAACGACGACAAATCCTGTTTCGACCTGCCGCTTTCACGCGCCGACATCGCCGATTTCCTTGGACTCACCATCGAAACGGTTAGCCGGCAAATGACCAAACTGCGTAAGGAAGGCATTATCCGCATCGAGAACAACCGTCACATCACGGTGCCTGATCTCGACGTGCTGAGCGAAGCCGCCGGCAACGACTGACGGGCTTTCCCTTCGATCATTGCCCCTGAAGCGCGGATGCTCCGAAATTGATGTGCGGCGCCCGCGCCTGTGCGGGTGCGAGCGCAAAACTGGCAAAAACCAGCAAAGCGGCGATGCATTTCATGATATTTCACCCCGTGCCTCGCTTTTTCAGCGGCCTGTTTGTTATGGCTGCATCATAGCGGCAAACCTCATCCATCCGCTTAACATCTTGGGTAAGCGGAAGGTTCAAAGGCAGGGTAAAGAAGGGGTTATGATTGCCGGGCCGACAGGACCTTCAGCCGTGATTGTCGCTGTAGCAAGTTCGGCACCCCCTCTTGTTTCTTGTCCCCGGCGGGGAGAAGGTGGCCCGAAGGGTCGGATGAGGGGCAAGCGCAGAGATATGCGGAGAGCTTACCCCCTCATCCCGCTGCCGCGGACTTCTCCCCGGCGGGGAGAAGAAACCGGGCGCACCCGCTTGCTCCATAGGGAATTCCCCGTTTGGGTGCATGTTTCGTCAATCAAAGATAATCTGACCAGTCGCTGAGACCGCGCAAACTGCATGATCTCACTGCGAGGCTGCAGGCGTCGCAACCGGCTTCTGGTTTTCGGCAAGCGCCCGCAGCTCGGCCACCCGGCGCTTGTATTCGGCTTCCGAAATCTGGCCGTTGCGCCTTGCCGCACCGAGGCGCGAGAGGTTTGCTTCCATGGTTGAAGCCTCATCCTCACCCATCTGGGTGCCCGCGGCCGTCAGCGGCTGCGAGAAGGTCGGATAGGTGCCGGTATCGCGCTTCTGGCTCACCGCATTGTCGCTGACGGGGCGCGGACCGACGATTTCAGTCGTGGGACGGCGCATATGGGCGGGCGCAACAATCGGCTCCGGGGCCTTGCAGGCTGCAAGCGCGGTGACGAGCAATGTGCCGGAGAGCGAAAAGACAGCGATTCTCGCGGCGTTTTCCGCATATGTTCCCCATGTGCCCATGTGCTTGCCCATCGTCATGTTCCGCCTGTAAGGATATCGCCGATATCGAATTCGACTGCGGTTCGGCCCTTTGCGGCCTCCCCTTGCTGGTGGAACTTGTATTCGTTTTCATGCAGAATGTGCAAACACAAATTTGGTGGAGGATGGCGCATGGCAGGTGTTGACGGCGGGGCAGAGAAAAAGGGTGGAAAAACGCCCGGTTTCGACGCTACTTCCGCCGAGGCCTACCTGATCCGCGACCCGGAAACCTTCGCGATCAATATCGCCCGCGCGCTGGAGAATCTCGGCAAGGCCGCCTCCGAATGGCTGGCGCCGCGCGAACGCGGTGAAATTCCGCAGGCAAGCGCTGATCCCGTGACCGATCTGGTCAAGACGCTCTCCGATGTCGCCGAATACTGGATGGCAGAACCGAAGCGCTCGCTCGAAGCGCAGACCCATCTGCTTTCCAGCTATTACGATCTGTGGGCGAAATCGGTGGCGCAGTTTTCCGACGACGCCGATTCGGCTTTTGAAAAACCCGCCGAAAGCGGTCCTGCCGTCCGCAGGAGCAGGCGTTTTGCCGATGCCGACTGGCAGGCCAATCCGTTCTTCGATTTTCTCCTGAAAGCCTACCAGACCACCGTCGGTTTTGCCGACCGGATGGTGACGGAGGCAGACGGGCTGGACGAACATACCCGTACCAAGGCGCTGTTTTACATGCGCCAGGTGACGGAGGCCCTCTCGCCGGCCAATTTCGTCTTCACCAATCCGCAGGTCTTTCGCGAGACGGTCGCCTCCAGCGGCGCCAATCTCGTCAAGGGCATGGCGCAGCTGGCGGAGGATGTCGCGGCCGGCAATGGCCATCTGAAACTGCGCCAGACCGATTACAGCAAATTCGTCATCGGCCAGAATATCGCCGTCACGCCTGGCAAGGTCGTGGCGAAAAGCCCGCTCTGCGAAATCATCCATTATGCGCCGACGACGCAGAAGGCCTTCAAACGGCCGCTGCTGATCGTGCCGCCATGGATCAACAAATTCTACATTCTCGATCTCAACCCGCAGAAATCCTTCGTCGGCTGGTGCCTTGAGCAGGGCCACAGCGTGTTCATGGTCTCCTGGATCAATCCGGATGCCCGTCTGGCCGACAAGGGCTGGGACGATTACATCCGCGAAGGCATCGATTTTGCGCTTGATACCATCGAGGAACGGACCGGCGAGAAGGAAATCAACGCCATCGGCTATTGCGTCGGCGGCACGCTTTTGTCCTCGGCGCTGGCGCTGCATGCGCAGGAAGGCGATGAGCGCATCCGCAGCGCCACGCTGCTGGCCGCCCAGACCGATTTCATCCATGCCGGCGACCTCAAGGTGTTCATCGACGAAGGCCAGCTTGCGGCGCTGGACAAGCACATGCAGGCGGTCGGTTATCTCGACGGTTCGATCATGGCGACCGTCTTCAACATGCTGCGCGCCTCCGATCTCATCTGGCCCTATGTGGTCGATAACTACCTGCGCGGCGCCGAGCCCCTGCCCTTCGACCTGCTGTACTGGAACTCCGATTCGACCCGGGTGACCGCCGCCAGCCACTCGTTTTATCTGCGCAATTGTTATCTCGAGAACAATCTCGCCCGCGGACTGATGCGCGTTGCCGGCAAGCGCATCAATCTCGGCGATATCACGATACCCGTCTATGATCTCGCCACCCGCGACGACCATATCGCACCGGCGAAATCGGTCTTCACGGGCGCTGCGCTGTTCGGCGGGCCGGTGGAATTCGTACTCGGCGCTTCCGGCCATATCGCCGGTGTCGTCAACCCGCCGCAGCTTGAGAAATACCAATATTGGACGGGACCGTCACCGGCCGGAGACTTCGACGCCTGGCAGGCCGCCGCCACGGCCCATAAGGGCTCGTGGTGGGTGCACTGGCAGAACTGGATCGAAAGCCAGAGTGCCGAAAAGGTGAAGGCGCGAAAACCGGGGGACGGCAAGCGCCCGGTGCTCGGCGATGCGCCGGGAATCTATGTCCTGTCCTGATCACGCCCGCTACCTCTTAGTCTTTCAGGCCCCATGTTCTTCACACCCCCGCTTATTCCCGCAACGTTGATCTCCCGCTACAAGCGTTTCCTCTTCGATGCCGTTCTGGAAGACGGCACGGCGATCACCGGCTCCTGCCCCAATACCGGCTCCATGCGCGGGCTGACGACCCCGGGCTCCCGCATCTGGCTTTCCGAACACGACAGCCCCACCCGCAAGTACCGTCACATGCTGGAAATGGTCGAGGCCGATGGCACCGTGGTCGGCATCAATACCGGCATGCCGAACCGGCTGGCGGAAGAAGCGATCCTGAACGGCCGCATTCCGGAACTCGGCGGCTATTCGACGATCCGGCGCGAGCAGAAATACGGCCGCAATTCCCGCATCGATTTCCTGCTGTCCGAACCCGGCCGGCCGGACGCCTATGTGGAAGTGAAGAACGTGCATTTCATGCGCGAGCAAGGCCTCGCCGAATTTCCTGATACCGCCACCAAACGCGGCGCGAAACATCTGGAGGAATTGGGTGACGCAGCGGAATCTGGTTACCGTTCAGTGATGCTCTATCTCATCCAGCGCGGTGATTGCGACCGGATGCGCATCTGCGACGATCTCGATCCCGTCTATGCGCTGGCGTTTCAGCGGGCGATGGCGCGCGGCGTGGAGGCCTATGCGGTCAAATGCACGGTCTCCCCGGCACAAATTTCAGTCAGCGGAACGGTTAAGATGGACGAATGGCGTCCGGCTGTTTTATGAACGGGGACGTAAAGAGACAGAAAGCACCAAGATGGTCACCTATATCGAAGCAGCCTCCGCCCCCCTCAAGAATACCGGCGTCATCCGCCTTTATACGCCTGAGGACTTTGACGGCATGCGCAAGGCGTGCCAGCTGACGGCGCGTTGCCTCGATGAACTGGCAGCCATCGTCAAGCCGGGTGTGACGACTGACGCCATCGACCGCTTCGTCTTCGAATTCGGCGCCGACCATGGCGCGCTGCCGGCGACGCTGAATTATCGTGGTTATACGAAATCCGTCTGCACCTCGATCAACCATGTGGTCTGCCACGGCATTCCGGATGAGAAGCCGCTGCGCGAAGGCGATATCGTCAATATCGACGTGACCTATGTGCTTGACGGCTGGCACGGCGATTCGAGCCGCATGTATCCCGTCGGCCAGATCAAGCGCGCCGCCGAGCGGCTGATGGAAGTGACCTATGAATGCCTGCTGCGCGGTATTGCCGCCGTAAAGCCCGGCGTACGCACCGGCGCGATCGGCGCTGCGATCCAGGCCTATGCGGAAGCGGAACGCTGCTCCGTGGTGCGTGATTTCTGCGGCCATGGCGTCGGACGCCTGTTCCATGACACACCCAACATCCTGCACTACGGCCGCCCCGATGAAGGCCCGGAAATCCGCGAGGGCATGATCTTCACCATCGAGCCGATGATCAATCTCGGCAAACCGCATGTGAAGGTGCTTTCGGACGGCTGGACCGCGGTGACGCGTGACCGTTCCCTTTCCGCCCAATATGAACATGCCGTTGGTGTCACGGCCACCGGCTGCGAAATCTTCACGCTGTCACCGGGTGGTTTTGATCGTCCGGGCCTGCCGCCGCTTTCCCCCGCATAAGGCCAGACCGCCTATGGCAAAACGCCCCGCCTCGCCTTCCGCCGATCTTTCCACGACGTCAGGCTTTGAGGCGGGCGAAGGCGATCTGTTTGAAGGGGCGGATGAGCGCGGCTTTTTTGCAGAACCGCGAAATGCGCCCAGGAAACCCGAGCGGGCCGTAGCCACCGCAGAACAGGAAACGGATGCGGCCCATTATCACGGTCACCGCGACAGGCTGCGGGCGCGTTACCGCGATGGCGGCGATGCAGCGCTTGCCGATTACGAGTTGCTGGAGCTTCTGCTGTTCCGGCTGATTCCGCGGCGCGATACCAAACCCATCGCCAAGGCCCTCCTTGCCCGGTTCGGAACCCTTGGCGGCGTTCTCGGCGCTCCTTTGGCATTATTGCAGGAAGTGAAGGGCGTGGGCGAAGCCGTGGCGCTTGATCTGAAGCTCGTCGCCTCCGTTTCCCAGCGCATGCTGAAAAGCGAAATCCGCAACAAGCAGGTTCTCGGCTCCTGGTCGTCGGTCATCGATTATTGCCATGCCGCCATGGCCCACGAGACGCGGGAACAGTTCCGCATCCTCTTCCTCGACAAGCGCAACGTCCTGATCGCCGACGAGGTGCAGGGTCAGGGAACCGTGGACCACACGCCGGTCTACCCGCGCGAAATCGTGCGGCGCGCGCTTGAGCTATCCTCTACAGCCTTGATTTTAATACATAATCACCCGAGTGGCGACCCCACCCCTTCGCGAGCGGATATCGAGATGACCAAAACCATCATCGATACGGCAAAGCCGCTCGGCATCGCCGTTCACGACCATATCATCATCGGCAAGGATGGCCACGCCAGCTTCAAAGGCCTTCGGCTGATCTGAAGCAAACGCGAAAGTTTAACGCGAGTTGCAACCCATAGAGGCGGCATCAACACAAAATTAACACCTATAAATTAGCATTTCCGAAAATAATAAATCAAGGCATCGAACCTTGATGCCTGAAGGAACGGGGGTGCTTTATGTTTAATGGAGTGCGTTTCTTTCGCGATAGATCCGGCTCGTCTGCTGTCGAGTTCGCCATCGTCGCACCGATATTCTTTCTCGTCCTGCTCACGATGATCGCCTACGGCATTTATCTGATGGCCGCCTATTCGGTGCAGCAGATCGCCGCCGATGCGGCAAGAACGGCCGTTGCCGGACTGAACACCACCGAACGCCAGCAGCTTGCCCGCGATTTCGTCAGCAAAAGCGATCTCAGCTACGCCTTCATGGACAAGACGCGTTTCACCGTCAACGTCGCCACCGATCCCGCCAATGCCAACCAGTTCACGGTCAAGGTCGAATATGACGCCCGTAACCTGCCGATCTGGAGCCTCTACAGCTACACCCTGCCCGAGCCGGTCATCCGGCGTTTTTCCACCATCCGGATCGGAGGAGCATGACATGCGAGATATCCATTCCCTTCTCCCCCGCTTCCTCAAGGATAAAACGGGCAACATCGCCATCTCGGCGGGGCTCACCGCACCGCTCTTCATCGGCATATTGGCGCTCGGTGTCGATTACGGTTACCTGACATTGCAGAAACGGCAATTGCAGCAGACCGCCGACCTCGCCGCCATCTCGGCGGCAGCCAACGCCACCGATGCCGAAAAAGCGGTTCAGCAATATTTTGCCCTCAACGGCATGGATCTCGGCGTCCGGACGGCCCAGGGCATCTTGACCGCCAAGGGGCTCCAGCCATTCGATCCCCTGAATGAATTCGCCAGCAGCAAGGGTTATGCCGAAGTCATCAAGGGTCACTATGAGCCGGATGCGACGGTCCCTGTCGGCCAGCGTTTTGTCGATAACGCCCTGCCCACCAATGCGATAAAAGTGAACATCGTCGAACAGGGGCAGATATTCTTCGCCTCCGCCTTCACCAAGCCGCCAAAGGTTTCGGCGGTCGGAACGGCCTCGTCCCAGAAGATCGCGGCATTTTCGGTGGGATCGCGGCTCGCCAGCCTCGATGAGGGAATTCTCAACAGCCTTCTCGGCGGCCTGCTCGGCACCACGGTGTCGTTGAAGCTGATGGATTATCAGGCGCTTCTCGCCGCCGATGTCAACGCACTGAAGATCGTCGAGGCGCTGGCCATCGATCTCAACCTCACCGCCGGCACCTACAAGGATGTTCTGAAGACCGAAATCAGCTACGGCAAATTCCTCGACGTGCTGACGAAAACAACGGGATTGCAGCCGGCGGTCGTCAACATTCTGAATACGCTGCAAAAAACCGTCAACAAGAGCAACGTCAAGATCAAGCTCGAGGAAATCCTCAATCTCGGCCCGTTCTCGGACAAGCTGATCGGTACGGGTGAAAACCTCAAGGTCACCGCCGGTGTCTTCGATCTCATCAATGCCGCAGCGGTAGCCGGCAATGGCGGCAATCAGCTGGGGCTTAATATCAACGCCAATCTTCTCGGTCTCGCCTCGGTCAAGGCAACGCTTGCCATCGGTGAACCGCCGGTCGAAACGCCGTCGCTTGCCGTTGGAGGTCAGGGCACCGTGGTGCGCACCGCGCAGACCCGGCTTGCGGTCAATGTCGTGGTTGACGGGCTTCAGGCCATTGCCGGCCTCAAGGTCAATCTTCCGCTCTATGTGGAAGTCGCCCATGCCGAAGCGCGGCTTGCCGATATTCGCTGCACGGGCGGCGGACAGGGAACCGTCGATGTCGAGGTCGTTCCCGGCGTCGCGGAAATCGCTCTTGGCAATGTCGATACCACGGCCTTTGCCAATTTCGGCAAGGATCCGCGTGTCACCAAGGCGGCAATCGTGGATTCGGCGCTGCTCGCCATCAATGGCAGCGCCCTCATCAACGCCACCAATATGACCAAGACCAAGCTGACCTTCACGCAGTCCGATATCACCCAGGCCAAGATCAAGAGTGTCTCCACCAAGGACACCGTTACCACTCTTGTCAGTTCACTGCTGAAGAACCTCAATCTGGATATCAGGCTTCTCTTCCTCAACCTTGATCTGGGAGGCCTCGCAGGCATTCAGGCGGCGCTTGCCAACACGCTTGCGGTGGTCACAGCACCCGTCGATCAGCTGCTTTACAACGTGCTGCTGGTTCTCGGCGTCAAGATCGGCGAAGCCGATGTGCGGGTCACGGATGTCCGCTGCCAGCAGCCGGCGCTGGTGCAATAGTCCAGCACCGCGCACGAAAAAGCCGCCGGAAGGTCTCCCGGCGGCTTTTTTGTTTATGTCGTCAGATCAGGCGTTGGCAATCGCCAGACGCTTCTCATCGCGGCCGCTTTTCATGCGCTCGGACAGCAGGAACGCCAGCTCCAGCGCCTGATCGGCGTTGAGGCGCGGGTCGCAATGGGTGTGGTAACGGTCCGACAGCGAATCCGCCGTCACGGCGCGCGCGCCGCCCGTGCATTCCGTCACGTCCTTGCCGGTCATCTCGATATGGATGCCGCCCGGATGCGTGCCTTCGGCGCGGTGGATCTGGAAGAAGCTTTCGACTTCCGACAGGATCCGCTCGAACGGACGCGTCTTGTAGTGGTTGAGCGTGATCGTGTTGCCGTGCATCGGATCGCAGGACCAGACGACCTTGCGGCCTTCCTTCTCCACCGCCCGGATGAGCTTCGGCAGGCTGTCCGCCACCTTGTCATGGCCGAAGCGGCAAATCAGCGTCAGGCGGCCGGCCTCGTTCGCCGGGTTCAGCGCATCGATCAGCTCGATCAGGTTATCGGGCGTCAGCGACGGACCGCATTTCAAACCGATCGGGTTCTTGATGCCGCGGAAATATTCCACATGCGCATGGTCGAGCTGGCGTGTGCGGTCGCCGATCCAGATCATGTGGCCCGACGTGGCGTACCAGTCGCCGGAGGTGGAATCGACGCGGGTCAACGCCTCTTCGTAACCGAGCAGCAGCGCTTCATGGCTGGTGAAGAAATCGGTTTCGCGCAGGCTCGGATTGCTGTCCGCCGAAATGCCGATCGCCTTCATGAAATCCATGGTTTCGGAGATGCGGTCGGCCAGCTTGCGATAACGGTCCGCCTGCGGGCTGTCCTTGATGAAGCCGAGCATCCACTGGTGAACGTTTTCGAGGTTGGCATAACCGCCCATCGCGAAAGCGCGCAGCAGGTTCAGCGTCGCCGCCGACTGGCGGTACGCGTCGAGCTGACGCTCCGGGTTCGGAATGCGCGAGGCCTCGTTGAATTCGATACCGTTGATGATGTCACCACGGTAGGACGGCAGGGAAACGCCATCCTGCACTTCCACGTTGGAAGAGCGCGGCTTGGCGAACTGGCCAGCAATGCGTCCTACCTTCACAACGGGCAGCTGCGCGCCATAGGTCAGGACGACGGCCATCTGCAGGAAAGCGCGGAAGAAGTCGCGGATATTGTCCGCGCCATGCTCAAGGAAGCTTTCGGCGCAATCGCCGCCCTGCAGCAGGAAGGCGTTGCCTTCGGCCACATTGGCAAGCTGCTTTTTCAGGCGACGGGCTTCACCGGCAAAAACCAGCGGCGGATAGGTCGCAAGCGTGGCTTCCGTCGCCGCAAGCGCCGCCGCGTCAGGATATTCGGGAACCTGCTGGATTGGCTTCTGCCGCCAGCTGCCGGGGGTCCAATTCTGTGCCATGTTCTTACCCTTTTCTCGCCCGCGCGACTGCCGCGCGACCGCCTCGAAAAATTGAGCGGCTTATAGCTCCAAGCGCCGAGTTTGCATAGACACCCGCGCCCCCGCACCTCCCTTTCCGGCCCTTTTGATGCCGTCCGACGAAGAAAAATCGTTTCAAACGATTAAAATATCACAAGATGGTGTCCGCCTGTTCCCAAGCAATCAAGAAATTCCCCATTTTGCGCGGATATAGTGGCGCAGGCAAAGAGGCAGATGGAAGAGAAAGACTGCCAGTCGGTCCATGGCAGAGGACGGCCATGTCTCCCACTCATCATCACTCCCGCCTTGCCTGCGCAGTACTTCAGTGCGCCTCATCTTTTCCATCAGGAACATGGTTTCCGGTAACATCTCTGTCTCCTTGGTGTGGAGACGAGTTAAGCGGACCCGGCGGGAGAGAGCATAGGTGCACGTTTGAAAGACCCGTTTCATATAAAAACGGAGAATGCGGCCCCTGATGCGCATAGGGTGCTGCGGTGATTTGGAGAAGATGCCGTGAAGGAAGTAGACTGGGACGAACTAAAGCTTTTCGACATTGTTGCGACAGAGGGAGGTTTGGCTGGTGCTGCAGGCAGGGCCGGGCTCAGCGCGCCAACAATTGGCCGGAAAATGCTCCTTTTGGAACGCAAGATCGGAAGAACGCTCTTTATTCGAAGCCAGAACGGATACAGGCTCGCCCCGGATGGTGAGGTCCTCCTCGAAAAGGTTCTGATCATGCGACAGAGCGCGGCAGAGATCGCGCAATGGCACGGTGAGGCCTTCTCGCTGCCGATTGTTTCGATATCGAGCGACATCTGGATTGCGGGCTTCATAGCCGCCAATACGGCAGCCATCCGGGGCCCATCCGACGCTTTTCGGCTGTGCTGCAAACAATGCGAGAACGAAGACGAGCTGACCTATCGGCGCGGCCTGATTTCGATAAGGCACGACAAGCCAGCCACCGGAAATTTTGCCGTGCGCAAATCGGTCGACGTCGCCTATTGCGCCTATCGCCCGCAGGACAGTTCAGGCGAAGAGTTCACGCAATGGATTTCAATTGGAACCGAGGTGGCGGCGTCCGACGCGGAGAAATGGGTATTTCGTCATCGGGAACCGCTTATCCACACCTGGACGAACGCGCCCTCACTTTTACCGGGCCTTATCCAGGGCGGCGCGGGAAAAGGCGTCCTGCCGTGTTTCGTTGGCGATGCCCTGCCCGGCCTTGTCCGCGATGGCGGGGCGATCGAAGAATTATCCCATCCGCTGTGGATCGTCGTCAACGATGACGACCGGCATGCCGCGGAAATGCGGCTCGCCATAGACCGTCTTGTTGCCCTTTTAAAGAGCAACGAGGACCTGTTCAGCGGGCGTCGGTGATAAGCGGGCGAAAATCACCGATGTGCCGAAGTGGGGGGGGGGGGTGACTAGACCTTTTCGCCGTTCACCACGCGGTAGCTCGGCGAATACATCGTCACCAGTTCCTCGGACGCCGTCGGATGAACCGCCATGGTGCGGTCGAAATCATCCTTGGTGCAGCCGGCTTTCAGCGTGATGCCGAGAAGCTGCGCCATCTCACCCGCCTCATGGCCGAGAATATGGACGCCGACAACCTTGCGGTCGGCAGCATTGACGATCAGCTTCATGATCGTCTTTTCCTGACGGCCGGATAACGTCGCCTTCATCGGGCGGAACTGGGCGCGATAGACCTCCAGTTCCGGATATTTCCTGCCGGCTTCCTCTTCCGAAAGACCGACCGTGCCGATTTCGGGCTGCGAAAACACCGCCGTCGCGATCAGTTCGTGATCCGGCTTGGTCGGGTTGTTCTTGTATTCGGTTTCGATGAAGCACATGGCCTCGTGGATCGCCACCGGCGTCAGCTGTACCCGGTCGGTGACGTCACCCAGCGCGAAGATGTTCGGCACGTTCGTACGCGAGTAATCATCGACGATGATCGCGCCCCGCGCATCGAGTTTAACCCCGGCATTTTCGAGGCCAAGGCCCTTGGTGTTCGGATCGCGGCCAAGCGCCAGCATCACCAGGCCGACATGCAGCGAGCTGCCCTGCTTCGTGCGCGCCACGAAGCCACCGGCGCCATCCTTGCTGACGTCCTCGATGATGTCTTCCAGAATGATGCGGATGCCCTTGGCCTCCATCGCCTCATGCAGGCCCTTGCGCATGTCGTGATCGAACCGCGAGAGGATTTCCTTACCGCGATAGATCAGTGTCGTTTCGACACCAAGCCCGTGGAAGATATTGGCGAATTCCACGGCGATGTAACCGCCGCCGGCGATCAGGATCGATTTCGGCAGCTCTTCCAGATCGAAAGCCTCGTTGGACGAGATCGTTAGCTCATGGCCGGGCAGCGCCTTGTGCTCGTTCGGCGTGCCGCCGACGGCGATCACGATACGCTCGGCCGTGAACGTCTGGCCGGTTTTCGTGAGCTTCACGGTGTGGGCGTCAACCAGTTCCGCCCGGCTGTCGAAAATGTCCGCCTTGGCGTTTTCAAGACCCTTGCGGTAGAGCCCTTCGAGACGGGTGATTTCCTTGTCCTTCGCCGCGATCAGCTTCTTCCAGTCGAAGCTGCGTTCGCCGACGCTCCAGCCAAATCCTTCCGAGTCCTCGAAATGTTCCGGGAATTGCGAGGCGTAGACGAACAGCTTCTTCGGCACGCAGCCGCGGATGACGCAGGTGCCGCCATAGCGGTATTCCTCGGCGATTGCCACGCGCTTGCCGAGCGAGGCCGCTACACGGCCGCTGCGCACGCCGCCAGAACCGCCACCGATGACGAAGAGATCGTAGTCATAAGCTGTCATAGTCAAAACCCCTGATCAAAACCGCCGTCCTCAGCCTCGAGACGGGTGGCGGCGCATTCACGGCACATATAGGTGCTGCGACGCACAAATGAAAAGCCCGGTCTTGCAACCGGGCTTTGAATATTTCTGAACTGTCTCTTCAATCAGGGCTTGGGAGCTGCCGGAGCGCCGCCCGTGGCGTTCTGATCGGCCGGAAGCGGCTTCAGATCGGCGCCGGCGACTTTCTGCAGTTCCGACATGCTGGAGGCGTTCAGGTCACGGTTGATGCCGGCGGCCCAGATGTCGGCGGCCTTCATCAGTTCGCGCGTGGCGATCGGGCCGTCCTTCAGGAGCTTCTTGCCGGCTTCGCTGCTGTAGAAGGTGGAAATGGCGTTCAACTCTTCAACGGTGAAAGCGCGCGCATAGGTCAGCGCAGCTTCGCGCTCCAGATCGGCGCGGCGCGGCGCAAGCTCAAGCGCCTTCGCGTCAACGGTCTCGGTGATCGCGTCCTGCACATTCGGCGAGGCCTGAATGAGTTCGGCCTTCAGACGCTCCGCCAGTCCAGGCAGGATGTCGTCGAAACGGTCGGTGACGCCAAGAGAGGTGATAGCCTGCCGTGCGGCAGCGATATGCGCTTCCGAAATTTCCTGAGCGCGTGCGGCAGTACCGAACACGATGCCGGAAATGAGGATCGAAGCAGCGGCAGCTTTGCCCAGTCCCGCTAGTTTGACCATGAAAATCTCGCTCCTGTTATACTGCCTGCATCACGCGGGCGCCTTCAGGACCCGCGATAATGGCAAGCGATGCCAAATTTATGAAAAGTCCGTGCTCGACGACACCGGGAATCGTGTTCAGCTCGCGTGCTAGCGCTTCTGCATCAGGAATACGGCCAAAAGATGCGTCAAGGATGAGGTGTCCACCGTCGGTCATGAAGGCGCCATCACCGGACGAGCGCATCGTCAACGCGCCCGAAAGGCCTGATCGCGCCGCCAGTTTTTCGATGGCGATGCGCGTTGCCACCTGGCCGAACGGGTTGATTTCGATGGGAAGCGGAAAGGCGCCAAGCGTCTCGACGACCTTGCTCTGGTCGGCGATGACGATCACGCGGGCGGATGCCGCAGCCACGATCTTTTCGCGCAGAAGCGCGCCGCCGCCGCCCTTGACGAGACGCAGCGCATGATCGACCTCGTCGGCGCCATCGATGGTCAGATCAAGCTCCGGCAATTCATCGAGGGATTTCAACGGCACGCCAAGCTCGACGCACAGGCGCGCGGTACGCTCGGATGTCGGAACGCCCTCGACCTTGAGGCCGGCTGCGACCTTTTCGGCCAGAAGCCGGACAAATTCCTCGGCCGTCGAACCCGTGCCGATACCAAGCCGCATGCCGTCCTGAACGTGGGACAATGCGGCCTCGGCGGCCTTGATCTTCATCTGGCGGGCATCCATGTGCCTGAAACTCCGGTAGCTTTGTCGTCGCCGTGCTGTTTACACGGGTCGAAAGCCAAACGAAAGCCTTTTTCAAGGCAACGAACAGAACGTTGTGACGCGGTTGCAAAGCAAAAGCCGTTTGCCTAGGCTTGGCCGCAACGAACGCACCGATACCAACGCCAAAAGCATTCTCCAAGAGGCCAGTTCCCGTGACATCCCGCCCGCTCTCCCCGCTCGCCATTTTCGACCTCGACGGCACGCTGGTCGATACCGCCGCCGACCTCGTCTCTAGCCTCAATCACACCATCGCCGCAGCCGGTCTTGCGCCCGTCACCTATGACGACCTGACGCATCTCGTCGGCCAAGGCGCGCGAGTGATGATCAAGCGCGCCTTCGCGCTGCGCGAAACGGAATTGCCGGAGGCCGAGATCGAACCCCTCTATGAGCGTTTCATCACCCATTACCGCGCCGAAATGCCCGGCGAGAGCCGCCCCTACCCCGGCATCGTCGGCGTGCTGGATGCGCTCTCGGCAGCCGGTATCACACTCGCAGTCTGCACCAACAAGACCGAAATCCTCGCTCTGCCGCTGCTCGAAAAACTCGATCTCACCCGATATTTTGCCGCCATCACCTGCGGCGACACCTTTTCCTTCCGCAAGCCGGATGCCCGCCATATTCTCGGCACCATCGAAAGGGCCGGCGGCGACCCGCAGCGCACGATCATGGTGGGTGACAGCATCAACGACATTCTCGCCGCCAAGAACGCCACCGTGCCCTCGATCGGCGTTACCTTCGGTTATACGGATGTGCCGATGGCCGAACTCGAACCGGATGTCGTGATCGATGATTTCGCAGCGCTGACGCCCGATCTGGTCAGAAGGCTGCTGACAGGGCGCAACGCGGCAGCGTAAATCAACCGCTACCGGTAGGCTCGCCATGGTCGATCGCAATTTCTTTTTCCCACGCACCGCTGTCGGCATCGTCGCCGTTGGCGATTCCGGCGAGGCCCTGCTTTTGAGGGCGATGCTGGAAAGTCTCGGCGCATCGGTGAGGCTCTATCTCCCCGGCACGCCGGAAGATATTCTGGCCTGCCTGAAACAACCCGATCAGCCGCCGCCCTATCTCATCATCAGCGGCCATGGTGATGAAAACGGCCTTGTCGTCGGCGAGTTTGATACGGAGGTGACCCGGATCGGGTTGAAAGACGGCAGCATGTGCGCCGATATTCTTTCGGGAGACATCGACCTGCGGGACACAGTCGTTTTCAGTACCGCCTGCTGTACGGGCTCGCAGGCTTTCGCCAAAGCCTTCATGGAAGGTGGTGCAAGAGCCTACATCGCCTCGCCCGGTTATCCCGACGGCGCGGCGACGCCGCTTTTCGTTCATCTGTTCTTTTACGAACTCCTCATCCGCAAATCATTGCTGGAGGATGCACTGCGGCACGCAAATACGCTCGATACAGATGGCCAACTGGGATTCACGCTTTTTACTGCATCATAGCCAAAAGACTGACCGATGATCGCAGAAACAAAAAAGCGCCGTCTCCGGCGCTTTCTTTTTCTCAAATCTGGTCTTGATCAGATCGACGCGGCCCGCGCCTTCGTCGTTACGGCGAAGGCCTTCTGCACATAGCTGTCGCGATCATAGACATCGTCGAAGAATTGGACCTTGCCGTCCTTGTCCGGCCATGCGGTGAAATAGGCCACATAGACAGGAACCTTCTCCGGCACCTGCACGGCCCGGTTCTTGCCGGATGCGATCTGCTCGCCAACCTTGTCGACGCTGGTGCCCAGAACCGCGGCCGCCATGCGGCGCGGATCGACCAGGCGGATACAGCCATGGCTCAGCGCCCGCATGTCGCGGTTGAAGAAGCTCTTGGCCGGCGTGTCATGCATGTAGATGGCATGTGCGTTCGGGAAGAGGATCTTCAGGTCGCCCAGCGCATTGTCGCTGCTCGGCGGCTGACGCACGGAAATCGCGTTGGTGGAGCCGTACCAGTTGACGCTGGTGGAAGAAACGGCACGGCCGCCCACCTGCACTTCGTAACCCAGACGGTCGAGATAGGACGGATCACGACGCAGCTTCGGCAGCATCTCATTAACGATGATCGACTGCGGCACCCCCCAATAGGGATTGAACTCGACGGTCTGGATCTCATCCTGGAAGAAATAGGTCTGGTTGGCCTTCGAGCCGACCACCACCTTCATGCCGAACTGTTCCAGGCCGTCATTGTGGTAATAGGCCATGAAAGCGGGCTGGTTGATGAAGACGTAACGCTGGCCGAGATCGGCCGGCAGCCAGCGGACCTGCTCCATGGCCACCTGCACCTTGACGATCTTGGCGTCATTGCTTTCGCCGACCATGGCGCGCACGGTCGCGCGGCCGATGACGCCATCCGGCTTCAAGCCGTTTTCGCTCTGGAACGCCTTCACCAGATCGACGAGATCAGGCGTATAATCCGGCGTCTGCTGATAGGCGGAAATGATCGCCGCATGTTCGGCCTTGAAGGCGGGCGAAGCGCGATGTTCGATGGCCTTCACGACATTGGCCATATCCGCGCTGCTGTTGCCGGGCTTCAGCACCAGATCGGCGGGAACGCGCACGACATGCGCCGCATCACCCTCGCCGCGCAGGCGGGCAAGTTCGGACTTCAACGCCAGATATTCAGCGCTCGACGGTTCGCGGCTGCGCAGATAGGCGGCGACATCGGGGCTGAGGCCCGCAAGCTTCAGCACAGGTGCGAGGTTCACCGTCTTGCGCTTGAAATCATGGTAGCCGGAAAGCCGGTTCGGATCGACACGGCCACGGGTCGTATCCTGCACATAGGCAAGAACCTTGGCGGAGAGCGCCAGCTCGAACTGCATCTGCGCCCGCTGATAGGCGTCGGATACGGGCGCCGAGGCCGTTTCGACCGGCGTGCCGGTTGCAGTCGTGCCTGCAGCATTGCTGCTGATGCTGGCGGTCACGTCCCTTGCCGGTGCGGAAATGCTGTAATCGGCCGGATCGAGGCCGCTTTCGCCCACCGTCTCGAAAAAGGCGATGACGGCATTGGCGCGCTCGGTGAGCTCACCTTCCGAAACCCACAGCGTCTTGCCGCCGGCGCCATAATAGGCTTCTAGCGCCTTGGCGATCTCTGGCGTGGCGCTGAATTTCAGATTGGCGAGACCTTCGCCGAAATTCGCCGTGTTCACCGCACGCGCCGCATCCGCCTTGTAGTCGTAATAGCGCGGGCCGGAAACGCGCGGCAAGGGCTCGGGATCGGACGCGTCCGCACTCTGTCCCGCGCCAGCCCCGGAGGTCGAGGGCGAGGTGACGATGCCGGCCGGCGGCAATTCACCGCGATCACGCGCGATCTTGCCGGGGCCGCCGCGCAGGAGGTCCATCAGCGTAACCGCCCCGGCGCTGCCGGGAAGAGCGGTGGAAACGGAAAGACCGAGAGCCAGCACCAGCGCTGCGGATGATTTTCCAGATGTGACTTGCAATTTGATCCTCGTAGCACCCAGCACCGCCAGCAAAGGGCGGGCATCAGTTTCATGCCTGTCTAGCCGATCGCCGGCCCGTTGAAAAGAAAACGCCCAAAGCCCACAACCGTGCCGAAATGAACCTTATGATACAGCCAAAGCCATAAAAACGTAATTTCCAGAATTGGCGAGAATGGTTAAATTTCTATTTATTTCATTCACTTTACCCTGCCCCAACAAACCGTCAGCGCCCCCGGTAAAGCCCGGTTTTCCGGCCATTTCACGTCGTAGTAAAAATGACACGCCGACGCCTTTTTCTCCGCGCACCACGCCACACGGTAAAATCGCTTTTGCGCGGCGGGAAATATCTGCCTCTGCCGCATTGCAGTGCTTTCATTGCCGGCGTGATGATTCTATATATCGGCCGCGCAAGGCGGGCGAAGGCGCCGTTTTGGCGGAGGAACACGAGTAAAAAGGCAAGATTGATGACAGCCACACGGACGGAAACCGATACATTTGGCCCTATTGAAGTTCAGGCCGATCGCTACTGGGGCGCGCAGGCGCAGCGCTCGCTCGGCAACTTCAAGATCGGCTGGGAAAAACAGCCCGCCTCTGTCGTTCGCGCGCTCGGCATCGTCAAGCAGGCAGCGGCCCGCGCCAATATGGCTCTTGCCGGCCTCGACCCCAAGGTCGGCGACGCCATCATCGCGGCTGCTCAGGAAGTCATCGACGGCAAGCTGACAGAACATTTCCCGCTGGTCGTCTGGCAGACCGGCTCCGGCACGCAATCCAACATGAATGCCAATGAGGTGATTTCCAACCGCGCGATCGAAATGCTCGGCGGCGAAATGGGCACCAAGAAGCCGGTTCACCCCAATGACCACGTCAATATGAGCCAGTCCTCGAACGACACCTATCCGACGGCGATGCACATCGCCTGCGTGGAAGAGATCGTTCACCACCTGCTGCCGGCCCTCAAGCACCTGCACTCGGCGCTGGAAGCCAAGGTCAAGCAGTTCGAAAAGATCATCAAGATCGGCCGCACCCACACCCAGGATGCCACGCCGCTGACGCTCGGCCAGGAATTTTCCGGCTATGCCGCGCAGGTCGCCTCGGCCATCGCCAATATCGAACTCACCCTGCCCGCACTTTCCAAGCTCGCCCAGGGCGGCACGGCTGTTGGCACGGGCCTCAACGCCCCCATTGGTTTCGCTGAAAAAGTTGCCGATGAGATCTCCAAGATCACCGGCCTGCCCTTCGTGACCGCGCCGAACAAGTTCGAGGCGCTCGCCTCGCACGATTCCATGGTCTTCTCGCATGGCGCGATCAACGCCGCAGCCGCAGCGCTGTTCAAGATCGCCAACGACATCCGCTTCCTCGGCTCCGGCCCGCGCGCCGGCCTCGGCGAGCTCTCGCTGCCGGAAAACGAACCCGGCTCGTCGATCATGCCGGGCAAGGTCAACCCCACCCAGTCGGAAGCGCTGACCCAGGTTTGCGCCCATATCTTCGGCAACAATGCAGCCCTCTCCTTTGCCGGTTCGCAGGGCCACTTCGAGCTGAACGTCTATAACCCGATGATGGCCTACAACTTCCTGCAGTCGGTCCAGCTTCTCGGCGATGCCGCCGTCTCCTTCACCGACAATTGCGTCGTCGGTATCGAGGCACGCGAAGACAATATCAAGAAGGGCGTCGAAAACTCGCTGATGCTGGTGACTGCGCTCAACAGCAAGCTCGGCTACGACATCTGCGCCAAGATCGCCAAGACCGCACACAAGAACGGCACGACCCTTCGCGACGAGGCCGTCGGCGGCGGATACCTCACCAACGAGGAATTCGACCAGTATGTGCGCCCGGAAAACATGATCGGGCCGAAGTAAGCCGATCGGGATTTATCGCTGGAATTGGAACGGGCCTTCGGGCCCGTTTTTTATTGCCGGATGGATAAGGACAGGCTCCAAGCTGGACAGTCTGCGATGGTCCGGTATTGACCCCACCTGCCGTTTTGAAGATCGTCCTTGTGAACCGGTCTCCGGCGCAAATGCCGAAACCCCAAGCGCGATGAGGATGACGCCATGATATGCCGCCGCAATCTCCTGCTGGGCGGCGCGCTTTTCGCAGTGGCCTTGAAAATCCCAGATGTCTTGGCCCGGGACAGGCGGCTGCAAATACCTCTCTGGCCCGGCCCACCTCCCGGCGGCAGCGGTCCGGGTGGCGCTCTGGAGATCAGCAGGAAAGGCGCGGTCAGCAATATCAGCCTGCCGAGCCTCGAAATATTCGCGCCCGATGAACCAAACGGTTCCGCCATCATTATCGCGGGTGGCGGTGGATATAAACGCATCGAAGAAGGCAAGGAATCCTATCCTGCAGCACGCTGGCTTGCCGCAAGGGGTATCCACGCCTTCGTCCTCACCTATCGCCTGCCGATCGAAGGCTGGGTCGCCGGTCCGCTTGCCCCGCTTCAGGATGCACAGCGTGCCATCAGGCTCATCCGCGCCCGCGCTTCGCAATGGCAGATCGATACTTACAAGATCGGCGCGCTTGGCTTTTCTGCGGGCGGCCACCTGATGGGCCTGACTGCGGCCCGCTCCGCCTTCTCATCTTACGATGCCCTCGATGATATCGACAGGCAATCAGCCCGGCCGGATATCGCAGCGCTGATCTACCCGGTCATCACGCTATCGACTCCCTATGACGATACCTCGACCCGCAAATCGCTTGTCGGCAGACATCCGACGGATGCGGCAACGCGGCAATGGTCGGTGGAAAGCCATGTGGGCAAGGATTGCCCGCCGATTTTCCTGACGCAGGCCGATGACGATCGCATTTCCGATCCGGCCAACAGCCGTATCATGCAGCAGGCCTGCGAAAAGGCCGGCGCGGATGTCGAGTTTCATCCAATCGCGTCCGGCGGTCACGGCTTTGGCATGGGCAAGCACGGAACTCTCACCGAAGCATGGCCGACATGGTACGAAGCGTGGCTTAAGAAACGTAGCTTTCTGACCTGATGCATGGGGCGCATCGCAGCGCACCGCGCTTCCCAAGCCCATCATCACCAAACAAAAAAGGGTCGCAAAAGCGGCCCTCTTCGTAATCATTCAAACCGTCAAACCAGCCGGCTCTGCTCCACCGCCGCTTCGACGAAGCTCGCAAACAGCGGATGCGGATCGAGCGGACGGCTCTTCAGTTCCGGGTGATACTGCACGCCGATGAACCACGGATGGTCAGGATATTCCACGGTTTCCGGCAGGACGCCATCAGGAGACATGCCCGAGAAGACGAGGCCGCAATTTTCCAGGCGGTCCTTGTAGTCCACATTCACCTCGTAGCGGTGGCGGTGGCGCTCGGAAATGTCAGTGGTGCCGTAGATTTCGGCAATCTTGGTGTCTTTCTTCAGCGCCGCCTTGTAGGCGCCGAGACGCATCGTACCGCCGAGATCGCCCTTGGAGGAGCGCTTCTCAAGCTCGTTGCCCTTCACCCATTCGGTCATCAGGCCGACGACTGGCTCGGATGTCGGGCCAAACTCGGTGGAGGATGCATTTTCGATGCCCGCCAGATGACGCGCCGCTTCCACGACCGCCATCTGCATGCCGAAGCAGATGCCGAAATAGGGCACGTTGCGCTCACGCGCGAACTGCGCCGCCATGATCTTGCCTTCGGAACCACGCTCGCCGAAACCACCAGGCACGAGAATGCCGTTGACCTTTTCGAGATAGGGTGTGGGATCTTCCTTTTCGAAGACTTCCGACTCGATCCATTCCAGCTTGACCTTAACCCGGTTGGCGAAGCCACCGTGATGCAGCGCCTCGATCAGCGACTTATAGGCATCCTTGAGGCCGGTATATTTGCCGACGATCGCAATCGTTACCTCGCCTTCCGGCGTGCGGATACGGTTGCAGACCTCTTCCCACGGCTCCAGACGCGGCTTGGGCGCCGGCTCGATGCCGAAGGCGGCCAGCACTTCCGAGTCGAGACCTTCCTTGTGGTAGGCGATCGGAACGTCATAGATATTCGCCACATCCAGCGCCTGAATGACGGCGGAAGGACGCACGTTGCAGAACAGCGAAAGCTTGCGGCGTTCCGCTTCAGGGATTTCCCGGTCGGCGCGCACGAGCAGGATGTCGGGGTGAATGCCGAGCGCCTGCAGCTCCTTGACGGAATGCTGGGTCGGCTTGGTCTTCAGCTCGCCGGCTGCCGGAATGTAAGGCATCAGCGTCAGGTGAAGATAGATCGCCGTGCCGCGCGGCAGGTCGTTGCCTAGCTGGCGGATCGCCTCCATGAACGGCATCGCCTCGATGTCACCCACCGTGCCGCCGATCTCGCAGATGACGAAGTCGTAATCGTCATTGCCCTCGATCACGAAATCCTTGATCTCGTTGGTGACATGCGGAATGACCTGAACGGTTGCGCCGAGATAGTCGCCGCGCCGTTCCTTGTCGATGATGTTCTTGTAGATGCGACCGGTCGTGATGTTATCGGTCTTGGTGGCCGAACGCCCCGTGAAGCGCTCATAGTGGCCAAGATCGAGGTCCGTCTCGGCACCGTCGTCAGTCACGAACACTTCGCCGTGCTGTGTCGGGCTCATGGTGCCGGGATCGACGTTCAGATAGGGGTCGAGTTTACGAAGCCGCACCCGATAACCACGGGATTGCAACAAAGCTCCGAGTGCTGCCGCAGCGATGCCCTTGCCAAGAGAGGAGACCACGCCGCCTGTGATGAATACATATCGCGCCATGGGATTCACCGGATACCTTTTTACCTCTGATTCCGCCAGCCCAAAATTAATGGTTTCGAAAATTCGCTGTTGACGAATCTGCGATGGGACGAGCCGGAATGCGAACAAAAGAAAACCGGCAGGCTTTTGGCCTGCCGGAGCGTTAAATCAGAACCGGGCTTATTGACCGGTCGGAACTGCGTTCGGATCGGCGGGCTGCGCCGGTGCCGGGGCGGCCGTGCCGGAAGCGGCAGGGGCCGGTGTCGTCTGTGCGGGTACGGCTGCGCCACTATTGGTCGGAACGCCATTCCCAGCCGGAGCCGGGGTTGCGGGCGTCGTTGCCGGGCCGAGCGTGTCGAGAATGCCGTTGCCCTGACCCTGCGTGGCCGGGATACGGTTCAGAATGTCGGTCGGGCGCGATTCGTAGCGGGTCATAAGACCAAGGCCGAGCGACGTCAGGAAGAACAGCGCGGCGAGGATGCCCGTCGTGCGGGTCAACGCATTGGCCGTTCCGCGCGCGGACATGAAGCCCGAACCGCCGCCGATACCGAGGCCGCCGCCTTCGGAACGCTGGATCAGGACCACGCCGACAAGCGCCAGCACGATCATGAGGTGAATAACAATCAAAACGGTCTGCATGACAATCCATTCCATGCCCCGCGCGGAGCACCATAAAGAAGGTTTTGCGGCTCTTTACATGAGGCGACGGCTTATTCCAAGCCCCTTTCCCGCCACTCTTGCAGGAAAGCTTGGATCAAGCCGTCAGTTGCTCGTATGCCGCATAGATGGAAAGGAAGTCGGAAGCTTTCAAGCTCGCACCGCCAATCAGCGCGCCATCGACGTTTTCGACGCCCATCAGTTCCAGCGCATTGGCCGGCTTTACCGAGCCGCCATAGAGGATGCGCATGGTCTTGCCGGCATCGCCGAAGCGCTTCACGAGCTCGTCGCGCATGAAGGCATGGGCCTCGCGCACGTCTTCAACCGTCGGCGTCAGACCCGTGCCGATCGCCCAGACCGGCTCATAGGCGATGACGGTGTTTTCGGCGGTTGCCTCGTCCGGCAGGGAGCCGGCCAGCTGCCGCTTGAGGATATCGAGTGTCTGGCCCGCCTTGCGCTCATCCGCCGTCTCGCCGATGCAGACGATGGCGATGAGATCCGCCTCGTGCGCGGCAACGGCCTTGGCGCGCACCAGATGATCCGTCTCGGCATGGTCGGTGCGACGCTCTGAATGGCCGACGATGACATGGGTGCCGAAGCAGTCGGCAATCATCTCGGCGGAAATATCGCCGGTATGGGCGCCGGATGCGTTCTGGTGGCAATCCTGCGCGCCGATCATCAGCGGGCTGTCATCACAGAGCGCCGTTGCAACGTAAAGCAATGTCGAGGGCGGGCAGATCAGCGCATCCACCTTTTCGGACAGCGCGCCCTTGACGCCTTCTGCCATGGCCTTGATCTGATCGAGCGAGGCACGGGTGCCGTTCATCTTCCAGTTTCCGGCAACAAGCGGTCGAACATTCGGCGTCATGCGTATCCATTCCCTTTGTCTCTGGCCCCACCTTTGGCGGCGCCCCATCCCTCAGCCGCAAAGCGGCCCTTAATCACGACAGAAATACTGCCGGAAATCCCGGGATATTCCTTTAACCGCAGCCGGCAACAAATGGTACAAAAAAGCGGCCCGAAGGTTCAAAACGACGGCCGATTTCGAAAATTTTGCCACCGCTGACCCAAATCGAGGCCTCAGCGGCTCAAAATCCAGTTCAAAACCGCCCGCCAGTCCGTCATCCGCACCGGCGTGCCGTGGCTTCCGGTCTCATACCGCGTGAACCGCGCCGGCTCGCCGGCCTTCAGCAGGGTGCGGAAGATCATCGCCTGCTGATCGGCCGAATAGACCTTGTCGGCGCTGCCATGGGTGAACCACACAGGCTTCTTCGCTTTTGCAAAGACGCTTTTCGGAAAATCGGGATCGACCGCACCACCGAGGATCGCCATGCCCTTGAGCTTGGCGACAGCAGCCTTGTCGCGGCTGATGCCATAGCAGATGAAGCTGCCCATGGAGGCGCAGGTCAGCACAACAGGCTTGCCGCCCGATTTTCTGGCTGCATCGGCAATCAACGCCGCGACATCGGCAACGCCGTTCTCATCGAAGGAGCGCACGCTCGGCGCATAATAGGTGCCGCCATTGGCGACCGCCAGGTTCTTCATGCGGTTGAAGTTGCCGCCGAAGGTGTAGTCATTCATGCCGAGCCGCCGGTCACCGCCGCGCCCGTGGATGAAGATGACGGTGAAGGCCTGTCCGCTTGCCGGCCCGACGCGCCCCACTTCGAGCGCCCTACCCTCGACCGACACGGTTTCAAGCGCCTGCGCGCTCTTCGGCGCCATATCGACATATTGCCGTTTCACCCGCCGCTCCGGCACCTCGTCGCGGCCGTTGATGTCGCGCATCTCCTGATAATCGATCACCTCAGATGCGCCGCCATCTCCAGTGGAAAGCACCGTCTGGGCGGAAAATAGCTCGTCCTTGAAGGGCCGCAGCGGCCCGTCAGCCGCCCCGGCGCCGCCCGGCATCGCCGCAACAGTCAGGCAGAAAAGAGTACAAAACGTGAAATGAGCTGTGGACATGCCTTGGTTAACCGTTCATTCGTGGCTGCGAGACTTGCCATTGCAAGGCCGGCAGCGCAATCCTCCTGTTGCGAAACCCTGACACAATCGTGGCATAAGGTGCGCCGCGTTCGGCCACACGCCTTACACGTTTGGCGCTATAATCGCCCCATTGGCATACTGATTCGCTTGGCGAAATTCTGACGACACGAATTTTGAACTTGGACATGATGGACGACAGCAACGATCTCTTCTCCGGTCTTCCGGCAGCACGAAACAGCGAAACGGAAACGAATGATGACGCGGTCAAACCCGTGAAGGCCCCGTCGACAGTTCCCGCCAACGCGAACGTGCAGCCGAAACCCGCAGCCGTTGCGGCCGCCACGCCGCCTGCGCCACCAGCACCCGTGTCTCCTTCCGGTGACGATTACGGCGCCTCATCAATCCGCGTGCTTGAAGGGCTGGAGCCGGTGCGCATGCGGCCGGGCATGTATATCGGCGGCACCGACGAGAAGGCGCTGCACCACCTTTTCGCCGAAGTCATCGACAACTCCATGGACGAGGCCGTCGCCGGCCATGCCAATTTCATCGAGGTCCATCTCGATGCCGAAGGCTTTCTGACGGTCACCGATAACGGCCGCGGCATTCCCGTGGAAAACCACCCGCAGGTTCCCGGCAAGTCGACGCTCGAAGTCATCATGACCAAGCTGCATGCCGGCGGCAAGTTCGACGGCAAGGCCTATGAGACATCGGGCGGCCTGCACGGCGTCGGCGTGTCCGTGGTCAATGCGCTGTCCGATCTTCTGGAAGTGGAAGTGGCGCGTAACCGCAAGCTTTACCGCCAGCGTTTTTCGCGCGGCGCGCCGATCGGCGGGCTTGAGGAACTGGGCGACGTGCACAACCGTCGCGGCACCCGCGTGCGGTTCCATCCCGATCCGCAGATCTTCGGCGATCACGCGAAATTCGAACCGGCGCGCATCTTCCGTATGGCCCGCTCCAAGGCCTATCTCTTCGGCGGCGTCGAAATCCGCTGGAGCTGCGATCCCGGCATGGTGCCGGCCGGCGGCGAAATCCCCGAAAAGGCCGTGTTCCATTTCCCCGGCGGCCTCAAGGATTATCTCGCCGCCACGCTCGGCAAGGAATTCACCGTCACCCGCGAGATTTTCTCGGGCCGCACCGAAAAGACCGGCGGCCACGGCGCGCTGGAATGGGCGGTAACCTGGTATGGCGGCGATACGCAGATCCATTCCTATTGCAACACCATCCCGACGCCCGAAGGCGGCACGCATGAGGCGGGTTTCCGCATCGCGCTCACCAAGGGCCTTAAAAATTATGCCGATCTGACGCAGAACAAGCGCGCCAAGGACATCACCACCGACGACGTGATGATCTCTGCCGCCGGCATGCTCTCGGTCTTCATCCGCGAGCCTGAATTCGTCGGCCAGACCAAGGACAAGCTCGCGACCGTCGAGGCCCAGCGCATCGTCGAAAACGCGCTGCGCGATCCCTTCGACCATTATCTCGCTGGCAATCCGGGCGAAGCGGCCAAGCTGCTCGACTGGGTGATCGAGCGCGCCGAAGAGCGCCTGCGCCGCCGCAAGGAAAAGGAAGTCAACCGCAAGACCGCCGTGCGCAAGCTGCGCCTGCCCGGCAAGCTGGCGGACTGCGCCCAGAACACGGCGGAAAATGCGGAACTTTTCATCGTCGAGGGTGACTCGGCCGGCGGCTCCGCCAAGCAGGCGCGCAACCGCGCCAATCAGGCCATCCTGCCCCTGCGCGGCAAGATTTTGAACGTCGGCAGCGCCAGCCGTGAAAAACTCTCCGCCAACCAGCAGATCGCCGATCTCATCCAGGCGCTCGGCTGCGGCACCCGCACCAAATACCGCGAAGAAGATTTGCGTTACGAGCGCATCATCATCATGACCGATGCCGATGTCGACGGCGCCCATATTGCCTCGCTGCTCATCACCTTCTTCTATCAGGAAATGCCGGAACTCATTCGCGGCAATCACCTCTATCTGGCGGTGCCGCCGCTTTACGTCATCCGTCAGGGTGCCAAGAGCGCTTATGCCCGCGACGACGCCCACCGCGCCGAGCTGATGGAAACCGTCTTCAAGGGCAAGAAGGTCGAAATCGGCCGCTTCAAAGGCCTTGGCGAAATGATGGCCCAGCAGCTGAAGGAAACCACCATGGATCCCGAAAAGCGCACCCTGCTGCGTGTCGAGATCGACGATGTGGATTTCGAAGGCACCCGCGAGGCCGTCGACAACCTGATGGGCACCAAGGCCGATGCGCGCTTCCGTTTCATTCAGGAGCGGGCGGCCTTTGCGGACAATCTGGATATCTGATGAGAAACCCAAGCTGATCCTGGCCAAATACCGCTGAAACTGGCCATTCTTGAAGCCAAAACTAGCCAACTGCATAAAACACAACCCCAGGTACATTCTAGTACTTGGGATTTATTGAAAGACGAACCGAGATCTTCTACTGCGAGCGATGGCAAGTATTCGACTAGGGGAAGCCGGCGAAGTCCACCGCGCAACTACAAGCGAAAGAGTAATGTACCGATGCGACGTCCGAGGCTACTTATTCGTCTCTCGCGGGATGCACCAGTAATACGCCCCCTCGCTGATCAAAACCCATTGGCCCATTCTCTGCGTCCGATGGACATGATGCGCCATGGCTGGCTTTATAGCTTTCGCCAAGCATCGCAGCAATGATCGACAATGTCGTCGTAGGATTTAAAGACTCGGTTCAAGAGCCAGTTGTCGCGCATAAAGTGCCAGAGGTTTTCGACCGGGTTCAACTCGGGCGATTTCGGCCAGATGCTGGGTCATCCAGACCATCGAAGTCTGTAGGTCGTCCTCGTTCTAGCCGGACATTGCTAAGACTTCCAGAAGCCGCAGATGAAAATGCTTCCATGGAGATTCATCTCCCATTAACCCTGCAACTCCCCGGCACCACCCCGTAAAGTTTTCGCCAACTATCGGCATGCGATGTCTCTGGCTCAAACAGGGACATCTTCAACATGACCAGCGTTCACACCTTCGCAATCGGAGACGTCCACGGACGTACAGACCTACTTCGTGCACTGCTGGACGGCATATCTAGGCAGGCGGCGTGTCTTGGAATCGTCTATCGGATCGTGTTCCTCGGCGACATAGTCGACCGCGGCCCGCACAGCCGGCAGGCGATGCATCTGGTTGCGGAAACACTGAAGCAGCTTCCAGCTTCGCGGCTCATTCTCGGCAACCACGATTCCTTCATCCTCCGCATCCTCGACGAGACCGATCTCCCCCGGAAGCAGGCTCTTCTCCTGCACTGGATCGCCAGGATGGGAGGCGCAGCCACCCTCGCCTCCTACGGTTTCGATTCCTCCGATGATGCCGCACTCGACCGAATCCTCGACGTTGTTGATGTCGACCACGTGGCGATCCTCCGTGCAGCCGAGCGGTACGTTGAACTTGACCACCACATTCTCGTCCACGCCGGCGTCGAGCCGGGTGTGCCATTTGCTCGACAGGATCCGTACAAGCTCATGTGGATCCGGGAACCCTTCCTGAGCTTCACCGGATCGTCCCGAAAGACCGTTGTCCATGGACACACGCCGACATCGCCGTTGATGGTGGAGCGTTGTCACGGTCGGATAGCGATCGACACGGGTGCACACAACAAAGGCATACTCTCTGCCCTTCACATTCACCATCGTGGCAGCGAGAGGATTCTTCAGGCAGTCGCGCCCTTACGGGGCGTGGTCACGGTGATCGATGACGGCTTTCTGGATCTGGGCGGCGTGCAGGTAGCTGGCCACCTGCACGGTGGGTTCGCGAAAAATGCGTGAGGGATTCAGGTTCGTCAGCTCCGTGTTCGATTGGATCAGCAGCCTCTATCGACTTCCAGAGCGCGTCAGATATCCAAACCAATTGCACCTGACCTTCCAAATGCAAACGCAGAAATGGAGCAACTGGTGCTGGGCGGCAACGGCTTCGAGCATTTCGCAATACTACGACTGCGAGGACTATGTTTCTCAGGACGAGATCGTCGGACGAGCACTTGGCCTTCCGCCGCCATGGGTGCCCGAAGAGTCGTGGAACCGAGAGGATACGATGCTGACGGGGCTTCGGATCGTGGGTTGCGACAATTCGACTTATCGTGGATTTGCCGAACTTCGACAGGCCATGCAGCAATTGGACAGGAGAAATCCCGTTTGCGTTCAGATCAAATGGCCATCGGAGGGAGGACATGCAGTTGTGATCCACGGCTGCTGGCTCGACGAGAATGGAGAAGATCACTACCTGATAGGAGACCCGTGTTTTGATCATTCGTTCCCGGTACCTGGGAGCGAGCTTCGAAACGATTACCTCGAGTACGGGGGTCGCTGGGTTCAGACCTACCATGTTCGTGCGCCGGAAAAATGATATACGGGACTTGAGGCATGGAGAGATAGAATGACAATCGCGATGCTTCGAGCACCGAGTTCCGTCGGCGAGAAATTCAATCGGGCAATGGGTTTCCTGGCCGCCATGCCTGGGCGAAGCCGTGCGAACACCGAGTACCGCCACATCGGTCCATTCCCCAAGAGGGTGCTTGGAGCAGTACCGCGCTCAGAAGCCGACCTCGCCTCCCCCTATACTATGGGATGGCAGTACCTTGTCCGGGATGACGATGGTTTCGGTGTTCTGGACATCAGCAGTCGTGAAAATGGATCCTACAGTTCGTTTCGACGTGGCAGCTTCGCGCTTGCCTACAACGATGCACTCGAAGCCGCGGAAGCCGAAGCCTCAAGCAGCCAAGACATATACGAACTTGAGATCGTGGAAATCCCCGCCGCCTTCACGCTCATGATCATCATGAAATCGAAGGAGGTGAAGCTTTTTCCTGCGTTCTTCCAGGGGAGGCGTCTGCTTCCTGAGGCTAGAACGTTCGACGAACTTCGAGGGCTTGCGGTCGAGGGACATCATCCCGACGGCTCGCAGCAGTCACCTTCACCTTTTTGATGTCCGGGCTTCGGTGATTTCTTCTCAGCGTAGGTATTCTAGTGAAAGGATGGCGAGACCGAACGCGCCGCGTGATCGACCACCTCCATATGCTCGTACAGAGGAAGTTTGCATCAAATCTCGCATGAATTCGTTGCGGAAAGGTGGTAGTCGTCTCGGACAGTTCGTGTCGGGTGATTGCTTCCAAGCCGGCACCGGTTGCTAGGCTCAGCGAAATGACCGATCCCGGATCGACTAGACCTCACCCTCCCCGATTTCTATCTCTTTTGAAGCGGTCGGAAGCCATTCCGTCAACTGCCTAGCTGCCGCTTCAATTAAGTTCTGCTTTCGCAACGCACATTCCCAAACCGTCGCTACCCGCCAGCCTATATCGAGCAACGCGCGCTTGACGTCGTCGTCGCGGGCAACGTTGGCGGCAAACTTGGCTTGCCAAAACTCCGGTCGGGTAGACGGCGTTGTCGCATAACGGCAGCGAAAGTGGCGGTGCCAGAAACAGCCATGTACGAATACTACCGCCTTGTATTTTGGAAGGGCGATGTCAGGCGCGCCGATGATTTTCGTGCTATGTAAGCGGAAACGCAGCCCTTGTGCATGGAGCGCACGGCGAAGCACAAGCTCGGGTTTCGTGTTCTTTCCCCTGATTCCCGCCATCATTCGCGATCGTGTCGTAGGGTCGACAATATCAGTCATTTGTATCCTGGCAATTGCAGCTACACATAGTATACACCGACAAAACATATCGATCAGGAGTCGTTCTTGCCTACCACTTTCGGTATCATTGATCTCTTTGCTGGGCCGGGTGGATTAGGTGAAGGGTTCTCATCTCTGTCGGTTGACCAGCATAATCCATTTAGTATCGGCATCTCCGTAGAAAAGGAAATGTCCGCGCATAATACCTTGCGGCTGCGCGCCTTCTTGAGAGCATTTCGCGCCGAGCATGGGAAACTCCCGGCCGAGTTCGTCAACTTTCATGCGGGCGCGGTGGGAGAGCCGGATTGGGCCCTCGTTGGCAACGGCGCCTGGGATCACGCATCACGGGAAGCCAGACAGCTCGAACTTGGAACGACCGCCGCGTCCGAAGCGATAGATGAGGCGATCGCAGGACTTCAAAAGTTTGATGACACCATTCTGATCGGTGGGCCGCCTTGTCAGGCATATTCGCTGGTTGGACGAGCGCGAGCGAACGGCAAACGCGACTATGTACCGGAGCAAGACGAGCGTCATTATCTGTTTCGGGAGTACATAAGGGTCCTGGAACGTCTGAGACCATCGGCATTCGTGATGGAAAACGTGAAGGGCATGCTGTCGTCCACCGTAGAGAGTCGACACGTTTTCGAAATGCTTATGGAAGACCTGTCCTCGTTGGGTACAAGGCACGGCCATATCTACGAGCTCTTCGCCGTACGGGTGGAGAACGGTCAAGCAACTCTTCGTCAAGCGGGGAAGCCGTCCGACTTTATAGTGAAGGCCGAGGAGTTCGGCGTACCGCAGCGACGGCATAGAGTGATCATCATTGGTATCCGAGCCGACCTGGCTTCGCGCGTGTCAGCCACAAGCATTCCAGTCAGCGAAAGGCGCAGGACGGTCGAGGACGCCATTGGCAACCTAGGACGCCTTCGCAGTGGGATAAGCGAGTCCAACGACAGCTTCGCGAGATGGAGCGACTACTTGTTCGACTCCGCCAAGATCTTGGCCTCAAGCTCTGGCGTTGGCCTGGAACAGCGCCTTCGTAGCCTGATGAGCGAATTCCAGAACGCGTCACCATTGCCTCGCTCTTCCGCCACTCTTCCAAGCGGCTACGGCAAGTCCAACGACGAATTGCTGCGATGGCTTGAGTGTCCGGAACTGCTTTCCGTTGCCCAGCATGGCACGCGCGGGCACATGGCATCAGATCTTGGTCGATATCTTTTTGCAGCGGTATTCGGAAAGGTTCATAATTACAGCCCGAAAGCCTCTGAATTCCCCGAGGTGCTTCGGCCAAATCACCGCAATTGGGATAGCGGAATATTTGCCGACCGTTTCCGCGTTCAGCTCTCCAACGAAGCATCGACGACTGTCACAAGCCACATTTCGAAAGACGGCCACTATTTCATCCATCCCGATCCAACTCAGTGCCGCAGTCTGACTGTCCGGGAAGCAGCTCGCCTTCAGACCTTTCCGGACGACTACTTATTCATGGGAAATCGCACACAGCAATACGTTCAAGTCGGGAATGCCGTGCCGCCCTACCTTGCTCGACAAATCGCACATCTTGTTTACACATCGCTTACTTGCACGAACTCGTAATATTAGCCTAAGTGTATATTGCCGTCCTCCACTTTTCGCGCGATGGTGGTGGTTCAAGGACTCGTTGGGATTCGTGAATGCAGCAAGGATTCGTGGCTAGAAGGGCAGACGCTACACCGCAGGCTGCAGCATTGATCGAAGGTTTGCGAGACATCGGCTATTCCCTTGAGACCGCGATCTCGGACATTGTTGACAACTCGATCACCGCATGCGCCCGCCGGATCCAGATACTGACCGAAACATTTTCGGAAGAGCCATTCATCGCGATCGCTGATGACGGCATGGGAATGACCGAGGATGAGTTGGTGGCGGCCATGCGTCCCGGTAGCCGGAATCCTCTCGATACTCGGGAAAAAGTCGATCTTGGTCGCTTTGGACTTGGGCTGAAAAGCGCAAGTTTCTCGCAATGCCGCAGGTTGACGGTTGTTACCCGCACCAACGGGATCACGTCTGCGGCCGTGTGGGACTTGGATGACGTCGCTCGCCGCAACGAGTGGTCCGTTCAGCTTCTGGACGATATCGCAGCAATCCCATGTGCTGACCAGCTCGGCAAGACCGGAACCTTGGTGCTATGGGAAAAGCTTGATCGCTTGAGCGGCGGCCACAAGCTGAACACCGCGAAACGAGCGGAGGTAATAAATCAGCGCCTGGCGGAAACCGAGCGCCACCTGCGATTGGTATTCCATCGTTTCTTGGAAGATCCAAAGCCAATCAGGATTCTTCTGAACGGTCGGCAGCTTCGCCCACTGGATCCATTCGCGCGCAAGAACTCGGTTACCATTGCCGATCCGGAGGAAATCATCACCCTTCCGCAGGGCGATGTCGAGATCCAGAGCTTTACAATTCCTCACCATAAACAAATGAGCACCCCGGACTGGGATGACCTCGGCGGACCTGAGGGGCATCTGAAATCTCAGGGCTTTTACCTGTACCGAGGCGAACGACTGATATTGCATGGCACTTGGTTCGGTCTTTGCCGCCAGTCCGAGCTCACGAAGTTATCCCGAGTAAGGATCGATATTTCCAACAGCATGGACAGTGATTGGAAAATCGATGTCAAGAAGTCTTCGGCTCAGCTTCCTCCGGCGGTTCGCGACCGATTGAAGAAGGTGATCGAACGCATTCAGGAAGGTTCCAAACGCACCTACCGGAAACGTGGGCAGAAGCTCGTCGATCACAACCGATTGCCTCTGTGGCACAGAATTCAGTCTGATGGACACATCCGCTACAGGCCGAACACCGACCATCCAATCTTCGCCGAGTATGCCGAAGAACTCCCGGAACATCTTCGCCGAGGTTTCTTCAATTGCATCAATCTCGTTGGTGCATCTTTGCCAGTTGAGACGCTACATGCGGATATGGCGGCTGTCGCCGAGGACGTCGTGCCGGACCGTGTTGATGAGGACACCCTCACTCAAGCAGTGCAGGCGACCCTTTCCGTCCTTCTGGCGGCCAAAAAGGAACTCAAGGATATCGTCGCCTTGATGAGAGATGTCGATCCATTTCGGACCGCATGGTCCGACACCCAGCGAATCATAGACGCCATCATCGAGGCAAATCGAGCTAAATGAACCAGATACTGAGCAGCCTTGAAGGCATGACCGCAATGTTCATGGCTTCGCAACAGGGTCCCCATACGGCGCAATCGATCAGAGACATTATCGCGCAACTGCGCGATACCCCGATGTTTTCCGGGAAGGTGAGCGTCGACGAAGCTGAAGATCTTGCCCGCCTCATCGAAGAGAAGCACGGCATCAGCATGGGACTGGGCGCGATCGTTGACGCGGAAGATTTCCGTCCGTGGCTTCATGATGCGAAGATCAACGGCGAGATTGGGAACTTCTACTGGGGCCGGTATCGCCAGCTACTTAGCCTTCAGGGCCTGCCAAAATCTGTCATCGACGCCACCGACGAAGTCACGGATCGCGTGCTCGATAGGCTTGGAAATCCGCGAAACCTGAATCCTTGGGGCCGCCGGGGAATGGTGGTGGGCCATGTCCAGAGCGGCAAGACAGCGAACTACACCGGGCTCATCTGCAAGGCGGCTGACGCCGGATACCGGCTAATCGTCGTAATCGCCGGGATCCATAACAATCTTCGCAATCAGACGCAGATGCGGATCGACGAAGGATTCATTGGCCGGGACACCGGTCGCCTTGCGCATGCGAACAAGGCTCAGCGGCAGAAGATTATCGGTGTAGGCACCTTCGATCAGCGAGAATTCCCGGTCTCTCTCACCAACACATTGCGCGACTTCAACAAGGCGACAGCTACGACCAATACCAGCCAGATTGGCCAGTACAATGTTCCCGTTGTGCTGGTAATCAAGAAGAATTCGAGCACGCTGAAAAACCTGCTGGAGTGGCTGAAGGAGCATTCGGTCAGCCAAGGAACCCAGATGGTGCAGCAGCCGATGCTTCTCATCGATGATGAAGCGGATAACGCTTCGATCAACACGGCGTATAGCAAGGAAGAGATTACTCGCATCAACGGCCAGATCAGAGAGCTCCTGTCACTATTTCACCGGAGCTGCTACGTAGGATATACCGCTACCCCATTCGCGAATATCCTGATCGATCCGGACACTGCCGACGAGACCTTCAAGCAAGACCTATTTCCCCGGCACTTCATCATCGGACTTGATGCGCCTTCGAACTATTTCGGCGCACAGAAGGTATTCATCGATGAACGCACAAAGCATGTTCGGATTATTGCCGATAATGAGGATATCTTTCCGATAAAGCACAAGATCGACCATCCGGTCGATGCCCTGCCTGAAAGCCTTGTCGATGCGGTGCGAGCATTTCTAGTCGCGCGGGCTGTCCGAAATGTTAGGGGCCAACAGGGATCTCATGCCTCAATGCTGATCAATGTCTCGCGCTTCACAGACGTTCAGGGCAGACTGCGTTCGCGCGTCAGTGACATCGTCAGTCGTATTCGCGATGCGGTAGCAGTAGATGCCGGCAAAGGCAGGGCTGCACTGGCAAACCCGGAGATCGCCGCCCTCCATCGTGTCTGGGAAGAAGAGTACACAGATATCGAGGACGCGGACTGGTCTCAGATCCAGGCGCGTCTGCACGAAGTACTGATTGCGGCGCGCGTCATCGAGGTCAACGCTTCGAAGCGTTCGGAAGCGCTTGCCTATGAGAAGGGTGGCGAGCATGGCGTCACAGTGATCGCGGTTGGAGGCTTCTCGCTTTCGCGCGGCCTTACGCTCGAAGGACTGACGACGAGCTATTTCCTTCGGAACTCCATGATGTACGACACGCTCATGCAAATGGGTCGGTGGTTTGGTTACAGGCCAGGCTACGAGGACCTTTGCAGGCTATGGATTCCGGCGGATGGGGTCGGCTGGTACTCCCACATCCAGGAGGCCATGGAAGATCTGCAGGCACAGCTCAAGCGCATGGAACTGGCGAAGGCGACTCCCGAGCAATTCGGTCTCGCTGTCCGTAGCCATCCCGAGACCCTGATAGTCACCGCGCGCAACAAGATGGGTAGCGGCAAGCAAATACCTGTCAGGGTCGGACTTGCGGGCAGACTGGTCGAAACAACGCGCATCAAGAATGACGGCGATCAGCTTGCGAGAAACAGATCGGCGGGCGTCGTATTGGCGAAAGCAATCCAAACCAGCGGGGTACATCGCGAGGAGCGGCCTCGTGGGCATCTTTTCAAGACCGTTCCTGTCGAACTGGTCCGCAATTTCCTGAACATATTCCGAGCGGATCCGGCCGATCCGCTGACTGATCCGCGGCTGATGGGAGATTACATCGAAGCCCGCTCGGAAGCCGAGTTGAAGGATTGGGACGTTCTTTTCGCAAGCGCTCAGAAAGAGGATGGCCTCGACCCGCCAGACCTCAGCGGCCTTCAGATGAAGCCGTTCAACCGTGCTGTAGGACTGGATAACTTGAAGGCTGGGACACTTGCGATCAGCGGAGCAAGCCGTCGTGTCGGCTCGCCGGGCGACGAGCGCGAGGGCTTGACAGAAGATCAGATTAGCATCGCCAAGAGCAATTACATTCGAGACCAAGGCAAGTCAGCGTCGGGTACACTGCCTCCACGTATTTTCATTGAGATCGAAGGGCGACGGCCCCTTATGATTCTCCGCTTCGTCCATCCCGAAATCGGCGATGAGGAGCTCAAGCAACGGCTTCCTGAGGATGTGCTCGCGTGGGGCATCTACTTCCCTCCTTCGAACATCCAGGGAGGGACGGTCGACTACGTCGTCAACACCATACGCATGCGGGAGATGTTCGGGGAAGAAGAAGTTGAGGAGGAGGCCTTTGGTGATCCTGAATAATACGCCTTGGGCCGGACTTGAGGCGGGCAAGGTCGATACAAGACGGGTGAAGGCGTCGGGTCGCTGGAGTTTTTTCTGGGCCGTTCTCACGCGATCAGACGCAGCGTTGGTGTTACAGCTTTCCCAGTTGCCAAATCCCCTACCCGACCTGCCGAAGCTCCGAAGCCTCGACATTCACTTCCAGACACTACCGGGCGGGCCAATCCTATGCATCCGTCTCAACGATGCCGCCCAAGTGGAACTGTTCGAAACTCTCTGCCGGGACGTCGTTGCGTCCGCGGAAACGGCGGAAGACGAAGCGGCTGCACTTCAAAAGGCGATCGGACGTACATTTCGCTGGCATCACCTTCTTCGCGGCGGAAAGGACGACCTCCTCCCGGAAGAAGCGCAGAAGGGCCTCATCGGCGAGTTGAAGATACTGACGCTCCTCGTTGAGAATATGGGAGCAAAGGCCGCAATCGAGACGTGGACGGGTCCTTCGGGGGCGCCGAAGGATTTCGAACTGAGGTCTGATTGCATCGAGGTAAAGGCACGGCGCGGTGCCTCGCAGCCTTTCGTAAAGATCTCGAACGAATATCAACTCGCCGAGGTTGAAGGCCGCAGGCTCTGGCTCGCCGTTCTGACGGTCGACAAGGTTCAACCACCGAACGGCTTGACGCTTGCCGACCATGTGGCCGCGCTGGCGAGAACACTGGAGCGCAGTGCACCATCCGCTATCCCTCAGTTCGATCTTCGACTGGCAGATGCCGGATATGATCCCATGCATGACTACTCAGCTTGGCATTGGCAGGCATCCGAGGCCGAATTTTTCGCGGTGGAGGACCCCTTCCCCAGATTGGCAGCGCCGGTACCCCTTGGAGTGTCGAACTTAAGCTATTCCCTTTCTCTTGATGCCTGTGCGCCCTTCAATACGGACTGGGCAACCATACGTGCAACGCTGTTTGAAGAAGGCACCGATGAGCGATCTTGAGGAATATCACCAGAACCTGATGGCGGACGTCCGGCGGGAAGCCGACGCAAGCGGCATCCTCATGATTGAGGCATTCTTCGACAGAATGGCCGAAAGGTTGACGGAAGCTGGCGAACTGGAAGCTGCCGACCGGGCCTTCTTTCAGGATATCGACGGCGGGAAAAAGATCCGCATCGATGGCTATTCCGGTGACCCGCGAGACAATGACGGCACCCTTGGGCTCATAGTATGCGATTTTGTCGACTCCGACGAGGTCCGGACATTTGGAAAAAGCGAACTCGCGCCTCTCCTCAATCCATTGATCCGGTTTCTTGGCAAAGCGCGCTCCGAAAAATTCCGGGATGCTCTCAACGAGGTCAATCCAGCCTTCCAAGTATCCGATCTGATAATTGCCACGTGGCAGCATGTGTCGAAGGTCAAGCTCATCCTTGTCTCGAACAGGCAATATGTCGGGCGTGATGACACAGTAAAGCTGGATAACAAGGAACAGGTTCCCATAACCTACTCGGTATGGGACCTTGCCCGCTTTGAACGTTACGAGCGCTTGGGTCAGTCGCGCGCCGACATGCTTATCGATTTCGAAAAGGATTTTGGTGGCGCTCTCCCCGCGTTGAAAGCTTCCCAGGACGACGCCGCCCTCGAAAGCTACCTCATGATCGTTCCTGGCCACCAGCTCGCGAGCATCTATGATAGATGGGGTGCCCGCCTGCTGGAGGCAAACGTCCGATCCTTCCTCCAAGCGCGCGCGAAGACCAATAAGGGCATTCAGAAGACGATCAAGGACGCACCGGAACTGTTCTTCCCGTACAATAATGGTCTCTCTGCCACTGCCGATGGGGTGACTTGCGTCCAGACGTCTTCGGGCTTGGCGGTCTCATCGATCAACAATCTGCAAATCGTGAACGGAGCACAGACAACGGGATCGATCCACGCTTCACTGAGGTTGGCGAAGGAACAGCTCGACCGGGTATTCGTGCAAATGAAGCTGACCGTAGTCCCGCCAGACAGATCGGAAGAGATCGTCCCGAGAATTTCCGAATTCGCCAATACCCAGAACAAGGTCAACGCAGCGGACTTCTTCTCTAATCATCCGTTTCATATACGCATGGAACAGATTTCGCGCAGCACGATCTTCGCAGCCCCCGATAACGAGCGGCATGACAGCAAATGGTTTTACGAGCGGTCGCGCGGCCAGTACATCAATGAGCGCGCGAAGCTCAAACCGACACAGCAGAAGAAGTTCGACCTCGAATTTCCCAAGACCAAGCTCTTCTCGAAAACAGACTTGGCCAAGTTCGTGTTCTCTGCATCGGGGCACCCCCATATTGTCTCGCGCGGCGCACAGAAGAACTTCGCCGAATTCGCGAAGGAGATCGGTGACAGTTGGTCAAAAAGCGACGCCAAATACGATGACCTCTGGTACAAGCGCCTGATCTCAAAGGCACTGATTTTCAGGAAACTGGAAACGGAAATCCCAAAGCAGTCATGGTATGAGGGAGGATACCGTGCCAACGTCGTAACGTACGCGATGGCCAAACTTTTCCATGATGCGAACGGCGAGAAGGAAGTGCTCGATCTCGATACGATCTGGCGCCGCCAGACCGTTCCGGACGTACTGGTTGATGCCCTTCTGGTCGCGGCTGCTGCTGCCCATCATGTGGTCACTCACCCGCCTTCAGGTGTTAGAAACATGTCAGAATGGGCGAAGCAGCAGGCTTGCTGGAACCGCTTGAAGTCCGAAGAACTTCAGTATGGCGATAGCCTCGAAAGCTGCCTCGTCTTGATCGAAAGTGCGCGATCCAATCTACGTGATGCTCGTTCACAAAGAGCCTTGACCGATGGAATCAATGCACAGAGCGAAGTGGTTACGCTTGGTGGCGCCTACTGGTCCAAAGTGCTCGAATGGGGACGGGCGAAGAAGCGATTGACACCCAAGGATCTGCAGATCGTTCAGATATGTGCCACTATACCCCAGCGCCTTCCTACCGATTCACAGGCACTCCATGCAATAAAGCTTCTTGCCCGGTTGAAAGACGAAGGCTTCGTTGCTGCCGGAGCACCAGAGGCAGCGACCACGCGGTGACGTCTGTGATCGCTGAGCAAGCGGTTTGGATCTAGCGGTCTTCTGTGCCGGCATCACTCCCGCTCAGGATTGGGCAGGCCGCAGCACTTCCAGTTGTTCATGGGCGAGCACCATTCCGTTGATCAACTGCTCGAAGGCGTTGCGGCTATCGGGCCGGAGATTATAGCCCTGCCGATAAAGACGGGATACATCCTGCAGTGCCGTCTTCTTCCGTCGGGCACCGCCGTTCTCGTACTTCAGAAAGGCCGTAAGCGTTGTCTTGCTTACACCTTGCCGTAGCCACCCGCTACTCGGCAGCCCGGTGCCATTGACGGGAGTTCAGGCCATTCATGCGCACCAGCAGGAAGTGAGAGCCCAAACTATATGGTAATGCGTCTCCTGAGTGTAATATGGTCGAACCTGCAGGAGGAAGAGCATTGTCTGAGGCGTGGCGTGATCTGACCCATAGCGAACGTCAACTTATTGAGCTGTTACTGGCAAAAGGGTTTCCTGGAGCGGAAGCTCTGCGCAGCCAGTTGGACACAGCGAAAGTGTCAGCTATCGACGCAGAAGGTAGCCTGCAGTTTAGGGTGTCGGGTCCACTCGCCAGTGTACAACAGCGGGTTCCCACAGAGGGATATTACTTCGATACGGAAGGTGTGGATTATCGTCCTGCCGTAAATGTCCTTCTGCATGTTGTAGAGGGTAAGCTTCATGAGCTGGAAGTTTATAAGGATGATGGGTCAGCAATTGAGACATCGCTTAATGCAGTGGACATAAGCCGCTTCCATCTCCCATAAGTGTTTTGGTTCAAGGGACGAGAAGCGCCTGTGTAGGCTTAGCTGAGCTTGGGCGCGGCCTTGTAATTCCACGGCAGAAGCTTATTGTTGATTGCCACTGAGAACTGATGGAGTGGATGCCCCCTCCATCAGTTCTCAGTGGCAATCAACAAAGACACCAAGTGCAGTCCACTTCAGGGTCATCTGAATCTCTCCTGGCGTTGCCCGCCGCTACCCAATCCCGGCACTATGTCTGCAATACGCAGCCAAGAAATTTCGCGCGACGACATCCGCCAGACAGAATTTATCAACGGTTGATCCGCCAGTTAACCATTCTCGGAAAGCATCCGGCCTATCTCGACCGGGATGGCTGAGATTGCTCGAACGAAATCGATATAGATTTATGGCCTGATCCTTCACATCATCGGATATCCGTAAGATTGAAGATACCGTTGCGATCGACGGCAGCATGTTTATGAGACCTATCTTCCGGAGTTCGGTCGACGCTTCACGGATCGCTTCCGGCTTGTTGGCGCGCTTGGAAAAACTCTCCGCAAAGCCTGCTGCAAACTGACGTTCTTCCTGCCGGATGCTGTCCGCTCGGTCTTTGCGCACCGAGGTCATCACGCCATTGACGATCGCCTCGACGCAGAGAACGTAATGCTGGAGGATCGAACGCTGAAGCGGTTTCGCCCCTGCAGTGCTCTGTAGCTGCCAGGCCGTCAGCAGATGGATGTAGGCGTTTTCGGCAACTGAGTCCTTGTCGATCTCCGAGAATAGCGCCCGTACTTCCGTCAAATCGGCTTCAAACAACGGGTCCGGCTCTTCAAACATCGCTATGGTAGCCGACTGCGACCAAGCCGTGATCTCTTGTTGCTCCCCTACTCGTCGCAGACGGCGAAGCTCGGCGTGATACCTCCTGCCAGGAATCGAAAGGCTCAGTGACAGAAGCAGCCGGTCAGCTATCCGCTGTGCGGTGTCGGAAGCTTCGTCGGCATTAGATGCTTGGACATCGATCTGGAGGCGGTGCCGACTTTGCACCTCATCCCGCGGAGGATAGCAGACGACTTGGGAGTCTAAAGAAGCCTCCATCTTCATCACAGGTGGCCGAACCTTTTTCGAGTCTTCGAAGGCGGCATCCGATAGAGGAGCCAGGACGATGCGATCCGAAAATCTGAACTCGTCAGCAGGGAGCTTTGGTCCTGTGATGATCCACCAAGTTTGCCATTGATCCGCAACTGCTGAGGACTGAGATCGCATGGTGATACTCCAGATTGAACCAATCCATCGATAGCTGATCCGGAAGCCTTTTCAACACGTCGTTAGGACAACGTTGTGGAAATGACCAAATTGGACAGTCAGTACGAATCGGGGGGGCAGCGAGCATCGTTGCACCGCAGGAATAACGGCTTGGTCTCGGCACCTGATCCTCCGATGAAAAAATCATTATTGGCTCAAACAACCCGCCGGTGACCGCTTTTGGCAAGATGTCAGTGTGGGTCGGCAAAATGCCGTGCGGACGACGGGAGATTACCCAATGATTTCAGAGGAGCTTAGGCACGGTGTGGGTGCGTATAACACCTATCGCCTCGCCGGTTCCTTGCTACTCGCTCCTTGACCGAATCGTCTCGGTCGTCAACTATCCCGCTAGTTTCAATCATCTAAAGCACCATGCGTTTGCCGACACAGTTCGATATCCGGGTGCCGTGAAGGACTCGGAAAACAGTGACGGACAGGTGGCTGGGTGTGCATGTCTCGGGTGACGGACTGATCGTAGTCGACGCCGAGGTTCCTGATGACGGCCCCATCGTCATCGTGGCGGACGAATCCTGGAAGCTAGAAAAGGGTGATCGCCCCCAGGCCTTTCAGACGATATACAAGCGCCTTTCGGACTATGTCCGGGACAAGGGCATAGTGAAGGCGGTTATCAAGGAGAGCGCCGCGAACGCGCGCGGCATGGGCCTTGCGCATCTCCAGGCAGCGGAGCTACGTGGTGTCGCCATATGCGCTCTCGCCTGCGGTTGCCCGGTCGAGCAGGTTTCAAAGGCCCGCGTCAGCAAAGGTTTCGGAAAGCGCAAGGCCGACGACTATCTGAAGGACAACGACTACTGGAAGGAAAACCTCGACGGAGTCGCCATGCGCAGCGGCAGCCGCGAGGCGGCTCTCCTGATACTGGCGACCCGCTGACATGAGCGAGTTCTCCTCCAATCTTAAGATCGGGCCCAAGCTCGGCAACGGCCATTTCGGCGACGTTCACTTGGGAAGCGACGACATTCACGAGCAGCTCGCCATCAAGGTAATCCGCCCGAAGGACACCGACACTCCCGAGAAGTGGGAGGAGCGCAAGGAGAACCTCGTGAAGGAGGGCGCCAACCTGAAGAAGGCGACCCACGACAACGTCGTCCAGGTCTACTACGTCAACCGCTCGACGACCGAAGACGCTATATACCTGGCAATGGAGCTGTGCGAGCGGGGTTCCCTTCAGAAGCCTTACGAGGCTGGGCCGATGTCCTCGACCGAGGTTCATCGTGTGGCAACGCACATCTGCCATGGCCTCGGCTCCCTGCATGATCGCGAGATGCTCCACCGCGACCTCAAGCCGGGCAATATTCTTGTCACCAAGAACGGCACCGTGAAGCTCGGCGACTTCGGCCTCGTCACCGATGACATGGTGCTGGGCTACGCCGAACTCGGCTACTCGTACACCGATCACCTAGCACCGGAATCGCATGAGACGGGACTGTCCAGCAAGAAAACCGACTTCTGGGCGCTCGGGATGACGCTCTACCGCCTTCTTCATGGAGACGAATGGTACAGGCAGAGTCCCCTTCCCCGGTTCAGCGTGGCGGACGGCGGCTACGCCGACAGGCTGACGTGGCTTCCCCATATCTCCGGCAGATGGCGGCGCCTCATCCGGGCGATGCTCGTGGACGACAGCGCGACGCGTCTGGCGACAAGCCGACGAGCATTGGATGCGCTTGCCGATATTGCAGGAGAAGCTGCGTGGGACTGCGCCCTCAACGGCGACGATGTCCGCTGGACCCGGGAGATCAAAGGCCGCAGGATTGAGGTTGATCTCGTCAGGCACGGCAAGCTGTGGAGCTGGACGGCTGTCAGCCATCCCCTTGGCAAAGGCGCGAAAAAGACTTTGGGAAGTTCTGGCGGCCCCGTGGCCAAGAGCCTGGCCGACAGCCAACTTAGGAAGTATTTCGGAGGCTAGCGCGGCTAGATGAGCGTTTCAGATACCTGCCCGAGGCGACGATTTCGTCCCTTGTCACTGGGCGTGCCTTGAAGACCGCAGCCGCAATTGCTCTCCTGTCGCCGCTGCAGTTGTTGCAGAATCTGTCAGCCGAGAAGTCTCCCCCGTCGCGCTCGTGCGAGCTGCCGCAGTGCTTGCAGGTCTTGAAGAGAATCGCGGTCGCCATAGGTGCCTTCCCGTTACATTATCGAACATAATGCGAACAAGTAAACAGTCAATCAAGATCGCCGTTGCATCTCACGGACGACATTGCGCTTCTGGGAGCATGAACAGGTCGAGTACATCCTTGATAAGATAGCCTCGACCGTCCAAAATCTCCGAGCCGCCGCAATCTCATCTTGAGGACGAGCGCGCGCTGTAACACATGAAGGGGGCGTCGTGACAGTTCGAAACTGTCGATCGCGACGTAATTCCGCCATTATGTAGCAGTTGCCACCAAAATTTTGCTTGACGCAAACCTCCGCCGATTTGCTCTTCTCGCGGTGTCCTTTCAGTGGGCAGAGCGGAAAAATGGTTCCAGTTGGTCATATGTCAGAAGTGTTACCGAATGCCCGATCCGCTCTGCCGCGAAACTCATCGGTACCGTGTGTGCGAACACAAGAGCGCCGTCGATAGCAATCCCGCTTAGATTCAAGTGAGCGCGGAACGCGTCTTTATGTTCAGTAGCGAGAGCAACCCGCTTGAGATGTTTGGCCAGCAAGTCTGGTCGACCTTTTTCATCCATTTGGCCCCGGAATTTCGATAGCTGCTTTGCTATCTCACTAGGTGTCTTGGCAAATTGCAGATCCTTGCACTCCAGGAGCATGACACGGCCATCTTCATGCCAAGCCAGCACATCAATGTCGCCAGGATCCTCAGAAAGAGCTTTGCCAAGCACGTGAGGAAATTTGACACCGCGGCGAGCGTTCCATCCAAGTTCTTCGAGACGCATGACTACTCGCTCCTCAAATTCGGCAGCCTCCTTGGCGACAATGTGTTCTCGCCAACGCTTCATTTCCTTTGAAGTGAGGGTGCCAAGATCAAATTGCCCCTGATAGTAATTATGGAGCATGATAGCAAAAGCGTCCCGGATCATGCCTGGAGCAATAACGACGTCCGCGTTCGATGCCGGCTCCAATCGTAAAATCGGGCGACGTGCGACGGAAAGCCGTCGGCGAAATCGCCAAGGCTGTCTGTCCTGGTCAGCAAACGGCGGAGAAACGTTCTTCCATGCCAGACGAGGTACCAACTCGAGAGCAGAAATGAACGCCTCCGCGTTTCCGATGTGCTGGTCCAGATAGTCTATGACATCGTCTCTCGGTAGGATTTCGTAAGCTAGTCCTTTCTCATACAGGCGGTTCTCCAAGGCCTCCAACGCGGTGCGAAAGTCGACCAGAGATACCCCCAGCTCGGCCTCCCATGCTTTCAGAAATCCAGATTCAACATGGACAGAGATGTCGGTAGGCGATAATTCCGGGTCACGGAGCAAGTTCGTGTACTGCTCGCGGTGTCTGTGGAGTTGCAACGTAGCGAACGACCGTCCGACTGGCTCGACGACTGCGTCAAAGAAACTGGTGTCAATTTGCACTTCCCCAGCCGGAGAAATGCGTACTTCCGGCTTCATGCCCTCGTAGTGGATGGCATCGGAATAGCCACCCAGGTGATGGATCATCATGGCTTGCGCCATCAGCCGCGACAGATCAATATCTGCGAGTTCATATCCGCTGCCAGCAGGGCACTCGCATATTGCCGCTTCGAGAATAATCCGGCTCGCCAGATCGGTACCATTGGCCTTCACAAGCCGTTCAAAAATCTCCTCGCGGGTTTCCTGGGGATCGGACGCAAGGCCTAGGATGGCGGTAGAAGTCCGCTCCCATCTTCTCTTGTCGAGAATTGACGCTTCCCGATTGGCGACGACACGTTCAATCAGCGCATGCCTTTCGAAGTGTGAAAGATCCGTGCAGAACATTTCCTCTGCAGCGACGGTGATGGCATTCAACGCCCGAGTACATTCGCCCCGTTCCCGCAGCGTGCCTCCAGGACGCGGCACACCATGCCAGCCAAGTCCGAGTCGTATGGCGGCATCATCGAACGCGGATATGTCTACGCCGCTTCTGTCGATCGAATGACGAACGTGATCCCTCAGGTCTTGAGGAGCAAACGCATGCAGTTGGCGTGCATGTGGTGATGGTACGATCCTGACCACAAGGTCACCGATATCAGGCGCAGGCGCGCTTGAAAACTGCACCGCTTCCCGCACCAAGGCTTGCACGAGTGCGGTTTCGGAAATGTTTTCGGCGTGCGAAAGGCCGTAGAAAAATGCCGGGCCGATTTCAGTAGTCACCACCTTTCTTGTCCGGTCATGCGACGCGCCGATCGAAGCGTGAATTTCTTCCGCGGAGGGAGGGCAAATGTCCTCTGATTTCATTTGTGGCCAAGCAGAGGTGACGAGCCGCCACGTCATTGTGTCCGGCAGTTCTGGGAAAGCCTGGTCAAGCACTGGGGCGATTCGCTCCATCCAGACCGTCTGCATTTCGAATATGGGGTAGAGCTGGACAGGCTCGCCCCCTCTGGGAACCGTTTCGAGCCACCAACTTCGAGCTTTGGACTTCCAAACCGCGCGAAAACGACCGCGGCTCGCATCGGAATAGGAAACATAAATCCTTTGCGCTTTCTCCGGTGACCGTTTCCCTCCATCCTTCCGGCGCACTACCACTATCTCGCCATCAGGAGCGACGACGGCCTGTTCATCGAATCTCGCGTGATGCTGCACCCGTAGATCCAGATGCGCGTTGGTTGGCACGATCAGGGTGGCGTTTTCCGCTCCATCCGGTAATGCCTCGTGAGGTAGCACGTGACCCCTGTTCCCATAGGCGAATCCAATGCGAGCCAGAATCCCGTTGATGGCCATCAATGGGAACCCCTTGGAGGCAGCGTCAATTTCGGCGAGCAGGAACTTGAAAAGTTCAGCAATATCGAAGTCGTGCCTCCATCCGAGCACTTCAAGATCGTACCCACTGATACCTTCAACTAACCAACCTGCCGGCCCCTTTAATTCGAGTAGTTGTCCTCTTCCAAAACCGCACAGGACCACTAGGGAAAGTCCCAATTTGAATCCAGGCTTCTCCCTACATTCCGTAGCTGTTTCCCGGAGGGCCCCAGCAAGCTCGGCGGATAGCGCATGGGCATCAGGATTCGGCCGGTCGAATCCTGTTTCGCTGAAATTCGCGAAGCCGTCAGCTACCAAGACAAGATGAAACCAGTAGCCAGGCTGGAACTCGACAGCTCTCGAGGGAATGACATTCGCGCCCGGCTTGATCTCGGTCGGAGGAATATCGATTGTTGAAATGGCTGGGTTGAGCGACAACTGGTTGGTCTGTGACTGCAGGAGCCCCATATGCAGGGCGTTAGCGGTTCCTGCTTCAATACAATTTTCAATTACTGCGCGTCGAATAGCCAGTCCGACAGCGGAAGGAAGGGCTACGACAATCGCGTCTTCAAAATGAATCAGCGGGCATCGCTCCAGAGAACTGTTGCCGTGAAGCCCGATGCCGACCTGTCGATCAGAAGGAGATAGGAAGAATCTACCAAGAGCGACGGGGTTTCCACCCAATCCGGATATTTCAGAATCTGTGAAAGTAACGCGCTTGGCCAACGTTTTCAGCGTCGGCACCAACTCCAAAGGGAGAGTTGGCAGCTTGTATTCGGAACCACGTACGAATGCACTGAGGCCTGCACGGGAGCAAACCTGATCCGAAAGCAGCAGCAGGGTCCGACACGCCTCACGAAGCACCGCGTAGAATGCGATATCAGGCATCGTTTCCAGTACATTCAACATATGTTGGAGATGATGGCAGTTCGCCTCAGCGAGTCCTTCCAAGACGAGATAATTGCGTCCTTCAAAGTTCACTCTGCCTACGAATACGTCTTCCGCAGCATCTTCCATAAAAGAAACTGCTTGGCCAACCTGTATGAACCATCGAGAGGCATCCTGCTTCGTTGGCTTCTTTTTTCCGGAGGCGTTTGAAACAACGAGATGGCTGATGGCTTCGAGGCGCACTGTATTCGCTTGGAGATGAGGAACCGTCAGCAATCCACCTACGGCGGCAATGCTTGATTTTGCGTGATACTGGCGGAAATCAGCAGCCAATGCTTGGGCGCTTCTTTCCGAGCTGTCGGCTAGCATCTTCTGTGCGTCAAATAGGCTTTCGGGAATCTCAAGCATTCGTGCTAACAACCCCTCAATGAATGCAGTCAGCGATATTGTATCGCAAAGCGACATTCCCGCTATGGATGTCGTTGCGGTAGTCACAGGAAACAATCTTCGCTCGGGCGGATTATCATTGCTTCCAATAAAACGGGTAGTTTCCCCCTGCGATTTTGCCGCATTCGTTAACGCCATCCGAACATGGTTCTGACGGCGGGGTTGCCGCGCACGGGTTCATGACGATGCCGATTTAAACCGATCCATTTTCAGCGGCATCATCATGACGAGTATCCTGACGAACACATCGGCGACGATGGCACTGGCCACGTTGCGAACCATCAACGGCCAGTTGGACCTAAACCAGGCCATGGTTTCGTCCGGTTACAGGATCAGCACTGCCACCGACAATGCCGCGTACTGGTCTATTTCGACGACCATGCGGTCGGATGCCAGTGCGATGTCGGCGGCCCAGGACGCGATGGCCTTCGGAGCGGCGAAAATCGACACGACCTATGCCGGCATCGAGGCCACAATCGGGGTTGTCGATGCGTTCAAGTCAAGGATCGTCGCCGCCATGGAATCCGGGATCGACAGGACGAAGGTCCAGGGAGAACTCGAACAGCTCAAGCAGCAGGCGACGTCGATCGCGACATCTGCGAGCTTCAGCGGCCAGAACTGGCTCAACACCGACATTGCCAACATCTACGACCAGCCGGACAGCAGCACTACCCTCACGACAGGATTCGTCCGCCAAGGGTCGTCGGTGAGAGTCACCACCACGGATGTTGATATTGCAGAGCTGTCCCTGTTTAACAGCACAGGCGGCGGCATACTCCAGAAGGACGACCGCAGTCCAGGAACGATTGGTGGCCTGCGCAACACCGACACCTTCACCTACGGCGGCGGAGCAATCCAGAGCTTCAACTTCGACGGCCCACTCGTCTTCACCGACGACTCGACCGCCATAACCTTCCAAATAATCCTCGATGCCGACGACCCGTCTACGACGACAGCTCCGGGAAGCGGAACGACGGTCAATGTCACGCTCAACCGGACGCTCATGGATCAGGTTTATCCCACACTAGACGGCGTGATTTCTACGCGAGATCAGTTCGCATGGCTGATGCGCGAGGCAATCATTCCTCTCGGCGCGCAGTTCGCGAGCCGCAGCGGAACGACCGACGGCTACGCCCTCCTGTCCCTCGAGACCTCCGGACTGACGGGATCATCCATCCAGGTACTCAATGTCTCCTCGACGCTGGCGGACGGGAAGACTGGCGGCCTTGCGGCGACCGGAACGAACTATGGCTCGCGCCCATCGGTCGTGAGCTACTGGGACGAGCCCTTCACCGTCCACAGCACCGCACAGATCTATGTGCCCATCAGGATCAACGGCACGACGACTACCGTCGAGATCAACCGGGCGACGGTGGACCAGGCTCTGGGAACGACGACGGGGGACGTGACCTCCGACGACGACCTCGTAGCCGTCCTCAACACTGCGATGCAGGCGCAGAATGTCGGCGTGACGGTGACGAATGCGGGAGGGTACATCCTCTACGAAGTGGACGAGACCATCAACAAGGCATCAGGAAGCAAGACCTCCATCGGTATAGGCCCTGCCTACGACGGCTTTGGCGACCTTCCCAACTTCGGCCTCCTCGACGTCGACATCACAACGCCCGGCGCAAACCTCGACTACTATCTCACGGGGATCGAGGCGATGCTCACAAAGCTCACGGGAGCCGGCTCCGTTCTCGGATCGCTCGAGAAGCGCAACTCCATGCAGGCTGACTTCCTCGACAATCTGATGGACTCGATCGAACGGGGAGTATCGCGCCTCATCGACGCTGACATGGAGGAGGTTTCGGCGCGCATGAATGCCTTGCAAACGCAACAGCAGCTCGCCATCCAGAGCCTTCACATTGCCAACTCCCAACCTCAGGCTCTTCTCAGCCTGTTCCGGTAGAGCTGCTTCAGGCGAACCTTGCCAGCTCCAGACGCTCGATCCCCCTGGCCACTGTTCTCGGATGGACGTTGTATCGACGGGCGACATCTTGGACTGATGATCCCGAATCGATCGCGGTCCGGATTTCAAAGCATTGCGCCTCGGTCAGCGCTGGTCGTCGCCCCGGATACTTTCCACGGGCCTTCGCCGCCTCGATGCCCGCGATCGTTCTTTCCCGGATCAACGACTTCTCGAATTCGGCAAGCGCTGCGAGGATATGGAAGATCAGCTTTCCGCCCGCCGAAGAGGTGTCGATGTTTTCCGTGAGAGAAAGGAAGCCTATGCCGCGCCGCCCCAGTTTCTCGATTACGGAAATCAGATGTTGGATGGACCTTCCCAGACGATCCAATCGCCAGACGACAAGCACGTCACCTTTCCGAAGCGTCTTCATCATCGCGGACAGGCCACATCTCGCGTCCTGGGTTCCGGAAACACCGTGATCCTCGAAGACTTTGGCGCAGCCCGCATTCCGAAGGGCGTTTCTCTGCAAATCCAGGTGCTGGTCTGCCGTCGATACTCTCGCATATCCAATCCTCGCCATGAATCCTTCCAAATCCATCCTGCGTCCCAGACCGGCTTGACAGAAACGAACGGATTCGCGGAACTGGCGGACGGGGATGCAGGAAAAGCATTATAGGCAACATTCACAGGGGTTTACGCATGGAACAAAAGAACTCCCTGCGTCGTGACAAAACCGTTCGGTTCTGTCCCTTCATGCTGTTCGTGTTGCCACCGGATGCCGACGATGAAGCGGCCGGCGACCTTCAAGCAGATTTCCCGGCTTCTCATGGATTCGTGGATTTCCAGTCCCGATGGGCTTGTCGATCCTAAAGGTATCCATGGTCCCTTCCATGGAATGCTCCGGGCCAACATGGTGCTGCTTGTGGTCGATACCCGGTCGGAGAAACCCGAAGAATTTCATCTCGATTTCATCAAGGGCTACGACCTGCCGACTGGATTTGCCAGCCTGCACCTCTTGCAGCGTCCAAGCTCATTCTCCGACTTCCCGGACCAGCACTACCTGCAGGGAATCGTGGTTCCGGCCTATGTCGACGCCGCCAAACGACAGCGCCCGGCGATGGGGCGCATCGTAACACGGACCCTCGACATGCACGTAGCTTATGACCGAATCATCCTGCCACAGAAGAATTCGGCTGGCCGGAGTTCCTGGTGCATCGGACTACTCGACATACGCTTCCTGCTGCCGACAGGACCACGGGCCGCCGGACTGGACGATGCCGACCTCGGTATCGTTCAACTGCTGGTCGAAGGTGCATCGACGAGGGAGATCGCCGATGTCATGAGCCTGTCGGCACGAACGATCGAGCACAGGATCGAACGACTAAAATCCGCCTTCGGCGCCAGGAATATCGCTCACCTCGTCGGATTGTCGATCTCCTCGGGCATTCCGGACATCAGCAAACGGGACGATTGATCCGCCTGCCGGCTATCCTGTTCAGGAGCCAGCAGGCATCCGATCGCGATAATCCTCGCACCACGAGAACCGCCTGTATCCACCAATCAATCTGTCCAGAAACGACGCTTCGAAGTAGTCCAGGCAAACAACCTGAAAACTATCCTCCTGGGTGGCTTTCTCTATGCGGGCGACGCGCTCCTTTTCCCGTTCCAGACGAGACGTATGCGCTGACCAGGAGGCCCACATCGGAGCACCAACCGTGCTCAAAACAGTGAATGCAAGGATCACAGCGGACGCCAGAATGGAAATGCCCATGAAGCCACCGAAGAGCGTGACGATGGCCCGATGTGCGGCGTTTCTGTCAAACTTCGCCATCTCCGTTCACACCGTCTTCAGTTCGCGGCCGGCGAATTTCTGACCGACGCGAGAACGCTCAAGCTCTTCCCGCACCGCCAGCGAATCCTTTCGAATACGAGCCGGATTGGAATGATGTATGGCGAGGAAATAGAACAGGAATCCTGGGACGATCAGCACCAGCCATGCGGCGAGCGTGGTGCCGAATATGTAGCTCACTGGAAGTCCGACGAAAATCCAACCGAGCAGATACGCAATGGGCAGGATGCCTATCGCGACCAGTCTCTGCTTGAGCACGTCCATCGTCCGGACAAGCGAGAAGTAGTTGTTGCCACGGACTTCGCTTTCAGTAGCAACGATATGGAATACCGATTTCTTCCATCCCTGGATTCGTCGGAAATAGAACGTGGCAGTGTTGCCGATCTCAATCTCGGCGTCGATCTTCTCATTGGTGGTAACGCGCTCGAACTTTAGAAGCGCGCCATTCGTGTCCTCTATGACGATGTATGCGTAGTGCCACACGTCATCGATATCGTCCACGCCGTTACGTCCGAGGAATGCCCTGCCGTTATATTCCTTCACCGCTCCGGTGATTCTGATGATGTTCGGGTTGTCTTGAATGGACATACGAGTCTCCCTGCAGGTTTTCGGGAGACGTTGGCTGTTTCGGATTAAGGGAGTTACCTGTTTGGCAGGGGGAAACTACCCGATCTCCGGCTGGAAAGGTGGATTTCTGGCCCCGAGCGCCTGGCTCTTTCCGGCTTCAGCGAAAATAGGGTCAGGCCTGCGAGCCCGCGGCCCCTCCCCGATCGCCCCTAGAAAACACACGCAAAGGTCGTTCATCCTCGCCCTTACTGGCCGGGAAAATCAAAAAATCTGTCCCGGGTTCGCTGCGTCTGGTGCCCATGCCGGCATTCGGGGCAGATCACAAACAATCATATATGACTTTTTGCATTTTACCCCGTGACCAATCCAACTGCGGGCAACCGGCTGCCTGCTCAACTTCGGTCGGAAAAATAAAACCAGCGATGGCAAACACTTAACTATAATTCTGACGTGAAGTATCGCCCCTTGAATCCACTCTGGCCAGCACCGTGCGAGCTTCGATATCAACGAAATCCAACGAATAACTGATGCAAATTGGTAACTCAATTCTCATTCTTTTGATAAACGCGCCAGAGTTGTCTTGCAAAATACCCTCTATTGATTAATGCGTCGCATTGGGCAACATGGGGTTGAAGTTTATTGATGACCAGATATCTGGCCAGAGCGCGATTTGTCGTTCCGGCAGCTACCAAATCATCTACATCAGGTCGTTTCAGCAGGAAGGTGGTCGGTGGTATCGCACCGACGTCACCCGCATTGCGAAACCCGGTCGTCGTTCTCTGCGCAGCTCTTTGCCTTGCTCCACAAACGGCATTGTCACGGGATGATCTCAAAGGGCGGCCACCGGCAGAGGCAAACGCAGGCCAGGCAGATCCAGGTGTTGCCGCATCGCAGGAGCCTGCCCTGACGATCCAGACATTTGCGGGTCCCGCATCTGATAATACGACGTCCGGTGCTTCACCATGTTTTCCGGTAGACACGATCCGCATCGAAGGCGGCCACGAACTCATTGGCAGCGAAGCTGTGGAGGACGTGACAAGACCCTTCGCATCGTCCTGCCAGAGCAATGAAAGCGTCGGCGGATTGCTCAAGGCGGTAAACGGTCTTTTTGCCGACAAGGGTTTTGCCACGACGCAGGCCTGGTTGCCGGAGCAAGACATTGCCGCCAGCAGAACGCTGGTCCTGCGCGTTGTGCCCGGGCGGATCGATGCGGTCGTCTACAAGGAGGAGCAGCAGCCTTATAAGGCGTTCTTTCCCCGCATGGCCGAACTAAGTGGCAACGTTGCACGGTCCTCGTCCATTTCCGAGTTCGTGCAGCAGGCAGATGCCTGGTGGGAGGGCCTTGATGACGATCTCGAACGCCTGACCTTGCTGCCGCCATCCGCCCGGATCGCGATGACTGGCACAATTGCCAAAGACGATGTCCTGCATGTCGATCGCCTGCAGGACACACTCGATAGCCTCAACAGGGTTCCTTCGAACAAGGCAAAGGCGGAGCTTGTTCCGGGCAAGAGGCCGGCGACCTCCGACGTGCAGATCACGAACCGCGTCAATGATGCCTTCAGGCTCTACGGCGGCTACGACACGGAATCCATCGAAGGCGTTGACAAGTTGCGCTTCGGGATCACGGCGGAAAAAGACAATCTCATCGGCATCAACGACATGTGGGGGCTGACGCTTAAAAGCGGCGTCGAGACCAACGAACTGAGTGGCGATTTTGCGGTTCCCGTCGGACGCGCCACAATGAGGCTGAAGGGCGACTGGTCCGAAAACATGATCGACCTCGGCCCGCTTTCCGAACTGTTCATGACGACCTGGAACGTCAGCGCAGGTGCCGACTGGATCGTTCATTCATCGCGCACGGAGCGGCTGGTTGCCGATTTCACGGTCGCGCATCGTGAACAGAACCGCTATATCAACGGCGTTGGGCTGATGGACCAGCGCGTTTCTCCGCTTCAGGCAGGCCTGACTTACAGCCGCTTTTTCGAACGCGCCAACGTGTCGGCCCGGATCGGTGCCAGCCAGGGGCTGTCTATCTTCAATGCGCGCGAAGATGCCGACGATATCGACGCCTCCATACCTCACAGCCAGTTCACAAAGCTGGATGCATCTCTTTCGGGGTCTTATGTCTTTCCCGGGCGCGCCTCCGTTTCGTCCAGCCTGTCCACACAATGGGCGGCAACCGCGCTTTATTCCGACGACCAGATGACGATCGGCTCGCGCAGTTCGGTGCGCGGATTTTCCAATGGAAGCTTCAAGGCTGACCGGGGCGCGGTGTGGCGCAACGAGGTCGCATTCGCGATGCCGGTCGATTTGCTGTTGGGGAAAGCCGGATCAGGCCCGCAGCCGGACAGCCAGAGCCCAGTGCAAATACCCGCCCCATCGTCGGAATGGGCGCGAACGACCCTCTCCCGTCTCAACCCTTATCTCTTTCTCGACGCAGGACTAGGCCGCGACGTTGCCAATGAAGTCACCGGATACCGGGTCGGCAGTGGTGTGGGCCTGCGATATGGCGGCCCAAGGCTTTCTTTCGATGTCGGCTACGCCTGGCGAGTTGCCGAAGACAGCCGAAGCCGGCGCGTGAGCGAGGAAAAGGGTGAGTTGTTCATGACACTGCGTTTGAAGGTTTTTTGAGCCATGCCGTTTTTGTTCGATCCTCCCTCAAGAGATGCTGGCGATAATCACCTCACGTTCGGGCTGTGCCACTGGCGGTTCTCATCGGTCTCCGGAATGGGCATGGCGGCGCTTGTTGCCGTTGGATTGCTGCTGATCGCGCCTGCGCCGAAAGCAATTGCGGAGGACGGAAAGGCTCTCGCTGTCCGGGAAGAGACTTCCGGGGTTGCGGCAGAAGCAGTCGTAGAGCCCAAACGTTATGGCGATTGGGAGCTGGTCTGCAAGCCACAGGCGAATGCCGCGCCCCCTAAAGCGGAAAGCGGGGCATGCCGTCTCCAGCAGGCGCAGGCCGTCAACGGCGGAAAGGATGTCGTCTTTCTGTTCAACATTGCGAGGCAGGGAAAACAGCGCGTCGCGATCATTTCGACGCCGCTGAACGTCTATCTACCGGCAGGTCTGGAGCTGAAGATCGATGGCGGGCAGACACAGCGCGTTATCTTCGAGACCTGCAATATCTCCGGATGCCACGCCGGCTTTGCTCTCAGCGGCGCGCTGCTCGGCGCTTTGCGCAAGGGAAACGTTCTTACGGTCGCTCTCAAGGACACCAAGGCAACCACCATCCCGCTCAAGGTTTCACTCAACGGGATCAGCGCCGGTATCGACGCGCTGGATGCGGCAATACCATGAGACCGGACAGGGAGATATGCGCAGGGATAGCTCGCCACGTGCTGCTTGCCGGACTGATGGCGGCAGGCTGGCTATCAATGGCAGGACAAGGATTGGCGGCACCCGGCGAGTTCAAGGACTGCACGGGCAGGATCGAAGAAGTGTCCAGCCGCCGCCCGATCTCCTTTGCCGACCTCGCCGGTCGCGTCGGCAAGGTGGATTACCTGCTCTTTGGCGAACGGCATGGCGTCCGGGAACAGGCGGTTGCGTCGTCCTGCGTGCTGTCGGCTATGGCAAAGGATGATCGTCCCGTAACCGTCGTGATGGAAATGCTCTCGCGCGATGACGATGCGGCAATTGCCCTCTATCGCAAAAACCATCCGGAAACACCGGCCGGACTGGGCGCAGAACTGAAATGGTGGACACGAGGCTGGCCAGCCTTCGACAACTGGTTGCCTCTCGTTGAGCGCACATTCAGCCTTCGCATTCCGTTACATGGCGGCGATCTGGCGGAGAAAGACGGACGCACGGGGGAACTGACACCAGGCGAGAAAAAGGCGATCCGCAAACGGCTCGGTGCAGCCGAAACCGCTGTCCGCGAAAGCTGGACGAAAGCAATGATGGCAGCGCATTGCGGACTGATCTCGGACCGGCAGGCCACGCTGAACGCCGACCATCAGATCCGCCGCGATCTTTCCATGGCCGATGCCGCAGAGCAGGCCCGGATGTTGAAGCATGGTGTTCTGCTGCAGGTCGGCCGCGGTCACGGTCGCAAGGACCGCTCTCTTTATCAGGCCCTTGCCCAGGCAGATGCATCGGTTCTGACCGTTGGCGCTTTCGCCGAAGGTGAAAACATCACCGACGAGGAGCGCAAGCTCTACGATTACCTGTGGATCGTCGGCAGGGCTGAACTGGCCGACCCGTGCAAATTGACAGGGCTGACGAACAAGACAGGGGAGTCTATCTCCAGATGAGAAGCATCTTCCGATTGCCAAATATCAGCTATTCGTTGGCGGGCAGCCTGTGCCTGTTTCTGGGCAGCACCGCTCTGCCGGCATTCGCGCAGGTCATTCCGGACCTCGGGACCAACACGACGACGAGCACCGATGCCGCGACTGGTGCAACGACGGTTCATATAGCCGAACCGGTCGGCAGCCCCGGATCCACCATCAGCCACAATACTTATACGGAGTTTTCTGTCAGCCCTCTCGGGGTCAATCTCGACAACAGTACGGTCCATGCGCGCACGATCCTGAACGAGGTCACGTCTTCCCGCATATCCAATCTCAATGGGCCGCTGAAGGTGGAAGGCGCTCCCGCGCATGTCATTATCGCCAACCCTAACGGCATTTCTGTGAATGGTGCCTCCTTCCACAACACCGGCGGCGTCGTACTTTCCACCGGCAAGGCGTCGATCGTAAGTCGACAGATCACACCGACGTCCTATCAAGATAATATTGTACTCAAGACTGCCGACGGTACGATCAATGTCGGTCCTGGCGGTTTGTCTGGCGCCATGAGCACTCTGCAAATGCTGGCAGGCCGTATCCGCATCGACGGCCCTGTCGAAAACAGCTCTCCTCAATTGCGCTCGTCTATAGAACTGACCGCCGGCGGCAGTTCCGTCGAATACGATTCAGCGATCGTACCGAACTCCGATCTCGAGAACTGGGGACGGATGACAGACGAAGGAAGCAACGACAATTCTGTCGCCATTGAAATAACCTCGCGCGGAACGCTGAAGGCCAATACGGTCCGCATCCGCGCCACCAGCAATGGCGCAGGTGTCAGCCACGCAGGCAACGGGCTCGCGACTTTGGGTAATTTCGTTATCGATGCATCCGGCAAGGTCACGACGAGCGGGTCGATTGAAGCGAAGGGCAATGTCCACATTAACGCAGGCTCGATAGAGGCCCGCTCACTGGCCGGCCAGCCTCAGAGCAAAATCGAAGCCATCAACGGCGCATTGACGCTCCTTGCCGGCACGGGTGACATCAAAAATACCGGTGTTTTGATGAGCGGCAGCAGCCGTGACGGAGCGAATGCAGACTCCAAAGGTGCCGCTACACTCAAGGCTGCGGGTGATATCGCGCTTCTGACCGAGAATGCCGATCAACTCGCAATCGTATTCGGAGCGAAGGGCGATCTCGATGTCCGCGCCGACGGCTCCATTATCAATAATACTGGCAGGCTGCTCTCGAACAGCGCGACAACACTCGAAGCAGGCGGCGACATCCTCAATATCGCCGATGTCCTCAACGGCGAAGGTGTATGGCACTACCAGAAGGAGGTTGGCAAGCGGCTCTGGTACACCCTCTGGCAATCGCGCGAAACGACCGAAACCATCAGCCTGGATTATGGTCAACAACGGGTGCCGGGCCAGCAGGCATATATCATCGGTGACAGTGTCGCGATGAAGGCCGGTGGAAACGTCGTCAACCGCGGCAGCTCGATCAATGCCAATACCGGATCGGTCCTGGTTGACGGGACAAGCATCCTCAATGAGGGCGGCCTGTCCGGCTCCCTGCAGTTCGTCAAGCGCTGCAGGCTGACTTGCATCGGTTATGGCTCATCCACGACAGGCGTCGCGGGTGGCGCCATCAATGCCAACGGCAATATCGAATTGCGCGCCTCATCCTCAATCCTGAACAGATATGGCCAGATCATCAGCTACGGCAGCATCAATGCAACTGCTCCCTCCGTGGTGCTGGAGGGCGGCTCGATCCCGACCGTCGTTCAGCGTCCAACCGGCCTCTATAATTTCTGGGGTGGATCGACCGCGTGGATCGGGACCGGCGACCAGGGCGGTGTCTTTGATGCGCCCCAGGGCAGCATCACGATCAATGCCTTCCGCCCGGTTCAGGTGACTGCGGGCGCGTTGCGGGCGAGAGATGGTGTCTTTGCTTCCTCAGGGATCGAAACCTTCAAGGAAACAGCAGGCGAAGAATACCCGTTCGGCCTCGACTCCATCGGGCTCTTCCCGAGAATGGTGGGTAGATGATGGCAAGCCGAATTCAACGGAAATCACCGTTCTTGCTCGCCGCGACGCCCAAACCCACGGTGCAAAAAAAAGACGAAATTGCTCCCGGGCATGACCCGGAAAATCCCGATCACGGAGTTCAATCCATGCGCAACACACCATGCCGCCGACCCGCCCTCACCTCTCTGGCCATTATCGCCCTCATGGGCGCTTTGGGTTTGGCGCAACCAGCAGCGGCTGGCCCTCTTGAAGATGGCAAGGCTCTTCTGGAAAAGAAGGATTTTGCCAATGCGGCAAAGGCTTTTGCCGAGGGTTTTGACAAAGGCGATGGCGAGGCCGGCTTTCATCTGGCGCGCATGGTCGAGCTCGGTGTGGGTTTTACGCCTGACGCGGTGAAAGCACGGGCTCTCTATATCGCTGCGGCGGAAAAGGGTTCGGCTGCGGCGATGAACCGGCTGGGGCTCATGCATCTTCGCGGCGAAAATGTCCGCCAGGATTTTGCTGCCGCGGCTGAACTGATCTGCAAGGCTGCCGATCTCGGTAACCCGGAAGCCCAGTTCAATTGCGCAGGTCTTGCTCTCGATGGTCTTGGCCGCGCCAAGGATGCCGCAATTGCCTTCGGTTATTACGAGAAGGCCTCGCAGAATGGCCATACCGGCGCACGCAACATGGAGGCCGCACTTCTTCGAACTGGTACCGGAACCGGACAGGACCTCGCCAGGGCGGTGAAGCTGTTCGAACAGGGCGCATCGCTCGGAAACCCGGTCTCGCTCTACGGTTTCGCCGAGATGCTGGAAAAGGGTGAAGGCGTGGCTGCCGATCCGATCCGTGCCCACCTCTATTACAACCTCGCCAATGAACGCGGACACCCCGGTGCGCGTGCCGCTCTTGAGCGCCTGACAGCGAGCATGACACCGGCAGAGATTGAGGACGCGCAGGCGCGTGCTCGCAACTGGAAACCTGCTCAAACGGCTGAAGCCAATTGAGCACCAGGATTGAGAGAATGGTTGGCGCGAAGATGACCCGATTTCTGTCCCTGTGCCTTTTACCGGTCTTTGCGGCTGGCTGCCGGCCGACTGACCCACAGCCAGTGGCCACATGGAACGGCGAAAAGATTATGTCGGCGACGTGCACCAATTCGATCATCACCCCGACGGAGCGATCCTGCAAAAAAGCCCTCCTCGAAAAATGCAGGCCGGGCGCGACGATTGCCAATGTGAGCGAAACATCTCGCCCGGTTTACCGCCATCCGGGATGGACCACGCAATATATCTGGACCGTCCTCATAAAGAACTGCTGACGATCTGGTTTGTACCTACGCGAATACGAATTCAATTGCCCTTGCTGTTGGGAGTATCCGAATGAAAACGATGATGGTCAAAGTGCTGATCCGCAAGTCCAAGTCGGGCAAGCTGGTCAAGAAAGCGACCGCATTGGTGACGTCGGTCAGCCTTGTGCTGACGACGATCGCCAGTTCATTTGCACCCGCCAGCGCGCAGGTCATCACAGATCCGACCGCGCCAATTGAGTTTCGTCCAAATGTGACGTCTTCGGGCAACGGAACGCCGACTCTGAATATCGTCAAGCCGTCGAGCGGCGGCGTCAGTCACAACAAGTTGCGCGAGTACAATATCGATACGCGCGGACTGATCCTGAACAATTCCGGGCTTGGCGGAACCTCCATCATCGGCGGCAAGGTTGAATCCAATCCCAATCTCGTCGGTGGCGGCTCCGCCAAGATCATCGTCAACGAAGTAACCGGCAGCAGACGTTCCAACCTCAATGGCGTGACAGAGGTCTTTGGTTCAAAGGCCGACGTGATCGTGGCCAATCCCAATGGCATTGATTGCATGGGGTGCGGATTTATCAACACCGGTCGCGCGACGCTGACCACCGGAATCCCGCTTATCGACTACCATGCCGGCACGGTGGGACTGGAAACCAGATCCGGCGACATCACCATTTCCGGCACCGGTGTTTCGGCCGCGGGCGGCCAGTCGCCGGACGAGATCCGGCTTGATGCAAAGTCAATCCGGATCGATGGCCTGATCGATGCGCGGGGTCGTATCGACCTCAAGGCCGGCTCCAATCGCACGGATGGTTCAACGGGCAAAACGACGGCCATCGCCGGCGATGCCACGGGCCAGGGAATCGTTTCGAGCGCGGCAGGCGTTGTACGCGCGGCATCGATTGCGGCCCTTTCCAGCGATCTGAATACAGGAATTTCGCTGGCTGGCAACATACAGGCTCTTGGTATGCTCGATGCCAATGGCACACTCCTGCCGGGCGCACTTTCGCTCGTCTCCGCTGGTGATATCCGGATGGTTTCGGGTGGCATAGCCGGCAACGCCGACCTTCGTGCAGCAGGCGCGCTTCAGATTGCGCGCGATCTCGCGGCACAGGGAGAAATCTCCATCACTGCCCGCGATGTTTCTCTGCTCGATACGGCGACCGTAGAAGGCGGGCGCGGCCTTTCCATCGTTGCGAGTGCTGACATCGCTTCCGCCGCCGTCCTCAAATCCGGCGGTGCTATGACGGTGGATGCGGGCAGCAATGCCTCTCTGTCCGGCATTATCGCCAGCGTCGGCAATATGAACCTGCGTGCGACAGACAAACTTGCCACCGACACAGCCACCCTTGTCGCGCCGAACATCGACATCAGGGCGAAGGACGTGGCGTTGACCTCGACCTGGTTCGAACCGGGAAAACAGGGTTCGATCACGGCAACGAATGTCGAGATCGGTGACGGCACCCAGTTCAAAAAGACTTCTCCCGTCTTCATCAATGCGGCTGAACAGCTAACCATCGGCACCCGGATCGATACTGCGGGCTATCCTGCGCTTGCGATGGCATTCCGGGATCTGGCTATTTCGAACACCGGTGTGTTCACGACGGGCGATCGCCTGTTCGATGTCCGTAACTTCAGGAATGCCGGCGTACTCCTTTCAAGCGACCAACTCGCGATCAACGCTCAGCAGGCTATCGTCGATGCAACGGGTGTGATCAAGGCCGGAACGCTCAGGATAACGACCGCAGGCAATCTCACCAACTTGGGAAGTCTCCTCTCCGAAACGACGCTTACGCTTCTTTCTGACGGAAGCGTAACAAATAACGGAAAGATCACCGCAGCAGGTGAACTTGAACTCGATGCCGTAAATTATATCGCCAACTCGCAGGGGGCCCAATTGGCTGCCCGGATGGCAGTGCTGATCCTCGGAAGCGAGCTCCGCAACAACGGAGCGATTAGCGCACTCGAGACCGTCGATATCAGCGCGGGTGGCGCGATCACGAACACCGGTACGATCAGCTCCAATGCAGACCTCACTCTCGTGGCGGCTGATATCCTCAACTCTGGCGCAACAGCATTGATCGGAACACATGGAAATCTTTCGATCACGTCTGGTCACCTCGCCAACCTGCTCGGGACGCTGCAGGCCAATGGAAGTTTCGAGATCGCCGCATCCGGCTCTCTCACTAATGCCGGCCTGCTGCTCGGACGGTCTGACCTTGGGGTTACAGCCTCCGCACTGACCAATCTCGAAACCGGCAAGATCCATGCGGGACGGATAGACATCAAGCTGGATGCTGGAGACTTGAGTAATCTTGGTCAGATGGTCAGTGGAGGCACGCTCGGTATTGTCACTGCGGGAAGTGCCCTCAACGACGGTGTCGTCCAGGCGAGGTCATCCACGCTGCGCCTTGAAGCCGTTTCCTACGTTTCGAATTCTCCTGCCGCAGAGCTGGTTGCGGCAAACGCAAATATCATCCTGTCTGGATCCTTACGCAATGCGGGTCTGATCGCCACGCCTGGAGCGCTGACTCTGCAAGCGGCACAGGGTGCGCGAAATGAGGCAAGCGGCGAAATCGTCGCCAAGGTTATCGAGGCGAAGGTCGTTGGCGATCTCGTCAATCTCGGCAAACTCGTTTCCGAGACAACGCTGAGTGCCACCGTTTCCGGCCTCCTTGCCAATAGCGGTTCTATCCATGCCGCCGGCGATCTGGAACTGACTGTAGCCGATCTGATCAACAGTGGTTCCGGGTCAAGTATCGCCAGCAACGGCGACATAACCGTTCTCGCCTCGCGCGGTATCGCCAACAATGCGGGTTCAATCGCTTCCAATCGCGCGCTAACGCTTTCGGCAGACACTACCTTGTCGAACTCTGGTCTTCTGCAAGGTCGCGAGGGACTTTCAGTTTCGGCTGAGAAGCTCGATAACCAGCAGACGGGGCGTATCTATGCCGGTTCGACACGCCAGACAGAAAATGGCCTCGTACCCGTTGGCGAACTGACCTTAAACCTTTCCGGAAATCTCTCCAATCTCGGCCAGATCGTTTCGGCCAACGGTGCCCTGCTTTCAGCGACCGCGAGCCTTGGTAACAGCGGATCAATCGAGGCCGGTGGAAACCTGCGTCTGCAGACTTACAGTTATATTCCCGGTTCTTCGTCTGCCCGTCTGGTGGCCCGCAATCTCGATCTCATCCTTGGATCGTCCTTCACGAATGCAGGGCTGCTTAGCGTCGCCGGCAAGCTGGGCCTCGATATCAAGGGCAATCTTGTCAACGGTGCCACAGGTAAAATCGATGCCGGAGCGATAGAGACCAGTGTCAGTGGAAACCTGCACAATCTCGGTTCGATCCTGACACCCGGAACACTGAACGTCGTGGTTGGCGGACTGCTGACAAACGAAACGCTGATCCATGCCGGAGCAGGATTGAAAGCCCAGGCCGCGTCGCTCGCCAATGTCGGGACCAACGCCGCAATCAAGTCCAGCGGTAACATGATCCTCGAGGTTCGTGGCAATCTCGATAACAGCCTCGGCCGTATATTCGCCGGCGGCAATCTTGCAATCGAGGTCCTGGCAACGCTGACCAACGCATCGGCCCGTATCGAAAGCGGCGCCGACATGCAGATCAAGGCGACGGCACTGATCAATACCGCATTGGATGGTACGGACAGCGCGCAGGACTATTACCAGCTCGGTGACCTCAGCATCCTCTATGCGACCGAGCGCACCAGCAGCCCCGCGCGGTACTGGGGGACGATGACTGCCACGCGCGACGAGTTCTCCGGGATTGTTCGGGTTCGATTGCCCGGCACGATCCGCGCCGGCGCAAACATGGCGATTTCAGGCGACGCCCTTGAAAACCGCGAAGGTCGTATCCTCGCGGTCAAGGACCTTTCCATCGACGTGAACCGTATCCTCAACGATATGGTCACCAGCAATGTCGATCACTATCGAGTGCAATGGGGCGGTGTCCGGAGTTTCATGGATAGCGGGTCGGGCAAGTTTCATGCGCCGGTCGGTGCCGATCCGCGATGGCTGGTGGCACAATTCAACCCCGCCGTTTTCAAAGACCCGGCGCTTGCCGAACGCGCTGAAGGCGGCAACCGGATGATTGTCATTTCCAAGGGCAAGTCTCCCGTGACGATCACCTATTCGGGTAAACAGAAATACAAGGATGGCGTCATCAACGGAGGCGCCGTCCAGGTCATCGAATACGCGGACGCGGCAAGTCTGCTTGATCTGGCTGCGCTCGGTATCGATCCGAACAACATCCCCGACGTGATCATGATCGGCAGCCGTATGGCCGAGGTCGGGACTGGACCCTACGGCAACGCCACGAAAACATATGTCGGAACCGCCACGGTCGGTGTCGGCTCCATGATAAAGTCCGGCGGCTCTCTGATGATCGATGGCGGCGCCGCGATCACCAATCGCGGCACGCTTTCGGGAAGCCTCGTGTCCATCGAGGCGGGAGAGTTGCAAAACGGCCTCGGCACGCCCGGCGGTATCGATGGTTCCGGTTTCGGCAATTATAGCGGTACGACGCCTGTTGGCATCAGTGGCAATGTCGGTTCGGCTATTGGCGCTGCCGCAGGTCAGTTGGGCATCGTCAACTTCGTGCTCGATGATGTCTCGGTTCCGCCTCTCGACCTCGGGGCTTTCGAAGCGCGAAACCTGCACAGTGTCAACGCCTCCGATTTCGGCAACCTCGTGCGCGTCACCGGCTCGGCCGAAGCTGCACGCCTGCTCGGCTCGGCGCGCATAGATGGCGCAGCGCTCACCTTCTATGCGGATCCGGTCGCGGAAGCCAAGGCTCTCGCCGAGGCGGCCCGCCAGCAGGCCGGTACGCATCTGGTCGTCGATCCTTCCCTCTCTGTGGAAGAGCAACGGGAGCAGCTTTACCGCAATGCGGCGGAATTCGCGGCGAGCACCGGCGCGCGATACGGCGTGGCCTTGACCGAGGCGCAGCGCGCTGCCCTCGAAAAGCCGATCGTATGGCATGAAACCCGTATCATCGACGGCAAGCCCGTGCTTGTTCCGCGTCTCTACCTGCCCTCGCAGGATGAACTGTTGCGTGGCGGACGCGGCGCCGGCCTGATCGCTGCCGATGATCTCCTGATCGATATCGACGGCAAGCTCAACAACAGCGGTGCGATCGTAGCCTCCGGGCTCGCCTCGATTTCCGCCTCCTCTATCCTTAACCAGCGTCTGATCGACCTCGATGAGCGTGACCGTGCACTTGCCGGAGGACGCGGGGACAGCGGCCTGATTTCGGCGGGCACTCTGTTCATGGCAACCGATGGCGATCTCCTGAACCGGGGCGGCACACTTGCCTCGGCTGGCAACATCGACCTCAGGGTCGGCGGCTCGCTGATCAACGAAACAGAGCGTTATACCCGTACCGTCGATTCACAGGATGGTTGTGTCGGCAAGGCCTGCGGCACCCTGCGTACCGACTACAATGTTGCATCCATCACGGCCGGACGGGATCTGACCGTCATCGCCGACCTGGATATCGTCAATAGCGGCGGTACACTCGGCTCCGTCACCGACATGCTGCTCGCAGCCGGTCGCGATGTGACCTTCGAGACGCTGAAGGACAGTTTCGTCGCTGAAGATTACAAGAAGCGCGGCTTCCTGTCGGGTGTCACGGTGCTGCGCAGCGAGATCACCACCGCCGAGGCCAGCGCCCAGTCGCTGGTTGGCGATGTCTCGATCCTTGCCGGCTACGGCGTATGCGACGGTGGCAGCCTGTGCGCGAAGGGAACCGCTCCTGGCGATGTTCTTCTGAACGGTGCGCTGGTCAGCGCCTTCGACAAGCTTTCGATCGACGCCACCGGCAAAATCGACATGGGTGTCGTCAGTGAGGAAGTCCATAACCGCTACAAGGAATGGGGTTTCAAGGGTCTGGGATGGGGCTCGGTCAAGCAGAGCTGGAACGATGTCGATACGACCGTCACCCGCCTTTCGGGCAATGATGTCTCGCTCAACGCCAAGGGTCCGATTACCGGAACGGGCGTGAAGATTGCCGCCGTCAACGACCTTCTGATGAAGACCGATGACACGATCCGGCTGGAAGCGGCGCAGGATGCGCTTTATTTCACGGAGAAGGGTTTTTACGTCGGGCTGAGCTTCCCCGGATCGGCCGGCATAGATGCCGCGCTGAAGGGCGGCTCCGGCGGCCAGATCCTTTCCGGCCTTGCCGGCATCAATCCGCTGACCGCCAAACTTGCAACGCTCGCCAATGCCGACAATGGACTTGCGGCTGGGCTGGCTGCCGTCAATCTGGCGACCACCGGAGCTTCCGTTTTCGGCGGTGCTGTGGACGCTACCCTCGGACCCAGCAAAGGTGGTGTGGTTGGTTCCGCATTCGATCCCCTCAAATCTTTCAGAGATCCCGGAACGGGGCAAATTACTGCAGGTTCGATAGCGAAGACAGTCGGCATCAACCTGTCCGTCTGGAAGAGCGAACAGCGCTGGAGTGAGAGCCAGATTTCCGAACTGACGGCTGGCGGCGATATCGTCATGAAGGCCGGGCTGGACGTCATTCTGGATCAGGGCACGAAGATGGTCTCCGGCGGCGATGTCTCCATCGATGCCGGCCGCGATATCCTCATGGCGGCGCTTGTCGATTATGCCAAGGACAAGTCGTCTTCCTTCGGGCTGCAACTCTCCCTGTCCTCGATCGGCTTCGATATCGGCAAGTCGAAGGGCTATGACGAGACGCTGACGAATGCCTCCATCACCGCCGCCGGAAACGTCTCGCTGACATCGGGCCGCGATACGGCGCTTCTGGGCGGCAACATCATCGGCAGGACGGTCGATCTTGATGTCGGGCGCGATCTCACCATCCTCTCGCCGCAGGCTCAGGGCTGGCGGGACGGTTTTTCCTTCGGCCTGACGGTTGGCGTCAACCCCGCCGACTGGAGCGTTCGCGGCTCGAAGGAGGACGGCTTCAAGGCATGGTCCTCCGGCTCGGGGATTGTCGCGGCACAGGGCATCGATATCAAGGTTGCCGAAGACACCACGCTGGTCGGCGCACTGCTGCAGGCGACCGATGGCGATATCAGCCTCGATACCGGCACACTGACCGTAGCCGACCTGAAGGATACCGACCAGTACAAGAATGTCGGCGGGTCTATCGGCATGAGCGGCGGTGGGCTGAACTCCGTCGGTTTCTCCTACGAGAAGAAGGACAAGCAGGGCGAGACCCGCACGACGCTCGATGCGTCGGGTGATCTGAACGTCACCATTCGCGATGCGGACAAGGATGGTGTTGCCGGAACGGAGGCGGACAAGGCCGCCGCCGAGCAGCTTCTCGCCTCCATCAACAAGGATGCCTCGAAGTATCAGGAGATCACGAAGGACGACTACACCAAGCTGTCGGGTGAGCTTGATGTGCAGAACCTGATCGAGTTTGGCGATAATCTGAAGAAGATTCAGAACTATCAGCGGGCGCAGAACGCGGCAATTCCCGAAACTGTCGCGGCGCAAGGGCCGGAAGCCATCGATCTCTATCGTGACGCTATCGTGCGCGGGCTGACTGGAGCAGAGCTGCAGAACTATATGGCCTCGCAGGAGTTTCACGACCAACTCGTGAAACGGAACAATCTGTCTGCGGCAATTGCGTCTGGTGAGAAGACAAAGGAAGAGATCTCTCAGATTCTCTATCTTACAGCAGCGGGCGAGCAACTGTTCTTCGACAAGAAGGACAATCAGCTCAAGATCGTCACGGACTGCGGAACCAACGGTTACGGCTCAAGTCCGTGCGGAGTGCCGCTAAATGAACTTAGCAAGCTTTCACCTGACAAGGTACAGAGTTTCATCGATTCCTCGCTTGTTACTCTGCTCCAACCCCAGACGAACATCGATGCTGCAATCCAGGCCGCACTTGATTGCGCCATTGCCTGGACCATTCAGGGCGGCTCATTCGATGCCTTCGGCTACATTGAAAATTATCTGCAAACGAACACCAGCGCCATCAGTGACGAAAGCCGCCACAGGGCCGATGCCTATCTTGCCGTGGCCCGCGCCAATGCAATCCAGATTGCCAAGGCCGTTGATGCGAAGCTCATCAAGAACCTCAACGATGAGAGCATAAACTGGGGCTCCCAGCTCTATGATGTCGCTAAAATCGCACAGGCCGACCCGGATTCGGCCTGGGGCATGATTTCCACACTTCAATATCAATTGCTGGCCATGGGCGATGCCTCCGATCTGGGGGGGAATACCTGGGCGCGTATGATGCCGGCTCTCAGTGCATTGGCTGACAGCCTTGGCATGGGAGACGCCGTGGCGGCCGGTCGGGACCGCTTCCAGCAAACCAGCGACGAAGAGCGTACGCGCGTCAATCGCGGTATTCGCGCCTGGATGGCAGGCGACGGTAGTTTTGAGAAGTTGTCCTTAGCGGATCAGCAGGCGGCCACTGCCGCTTTGGGAGCCGGAATTGTCACAGTAGGGATTGCTCCTGGCTCCGTCGTTGGGGGGATCGTCGGTCACGTTGTTGGCCGTCCCATTGCTGACATGATACTAGGTGCGCCGCGGATCGGAAGTGGTCTGAAAGCTGATAGTTCGCATCGAGCCGCTAGTTTTGCGACTGCAGAACAGTTGATGACTGGAAAGGTCTTCGAATTAGTTGGAGGGGATGGCGTAAAGCGAACGCTCTTGCAAACCAAAGCTGAATATAACGGAAAGAGCGGAATATTTGAGTATATATTTCAATCAGGTAAAGGTGTAACCCATCAAAGGTTCATCGAAGGAGGAGTAATCAATGGCGCACCAAATCAACGAGTGAAACCATAATCATGATGAAATTAGAATTTAGTTCTGTCGGCCCTTTCATCAAATTGAACTGGATAGACATTCAGTGGGCGGTTAATTTTGGTCTAATAGATGAACGTTTCGCAATTCAATTTGCGGAATCCCGGATTCAGTCAGGCAGTTACTCTGAAGAGGAAATTTCACTCGCGCTTCAAGAGTTTGAGAATGAAAGTAACATTGCCGCTCTCTTGATCACATTAGCATCTTCTACTTTATCTGATACTGGATTCGATTCAAAGCGGAAGTGGCTTTTTATTGCCTTGTCCTATTTATTCAACCATAGGTCCGCTTACAGCGATGTTTTTTCCTGCATAGAGGAAGTTTATGCTGACTTCGATTACCCCGCCTGCATGGATGAGTTTGTTCCTTATATGCCGCCCAAAGATGGATATGATCCCACATCTCATTCATTGGAAGAGAACAGGTCGCGATTGCTGATGAAATGGGAGAATTATTTGAACCAAGAGAAAGAAACACTGACCTCACTTGGGAAGCAAAGTAGCTGATTGGACGCAGGAGTTTACTCACGAGTCCAACCACATCAGCAATTTTGCTATGCAACCCAGCAAATCGATGATGTTTTGACCCAGATTCGCTCAGTGCTTCGCATGGTGTGGAACGGGCGTCCCGGTTTCCCAATCGTCTCGCCGGATCGGGACGGCGATGATTTCGGCCGTCGGACGAGATGACATCGAACATGAAATTCTGGGTGGCTTCGCCGCCGAAGGGGAGCGTCCGATGAAGCAACCATCGAGATTTCTCACATTGCGCTGAAGTTGCGTCGCTAAGTCCGTAGTTTGCGACATTGCCAAGCGTGAACTTAAAGGGCGGGTTGAGGTTGACGCCGCACTCGCATGGTTTGCGAAAATTCAAGGCAGAAAGAGCCTCGGCAGCTCCGTCCCCTGTCGAGCGACATCTTGGCGATGAGTCATAAATTCAAGAAGATGAGTACAGATTTCGCGAGAAACCTTTACGAAGGCCGCGCCTACTCGATGAAGCGGTAGGTGTAACGCGAGGGGTGGAGGGTTGACGGTAGCGGGGACCAACTCCGCGCGCTCGTAGGTCAAACCTCCCCTATTCCACTCAAAGTCCTAGTTCATTCAGTGCCATGTCGAGAATGGTCAAATGTGCCGCTGCGAATGGTTCGAGATCCGCGTCAGGTAGACCGACGATGTAGCTCGACCAGTCAGATTTGAAAGCATCGTTCACCCGTTGCTCGAAGTACGGGCGCCAAGCGTCATCCAGCAGATCGCTAAGCCGTTCGTCCTCGACCGCAAGGCGTTGCAGCAGTTGCTCGCTGAAAAGTCCCTTTTTCCGGCGCGGGACCAGCCAACCCTGTTGTGCAGCGTGCGCCCACACCTGTGCTGGCCAGAGTTCCTCGAGGCAGACCGGAATTGTGATGCCGAGTTGTGATGCCGGGGTAAGGTGCGGCGGTTGGAGAAGTTTGTTGAGCGAAACGTACTTCCAGTTTGTGTCCTCATCTTGAAAACGCTGATAAGCACCGGTGCCCTCAAGATCTCCGTCAACGATCCCCACGGCATTGCGACGTTGAGCTACAGGAAGGTGCTTGGTACGAAATTCCCAGGACCTCAGCATATTCGCAACGTAGTTCGCACCCGCTTTATCTGGAGGTTCGGCAAGGAAAATCTGCTCCGCCCGATCCGCGCGGAAAGAGTGTAGTAAACGGCGGAAGACCAGATAGTCAGTCTTACCCTCAACGAATAGGGTGGGCAGATTCTCTTGATTGAATTGCTCAAGCTTTCCCTTGAGGTCTGAGGCCTGTGACGTGGCCTCCGCGAGCGCTTCCTGCGCTTCCTTTATATGTGGTGCGATGATCGCCATCGCTCCCATGGATTCGTCGAGCGAAACGCTTGCCTCCTCTGCCGATCGCGCCTCGGTACCTCGACTGCTACCTTCCCTGGTGAGGTGATAGGCACTGCAAAGTCCGCGACCGTTATCGTCCTTGTGCATATTGTAGAACACAGGTGAATGGGTTGTTAGCAGTACCTGCGAAAGCTCGTCCTCAGCAAGCTTGTAGAATGCGTCTGCAAGGGACTGAGCGCGCCGGAATTCCAGATTGTTCTCCGGCTCCTCATAGGCCCAGATGAACGTGGGCGCGATCCCGGTAGTCTCTCTGCTTCGCTCGGCGATGAACTTCAATATGAGTGGTATGTAGCGCGCCTTGATCCCGTCTCCACGGCTGTCCAGCGATATGGACTTCTCACCCGCGAGGAAGTCGAGGCTCCGGAACAGTGGGGTGAGGTCGTTGGGCAAGCTTAATCGAGATGTATCCTTCATCTCCGTGTCGATGTCTTGAAGAAGACCGGACACCGCGTTCGAGATGGCCTCTTCCAGTTGACCGCTACTCTGCCTAACTGAGTGCTCTGATGCGTTTGCTATAACCTGGAAAATGCGGCCACGGAGCGTCTGGAAGAACTCCGCGCTCCGGACGGCTGGCACGTACTCGAATTGAATCCGCGACAAGAGAGATGGGACCCTCGATCTGCCGTCAATTTCGACTCGAACCTCATTGAATCCCTCGCCGCGTTTGCGCTTTTCGAGGCGGATACCACAGTAATCGTCATCATGTTGGAGCCCGTCGGCACGCCAGCGCTTGTTCCAGCGGATTAGGTCACCGTTGTTTTTGCGATAGCTATGCGGCAGTTCCAGGTCGATCTCAACTTCAATTTCCGCTGCCTTCTTCGCCTTGGTTTCAGCAAACCTATTGTAGTCGTCATTGAAATTGAACTCGGAGTTCGGATTGGTTTCATCGTTAAAAAAGAGATTAAGCGCTCTGAGAACGTTAGACTTGCCGCAGTCGTTATCACCGACGATCACGGTCAGGTCGGTTGCATTCATAGTGAGATCAACTATCGAGCGGAAATTCTTGATCGCAATACGCCTGATCTTTGGCATCGTCCCCCCGGAGCAATTGTTTATTTCGGCGATTCTCCCGCCGCGCTGATATTGTTTTAGTGCACGAGTAAAAGTTGCAGTCAATAATGCGCCCAGATATTTGTCGTAGCGAGTATTGCGGGCCGAACACGTGCGGATCGACCTCCGGGTCGCCGATGTTTTTTGCCGTCAAGTGCGGCTTGCGAACTTATGCTTCGCCGGGGGCTTCTCTTGATAGGCCGAATAAGCTTTTGGGTGGCGGCCCTTGTCGCTATTCCCGGCTGTTTCGATGCCGAGAATCCTGGTACCAACCTTGCTGCATCCTCGAATGTCTCGAGTCCGAGCTCACTGCGATTGGACAGAGACAGGGCGGTCCTAGGTGGATTGAAAAACGGGGGCTACTCCATCGCCCCTTGGCTTGTAAACGATATCCATCACCTCACATCCTCTCATCATACCCCGGTTTGCGATGGCTCGTGCAATCTCTTGCGCCTCCGGCCTCCGGGCTTGGATGATTGTCGTCGCTCTCGACAGCTCCGCCTCCAGCAATCGTTCGACCCGGCGCCGCAAAACAGGATCGTCGCGCCGCAGTTGATCCAAATCCCTGGAACTTGAAACATCACAGTACTGGAGTGACACCAGCCCCAGACTTGCAAGCATGATCGTTGCGATATCCGAAGCTCGCTGAAGATCGGATCCAGCGACGCCGCCGGAGCCATCGAAAACATCACCGAGGATGACCTCTTCGGCGGCCATTCCACCCAACAGCATCGCAATCTCGTCCAGATAGGACTGGCGGCTTCGATTTGGTGTGTAGCTCCGCCGCCATTGCACGTGCCCGATACTCGCGTCTCTATGGCTAGCCTCCCTCGTTACGACAATCATCTCGATCTCGGCCACCGACAGAACGGCACCGACGATCGCGTGACCGGCTTCATGCACAGATGCTGACCAAAGCTCATCGTCGCCAATGGGTGCGATTGCTGGCACGACTGCAAGCACATCCGACACTCGGACTTCCCTGCCCTGGCGACGGGCCAAGCGGCGAGCATCCTTCGCGACCTGCGCGATGTCTGCGCCAGAATACCCACTTGTTGCCAGAGCAGCTTTAGTGAGGTCCTCCGGAGCGCTGGCAGCGCCCAGATGCATCGCAAGCATCTGCTCGCGAGCCGCTTGATCAGGAAGCTCGATCGCGATGTGGCGGTCAAGGCGGCCGGGTCGACACAATGCCGGATCGATACTGTTCGGAAAATTCGATGCGGCGATGACGATCACACCTTCCCTGCCTGCGGATCCATCGAGCAGTTCGAGTAAGGCGTTCACGACTTGAAGACTGTAATTTGCGTTGTCTCCTCTGAATGTCCGCCTGTCGCCGATGCTGTCGAACTCATCAATGAGGAGCACCGACGGAGCTGCGGCGGCTGCGTCGCGGAAACTCTTCCGCATTTCGCCCAGCATGTCGCCGAGATGTCCCTTGGACTGCCATTGCGCGCTCGATGTGCCGATGAATGTCGCCCCGCAGGAGCGCGCAAGCGCCGATGCGAAGAGCGTCTTGCCGGTCCCGGGAGGACCGCTGAGAAGAAGCCCCGCATCAACATCACGCCATGCGATCTTGCCGGCCTTCCAGTCAGCGAGATCAACAACCAGGTTCGCTGCCCAATCGCGCGCCTCGCCATAGCCTTCCAGGTCTTCCACCAAAGGCTCCCAAGTCATGGTCGCAGGAGCCTTCGAAGCGTCCGCGAGCCTTTCCAAGACGATTTCGATCGGACGTCCTTTTCGCAACGCACCGAACAAGAGGCTTGGAGGATAGTGGCAGAGCCGGCTGGCTGCCTCGCTTGCAATATCGATCTGCCATACATTTTTCGCGGCCGAAATCAGGTGGTTCGGCTTGATGGACCCGACGTCAACGATGCGGTCCAAGGCGATTGCGATCTCAGGCAAAAGCCTGGTTCCTTTCTCGATCAGGACGACAACAGCCGATTTTTGCGCCAGGACTTTCCCAGCGTCTTCGCAATATGTCTCCCCTCGCCTGCCCAACTCAATTGTTGTAACTGCGTAGCGGATCAAAACACTGGTCTCTCGCAGGACCAGTTTAGCCGCCTCCCGATAGGCTTCCATGTTGGCCCGGGGTGGCAGTACGAGACCGACTGCATGATCGATCTGCCCTTCGCTCAGGTAGACACCACACAACCTCAAAGTATTTTTGAGCGCGACGGCATAGGTAGCCGCTTCGAGCGAGGGTTCCCGCTCGGCAGATTTGTTTGACATCTTCGGTCCCTACTTCGCCACGCGCCTGACGACCGTTTCCGGTCCCAGCAGAGCTTCATCGAGGTCGACTTCGAGGATGTTATTAAGGATCATTGTTGCGATTGTTGGCATCGGCTTGCTTTCGCGAACGACAGAGAGGCATTCCGCAAGCGTTAAAGTCCCCATTTCTTCCAGCGCTGCGAGAATTCGGATGCGGTCGCCCAGCGGTGCATCATATCCAGCGTAGCGCATGAGATCCTTGGCATTCTGAATCCGTGGCGCGCCGACGAACTCGGATAAGGAAACCGCCAGATAGCGGTAGCCCTGTTTTTCGGCTAACCTGGCGATCCAACCGACGGTGCCGGCATCTCGTTGCCGAATGTCGATGAGCAAGGCTTCATTCTCTGTCTCTACAGCGAAATCAACATAGTGGTGTCGTGGGTTTCGTGCTCCGGAGTCATTGATGATCGGCTGCGGCATGCAGCGCCAGGTGGACACCTTCGGATCCAGATCCAGCAAGCAGGCATAATCACGCGCCTCCCGCGAACGATAGAGGGGGCGACCGACGCACTTGAGTGTCGCAGACGGAATGAACGGACGGTATTTCGCAAAAACGCAGGCATCATCACCCGCGACATGAGTGGACTCGGTCTTCATGACCTCACCTCCGACGAATAGCGATCTGGGCGACACCGGGAACGGTCCCGGTCTCCGTCAGCGTATTCGGAAGGTGTGCGTAAAAGTCTTGCTCATGGATAGAACATTTAGTGAACGAAGTTCTCGACGTCAACTAGGATTTACCTGCGAGGTGAGAGCGAGTTTCACAAGCCGGGAACCACCAAGGCCCTTATGGCGCGAGAAGCAGAGACTTTTCCTAGAGTTCGTGCCTGATGGCCTCAACGATTAAGCTATGTCAATCAGTGGAGTAACCCGAAGCAGCCGAAATTCGACACGTCATATCTTGTTGGTTTTGCCATCGCCGGTTACGGTTCCTCACCGTAGCTGCAGAAATCTCGATCAGGGATTGGGATCGTCATCCTCGGGGAGAGGACCAGGACGGGAGAACAACTCCTCCAGTGTCTGCTTTCCGGGTACGAACGTCACGTCAAATCTGCCGTCGGTGTCGATCAGTCTCTGAGTGCCGCGCGCTTTAGCTGCGTCCAGAACTTCCTGGATGCGGGCCTCGGCCTCGTGTCTCTGCCAATCGGAATCACGTGTCATCTGGGCCTCTCTCGGACGACATCATACCAGCCTGCGCAGTATAGCGATACCAATTGGATCGCACCTCGAATTTTTCAAGAAGAAAGTTTCTGACCACAGAAAGATGTGAAAGTGCGGACAGACCCCATTCTTTTACTGGATACGGACATCGTGAGCCTTATGGGCCGCGTGAAGCCGCCGCCCGGACTGCGTCCATGGCTCTTGCGTGTCGGCATACATCGTCTCGCACTCTGCTACCCGGTCATAGCAGAACTGCTGCGCGGAGCCCATCTCCGGGTGAAGGATGATCCACAGAGAGCGCTTCTTATCGCCAACTGGGTCGATGAGCTCATCTCGATGGCCTTCCCGTTTCCGGAAATGACGACGGCGGTGGCAACTGTCTACGCGAGAATGACATCTGTCCCCGCCTTGAGGCACATGTGGACCGTTCAGCGCGGACAAAAAAGCAACAGGCTCGGACACGACTTGATGATATCCGCCGTCGCCATCGCGCACCGGATGCCGATACTTACAGCTAACGTCGATGATTTTCTTGAGATCAACGCGCATTTCTCGCTACCCGGCGTGTACCATCCGATGGAGGTGCATTGGTACGTTGAGCCCGGATTCGTTGTACCGCTTCCCGATTTCGACGCGGACGAACCCGATCCACATGAGAAGTCTCTGCCCAAGCTTGGCACGCCCAGCTCCCACAGTTCATTCGAACCCGGAAACGATTTGCAATAGAGCCCCCAGGCGCTACTTGTCCGTACCCCTGGCATTAACATATTCACATCTTTCGCGTTTCCCCTGGGACACAGTCTTCCGAGCGACCCTGGCTAGCTCGCATTCAACCTTTAACAGCGCATCGCCGAGCGTTTGTGGTTACCCGCCATGGCGAAGATGTAACTAGCTTTGAGGATGGGGCTACACCTAGCCAGGTTGGCAGCTTCTCTGAAGGACATCCCGCAACGCCCGCAAAGGCTTTCTGGAATTCGGCAAATAAACCTGTCATCGCGTTCAGCAGCGAACAGCAGCCGTTGTCCCGACATCGAGGACGAACCAATTTGGGCCAGAAGCGGACTAGCAGCTACCGAGTGTCCACATTAACGGCCTTAGGTAGCAAGGCCCACCAAAGCCGTCCTACACCACTGAATCAAAAGAGCAATTCCAGAACTTTCCCACTTTGTAGAAGCTGAGGTGGTGCAGACGTTGGCCGCGTTTAATCGCGGCCCTGCGCTTACCGACGGACCTCGTCCGAAAAGCGCCAGCAACAGCGGAGATTATCCCAGCGTCCCTGCGAACCGCTCTGGCCACCTCTCGCGTTGAAAAGCCTCGCTGATGAAATCAACAAACACGCGAGTTTTTGCGGGTAGCAAGGTTCGGTTCGCGTAGTAGATCGATATCGGCCCAGCATCCGCGTACCATGCAGGTATCAACCGGACGAGTTCGCCTTTCTCTAGGTACGGTAGTGCGTCAGGTTTGGCGATCATGGCGACGCCAAGCCCGAGAACCGCGGCGGACCTCATTGCGGCCGGATCGTTGACAACAATCCTTTCCTTTAACAGTGCGGGCTGCTCTTCACCCGCAACGTCTCGCATCTGCCATTGTCGAATTCGGCCTGTCCGCAATGAACGCATGACGATGCCGTCTAGCGAAGACAGGCCGGATGGGTCGTGAGGAGGAACCCGATCGCGCATGTAGGATGGCGAGGCGACCGCGATGATATGGGCAGAGGCAAGAGTCTTTGCGATGATACCCGGCGTGAGCTCGAATCCGCCACCAATCGCCGCATCGTACCCCTCGGCGATCAGGTCCACCTGACGGTTCTCGAACATCCACTCTGGCCTGATTAGCGGGTAACGGTGCATGAACTCGGGCAAGGTCGGAAGGATGTATTCCACTCCGAAGGTAGGGCTCATGCTGAGCCTCAGCACGCCTGCCGGCTCCGCTTGTTCACTGGATGCCTCGGCAATCGCACCTTGAAGGCTCTCCAAGTGGTCACGGACCGAATGAAGGAAGCGCTCGCCAGCCTCCGTGAGCGTCAGACTTCGCGTGCTGCGCTGAAAGAGCCGGAGCTTCAAGTTGGATTCGAGGGCCGCGACGTTCCTGCTGACGGCCGCTGGCGTCAACCCCAGCCTGCGGGCCGCTGAAGAGAAGCTGCCATACTCGGCGCTGCGGACGAAGGATTCCAGATTAGCGAGTGTTTCCATAATGCAACTTTCAATGATCGCTTGAAATTAATAACAGTCAATACCGTCTAATCAAAGAGGAATAAGAGGGCGATATTCACTCCATCGAAACCAAGCAACGGAGTTATCGCAATGACCAACACCTCTCTGAAACTGTCCAACAAGACCGCTCTCGTCACCGGTGGGTCCCGTTCGATCGGTGCCGCCATCGCAAAGCGTCTTGCTGCTGATGGAGCCGCAGTGGCCATCACCTACAGCGCATCGCCGGAAAAGGCAGCGGCAGTCGTAAAGGAAATCGAAACCGCAGGCGGACGTGCGATCGCCATCCATGCCGACTCCGGAAACCCTGAATCGGTTCGGGCCGCCGTGGCCAAGACCGAGGAAACCTTCGGCTCCCTGGATATCCTCGTCAACAATGCCGGCATCGCGCTCGGTGGTCCGATTGAGGACATCAAGTTCGAAGACTACGAGCGCATGATTGCGGTCAACGTGACAGGTGTTTTCGTCGGCACGCAGGAAGCTGCGCGCCGTATGAAGTCGGGCGGACGGATCATCCATATCGGCTCGTCGATGGTTCGCTATGCGGCCTTCCCGACTGCCTCTCTCTATACGCTGACGAAGGGAGCTGTCTCCGGCTTCAACCGCAGCCTCGTTCGCGACCTCGGCCCCAAGGGGATCACCGTGAACACGGTGCACCCCGGCCCGACCGACACCGACATGAATCCGGATGGAGGTCCCGTCTCGAAGATCGTCGGCCCCGGAATGGCGATCGGCCGCTACGGCAAGGATTACGAGGTTGCAAGCGTCGTGGCTTATCTCGCCAGTCCGGAGGCTGCCTTCGTGACCGGTGCTGACATCGTCGCCGACGGCGGCTTCACCGCTTAATCATAAATCCAACCTGGAGACTCCCCATGTCTATCGGTATCATTGGAGCCGGCGAGATCGGCTCCGCATTCGCCCGCGCGCTTGCCCGGAACGGTATCGCCGCAACGATCTCCAATAGTCGGGGTCCCGAGACGCTTCGGGACTTCGCAGCCGAACTGACGCCACACATCACGGCAGGCACCATCCAGGAAGCGGCCAAGGCCGATCTCGTGCTGGTCGCCGTGCCTTGGTCGAAGTTGCCAAAGGCATTGGCGAATGTCCCGGATTGGGCCGGCCGCATCGTCATCGACGCCAACAACCCGATCGAGCGTCCGCTCTTTCAGCCGGCCGAACTTAATGGCCGGCTGTCGACGGAAGTCTTCGCAAGCCTGGTGCCGGGCGCTCGTGTCGTAAAGGCGTTCAACCATCTCCCTGCGCATCTGCTCTCTGGTGATCCACGCGCCGAAGGTGGCAGCCGCGTCCTCTTCTATTCGGGAGACGACGCGCGGTCGAAGGCCGAAGTGGGAGCGCTGATCGCCAAGCTGGGCTTCGCGGGGATTGACCTCGGTCCGGTCTCGATCGGTGGAAAACTGGTGCAGTTTCCAGGCGGTCCGCTCCCAGCACTTAACCTCGTGAAGTTTGGATGACGAGATTCGGCCGGAGGCGTGAGCTTCCGGCCGAACGCTCTCACGGATAAGGACCTTCAGATGGATATGCCTGTTTCTTCCAGTTATTCGCAAACTCGTGCGCACGATACCCCACTTGCATCTTGGGCCGCAGTTGCCAGCGTCGGAGTTGGCGCATTTGCTCTCGTCACCACGGAATTCCTACCCGTTGGACTGCTGCCACAGATCGCAGCAGACATCGGCGTCAGCGAGGGGCAGGCTGGCCTGATGGTCACGACACCAGGTGTCCTCGCCGCCATCGCCGCCCCTCTCACAATAGGCCTTGCCGGTCGGTTCGACCGCAAGCACGTTCTGGTCTTCCTTCTGGGACTACTTGTGCTTTCAAATGCAATTGTCGCGGCGGCGACCAGTTTCCAGGTGCTGATGCTCGGCCGCGTTCTGCTGGGAATCGGGGTTGGTGGCTTCTGGACGATCGGGGGATCACTTGGTCCGCGACTTCGCCCCGGAGCGGAGGGCGGACGTGCTACGTCTCTGATCTATTCCGGTGTGTCGCTGGGAACGGTCGCCGGCGTTCCGGCGGGCGCACTCGTCGGGAATCTACTGGGATGGCGCTTGTCATTCGGACTGGCATCTGGAGTAGCCATTCTCGTGGTCGCAGCACTCCTGTTGCTCTTGCCCTCGATCAAGCCACAGCAGTCATCCGGATTGGCCCAAGTCCCAGCCGTACTTCGAAACAGAAAGACGCAAGTGGGCCTGCTTGCCGCTGTCCTGATATTCATCGGGCAATTCGCCGCCTACACCTACATCACACCTTTTCTCAATCAGGTATCGCATATCGACGCCGCCGCGCTCAGCGCGCTCCTTCTTGGGTACGGTGTTGCCGGCTTCATCGGGAATCTGTTCGGCGGCTGGGCGGTAGGGAAACACCTGAATCTTGCCTTATCCGGGACTGCTGCGTTGATCAGCTTGTCGGCGTTCGGCCTTGCGGCAACTGGAGATAGCGCCGTGGCCGCGACGATCTGGACGCTGGCTTGGGGCTTCGGCTTTGGAATGCTTCCTATCGCGATGCAGACCTATATGTTCAGCTCCGCACCTGACAAGCTCGAAAGCGTGGCAGCGCTGTTCGTCTCTACTGCTCAACTTGCCATTGGAGCGGGCGCGCTGGTCGGAGGGCTAGCTGTCGATCATTTTGGAGTCGCAAGCGCGCTAGTGATAGGTGGTGGGGCCGCCCTTCTGACCGTTCTGATAGTCGTTGTGTCTTCAGTAAACCGATAGTGAGCCGCCGCTGCGTAAGCTTATGTCAGATACGCTACACTCATTCCCGTTTTCACCGGAACCAGGGTAGTCGGCATGTCATTTTAGGTCTGGTTGTTTTTGCTCCCCAATACCGCACATTAATAGGTCCAATCGAGGCCAAAAGGCTGGGGTACAATCTAATACTTTCCCCTGCTCTTAATTAGCCGCTCCGTGAGCACCTTTATTCGGTCCGGATAAGCTCGATAAAAGTTGCGCAACCACTCTTGGTAAATTTCGTAAGCGTCTAGCAAAGCCTCCCTCGATACGTCGCCGTCATGGCTGCCAAGATTGCCTACGTGCCGCAGGGCGTCGAAAGTATCCTTAGATCCTCCCGCGTATTTTTCAGCGAATCGGTCGATCCTCTTGAATAGTTTGAGCTCGTGGCCGCCCTCCTCCCTAGGGATACTGTGGGCATCCATGATACGTTCGACACTAATCCGTAGTCGGTTGGCCGCCGACCCGCGATCGCCCCAAAACGAGTTAAACGACTGCTGCATCGCCTTTGCGGCTTCCGTCGGTGTTTCGTCCGGAATATCCATCAATGGTGGCGCCGGCTCCATAAAGCGCGGCCAATTCTGTGTGGCCGTCGTAATTTCTCGGCGACTTCCGTAGGTCTCCACTTCGGTATAATTCCCGCAGACTGTCACGACTTCTCGGCAGGATCTACTGCTGCATACCATGATGCATGTAAAACGCCCGAAATCTTCGTCAGGCGAATAACCGTGCTTCTGGAGGTAAAGATCGCTACTTCCGGAACGCACCTTGGAATAAGTCTGGGAATCTACAACCAGTCGACCCCGACTACATGAAGGACAAGGGAATGCCGGAAAGTCCAGCTCGTTGAAAAATTCAGGCCAAAGCTCGCGGTTCGACGCCATTTTAAGTCCCCGTTTATTCGGCTTTGTGAAGCCTTGTTTAAATCGCTCGATACTCTTCCCTTTACAGATTTCAAATCCGGCATGTTTGCCCGAACTATTGAAGGCTGAGGAAGTACCGAAGTAACCGAAAGATGCAGATGGTCCGGATCTTCGACAGGTTAGGTTGGGAGCGAGCAGAACATTCGGACTTGGCCTGGATGTTTTGGAAAGCCAACATCTCGCGATTGTCGTCAATCTTGCTGTTCCTTTGTGGTTAGGTCTATGACCTTCCATCCTTGCGCTTGCGCTGCCGGTGCCACTGCGGCCGAATGCGATTTCCGCAGCGCAAGACCAAGCAATTCCCTTGGCCGGGTCACGCCCACGAAGACGTTTGTCGCGGCGGTGAGTCCTACGCCCGTGAGTGGCTGGTCGGTAATGCCGAAGGCACGGGGAAGGACCGTGGTGAGATCGATGCACTGCTCGTCTGCTCCGCTGCCTTTCCATACCTCGCTCTCGACGACGAGAATTCCGTCGACGCTCTTGCCCTTGACCGAGTGGATCGATCCCAGCCGCAATGTTAGCTCGTCGAACTGCACCTGTTTCGTAGAGCGGCGTTCGGGGTCGGCGGGATCGGCCTTTTGTTCGGCGACGAAACCGCAAAAGTCCGCGATTTCCGCTTCAGCTCCCTGAGGATGCGGACTGAAGTGCGGCAACAACTGTTCCATGAAAACCAACCATGCCGCCTGATCCCACGCCGCGTCGCCGGCAAGCACATGATCCCGCAGTAGTCGGCGGACAGCCCGTGGCAACGCGAGGTCGCGATGCGATAGTGCCGTCCACACATTGTGCGCGGTAATTGGACGATCATTCGCCGCTCTCCACCCATGGGCGCGCGCCAAACCGGAAATGCCGACCGCGAGCATCTCACTGACCTCGGCGGGAGGGCGTGCTGCGGCATGGTGTACCGCAGCCTTCTGAAACTGCCGGCACAGAAGGTTGGCCTTCCCGCGAGAACCACCTTCGCTGCGATATGCAGGGTGATAGTCGACCAGGCTCTTCGGCTGCCACGCCCCCTTCTTGCCGGGCAGATTGTGACGCGATGCGACCGCCCAGACGTCGCGCGTACTGCAATCGGCGCCCCACAGCGCGCGCGCTTCTTCGGCGAAGGCTCCGAGAACCCCGCCGATCGTACCCTCGTCGAACAGGAACATCACCCGCGACGCAGGCCGTATGCCCAAGCCCACAATCGTCTGAGCCTGGCGCGCGGTCAGCCGGCTTGCAAAACCGGCGATCTCCCCGCCGAACCTGCGGCTCGTATCAAGAGGGATGCAGCCGGGGCCCGGCGTCCAATAGGCCGGGGCTGCACCATCGTCCTCGTAGAGCGTTTGATTGCTGTCCCCGAGGCGTTGGAACGCTGTCCCGTCCTGCTTGAAGAGGTGCTCCAGCAGTCGAAGCTGTTCGCCATGGGTGTCCTGCGCCTCATCAAGAATGACGAGCGGGAAACGATCACGAAGCCGCGCGGCCAGAGCCGGGTTTTCACGGAGCGCACGCCATGCGAGCGCAGTCATGTCGGCGTAGCGATAGAGTCCGCTCCTGGCCATCGAGGCCTTGAGGGATTCGAGCGCCTTCCCGCAAGCGGTGTGGGCACCCCATTGCCCTTTGCGGCAGCGCACCGTGAGTGCTTGGGGCTCTGCATCAACGTCCGTGAAACCCGGATCCAAATCGAGGAGCGCAATCCACTCTTCGAGCCTACGCTTCAGCTTGAGCTTCTTGTTCTTGGCGAGACTGTCGAGGACGCCCCAACCGGGATACCGCCTCAGCGCCTCCGACGCGAAGGCGTCGTCATCAATCTGGCGCACGCTCCAGCCCAAGCCGCGGAGGTAAGGCAAGGCAAGGTACTGGTTGATGAAAGCCGTGACCGTACCGGTAAAATGGGGATAGGACGTCAGTCGCGCCGCTGTCGGGTGGCGGGAGATCAGATCTTCGACCTCCGTCCGTGCGGCATTGGTATGCGAAATCACACAGACGCCCCGCCTGCGGGTCAGCCAGTTACGTGAAAGCAGCGCGAGCTTTGCCGCCAGCAGCGTCGTCTTACCATTGCCGGGCGCCGCCTGGACGTCACATGGGGTGGTCTTCGCTAGGAAGTCGGTCTGGCTCGCGTCGGTGAAATCGCAGCCGCCCAGCTCGTCGCCAAGTTCAGCAAGCAGTTCAGGCGTGAGCGGCAGGATCTCGAACATGACGTTACCCCTCCTCCGCCGCCGCGCCTTCCATCCCGGCGACGCCGATCTCTTCGTCTTCTGGCTCGGGAGCGATCGCCGACGTACCGGGGACATAGCCACCCGTCACGTAGTCGATCGCGCGCACCAAATAGGGCGGGAGCCAATCGCGCATCTGCTCCGGCGTATCGGTGCGTTTGCGCAGGATGGCCGCGAGTTGCTCGGCGACCTCGGCCTTGGAAGATTCCTTGTCATGGACAGGCTGGTAGATCTTAACGGCGATCTCGGTGGCAGAGTGCCCAGCCTCCTTCCAGCCCGCGTAGGTTTCGCTGGCCTTCTCCACGATCTTCGCGAGCCGTTCGGGCTTGCGACTGCTGGTCTTGGCGAGCTGAACCGCCTGGTGAACGCTCTCGGCAAGCTCGGGCCGGAGCGCAAGATCGAACTCAAGTGTCCAGCTATCGGCGATGAAAGCGTCGACGGGATCTCCGATATCGCGCCGCAGCGTCTTCAGCCGCGCTGCGATCTCGTCCTGGGTCAACTCGTTCTCAGTCTTGCGCTCGCCGACGAGACCTTTGGCTTCAGGTGGCGGGATGTCCCTGTCTGGAATGAGCGCCACAGGCACCGGCACCGCGTCCCCGGCCTTACGCTGCAGAATCCGGCTATAGCGGAACAGACCACGGTGGCCGACATTGACGATCGACACGCCGTGGCGACTGAGCGGACGGTCCAGCTTCTCGGCGATTGCCGGCAGCAACAGGTGCTCGCCGTCGCCCTCGACGACAATCAGCGCACGAGCGAAGAACAGGTTGGCCTTGGTCGCATCGAGGAACCGGCGAAGGAACTCATAATCGTCCACTTCGAGTCGGGTATGGGCCGCGCCCAGCGGAAAAGCGCGGTGACCGACGATCATCGTCATGGTCTCAAGCTCAGCGCCGGCCGCGAGCTGCGGGCTATGGGTGGTGAGTAATACCTGGACCTGCTGATGGGTCTCGCCCTTGCCCGGGTCCGGCTTGGCGGCGCGGGCCGCAAGCACTTCCATGAAGAGCGTCTGGTGCTGCGGATGCAGATGCGCTTCGGGCTCCTCGATCAGCAGAAACGGCACCTGGTCGGGATGTGACTGAAGCAATAGCAGCTCGGCTGCCATGAAGAGCAGGTTGTTGTAGCCCAGCCCCCGCTGCACTCGCTCCGTGCCAGCCTTGGCATTCAGATAAAGCTCGAACCTTTCGAGGATCTGATCGAACGAACCACCAGCGCCGAGGTCCAGCGTCGCAACTAGGCGATCATCGACGAACGACAGTTTGTCGAGGAAATCAGTGTTCACGCTATTGGCCACGCCGCCCACGGCAGGGTTGTCTCGGACGGCGACATCTGCAGCGACAACCGTGTCATGGAGCGTAGCTTTGGCACCTGGCGCCGCCGGCTTGCTCTGAGGCCCCATCGTGGGCATTGCGCCCAGAATACGCGACAGGCGTGACCGGCGCCCCGCTCGCATCTCACGCTCGGCGTCCCGCAGAGGCTTGAGATAGGTGGCCTTCAAATACTCGCGCAGTTCCCCGTCGAGCGGTAGGCCTTCGCCTTCGGCGCCGGCGCGGTGCTGGCTGGAGATGATGCTGCCACCACCAGGAGAAACGCGGCGAGCGCCCCGGATACAGACGTGGAGACGGAGCTTCCCCTTTTCGTTGGTGCACCATTCGAGGAACCGAGCCTCTTCATCCGCGTTGAGATCGTCGAAGGTGCAGCGAATGATGAAATCGCAACCCCGTGCGCCATGGGCATCGACGTGGAAATCATGTAGGTCCGGTCGGATGTAGTCGTCGCCGCGTGTCCAGAGGACATAGCGGGCAGCATCGATTATCGCGCTCTTCCCGGCGTCGTTCGGTCCCACGAGCATATTAAGGCCGCGCGAAAGTTTCAGTTGCAGAGGAGTGTTCGGAGCAAAGCAACGAAAGCCAGCGGCATATATCTCGGAAATGTGCAAACAGATGCCCCAAATGATTCTCTAAAACGTATGGTTGCACTATAGCAGGTGCAAAAGATCTGGACCACTTCGGTCGTAAGGCAGTGGCAGCTTGGCGCAATGTTGAGGAACAGCAACCGACCAACATAACGGCGCAAAGCTGGCCAACGCCACATAGTTATCGGTTGGGGAAGTATCCTGGCGTTTCCAGCTTTCGGCTTCCTTTGCCCAATTCCCTCTTCGGGATCTCTCACTGATCGATTAGCGAACGTGAGGCTGAAAATAGAACCCTTTGCATCGACGGACACTTCCGCCTTCCCAGCGTCCACCATCAGGAAGGCGGACGACATCGCGCCATTGGTATGACCGGCGAACTTCGAACAGGATAGTTAGAATTTGATCGAATCCATTTCCGGGACAGAAGGACCAGCCTGCTAGACAGCAATGACAACAGAGGCTGGCGATGGCTGAGACGGCAGACAACACGACGAGCGACGACCCGGGGGCGCTGATGAAGCGAATCCTGGCGAATCGCAAATCCATTGCCAAAGCCCAGTTCGACATGATCGCCAGCATCGGCCAAATGCGCTCAACGATGAGTGACGACGATCTGCGCAGTTTCCTGGTTGTCGAATGCGGCATCCCGCGCAGCGACCTGCCGTCGATCTTCGCCTTCGATGAGACCCTCGGATCCTGCGAGTCACTCCTGCGCAAGCGCTGCGTCCCATTCCACGTGGTGAAGGCGCTGATCGCGACCGATGCCGATACCCGTCAAGCTGCGCTGGACGCTCTTGCAGACGGAACCGAGGTCGATATTCCAACCGTTGCCAGGCTCCGTCGTCTGACGATCCGCAACAGGATCGGAGCGAGCGCCTATGCCGAACGGGGCCGCCAGCGCGCGATGACGGCTGCGGCTTCGAAGCAGTCGCACCTCCGCGTCCAGGCGCTCGGCGAAAACGTCGCCACGCTCCTTTCCGAGATTGACGCATTCACGGAGCGCTTTGTCGGGGAGCCACCCTGCGATCCGAACGAGGATCTCGTCGACCGGTCCGAGGCATGCATTTCCGCGGCCGTTAGATTGAGATCCCACGCAAGGATCGTGCTCCGTGAATTCAAGTCGGTCTATGGCGAGGTGGAACTGCCAGGAAAGGGTGTCGCCGGCTTCAGGAATGGGTCACATCGGCACAAGCTTGCCGCCGCCCATGAATCCCTGAAACGCTTCGCCGATGGGAAGTTTGCTTGGTACGAGAAGTTCAGCGGCTTTGCCTTCGAACATGGCTATCTCTGGCAGACTGAGCTTCAGGACGCCCTCGCCTATCTGCTTCCCTGCGATCCGGAGCCGGATCCGGATCCGGCACTTGAAGAAAATACCGAAGCCACCAAACCCTTGAGGTTTCTGGAAATATGCGCGGGTGCTGGCGGTCAGGCGATAGGCCTGCTCGGTGCGGGCTTCGAGCCCGCACGGCTCTACGACATGGATCTCAATGCCACCCGGACCCTGAAAAAGAACTGGACGTGGCCCGTCACCCGAAAGCGCCTGGAGAAGGTTTCGGATCGGGATCTCCAACAATTCCAAGGTATCGATCTGCTTGCCGGAGGCGTGGAGTGCAGACCGTTCTCTCAGGCCGGGAAGCAACTCGGCGCAAGCGACAGCAGGAATCTGTTCGATGAGGCGATCCGATATGTGAAGGTCATCAGGCCTCGCGCTTTCTTCTTCGAGAACGTCGAAGGCTTCACGGACAAGAAATTCCTTAAATATCGCGCCAGCGTCTTCCAGCGGCTGAAGGCGCTCGACTACCGCATCGGCCTGCACAAGCTGAACGCCCGCGACTTCGGGCTTGCCCAGTCGCGCCCACGGGTGGTGCTGGTTGGCGTGCACAAGGACGAACCCGGACTGTTCTCACTACCGAAGGACGGGATCACGACCACCATGGGAGAAGCCCTCGCCGACGTGATCTTCCCACATCGCGCGCTGGGTGATGCCGTCTACGACCAATGGGCGGAAAATTGGCTCGCGAATTACGGAAGCAAGGTCTCCACCACAGTCACCTCGAGCCTCTACAAGAACAAAGGTAAGATGAAGCGGAGATGGGAGAACGAGCTCGGCTTCGCCATCGACCCGAAACACGTCGGTGACGGACCGGCCCCACTCGGAAGCATCGAAGACCCAACAACCCTTCCCTATTTGACCGTCGATGTTACCCGGGTGCTACAGGGGTTCCCGCGGGCATGGAAGTTTGAAGGCAAGGCAGACCGTCAGTTCCACCAGATCGGAAACGCGTTCCCGCCGCAAATGTCGAAGGCGGTTGGTCTGGCCATCGCCCGGGCGCTCTCGGGCCGAATGCCAAATTCGATCGACGCGCCGCCGCTTGTTCCCTTCAGCGAATCCTTGATCGGCGTGAAGGGCGTGACACCAACGGGCTCGACGAGGTTCATGCTGAACGCAATGACGATTGAGGACGTTGAGGAGTTGAGGGACAGCTACGGCGCGAAGTTCCCGGACCTGAAGACGCTAAGGGCTCAGGCAAAGAGAAACCGTCGCGCCCGAAAGCGCAACGCGCACGAATATCAGCGATCCCGGCAAAGCGACGGGCAAGTCACAGAGACTGCAGAGGCTGAGGACCTGTCCACTCCTTGAAATGTTTTCCGATTGCCTTCTGGATCTCCCATGCCGCTGGATGCTCCAGCCGCCTGACCTGCTTCCCGTCTACGTGAAGCAGGCCTACGCCGCTTTCTCTCCACGCGAATCTGACCTCGCGTCCGGCGGCATCCTCGACGGTGAGCGTCTCCACTTTACCATCGGTCGAAAAGGCTATCTCGGGACCATCCGGGCCGCACAGGTCGCTGAACTCCTCGTAGGCCATCGCCACTTCCTGCGAGACTTCCCTGTCGCTCTCATGTAATGGAACAAGAACGACTTCCTTCAGATAAACGCCGATCGCGTTGACAAACAGGGCCATGTCGTCCCCCGCGAGGTACTGCTCCTGCTCAAACTGCCTCGGAATGTACCCGAACCACCCATCATCCCCGAATTTCACCTCGGTATTGATTTCGGCGGTCACCTGGACATCCGCCCACTCCGCCCGGTCCTTGCGTGTTTCGGCTTTGCCCGGGACGTAGAGTTCGACTGGTAGCCTCCAGCCGTTAGGATCGCGCGTCCTGAACACCAGGGTCAGTCCGCCTCCTCCGCGCTCTCCGCGCATCACGAGATTCCTCTCCTTCAGGATATGCCCGTAGCGCTCCTTCGCCTCGATCATGATCTGCGTGAAATATCCCATGGATTCGACCTCCCTGCTGGTGCGGGAAGGATCCGTTGCACGGACGCAAGGGACAAACCGGGTTGAAAGGATTCGTCGCTTGAAGTTCTCTCAATTGTTGACACGAGAACTTAAGAAGAACATTTAACAACCTGATATAGCTTAATATTTTTCTGTAGACGCCACGCCTGCAATCTGCCTTACTACTCACGCCCGAGGAGGCGCCGGAGGTACCGATGATACAGATATCGATATCCGTGAAGGGTCAGGTCTGACGCTGACGCCACAGGTGCGCCCCGGCACCGCGTAAGGGGAGCTTGATGCTTCCGAACGGGCGACCTCCGAAGAATTTCACTATTTCGAACGATGCAGCCTTAGGTCGGCGGACAAGTTTCCGAGGGTCATTTAGGAACGACATTGTAGCTAGTGACTGCGATGGAGTTTCACAATGTATCCAGCAAATGAAGTCATCCCCCTGCGCCTGCTGACCTCTGCCGTGGTCTTCGTCGTAGCCTGATCTACCACCGACATTTCCGTGTGATTTCGCCCTGGCATTGCCTGCCGGGAACGCCCACCCGTGCTCTGAAGAAAGATTCGCCAATGCCGACACCAACGTGGAACAGATCCGCACGCGATCCGCCCTGAACTGACCTGCGCCGCGCGCGGCGTCTCTCCGAAGTTCAAGAAATGCCGCACTCCGGGCAACTCCGGAGATCGACGGCGCACGTCCGCACTTCACCAAGAAGGATACCCACATGAGCACTGCATCCGACGTCTCCATTCAGGTCCTGCCGACGGCTTTCACCAAGGCAGAGATCGAAATCCAGCGTGACTTTGCGCGCAAGTGCATCCGTGCGAAGCGCTTCGAAGACCTCTCGTCGCGTTACATGGCGATGAAAGCCGAATGCCATCGCCACGGGCTGCGTGCATGCGATTTTCAGACGTTCCGCAACGCGGTCCGCCTCACGCGCCTTGGCACTTCTCGCCGCGTCAACTTGCCTAAATCCTGCTTGCCTATGCAGGAGTACTATTTCGGTCTACCGACCGAAACCGCGCTCGTCGATGAGCACGACAGTTTTCTGAATCTCTGGCGTCGTCGTTGATCGGGGAGCCAGAACAGGATGACCATCAAAACCAGCTCGATGCGCACCCGAAAACCCGATGTCATGGACGAGACTCTGCTCCAAGTGCTCCCCGCAGAACTGGACGAGTTCGACCTCGATCTTGTCCGCATCCTCAAGTGGGCGGGAGTGTGGAAGGCGCTCCCGAAGAGACCGCGCCGTCACCTGAAGCGGCTGGCACCACACCAGGTCACCGTCGTGCGCGGGAAGCCAAACATGCCCGACGCTATCCGATCACCGGGAACCGATGCCGCAGCGGCCGAGAACGCCAGTCGGCCCGAAACGATCCGCAATCCACTCCAAAACGAGGAAGCCGCATGCTCCATGAAGAAATGACGACCTACTTCACGACTCTGGCCGACTTCCATCCTGCCGTGCTCCGCTGGTCAGCCGATGTTCTACAGGACCATCCGATGCTCGCGACGACCTTCGCGGCTACGTTGAATGTTATCATTCAGCAGACCCAGTTGCTCGGAATCGACGATGAAACGGCACACGAGCTTCTCATTTGCCTGATCGAACATGAAGCAGGACCGGCCCTTCGCCGGCTGGGTATCAGCTTGCCCATCCCCTCGCGCGACCTGTTCTCAACCCTGGCGCACTCGTTTCGTGAAGATGACGAAATCGCAAAAGTCATGCTTCGAGAGCCGTTGATGGCGGAGAAAGGCCCCCTCGGCATCACGCGCAGGTCGCTGTGGGCCGAAGGTTTGAGGGAGCCGGAGGTGTCGCAGAGACTCGCCGAACTCCAGGCGATTGAGCCACAAATACACTGAGCCCGCTGCTCGACACCGCTGCCCGGTTAGCCTCACCACTCCAAACGGGGCCCGCCCAGCATTTCGAAAGCGATGCCGAAATGCGCGCTTTCCGGATAGTCGAACGCCCAAGGCGTGGCCATCGCCTTTCCGACAGTCATCGATGGGAGATATTCACCCCATGACTCCGCGCGGGCCGCCCCGGCCCTAGCACATCCCTCCACCAGACAGCCCTGGCCCGGCCGCACAGCGCGGCCGGCATCAGACACCTGCGTTCAACGGAGCCTTCAATGACCCGCGTCAGACAACTCATCCGCTTCATGAAGGAGCTGGAGTCCGGCTACGACCGGACCCAAATCCCGCTTCCTTCCGAGACCGTCTTCCTCAAGCCGGATAATCCGCTTATCTCGGGACGGATTCGGCCCTTCCCGATCGACGTCCACGACGATGACGAAAACTATGCCGACCTCGTCAGCCTTCCATGGCTTTGGATGCCGACCGAGGAGCCGACGCCCAGTCGATGGTACCCGGCCAGAACGAAGGGCCATTCCCGCGGCACCATTACCAATCCGAAGACACGCTCGGCAATCAGCTACGCCAGTACATACGAGATGAACCTCGCCTACATGCTCTGTGCCTCCAAGCACGTCGCTAAAGTCGAGGATCAGCCCGAAGCCATCATCGTCCCCCGCGACGACGGTGACAAACAACACACCGTCGACTTCCGGGCGACGATGGCGGGCAATGGCTACCGGATCGTCGTTGGTGTGCGACCATCCTGGCAGCTAGACAAGGACGACCTCCGTCACACGATCGAACGGATCAACTCCGGCTCCCTCGCGGGCTTCGCCGACGAGGCGATCATCCTGACCGAACGCGAGATCACCAATGACCGCGGGTGGAACGCAAAGAGCGTCCTTCGTGCGCTCAGGGGATCGGTCGCCAACGACAATGCCCGCCTGGCGAACCACGCCTCGAAATTCGACGGAACCGTGTCACTCATGACGCTGACGAGCATCTTCGATGACTCCGCGGCCGCTTGGAACGCCGTCTGGTGCCTGATCCACGACGAGATCCTACTGCCCAGCCGTCCCGACCTCAAGCTCGTGGATGCCCCCTTCGTCGCCTTCAACCACAACGCCGCATGAAAGGAAAAAACATGGAAACCAACCTTCCCGCCCTCCTCTCGCTACAGCACGGCGCCGTGCTGCCGGTGTTCAACCGCCTTCCCGTCAAGGCCCGCGTTCGTGATCGCGGCATCGACTATTGTGTCCTGTACTGCGACCGAAACGGTGCCGCGCTCCAGCGCATGGATGAGACCCGGGCGACAGTAACCTTCAGTCAGGCCGACATCACGGAGGCACTCAACCGTCCGGGCAATCCGATGACGATCGAGAAGGACTTCTACGCCGAAACGAAGGCGCGCGCCCGGTTGAAAGGTGCAGACAAACTCAGCGGTATGAACCCGAGCGATCAGGAAACGGTCCTTAAAAGAGAATACTTCGTTCGGTCCTTCTACGAGATGCGGGCCGACTACAGGGAAAAGTGCAGGCTTGCCCGCATGGATAGGATGCCGCTTCCGCCTCGCGTCAGCAAGTCGCGCGACTCCCTTCTGCGGGTGATCCCGCTCATTTCTCTGAAATGGCGTGCCCACCAGTTGGCGAGCTCGCCGAAGGCGACTTACCGGACAAAGGAGAAGACCGTCACCCTCGTTGAACCAACCCCCTCTACGTTGAAGACCTGGATGCAGAAGATGGAGGAGAACGAATTCGACCCGGTCTTCCTCCGAAACCAGTATCGCAACGAGCGCCAGGAGTATTTCACAGCGGACGAGCTCATTCACCTTAACGCTGCGATCGCCGCCGCCTGCTCGCGAACCGATCCCGACCTCGCAAGAATCCATGCCGACATGGTTACTGTCATGGAGGCCGAAAACAAAACGCGCGGTGCCGGCGACCAACTCAGGATTCCGTGCGAGAGCACGCTGCGCAATCGGTATGCAGATCTTCCCGAGATGAAGCGCGACCTTGCACACGACGGCAAGGAAGCCGCCAAGCGCAAATGGCAACCCGAGCACGGCGGCATCGACGTCGTCCGGGCGGGCGAGCGCGTGGAAGTCGATGATCACGAAACCGACCTCCACACAGTACTGGCGATGATCGGTGTCTGGAAAACGATGTCGAAGACCGAGCGGGCCAAGGTCAAGCGGATCCGATTGTGGATCTCGGCGGGGATCGATGTGGCCAGCAGAGGCCTGACAGCGCTCTACGTCAGTGCTCGTCCGCCGTCTAACAAATCGGCAATGACAGTCCTGGAAATGTCGACCCGCGACAAGACCGATATCGCGCGCCGTCTCGGATGCTCAACCGCATGGATTCAGGGTGGCACTATCGAGACTATCGCGGTCGATAGCGCAGCGTACTTTGCCAACCGCTCTTTTCGGATCGCGGTGAACGACATGGGCACTGACTTGTTCCTGCCGCCCGCCGGGGAAGCACCCTGGCGAGGCTTCATCGAGCGCTGGTTCCGAACCCTTTCGCACCAGATGTTCAACTATTTCAACGGACGCACGTGGGGTTCTTCTGTCGAAAAGGGCGACTACGACTCCGAAGCCGAGGCAGATATGATTGCTGATCAGGTTGCCGAGTGCATGCTCCGGTGGGCCATCGATGGGTACCACAACGCGCCGCATTCCGAACTGAACGGGTCCACGCCGCAGAACCGTTGGCTGGAACTCAGCCGAGACTACGGCGTGATGCCCGGCCCGACCGGAGCGCTGCGTACGCATCTTTTTGGAACGCACATCAAGCGCACCATCTCGAAAAAGGGCATCCGGAGCGCCGGCTTGCAGTTCCAGAGCAAGGAACTTCAGAAGATTCGCCGAAAGGTCGGCAAGACTCCGGTGATTGCCCGCATCAACAATCACAACCTGGGCAGCCTCTCCGTATGGGCCGAGGACGGCTGGATCGAAGTGCCTTGCGTCCATCAGGATCTGGAGGGTGTAAGCATCTGGCAGTGGCTGGCGGCAACCGAGAAGCTCCGTTTGTTTAATGCCGAAAATGCCAAAGTATCCCGCGGCACCCTCCAGGCGACCTTCCTCTGGCTCAAAAACCAGGCGGAAATGGCTCGTCTTGAAGCCGGCCTGCTCAGCCCCGTGTTAGCCGACGAGGACTACCAGCGCTTCGAGAAGAGCATGGACCGCACATTCGACGTCGTCGAGAGACCGTTCGAAGGTGAATTCCGCCCAGAGGGTGAATGGCAGCCGTCCAACGAGCTGTTCGCGGCTCTCGGCATTCACCCGGTTGTCTACGCCGCAAAGAAAAAGTCGGCAAAGGCGGCTCGGGAAGAAGCCGACGCAGGCGGACGTCCGCAGCTCGGCACCATGCCCCTGCAGCACGGGCAGGAGCAGGAGGCACATGCGCACGAGCCGAACGAGCCAGTAGACGACGAGACGACGGTCGTTCGCCGCATCACCACCAACATCTTCGAAAACTAGGGAGATTCTCATGGAAATGTTTGACAAGAACCTCGACGCAAAGCGCAGTCAGGCAGCCATCGCCCACGTCCGTGAGCTGATCGGTGACAACCGCGCAGCCATCGCGGACCGGATCGCGGAACTGTACGATAACTACGTGATCCTCGATCGTGACATGCCCCTGCGAGCTGCTTTGATGTCGTCGGTTGCAAGCGTTCTCACCCCTATCACCGGGAGGCCTGACAAGCGGAGGATCGTGGCTGTCACCGGGCGTTCCGGCGCAGGAAAGACCACGGCACTGATGAAGCATATCGAGAGCATTCCTGCGATGCAGTCCTACGTGGACGACGACGGTGTCATGATTCACCCCGTCATCATTGTCGATGCTCCGTCACCATGTACGCCTCGCCTGCTGGCTATCTCATGCCTCGAAGCGCTCGGTCACGCGCCTCCGGAAGGCATCAAGGAGAACCAGGCCTGGCTGCTGTTTCGCCGACTGTTGAAAGTTCACAAGGTCATGTGGGTGTTCATCGATGAGGCCCAGAACGCTATCGAGACTGCCTCTCTCCGCGAGGCAACCGTTATCGGCGACGCATTCAAGTCGCTGACCCAGATGCCGGATTGGCCCGTGAGACTGATCCTTGCAGGCGTGGCGCCCCTGGCAAGCTTCCTCGCGCGAAAGCAGCTCTACAATCGCCGCACCGTCGTTCCCTTCGACACCCTCGATGCAGACGGTACGACAGACCTTGTGAAAAGCATTCTGGAGACGATTGTGCAGGAACACGCTCGCATGGAAATCCGGATCAAACTTGATGACACTGGCGAAGAAGCCGACGAGGAAACGACCAAAACGCGGCAAAGGGAAAAGGGCACGTTCCTCAAGCGATTGATGCACGCCTGTGATGCCGAATTCGGGTCTGTGGTCCAGATGATCCGGGCGGCCGTCGAGTTAGCCATCTACGCGGATCGTGACCATGTCACGATCGATGACTTTGCGAAGACCTACGCCTCCTTCTCAGGTTGCAGGCCTAGCAAGAACATCTTCACCGCCGCCAACTGGGAGGAACTCGACCCCGCAACCGCTCTGCTCCGCGACGACGATCGGGTCTGGGAAGCCGAAAGGCTGAGGTCCAAGGGAAAGAATGCAACCAGGTACGGAGTTCGCCCCCAATGAGCAGGCTTGCCGAATTGCTTCCCTTCCACGCTGGCTATGAAACCGTCGCCAGCTATTTCTCGCGACTTGCGGCGGCATGTGGCTACGAAAACGCCCGCGCCTTCGCCTTCCACCTTCAACTTCAGTTCCAGGGCATCGTTGCCGGACGGGAGAAGGATTTGGAGACCTTCGCCGCAGTTCTGGATATGCCGAGATCGTCGCTCTCTGCGGGAGTTATTCTCGGAGACAAGTACATCTATCAAATCTCCGGTCAGGTGCTCAGCCGGCATGAGATGCAAAGGCTGCGGTTTCGTTTTTGTCCCTTCTGCGTGAGCGAAGACGAACAACGCTGCGGCGGCAGGCGAGGTTTTCGGGCATACGGACGCCTGCATTGGCACGTTTCCGCTATCCGCACCTGCAAGCGGCACGGCGTTCGCCTCGTCTCGAGTGCCGAGCTCGCGAGATCGCCGTTCCAGCACGACTTTGCGGCCAACCTTGCGACGGAATCTTCCAAGATTCCCAAGTTCATGGCGTCTGCTGAAGCTGCGGAACCGGACAATCTTCAGACATATGTCGAGAGGAGGTTGAAAGGCGTCAGGGGCGGCGCCGACTGGCTTGACTCCCTGCCGCTGTATGTCGCCATCCGCCTTTGCGAAATTGTGGGCGCATCTCTGCTGCACGGAAACCTGTTCCGCTCATCGGAATTCGGCGACCGGGAATGGTCAGAGAGCAGCGGTGCTGGCTACGATCTTCTTAAAGAAGGGGAACCTGCATTCCGCCAATACCTGCAGGCTCAGGTGGATGATTTTCACCGCGGGAAAGGTTCCGGCGGTGAACGATCCATCTTCGGTCGTCTTTATCTAACCCTTGCCCATCGGACGACCGAAGCTGCATTTGATCCGATCCGAGATATCATGCGTGATGTGGCTATTCACAATCTCCCGCTCGGACCCGGGGATGAATTCTTCGGGCCGATCACTTCCAGAAAGTTCCACACGATCCACTCTGCCTCAAAAGTCCACGGCATTCCGTTCGAGCGCCTCAACAAACTCGTGCTGGACGCAGGATTACTCCCCAGTGAAACAAGCGGTAGAGGCAGAAATCTCATCGAAGCCCAAGCCGTCGACCGCATTGTCACGGAAATGGCTGCAACATTTAATCAGAAAGAGGTCGCTACTGAACTTGGGGTCACGCGCAAACTAGGCCGGCAGCTCATCAACGGCGGCCTTCTGAAGCCATCCTTCGAAGTGAAACAGCGACCCGGCGCCAGGATCATTCCTCGATACCCGGCCGAGCAAGTTATCACTCTACTCGCGAACCTTCGAGCCGTCGCCAACTGCACGGACATGAGCGAGCTCCACGATTTACATAGTTCGATCAAGCGTTGCGGATGCACGTTCATCGAGGCAATCAATTTGATCCGCTCTGAAAAACTCTCAAAAGTTGGCTGGGACGAAAGTGGAATCGGACTTGCAGCCCTTCGAGTCGATCCAATCGAAATGCGGCTTCTGATGATGCGTCAAAACTCGATCATTTCGGATCGGCAGAGCAAGCGTTCAACGGTGGGACCTCAGCCTCACGGCAGTCCCAATCGGCAATTGCTACTGTAGACATCGAGAAAATTTACGCGAATTCAAGCCGGGTTTCATCCCGGCTTTTCTTTCGGTTCATGCCATTGGCCAATTTTGACATCCTGAGTGGCCAAAAGTACTTGTGCTTTGAGGTTCGTGGGTTCACGTATCAAAGGGTTAGAGCGGGAGTGGCCAGTATTCGGTTACATTTCTCATCTGATCATCCGGATGCACCCCTGAAAGGCAGCGCATGGCGCTGCCTTTTGTGTTGATATGGAGGCAACATCATGCGGATAGTGCTCACGGGCAGTTCCGGTCGGGTCGGCCGTGCGATTTTCAGCGCCCTGGCCGGCAGGCACGATGTTACCGGCATTGACCGCTCCCCCTTCTCCACCACCCATATCGTTGGCGATTTCGCAGACAGGGCGCTCCTGCATTCCGCTCTCGAGCGCGCAGACGCGGTGATCCATACGGCGGCACTCCACGCCCCGCATGTCGGCATCGTTCCGGACGCGGAATTTCAGCGCATCAACGTCGACGGGACCCGCATGCTGGCGGAAGCGGCCATGGCGGCAGGCGTGCCACGGCTGGTTTTCACCAGCACCACGGCGCTTTATGGACACGCCGTATCTGCAGGATCCTGCACATTCATCGATGAAGAGACGCCGCCCCGGCCGAAAAGCATCTATCACCGCACCAAGCTCGAAGCCGAGCAGGTGCTGGCGGAGATGGCGGGCCCGCATCTCGCCGTGCGCGTGCTGCGCATGTCCAGAAGTTTCCCGGAGCCCGCCGATGTGATGGCGGCCTACCGGCTGCATCGCGGCGTCGATATCCGCGATGTCGCCGACGCCCATCTGCTGGCGCTGAGCAATGCGGGAGACGATTTCCAACGCTATATCATATCGGCCGCCACCCCGTTTTCCGCTGATGACTGCGACATCCTCGCTCGGGATGCAGCCTCCATCCTGCGGCAGCGGACCCCCGCCCTCGCCGCCGCTTTCGCGCAGATGGGATGGACGTTGCCGGCGACCATTGACCGGATCTATTCACCCGCACGCGCCGCAGAGGGGCTGGGCTGGACATCCCGCTTCGGTTTCGAGGAATTAGTGGCTGAGCTTGCCCGGCGCAGCCTGGAAGTCCTGCCAGCAGGCGCCAATATCAGCCGGAAATCCGAGTAAGCACAGCCCTATGCCGCCGCATCCTCACGTACTTCCAGAATGCGGTCGATAAGGCCCCATTCCAGAGCCTCCTGCACCGTCATGAAGCGGTCGCGATCCATCGCCCTCTCGAATTCCTCGTAGCTACGCCCGCAATGCTCGGCGTAAAGCCGCGTCATGCGGTGTTTTGTCTGCCTGATTTCCTCGGCGTGGATGAGCATGTCCGACGCCTGCCCCTGAAAGCCGCCCGATGGCTGATGAATGAGGATGCTCGCATTGGGCAGCGCCGCCCGTGTGCCGGGTTCGCCCGCCATCAGCAGGAACGAGCCCATGGAACGGGCCGTTCCCATGCACAGCGTATGCACCGGCGCGCGAATGTAACGCATGGTGTCATACATGGCGAAACCGCTGGTCACCATGCCACCCGGCGAATTGATGTAGAGATGGATCGGCTTCTTCGGGTTTTCCGCTTCAAGAAACAGCAATTGCGCGCAGACCAGCGCGGAAACCGTATCGTTCACCTCGCCATTGAGGAAGATGATCCTCTCCCGCAGCAGGCGGGAGTAGATGTCGAAAGACCGTTCTCCCCTTGACGATTGTTCGACTACCATAGGGACGAGTTGCATCGTTTCGCGCATCGGCGAACTCCTGTCGTTTAAGAATATCGGGAAACGTGCCGGATCAGGCGGCGAGCTTGATCGGCGAACCGTTGTGGTTTGCGGCGGCCTTCGTCATGCAGCCGGTATTTACGGGCAGGTCATGAATGATGCGCAGGCGGGTGCCGCCACGGTCATTCGTTGCGATCCGGAACGTGACGGTGCTTTCCAGAAATGGCGGATGATCCTCCCGCAGCCGGTAGCAGACCTCCTGCCCCGGCGTCGTCTTTATCGCCTCTGGTTCCGCCAGGGCCTGCCTCGGCAACCAGTGTTCGCGAAAGGCGGGAATGCTGATCGCACGCCACACTTTCTGCGGCGGCTCGTCCAGATCATATTCAAGCTCCAGACCGCTTTTCGGTGCTTCCGGTGTTTGCCTGTTCATTGATCCATATCCTTCAGCAGGAGCTTCAGAGCCTCGATGCGCTGCGGCCAGTAGGCGCGATATTTGCCGAGCCATGCCGCAATGCGGGTCAATCCTTCCGGATCGACCTCATAATTGACGAAACGGCCCTGCCGCCTTTCAACCACCAGCCCCGCCCCGCGCAGGACCGAAAGATGCTGCGACATGGCCGGCTGGCTGATCTCGATGCCTTCACGCAAGGCGGAAGCGTTCATGGCGCCGTCCGCCAGTTTTTCGAAAATGGCGCGGCGTGTCGGATCGGCCAGCGCACGGAAAATATCATTCTCAGTCATGACAACACATAAGCACACACTTATCTTAATCACAAGTCCCTTCGACGGGCGGAAGACAGCGTTTTTCATCCACAACGTCCAATGCCGTGAACGCTTTATCTCCTCGCGCGTTTTCATTGCGCCTGATACTCTTCGGGCCGGGAGCGATCAAAACAAGTGACTGCATTTACGGTCTTCATCATCATTCTTCTCCTGGTCATAGGACCGAGCCTGTTCGTCGTCATCGGCAAGCAGCGGGAAAGGGCCATTCCCAAACGCCCCTCCACCGCCATGCCCGTTGCCGAGGATGAAACGGCGCTGGACCGGCACTGGCAGTCGATCAGAAACGGCTGGAACGAGAAGAATGCGCTCTGCCTCTTACATTCCAATCTCGATGCCTTTGCGGTGCGAGTGGCGGCGGCCCGGGCGGCGGGGCGCAGCCTCGATCTCATGTATTACATGTGGAATGCCGACCTGACCGGACGGCTGATGATGCGTGAGGTGATCGCCGCCGCCGATCGCGGCGTGCGCGTGCGTCTGCTCCTCGACGATCTCGGCGTTTCCATTTCCGACCGCATCTTCCACGCCATCGACAGCCATCCGAATATCGAACTCAGGCTGTTCAATCCCACCCGGGCGCGGGAAAACATGCTGCATCGAGGCATCGAGCTGGCGCTGCGTTTCCGAAGCGTCAACCGGCGCATGCACAACAAGGCGTGGATTGCCGACGGGCGGGCCGTGATCGTCGGCGGGCGCAATATTGGCGACGCCTATTTCGATGCCGCCGAGCGCGCGAATTTCCATGATTTCGATATTCTCGGTTTCGGCAGCATCGTCGCCGACGCCACCGAAATCTTCGACGATTACTGGAACAGCGCCGTTTCCGTTCCCGTGCGTTCCCTGCTTTCACGCAGGCCAAACAAACTCGCCAAATTGCGCCGCGAACTGGATGCCCTGCCGAAAAGCGAGGCGGCCAAACCCTATCTGGAACGCGTCGAAAGCCAGTATGGCCGCGATCATTTTCTGATGTCGGACCGCCTGCACTGGGTTGAGGCGGCGGATATCCTTGCCGATCCGCCGGAGAAAGCGGCGGGTAAACGCCGCAAGGGCCACAACTTCCTGATGGAAAGCCTGCTGCCGCTGATGCAGGCAGCAGGCGACAGCCTGCATATCACCTCCCCCTATTTCATTCCCGGCAAACAGGGGGTGGGGATATTCCTGCAACTCGCCGAAAACGGCGTGTCAGTCGCCATCCTCACCAATTCGCTGGCGGCGACCGATGTTGCCGCCGTTCACGCCGGTTATGCCCGCTATCGAAAACCGCTCCTCTCCGGCGGGGTGCAGCTGCATGAGCTGCGCGCGCAGGCGGATCAGTCGAACTTCACCCTGCGCGGTTCGGGACAGGCGAGCCTGCACACCAAGGCCTTCACCCGTGATGGCAAGACCGGCTATATCGGCTCGCTCAATTTCGATCCACGCTCCGCCTCGCTTAATACGGAAATGGGCGTCGTGTTCAACTCGGCCCCGCTGGTCGCCCGTATGGATGAGATATTCGCCGACGAAATCCGCCGCACCATGAGCTTCGAGCTGGAAATCGACAAAGGCAGGCATATTGTCTGGATGACGGAAGAACAGGGCCGGACGAAAACCTACCGGCGCGAACCCGACGCCGCCATCAGCCGCCGCATCGTCGCCGGTATCATGCGCTTCCTGCCGTTTGAATCGCAGCTTTGACAGGCCGTCACGCCGCTCCCCGTCAGGCCGCCGGCCTTACCCCCGCTTTCGCCAGCTGTATCTGAACCAGCGTATCGAGGTTCTGGTTGACGCGGCAATAGAACTCCTCGTCAATGAAGGGCCGCAGCATGAAATCATTGCCGCCCGCCTTGAGGAACCGTGCGGAAAGCAGCCGGTTTGTGGAGGACGAGACGCCGATGATACGCAGCTCATGCGACCCGCGTACGGTGCGGATGCGCCGCGTCAGTTCGAAGCCGTCAATATCGGGCATGTTATAGTCGGTCACCACGAGGCCGATATCGGAATTGGCCTTCAGGATTTCGAGCGCCTTGGCGCCGCTATCTGCCAAGCTGACGCGGAAATTATAGCGCTTGAGACGGCTCGAAAGCAGCGCCCGCGCTGTCGGGCTGTCATCAACGATCAGCACATGGTGGCGGTGGTTGGTGAGAAAACGGCAGACGGATTCCGTCAGCATATCCACGGCGAAAATATTGTCCTTCAGGATATAATCGACCACATCCTTGGCGATCAGCGTTTCGCGCGTCCCCTCGTGAAAGGTGCTGGTGAAAACGATGGTCGGGATCGAAAGATCGATCAGATATTCCAGCGCCTCGCCCTTTTCCGCCCCCGGCAGATTGATGTTGGAAATCGCCAGCGTCACCGGTTCGGGAGAATGTTCGTAACAGGCCTGCAACTCTTCAAAAGAGCGGCATACCTCCACGGAAACGCCCAGCATCTCCTTGAGACGCAGGGTCACCATCTGGGTGAACACGTTGCTGTCTTCCGCCAGCAAAATGCGGTTGTTGGTGAAAGGCACGCCAGAATATTGCATGCCCGTAATGCCCAGGAAATTCATTCTACCCCGATCCCCCATCGTATGTCAGGGAAAGATAGCAGGCTCATTTTTCAGAATGATTAATAACACTTTTGCGTGAAAGCCAGTTGAGCACATGCTTACTTAAAAGGAAATACGGCCCGCGAGGGGCCGTATTCCGACTTTGGGAGGGGATGTGGTCTTATACGCGCAGAAGCGCATTTTCGGTGTCGAACGGGCTCTCTTCAACCACTTCGGCATCATAGGACGTGCCGAGAATGCGGATCTTGAGCTTGGTGCCGACGGCCGCGTATTCCGGCTTGAGCATGGCAAGCGCGATGGATTTGCCCATGCGCCAGCCGAACCCACCGCTTGTTGCACGACCGGCAAGCGCGCCGTTTTCATCGAAGATCGCTTCCGAACCGCGCGCATCGACATCCGTATTGCCCGACACAGTCAGCGTCGAGAAGACCGACTTCAGGCCCGCCTCCTTGTAGGCCACCAGTGCGTCGCGGCCGATGAAGTTCTTCTCCGGGCGCAGGAAACGGTCGAGACCCGATTCATAGGCGTTATATTCGACCGACAGTTCGCGGCCCATGTTGCGGTAGGATTTTTCGAGCGACATGGACACCATGGCCCGGATACCGAAAGGCTTGATGCCGAATTCAGCGCCCGCTTCCATGAGCCGGTCAAAGATGTAGTTCTGCATCTCGATCGGATGGTGCAGTTCCCAACCCAGTTCGCCCACGAAGTTGACGCGCAGCGCATGCGCCGTCGCCACGCCGACGGAAATTTGCTTGCCGGTGAGCCAGGGGAAATCCTTGTTATCAAGGCTGGTGCGGGTGAGCTTCTTCAGGAGATCGCGCGACTTCGGACCGGCCAGAACCAGCACGCCGTATTTCTGCGTGATCGGCTGCAGCACCACGGACCCGTCGGTGGGCGCAAGACGGCGCAGCACGTCATGGTCATGCGTCTCGAGACCACCGGCCGAAACCATGTAGAAGCGGCCCGGCGCCCACTCATAGACGGTGAATTCCGCCTTTACGCCGCCAGTCGGCGTCAGAAGATGGGTGAGCGCGATGCGACCGCGCTTCTTCGGCACCGCATTGGCAAGAATGCTGTCGAGCCATGCCCGCGCACCGGGGCCAGAAACCTCCATCTTCGCGAAGGCCGACATATCAAGCACGCCGACATTCTGGTGAACGTTCTTCACCTCGTTGCCGACATGTTCGAAATAATTCGAGCGGCGGAAGGACCATTTTTCAACGATACGGCCGTCATCCAGAGCCGGCGCGTGATTGTGGCTGGTGATGACATCGGCGCCGACGCCGAGATCTTCCTCGCGCAGCGCATAACCTTCCGGCGCATACCAGTTGGCGCGTTCCCAGCCATAAACCGAGCCGAACACGCCGCCGAGCTTCTTCAGGCGGTCATAAACCGGCGTCGTCTTCAGCGGGCGGGCGGCGGAGCGCTCCTCATCCGGATAATGCATGGTAAAGACGTTGGCATAGGCTTCCTCATTCTTGGCGATGAGGTAACCTTCCGTTGCGTAAGGCCCGAAGCGGCGCGGATCGACACCCATCAGATCGAGCGTCGGTTCACCGTCGACGATCCACTCGGCCAGCTGCCAGCCGGCGCCGCCGGCGGCGGTGATGCCGAAGGAATGACCTTCGTTCAGCCAGAAATTCTTCAGGCCCGGTGCGGGACCAACGATCGGGTTGCCGTCGGGCGTATAGGCGATCGCGCCGTTATAGACCTTCTTGATGCCCACTTCGCCGAAGGCCGGAACGCGCACCATGGCGGTTTCGATATGCGGCATCAGGCGGTCGAGTTCTTCCTGGAACAGCTCATATTCGCTGTCGTCGGAGGGACCGTCGACATAACAGACCGGCGCGCCGACTTCGTAAGGACCGAGGATCAGACCGCCCGCTTCTTCGCGCATGTACCAGGCCGAGTCGGATTCGCGCAGAACGCCCATTTCCGGCAGGCCCTGGCGGCGACGTTCCTGAATGGCCGGATGCGGCTCGGTAACGATGTACTGATGCTCGACCGGGATGACCGGAATGTTGATGCCGACCATCTCGCCGGTCTTGCGGGCAAAGGAGCCCGTGCAGGAGATGATATGTTCGGCGATGATCTCGCCCTTATCCGTCGTCACCTTCCAGTGACCGTCTTCCAGCTGCTCGATGGCGGTGACAGTCGTGTTGCGGTAGATGGTCGCCCCGCGATCACGCGCGCCCTTGGCCAGCGCCTGCGTCAGATCGGCGGGCTGGATATAACCGTCATCCGGATGCTGGATGGCGCCCAGCAGGCCGTCCGTCTCGCAGAGCGGCCAGATTTCCTTCACCTGCTCCGGCGTCAGCATGTTGACGCGCACACCGATAGTCTCGGCGATGCCGGCATAATACATATATTCGTCCCAGCGATCCTTGGTGCGGGCGAGACGGATGTTGGAGACCTTGGAGAAGCCGACATTCATGCCGGTCTCTTCCTGAAGCTCCTCATAGAACTTGACGGAATATTTGTGGATCTGGCCGACCGAATAGCTCATGTTGAACAGCGGCAGAAGCCCGGCGGCATGCCAGGTGGAACCCGAGGTGAGCTCCTTGCGCTCGATGAGAACGCTGTCGCTCCAGCCCTTCTTGGCAAGATGATAAAGCGTCGAAACGCCGACGACGCCGCCACCGATCACCACCGCCCGTGCATGTGTCTTCATTTACAGAACCCCTGAAAAGCGCCGGCCTTGCCTTATTCCGCCGACATTGGATGGGAGGAATATGAAGCGCTTGCCGGCCGTTCAGCCGCCTGATTGCGACATGGCCATAGGGTGCTGCGACAGGGAAGAAATTGCGCCATCGGGGTGGGCTTTGGTTCGACTGCCGCCGCCCCTGTGGAGACGGCGACACAGGCTGGATAGTATCGATCCGATATTCAGGGTGACCGATTCTGAAGCTGCTTCTGCATCTCAAGCATCTTGGGCTGATCCAGTTTGAATTCTTCGAACATGTTGTTGCCGGGAATAATTATCGTTTCCTTGAAAACGGAGGCTCCAGGCAGATTGTGAATGCCTCCTCCCCCTGCTGCCGGTGGTGGAGAGACCGGAGGCTTACCTGGAACACTGACGATTGGAGTTTCGCAAGGCGGAATCTCAAATTGGCAATCGGCGTTGATCGGGGAACCGTTGCCACCAACAGGCTGCGAGAGGGCATTTTGAGTACTGGCGAGAAAGAAGCAGAAAAGTCCGAACAAAATCGATGCGTTTTTCATTTCTGCGCCTCCGTTGATGTCGCGCATGCCAGCGTCGTGCCTTTTACTTTCTCATCGGCGGCTGCCTTTGCCAGATCATCCCTCCAGGCAGGTGTACTGCCGCGCATACCCAGCGAAACGGAATTGAAACCAATAACGAGGGGCCGGGCAAAACGACGTTCGGAGAAAAGGCCCGAACTATTGGCGCTGCGGATGGTATTTTCAGCAGCGAGCTTTTCCTTCACGGCGGCGTCCGCCGGGGTTTCCTTGGGTCGGTCGGTTGCCGCCGAATTCACGGCATCCTGCAATTGCTTCATGTCCGGCTTGCTACCGGCCAGATTGGCCTCAACCAACCGGCCACGGCCGTTGGTGACCTTCACACCACGCGTCAGGAATGCCTGGCGCACCACAAGCAGCCGGATGTCGTAGATGTAGCGCAGACCGCAATCCTTGGTTTCCGCACTTCTCAAAATGTCGCGGCCGAGAATATAGGACAGCTTCTCCCGCAGATATTCATCGTTACAAAGAAGCTGCGTTTTCTTGCCGGCACAAAACTGAATCAATGCGTATTGAGCGTGAAAAGGATTGATGGCGTACGTCTGAACGTTCTGCAGCTCGATTTCCTCGACATCCGCACGCGCGCCGCCGAAACCGATAGTGTTCCAGAGCCCGGCCATACCTTCCCGTCGCTCGATCTTGATAACCGGGAAAAGCACATCCTTCACCTCGAGACCCGACGTCGTGCCATTATTCTGGACTTCGGTGCGCGGCTGCGAAAGAGCAAGCTTTTCCTCACTCTGCTGCCAGGTATTGTCGCCGAAATAAGGGGCTTCCGATTTCAGGGAAAGGTATCGTCGAAGATCCGGTATCTGCGTCACCTTGACGTAGCGGCCGATGAAGGATTCGCTCTGGAGGTCGTCCGGCAGGGATTTGAACTTGTGGCCTGAATCTACGACCTCGGCGATGATATCGCCAACGTAAATGTCCTCCTGGGGCGGGTAGACCGGCGTGATACCCAACCGGCGGATGGATTCATTCCAGCGTTTGGGCAGGTAATCGTCGGTCACATCCGTCTGACCCATCAGGAAAAACAGACCCGCCGAACCTATAACGACCCCGGCCGTCAGAAGGGACAGCCGGGCGGCATGGGGCTGCATCCACGCCCAAAAACCCTTCAGTTTTTCGCGAAGAGGTGTTTTTGCGGAAACCGGGCCCGGAGGCTGGGCAGGCTGGGCAGGCTGGGCAGGCTGGGCAGGCTGGGCAGGCTGGGCAGGCTGGGCAGGCTGGGCAGGCTGGGCAGGCTGGGCAGGCTGGGCATTCTCATCGATTGGATCCGGCATTTGAACCCCGACAGAAACGAAATAAACTAAACAATAACCACAATATATCAACTTACAGTTTACATAACAATACAGTCATTACGGGTATTCCGATTATATTTTCGTGACGGCAGTCGGGCATATCCGGCCTCCATCAAGTAAAGGCAAACCCGGTGCGCCCATCATTCACCGCAAGACAGTCGGATGCGAGGCCTGCCCCGCACCCGTCCGGACCGATACCAGCCGCAGCCGCTCACTTGTCCTTGCCGGCCGCTTTTGCCGCGGCTGGCTGTTCCGCAACAGTCTTGCCGCCCGCCTTGCCGGCATCGTTCTCCGGCGCATTGCCGGCGACGGGCGACGCCGCACCCGTATGGGCCACCACCGCCTTGTCGCCCTCTTCCGAAAGCAGCGCCGCCAGCATCTGCGGATTGGCGTCGCCTTCGACGTGGATATTGAGGTTGCGCTGCGGGAACGGGATGTCGATCCCCTCCTCCCGGAAGCGCTGGAGGATGGCGATGCGCAGCGCGTTTTTCACGCCAAGCCCGTTCGACAGATCAGCGAGATGGAAACGCAGTTCGAAATCCAGCGAAAAATCGCCGAAGCGGAGGAATTCCACATGCGGCTCGGGATTGCGCAGCACCGGCGGCTGGGCGCGCACGAGTTCCAGCAGAATATCCATGACCTTCTGCGGATCGGAATCGTAAGACACGGAAACCGGGATTTCGGCGCGCATGATGCGGTTGCGGTGTGTCCAGTTGCCAACCGAGGAATTGATGAATTCCGAATTCGGCACGATGATCGATTGCCCACGGAAAGTTTCGATCTCGGTGGCGCGCACGGAAAGCCGCTTGACGGTGCCCTCCGTCGTGCCTGTTACCACCCAGTCCCCCACCTTGAAGGGTCGCTCCACCAGCAGGATAAGGCCGGAGACGAAGTTCGAGACGATATTCTGCAGGCCGAAACCGATACCGACCGAAAGGGCAGAAGCCACCAGCGCCAGGCTCGAAAGGTTGAGACCGGCCGAAGAGACGCCGAAAATGGCCGCAACTGCGATACCGAGATAACCGATACCTGTTTTGACCGAGTTGCGCACCCCGGCATCCACTTGCCCGCGCGCCATGACGTTGTTGTCCAGCCACTTCTGGAACCAGCGGGTGATGATATAACCGATGGCGAAGACGAGAACGCCGCCGAAGAGGCCGATCAGCGAAATCGAAGCGTTGCCGACGGTGATGCCGGTCAGCAGGCGATAGGCCCAGCTTTCAATATCGCCAGGCTGGAAACCCCAGGAAAACAGGATGAGCGGCACGCCGAAGGCAAGTGCTACCGCATAGATGCCGAGCCCGGCGGCAAGACCGGCCTGATCGAGCGCAACCGGGCCGAGGCCGAAACGTCGCCCAAGATAACGGCCGGCAAGGGATTCCGAAAAGGCCCCCTGCCGTGAAATCGCCTTGCCGGAGAGAATGCCGATATACATCGTCGCCAGCACCGCGCCTGTGGCGACAATCTGCGTGGCGAGGAAGCGCGCAAGACCGACATAACCCGTCAGGCAGGCGCCGATGAGAATGAGACCGCCGACCCGCAGCAGAATGACGAGCCAGCGCGGCAGACGCTGATTGCCGGTCTCGTAATCCTGCCCCTCGCCGATCACCGGCCGCAGGAACGACACAGTGAGCAGGATGAGGCCGATAATGATCGAGGCGACAAAACTCTTGGCGACGGTGACGATCAGCGGCGAATACAACGTCTCGCTGATCGTGCCGAACAGATAATCGAGCCCATTGACGAGCGCCATCAGCAGCACGGCCGAGGACAGCGTGTGTGCGCCGCGATTGGAAACCTGCAGCAGACGCCATTCCGACTGCGTCGGTGCAAAGATCGCATAGCTCAGCCGCGACACGAAATAAACGAAGCCCGTGACCGCCATGGCCCCGAACAGGATCGGCGCGATATCGGACCGCAGCACGTTGAAGTTATCGAGGAAAAACGCCGAGGTGACGAGAAACAGGAAAAGCGACAGCGACTGCACCATGGTGGACCAGAAGGCCACCGAAAGCCGTCTGAGATAGGAAGGCTCGCCCGTAAACGCCCGCCGGTCCATGCGGCTGCCGAAAAAGCGGTAACCGCCCACCAGAAACAGAAGAGCCGCCATGATCGACAGCGTCACGGCCCCGAACATCGGCAGGCGCTTGTAATTCCAGACGAAACTCGCCCAGCTGCTGAAAGCGTTGTTCAGGTTGGTCAGCTCGGTCAGAAAGGCCGAGGACGCATCACCCAGCGTCTGTGCCGAAACTTCCGTGCGCTTGAACAGCGTGGCGGCGAAAAGCGCCCGGCGAACGGCGGTGATATTGTTGGAGATCTGCGCGGCATTGGTGGCCGTGCTCTCCACCTCGCCGGCAATCGCATTCACCTCGGCCCGTTCCGCCGTCAGCCGGTTTCGCTCTTCCGTCACCATGCTGGCTTCCGGCGGCTGGTCGTCCGCAGGCGCCGCACCCAGCGCATCCAGCCGGGTCTTGATCTGGTCGAGACGGGTGCGCAGCTTGGTGTTGGCGGCGGCCGCATCGGCGGCAATGGTATCGGCCCGCCCCTTGAGGTCCACAAGCTGCACGTCGTCGCTGCCGCCCGCTTCCACCTGCCGGGCGATGGCCGCAACATCGGCCTTCCATTTCTCCAGCTCCGCCCTCGCCTGCTCGACGGTCGAAGCCTGGATCGCCACCGGGGCGGGCGATGTCGTTCCCTCCTGCGCCGCGGCGGGCATTGCCGACAAAAGACCGCCGACCAGGAAAAGCACCATGGCCATTATCGCCGCCATGGCCGTCCTTTGCCGCCGATCCCGCGTCGAGCCGTCGAACACCCGTTTGCCGTCCATCAATCCGCCCAACATCAACCGCACATCCATGCCTTTCGTCTCTTTGCGCCCGCATCAGGCTATTTAGCGCCTGCCGCGCGGAAAACCACCCGCATAAAGCGAGGTTTTCAGGAGTTTGCCTTGCTTTTCACCACGGGAATCATCACCTTTGATAATGCAGCAACATGGGAGGAAATCATGGAATCTGCTGGCATTGGCTGGATCGCAGCCATCATCATCGGTGGTGTCGCCGGGTGGCTCGCCGAACAATTCATGAAAAGCAATATGGGTGTTTTCATGAACATCCTTCTTGGAATCGTCGGCGCGATCGTCGCCAACGCCATCCTTTCCGTATTTGGAATCGTTTTGACGGGTTGGCTCGGTTATCTCATCGCCGGCTTTATCGGCGCCTGCATCCTCATCCTTATCGGCCGGGCTTTCAGACGCGGATGAATAAAAGGAAAAATCCGTAAAACCCCGGATTTTCAGGCTTTTCCAGCGCGGCTGAAATTTTTTCGTCACAAAAATCGAAGAAATTTCATTTCCGCGCTGGACAAGCCCAAACTTCCCCTTTATACGCCCCCTCACACCGCCACACGGTGCCGGTCGGGTGATTAGCTCAGTTGGTAGAGCAGCTGACTCTTAATCAGCGGGTCGTAGGTTCGAGCCCTACATCACCCACCATTAACTCCTTGATTTATCATAAAATTAACGGACGCAGCCAGCGTCGGCCTTACGGGCCGATGATGCCCTTGGGGCGGGCTGGAAGCCTTGGACCGCGTCCATAAAAAGGCGGCTTGCACCGCCTCTGTCGGTGTTCCCAAAGCGCATTGTTGATGCGGAGCTAAAAGCCCGTCAGCGGCATTGCCCCGCCAGCTCGATACCTTCCTTGATCAACCCTTCATTGACTGCAAAACCGGTCTCCCGCCGGAACTTGCTTCCGAGAACGGCAACCAGATTGCCGACATTCGGTGAGCCGTCAGCACCAAAAAGCGCAAGATTGTCATTGATCCCGACTTTCACGCTGGCCGCCATGCCTTGCGCAACGCCATCGGGGCAATTGCAGCTTCCGCACTGGCCGGCCGCAGGCGTGCCGTTTGCGGGTTTTGCGCAGAGAGGACCTTTAAAGCCTGCAGGCGGCTGCGGGCCGCCAGTGCATGATCTGCCCCAGCCGTTTCGAACCCCGACGGTGCCGAGCGTATCGCACCAGGGTGAATAGGTCTCGGCAATCTGCATTGCAGATCGCAATCCCCTGCGGTTCTTTGAGCAATAATCCCGGACAACTGCGCGCACCGACCATTTCGGATGCTCGAAGATGGCATGACCGACCCTGTCGTTGGCGACTGCCCCTTGCCAGCTTCGCCCCATAACGCATCCGTAATTATTCATTTTAACGCAACGCAAGCGGTTCTGGTGACGTTGCAGGTCCGCCGCATCGAACGTCAGGGCCTGACCATTGTAGGTCAAATATTCGGAACCAAATTTTTTCCAGTCAGGAGCCGTATCCTGAGCAACAGACGGTGATATGGCGAAGAGAAAAAAAGCGAGCGTAACAAAAACGACCCTGATCATCTGAAAATCCCCATTTATAACCCCGAAGTAATAAAACCAGAATTCCCGTAAAACGCGAGTCATATTTAAAATTCGACTTAGTGCTTTCGTCAATTCGCTGCGGCGAGAAAAGGCGTTCTTTCCTTCTCAAGGCTGCCGAAACGGTGAATATAGGTCTCGCCGTGACGCCGTTTCCCCAAAGCTGTCTTAATCATCCCTATGATCGGGGGCATGAGATTGTTCATCAACATATTGCTTTTCATTCTCGGCGCGGTCGGGAGTGGGATATGTGCGTTTTTATTGTCGGCAGCACTCGCCGATTCCGGATTTCTCGGCTCCTGTTTTGAGGGAAACTGCGCTTATGCGGCGCTTTTTATGGTGCTGCCCGTCACATGGTTCGTGCTTTTTGCGCTTTACGTGATGGCGCTGCTGATCTGGCGGCGAAAACCGTTCCGGAACGGAAGGCTCTGAAAACGAGTATGGCGACGTTCCTGCCACCCTGCGCTCGTTGACAGCGATCAAGACTTACCGTTAACGTCCGCCTGCTGGGGGATTCGCTGCCAGTGATATGCGGGCCTCACAAGATACCCGATATCACCGGCCTCTGAATGTGCATGTTCCGATTTGCGTCTCGCGTAGAATGAGCATGCCGGAAAACAGGGAGACCAAAGGATGCGGGCCGCAATCAATTCCCCGTCGCTTTCGATCGACACCATGGACTACCAGGCAGAGTGCCAGTTCGCGCTGGAGCCTTCCATTCAAGGACTGATCGAAAAAGCGGAACATGCCGGCTGGAACCGCCAGCAGGCCGCCCTTGCCATCGTCGCGCTCGCCAGCGAGCATCTCACCGATCTCTTGACCGCCGGCAGCCTTCCCGCGCCGGATCAACGCCCCCTCTCCTGAGCCCCTCCTGAAGCCGGGCGGATCAGCCTCGCGCCTTCGAAACATCATCGTGAAAATCGACGTAGCCAGCCCGGAGTGTCCCTGTCGACACTGCCGGAACAGATCCGTGCGGGGCAGCTTGGCGCGTGGAGCAAAGCCGATCCCCACGCAGTCTTTCGCGCCGCCGTGCTCAGCGTGCCGGGGGCGTATCGATTACCTGCCCGTAACCGTGCCATAGTGTTGACACAAGCCATCAATAATGAGAACATAAAGTGAACATTATGGAGGTCAGCGATGAACACAGCAGACGCAACCATAGAAAATGCCCTTTCCGTCGTCGCCCGCTCCCGCGACATGCGCGAGCGCGCGCTCGAACGACGCCGCGAACTGCAACGGCGAACGGAAGTCATCATCACCCGGCCGCTTTACGTGCTGAAAAAGAACGAAGGGCCGAAACAGCTGTCGCTGAAGCTCGACAGCTAGTCGCTCCCGAAATGCCGGAGAAGGCGCGCGAAGCAGGCCTTTACCGTTAGCATTCCTGCCTCCCCTCGTTTTCAAAAAGCAAAATCCCGCGCGGATCACCTCACGCACGGGATTTCTGAATGAAGAGGTTATTGTTCTTGTCTATTGCATGCGCTGCATTGCGGCTTCGGGCTCACCGGTCGTCGCAACCGCAGCCGGAAGGCGGTCGGTCTTTTTCAGGATGACGACAGGCTTCTCAACCGGGTCCGTTGGCGGAACGATGCTTGCAGTTTTGAATTCACGGTCTACGGCAGGAACGGAAGCGTTGATCTGTTGATGACCTGCGCATTCCGCAAACGCTGCACTGGCGGAAAAACCAAAGACAGCGGCGATAATGAGAACTGATTTCATGTCATTCTCCCTTCGCTCTTGTGGCGATCTCCAGTCTAGGTGGAGACGGGCCGGATTGAAAATCACACTTTAGAGACATCTAAAGCTTTCGATCATTTCGGCAGTCGTCGTCATCAATGTGCGGGGCCAAGTAACAGGCAAGTTTCCTCACCCTTATTTCTTCCGCACATCCAGCGGATTTCGGCAAAGCGGTCTGCGAAATATCATCGCCACATAGCTTCCCTTGAGGGAAATGAGGCTTGGCGTGTAAGTCGAAACCTTCGCCGTGTTGGCGGCCTTGATCGTTCTTCCCTCAGAGGAATTCTGCTGCATGGCACGCCTCCTTCCATAAGCGATAACGAAAATGCACCGGTCTGGTTCCGCATCGCCCTCTCTTTGCACCGAGAGAGATCGAGCCGCTGCCGCGTATTTCTTCTCCCCGCCGGGGAGAAGGTGGCCCGAACGGCCGGATGAGGGGGCTAGCGCAGAGATATACGGAGAGCTTGCCCCCTCATACCGCTGCGCGGACTTCTCCCCCTCGGGGAGAAGAAACAAGCGGCGACCTTCCAGCCATATCCAAGGCCCCAAATGCACGCGCTTGAAAAATTCGCCCAAAACCTCTATATGCCTCAGCGCGAGGACGACCTCGGCCATATCGGCGACAGCATGCGGGACGGCCCGGTCACATACCGGAGAATGAAATGCGTTCCCTGCAAGATCGTATCCGCCACGCCCTCAGTTTCGAAATCATCGGCCTTCTGCTCGTCATTCCCCTGGGCGCATTGCTCTTTGGCATGCCTATGGAAGATATCGGCATTGTCGGCCTCGTCAGCGCCACGCTGGCGACGGTCTGGAACTATGTCTATAATCTCGGTTTCGACCACGCCATGCAGCGGCTGAAAGGCACGACGCTGAAGACGCCCGCTCTTCGGGTGGCCCATGCCGTGCTGTTCGAACTGGGCCTGCTGATCGTGCTGATGCCCTTCATCGCCTGGTATCTGAATATCAGCCTTGCCCACGCGCTGGTAATGGATATCTCGTTTGCGCTGTTTTACGTGGTCTATGCTTTTGTCTTCAACTGGAGCTACGACCGGGTTTTCCCCCTTCCGGAATGGAAGTCGCAGCAGGACGCCGTCTGATCGACGGCTTCCGCTACAGGCAAACAGCGCCTCAGTGCAGCGATGCCTTGAAGAAGCTGACGACATCGGCGTTGAAGCCGCGATGGAACTCCACCCGATCGAAACCCGCCGCATCGCTGCAAATCTGGGGCACGGCCTTTTCCATCTCGGCGGGGCAAGGGGTGATAAACGAAAAGTGCCCCGCCCCTTTCACCATCCGATAGTCCGGTTTCGCCGGCAGATCGCCGCGCAGCCGCAGAACATCCTGCGGCGCGACGCCGTCGCCACCCCGTTCCGAACTCCAGAGCTGGACCGGGATCCTAATATTCTTCAGGTCGCCCGCGCCGGGAAATGCATTTAACGGGTCGGCAGCAACCACAGCCTTCACACGCGCATCCTGACCGCCGTGCTGCGGTAATGTCGTCTTCTGCCGCATCTGCGCGCAAATCGGCGCCTGCGGGTCCGGACAGGGCAGCCCGGCATTCGCAAAATCGGGAGTGCCGCCAGCAAGCACCAGTGCGGTATAACCGCCACGCGAAAATCCGAAAACGCCGATCCGCCCGGCATCGATGGAACCGGCTTCGCTAAAACCTTCAAGCAGATGATCCAGCAAACGGGCAATCTCCGCCGGCCGGCCCGTCAGCGCGGAAAGTTCGCCCGCCTTCTTCATGTCAAGCGCATTGTCGCCGGGGTGATTGATCGCCGCGACAATGAAACCGGCATCCGCCAGCGCCGCCGCCGTGTCGCGATGGCTGAAATAGGTGCCGCCAAAACCATGGGAGATAACGATAAGCGGATATTTTCCATCGGGAACAGGGCAATCCCGCACGGCGGGCAAAATGAAGGGGCCGATCCTGACCTCCGCCGGCGCGGCCGCGCAGGGTGACCATACCGCAGCCTTCATGGCAGCTTTGCCATTCGCGGCTGGAACCTCTATCAGCCGGAGACCGGCCGCCATGGCGGCGCCCGCTCCAGACAGGGTGGAAAGCACAAGGCAAAGCAGCAGCAGAAAACGCATCACGAACTCACGGATCGGCAACATCGCATATGGACCGATCGGCAACCGGTCTTACGCAAACATAAAGCGATTTCTTCTGACGGCAATGACCGCTGACGCCTAGAGCGATTTCAGCGTCCAGGCCACGATCTCCCGCGTGGCGGCAGCGAAAGCCTGATCCAGCGCCTTTACGAAATTGGCGTTGCCGGAGCCGCTGACACGGGCGCTGGCGCGGAACACTTCCTGCGCCTTCACCGTGCCATTGCGGTCGTTCAGCAGCTTCACCGAGATTTCGATATTGGCGATGTTCTTTGCCGTATCGATTTCGAAAGCGCGAATATCGGTCACGACCTGATAGTCGATCGCCAGCCCCTGCCCCGGCCGGCCGACGCCGCCGAGCTTGCCGGTATCCTCGAAGGCTTCCACGAGCTTGGATTGCACCATGCGCGGCAGGCGGTCGCTCCATTGCGAATTGCCGAGATACTGCACCTCCGAGCCGGAAAGGCGCACCACGATGTTTTCGCTGTCCAGCGCCTTTAACGCCGTCGGATCGGCGATCAGCAGCTGCCGGCTCCTGAGCGAAGGCCCCTGCGTCACCGTCGCCGAAGAGACGGAAAGATCGAAAGTATCGTTCTTCGGCGCACCCGCACAGCCCGCCATCATCGCGGCAAGCAGCGGAGCCAGAATGAGGGCGCGGCGCCTTTGGCCGTTCATCGATAGTCTCATTGGCCCATACCCCTCTTAGCGCCTTGTTCTGCCGTCATATTGTTTCACGGTTTCGCCGCCGAAGATCAACCGCTGCGGATCGCGGTCGATATTGGTGATGGCGTTGTTTAGATTGTCGACCGTCACCCGCGTGCTGCCGATGAGCGCCTGGAAATCTTTCAGGCCCGAGCTGGAGAAGCGTGTGAGATTGTCAGCAATCGGCCCGATACGGGCATTGAGATTGTCGGCCACCGCCTTGAAGGAGGTGAGCGTTTCGCGCGCCTTGGCAAACAGCGAATTGGCGTCATCAGTGCCGAGCATGCCGTCCACCTTGGCGAGAATGCCATCGACGCGGCTGGAGGCGAGGTTCAGCTTGCGGCCCATTTCCGTGAAATCGGAAACCGCCTGATCGATATCGGCGCGGCGCGCGCCGACATCGTCGGCAATCCGCTTGAAGTTCGCCACCGCGTCGCGCGCATCGGCCGTGGCAGTCGAGACGTCGTTGACGACCGTGCCCACCTTGGCGGGATCAACCGAGGCGAGAAGCTCATCCGCGCGCTTCACGACCGTTTGCACTTCCGTGCTCGCCGCCTCGAAATTGCGCGCTGTGCTCTGCACCGTCTCCATGATGCCCTGGATATCGCTCGAAGCCGAGGCCACATCCTTCGTCACCTTGTCGACATTCGACAGGATGGAATCGATCTTGCCGGCATCCACAGCCTTCACCAGATCTTCGATCGCGGTCAGCGTGCCGTCGAGACGCACCGAGACCGACTGCACGGTGGTCGAAAGCGAGCTGAGGCTTGCAATGAAGTTTTTGATGCCGTCGGAATTGGCCGCCAGCGCATCGGAGAATTTCTCGGCGTTGCGCACGGTCTGCGTCAGCGGGCCGCGCGCATCCTGCACGAAGCCCTGCAATTCACCGATCGCGCCGTCCGCACGTTTCAGGATCTTGTCTGCGGTGGCAAGCAGGTTGGTGACACTGGAAAGATCGGCCGTCAGCTCGGCGGGAACGCCGCTTTCGACGGCTTTCTGCAGAATACGCTCGCCATCCTTGTTGCCGCCGGAAAGCTCGATATAGGCAGCGCCCGTCAGGCCCTGGATTTCAAGCACGGCGCGCGTGGACGGGAAAACCGGGGCATCGGCCTGCACTTCGGTAAAGGCGATGGAATAGGCCGGGTCATCGCGGTCGATGGCAAGGCCGCGCACGGTGCCGACAGGAATACCGTTGAAGCGCACGGGAGAACCGACGGACAAGCCGTTGGCCGAACCGGGAATACGCACGACAAGCTGCGCCGTCGGGCCGCCACGGCCGAATTCCGCCATCCAGTAAACGAAGCCGAATGCGGCGGCGATCACGATCAGCGTGAAAATTCCGACTATGGTGTAGTTCGCCTTGGTTTCCATGCTTCTTGTTACTCCACCGGATTTTCATGTCTGCCGTCCGGAAGAACGACAGAGCGCGCCCGTTTGCCGCGGAAATAGGACTGCACCCACGGATCGTCACAGGCAAACATGTCCTGCAATGTTCCTTCCACCAGCACCTTCTTCTGGCCGAGAACCGCGATGCGGTCACAGACGGAGAACAGGCTGTCGAGGTCGTGCGTCACCATATAGACGGTCAGGCCGAGCGAATCGCGCAAGCGCGCGATCAGCATATCAAATTCCGCCGCCCCGATGGGATCGAGGCCGGATGTCGGCTCATCGAGGAAGACGAGGTCGGGATCGAGCGACAGCGCCCGGGCAAGGGCTGCGCGCTTGATCATGCCGCCTGACAGTTCGGACGGGTATTTGTCGCCCGCATCGGGCTTCAGCCCCACCATCTCGATCTTGAGATAGGCAAGCTCGTCCATCAGCTTTTTCGGCAGATCAAGATATTCGCGCATCGGCAGCTGGATGTTTTCCTTCACCGTCAGGCCGGAAAACAGCGCCCCCTGCTGGAACAGCACGCCAAGACGCTGGTCGAGCATCATCCGGTCGTCTTCGCTCGCCTTGTCGTAATCGGTGCCCAGAATGCGGATCGCACCCGCCTGCCGCGGCAGGAGCCGCAAAATCGCACGCATCAACACGGATTTGCCGGCACCAGAAGGGCCGATGAAGCCCAGGATTTCACCGCGATAGACATCGAGGTCGAGATTTTCAAGCACGTTCCGGCCGTTGAAACCAACGGTCACGCCCTCGACGGAAAGCACCACTTCGCGGCCGTCTTTTCCGGTTCTGGTCTCATGCGGTTTCTGGTCCAGGGTTTCCAACGCGCCCTCCTTAAAAATCGATGGCTGCGTAGAAGATGGCGAAAAGACCATCCACCAGAATGACGACGAAGATCGACTTCACCACCGAGGAGGTGACATGCTGGCCAAGCGATTCCGCCGAACCGCCCACCTTCATGCCCTCAACCGCCGCGACAATGCCGATGATGAGCGCCATGAACGGCGCCTTGATCATGCCGGCGGCAATGGTCGATTCCTCGACAGCGCCGTGCAGGCGCGACAGGAACACTTCGAACGTGATGCCGGAATAAAGCAGCGCCACGATAGCCGCGCCGAAAAGTGCTGCAAAATTGGCGAGAATGGTCAAAAGCGGCAGCGCGATGGTGAGCGCCACCAGACGCGGAAACACCAGCACGCCGACAGGGTTGAGACCGATCACCTTCAGCGCGTCGATCTCCTCGCGCATCTTCATCGAGCCGATTTCCGCCGTGATGGCGCTGCCGGACCGGCCGGCAATCATGATCGCGGTCAGAAGCACGCCGATTTCACGCAATTGCAGAATGCCGACGAGATCGACGACGAAGACTTCCGCACCGAAATATCTGAGCTGGAACGCGCCCTGCTGGGCGATGATCGCGCCGATCAGGAACGACATCAGCATGATGATCGGCACGGCGCGCACGCCCATATGGTCGATCTGGTTGACGATCGCCGCCGGCGACACGCCGCGTCCGCGCCCGAGCTTCATCTGCGCGCCGCGCACGGCGGAGCCGAGAATATACATGCCGGCGAGGAAATCCGCGCCGTTCTGGATCACGGCCTTGCCGATGGGCGCAAAAATGCGCTCGGCAAGCCCCTCCTTCGCAGCGGCTTCGCCCTCCATCTCCACCTTTTCGGGCAACTGGCCGATGACCTCTTCAATATGGTCATTGCCAGTCAAGGTGACGGTGGCGCCGTTGGCCTCAAGGTCCTTGCGCAGACGCTGAATGATCCACGCGCCCGTGGTATCGATGGCCTCGACGGCGGAAAGATCGATTTCCACCGCACCGGCGGATCTGCTTTTTTCGATCTTTTCGAGACTGGGGAAAACGCCGGAGAGATTGCTGTTGCGCCAGGAGCCGCTCATGACAAAACGCAAACCGCCGCCGGAGACGCTGTCGTCTTCGGTGATGGCGGCCGGGTTCGCCTGTTGCCGTGTGTCCTGTTCTTGCATAATGCTCCGAGCGAGTGCAGCCGTCATGAGATTCTTAAAGGTTTCATAACGGTTTGGCCTTCGGCAGGCCACAGTAACCGCCGACAATTCGTGATAAATTTGGCGTCATGTGTCTTTTGCCGCCCTATCGGAAGTGAAAAAACATGCCCCGTTACCTGCAAGCCACAACAGAACGTTTTCCCGTCGCCGGCAGCTTCACCATTTCACGCGGCACCCGCACGCATGCGGATGTCGTAACGTGCATCATCCGCGATGGTTCCTTCACCGGCCGTGGCGAATGTGTGCCCTATCCGCGTTATGGTGAAAGCATCGAAGGCGTCATCGCCGATATCGAGACCATGGCGGAGCGGATTGCCGACGGCCTGACAAGGCAGGAACTGCAGCAGGCGATGCAACCGGGCGCCGCCCGTAATGCGGTCGATTGCGCGCTGTGGGACCTCGAAGCCAAGATGAGCGGCAAAAGCGCCGCCGAAAGCATTCTCGGACAGGCGGCAAAACCGCTCGTCACCGCCTATACGATTTCACTCGCCGACCCCGAGACCATGGCCGCGAAAACGGCGGAAAACGCAGGCCGCCCGCTGCTGAAGATCAAGACCGGCACGGCCGATGACGAGGCACGCCTGCGCGCCGTGCGCGCCGCAGCACCGGAGGCGCGCATCATCATCGACGCCAATGAGGGCTGGAATGATTATAATATCGAATATTATCTGAGACTTGCGGCGGAACTGAAGATATCGCTGATCGAACAGCCGCTCCCCGCCGGCAAGGACGCCATCCTCGCCCGCATCGACCATCCGGTGCTGATCTGCGCCGATGAAAGCGTGCATTCCACCAAGGACCTCACCGACCTGCGCGACCGCTACGATGCGATCAACATCAAGCTCGACAAGACCGGCGGGCTGACGGAAGCGCTCGTCATGAAGGCGGAATCGGAGCGCCTCGGCTTCACCATCATGGTCGGCTGCATGCTCGGCACCTCGCTCGGCATGGCCCCCGCCGTGCTGGCCGCTCAAGGGACAGCCTTTGCCGATCTCGACGGGCCGCTGCTGCTGGCTGAGGACCGGCAGCCGGGTCTCGTCTATGAGGGTTCGCTGGTTTATCCCGCACGGCCGGAATTGTGGGGGTAAGCCCCGGCTATCGAAGGCAGAGAAACAAGATAAGACGCGACCTCGCCGCCTGTTTCTTCTCCCCGCCGGGGAGAAGGTGGCCCGAAGGGTCGGATGAGGGGGCAACCTCTCCGCATACCACCACCCTCGCCCCCTCATCCCGCTGCCGCGACCTTCTCCCCGGCGGGAGAAAAAACAAGCGGCATCCGCTTGCTCCATATTAGCTAGTCGAGGCTCGTCTACGACGAACGCAGTCCTAACGAGATTTTGAGGATAGCGATTGACGTTTGAGTTTCGCGCGAATGCACCGCGCCGACCGTCAAAGTGGCTCTTGCAACATCGCGTGAAGACGACCACCAGCTTTGCCGCACACTTGACGTCATCCTCGGGCTTGTCCCGAGGATCTATTCACATCGCGTGAAATCGATCTGCTGCAGATCCTCGGGACAAGCCCGAGGATGACGTCAGAGAGTGAGACCACGCTTAGGGATCGCCGCCGCCATCAAGCAGCACCCAGTTCAGGCCGCATGCTTCCCGATCAGCCCCGGAATATCCACCGGCTCCATCTCATCCGATGTCTGCTCGGCGGTAACGTCGCTTGTCTGCATCCAGGTGATCAGCTCGAAGCTGCCATCGGCGTTCTCGGCAATCGCCGTGCAGCTTTCCACCCAGTCGCCGGTGTTGATGTAACGAATGCCGTCCATGTCTTCCATGACAGCATGGTGAATGTGCCCACAGATGACGCCGTCGACATTGTTGCGGCGCGCCTCGTCAGCCACCACGCGCTGGAATTCGCCGATAAAGTTGACGGCGTGCTTGACCTGCAGCTTGGCCCAGGCCGAGAACGACCAGTAAGGCAGGCCTATGCGGCGGCGTACGGCGGCGATGACGATGTTGAGCGCGATCGCAGCGTCATAGGCCCAGTCGCCGAGATAGGCGAGCAGGCGGGCGTTGCGCACCACCACGTCGAACTCGTCGCCATGGATGATGAGATATTTCTTGCCATCGCCCGCCTCGTGGATCATGCGCTCGGCCACTTCGATGCCGCCGAAATGCATGCCCGGAAATTCCCGCAGGAATTCATCGTGATTGCCGGGAATATAGACGATGCGGGTTCCCTTGCGGGCCTTGCGTAGAAGCTTCTGCACCACGTCGTTGCAGCCCTGCGGCCAATACCAGCTGCGGCGCAGGCGCCAGCCGTCGATGATGTCGCCGACCAGAATGATCGTCTCGGCTTCGTGATGTTTCAGAAAATCGAGCAGGAAATCCGTCTTGGCCGCCTTGGAACCGAGATGGACATCCGAAATGAAAAGCGTTCTGAACTGTCTGGTTTCAATTTGACCGGCCACGGATTTCATCCCCCTGTTCGGTTGCGTCCCTGCGGCTTTCTTCCCTCTCAGAACCAGACTCGTGTTGCAGCAACATGACAATGGCCGGTTTTTATAGGGAATATGACTGGTGGCATCACGAAAACGCGAATAAGCCATGCCCGCATTTGCATAAGGGGGCGGTAAATAACGGCTGTACCATGGGAAAGTTTGTTGTATTCAGGGGGCCGGAATTGAACCAGACATGACGGTGGAAGAATGACCTCTCACGATAAGAACAACACGCCCGCCAACACGGCAAAGGCCGACATCGAGGAACAGGCGCTCTTTTTCCACCGCTACCCGCGCCCCGGCAAGCTGGAAATCCAGGCCACCAAGCCGCTTGGCAACCAGCGTGACCTAGCGCTCGCCTATTCGCCGGGCGTTGCCGCCCCCTGCCTCGCCATCCATGAAAATCCTGAGATGGCGGCGGAATATACCGCCCGCGCCAACCTCGTCGCGGTCATTTCCAACGGCACGGCGGTGCTTGGTCTTGGCAATATCGGTCCGCTTGCCTCCAAGCCGGTGATGGAGGGCAAGGCCGTCCTCTTCAAGAAATTCGCCGGCATCGACGTCTTCGACATCGAGATCGACGCGCCCGGCATCAATGACATGGTGTCGACCATCGCAGCGCTGGAACCCACCTTCGGCGGCATCAACCTTGAGGACATCAAGGCGCCGGAATGTTTCGAGGTGGAACGCCAGCTGCGCGAGAAGATGAATATCCCGGTCTTCCACGACGATCAGCACGGCACGGCGATCATCGTCGCCGCCGCCGTCACCAATGCTCTGGAACTGGCCGGAAAATCGCTTGCGAGCGTCAAGATCGTGGCGTCAGGCGCGGGTGCTGCGGCGCTCGCCTGCCTCAACCTGCTTGTCGCCATGGGCGCGAAGAAAGAAAACATCTGGGTCCACGACATTGAAGGCCTCGTTTATGACGGCCGCAACACGCTGATGGACGAATGGAAGGAAGTTTACGCCCAGAAGACCGACAAGCGCGTCCTTTCCGAAACCATCGATGGCGCCGATGTCTTCCTCGGCCTTTCCGCCGCCGGCGTCCTGAAGCCGGAACTGCTGGAGCGCATGGCGGAAAATCCGCTGATCCTCGCACTTGCCAACCCCAACCCGGAAATCATGCCGGAGGCGGCGCGTGCTGCCCGGCCGGATGCCATGATCTGCACCGGCCGTTCGGACTTCCCGAACCAGGTCAACAACGTTCTCTGCTTCCCCTATATCTTCCGCGGCGCGCTGGATTGCGGCGCAACCACGATCAACGAGGAAATGAAGATGGCCGCCGTGCAGGCCATCGCCGAGCTTGCCCGTGAGGAAGTTTCCGAAGTCGCCGCCAAGGCCTATAGCGGCGAGACGCCGATTTTCGGCCCGAACTACCTCATTCCCTCGCCTTTCGATCCGCGCCTCATCCTGCGCATCGCCCCGGCCGTTGCCCGCGCCGCAGCAGCAAGCGGCGTCGCCGCCCGGCCGATCACCGATTTCGAAGCCTATCTCGATCAGCTGAACCGTTTCGTCTGGCGTTCCGGCTTCATCATGAAGCCGGTCTTCAACGCAGCGAAAGCCGCCGAAAAGAAGCGCATCATCTTTGCCGAAGGCGAAGACGAGCGCGTGCTGCGCGCCGCCCAGGTGCTCTTGGAAGAAGGCACCGGCATCCCGATCCTCATCGGCCGTCCGCAGATCATCGAAACGCGCCTCAAGCGCTTCGGCCTGCGCATCCGTCCGCATACGGATTTCGCCGTGGTCAATCCGGAAGACGATCCGCGCTACCGTGACTATGTCGATGACTATTTCGCCCTCGTCGGCCGCGCCGGCATCAACCCGGAAGCAGCGCGCACCATCGTGCGCACCAACTCCACGGTGATCGGCGCGCTTGCGGTCAAGCGCGATGAAGCGGATGCGCTGATCTGCGGTCTCGAAGGCCGTTATGACCGGCATCTTCGCGACGTGAACCAGATCATCGGCAAGCAGGAAGGCGTGCGCTCGTTTGCTGGCCTCAGCCTGCTCATCACCCAGCAGGGCGCGCTGTTCCTTACCGACACTTTCGTCAATTACGACCCGACGTCAGAGGAAGTGGCGGAAATGGCCATTCTCGCGGCCAAGGAAATCCGCCGCTTCGGCATTACGCCCAAGATCGCACTCGCCAGCCATTCCAATTTCGGCTCGCGCGATTCTGAAAGCGCCCGCAAGATGCGCCGTGCGCTGAAGATCGTGCAGGCGGCGGCACCGGAACTGGAAGTGGACGGCGAAATGCAGGGCGGCTCCGCGCTTTCAGAAGCGCTTCGCAAGCGCGCCATGCCCAACAGCGTGCTGACCGGTGAAGCGAACCTCCTGGTCTTCCCGAACCTCGATGCCGCCAACATCACGCTCGGCGTCACCCGCACGCTGACGGAGGGCCTGCATGTCGGCCCGATCCTGCTCGGCACGGCTTTGCCCGCCCATATCCTGTCGCCCAGCGTCACCTCGCGCGGCGTGGTCAACATGGCGGCGTTTGCCGTGGTGCAGGCATCGCACCCTTCGGTGTGATGCGGGCCGCATTAACGCAATTTTGAACATGCTGTTGCCGCATTGCGGCAACAGCTTATGTTATCTTCCTGAAACACGGATTTCGTGAAGTATAACGCCCCTGCCACCGGCCGGGGACATCGAACGGATCGAACAATTGACCCGGCGCCAAAGCCGCATCATCGGCCTCCTGCTTCCCCTCGTCTTCATCGCTCCGGCCGCCGCTTTTGCGGATCAGGTCTGTGACACTCTCTACGCGCAATTGCGCGAGCCGCCGCGCGTCATCGGCAACACGGCCGAGGTGCGCCGCTACGCCAATGCACTCACCCGCCAGAACATAGAAATCCGCAGGATCAGGAACGATCTGCGCCGCTACGGCTGCTCATCTGCAAGCATCACCGTTTATGGCAACCCCAATGCCGATCTCTGCGCGCAGATCAGCGACGCGATGGCGGATGCGCAGAGCGAACGCGACGCCATCATCCGTGACCGTGACGATGCGATGGCAGCGCAGCGCAGCGACGACGGCGATATCAGACGCCAGCGCATTCTCGCCGCGCTCGACGCCAATGGCTGCAGCACCCTCCCGGAAACGGAAGCACAGCTGCCGCCGGCCCCCGATGTCACCCGTTACCCCGATGCCTTTCGCCAGCAGGAAAATCAGCCGGGACAGGCAGGGCTTTCGCCCTATCCCAACGCCGCAGCGGAAGGTGGGCTTAGAACGCTCTGCGTGCGCACCTGCGACGGCTCGTTTTTCCCCATCGCCGCCAACGCCTCACCGCTCGATTTCCGCGCCCAGGCAGAACAATGCCAGAAGATGTGCCCCGGCACGGAGACGGAGCTCTATTTCCATTCCATGGCGGATCAGGAAACGGCCGACATGGTGTCTGCAGAAACAGGCAAACCCTACAGAGAGCTGCCAACCGCCTTCGCTTACAGAAACGCCAGCACAAAAGCGCCGGGCTGCGCCTGCAACATGGCCGCCTATCACAAGGAAATGCAAAAGCAGGAAGAGGCCGCCCGGCCGCAGCCCGAAAAACCCTATTCCGGCATCACCACAATTCCATCACCGCAAGGTGACAAGGCTGAGAAACCCGCCGAACAGCAACAGGCCGCCAAGCCACCGGAACAGCCTGTTCCCGAACGCGAATATGACCCGAACGACAGCCGCGTCCGCGTCATAGGCCCGAAATTTCTGCCCGACCAGACAGGCCGTATCGACCTGAAGAACCCGGCACTGAAGGGTATACAGCCGCAGCAGTGAAATCTCTTCCGCGCTCGTAATGGGGCGAGCGCGCGCCTTGCTTCTTCTCCCCGAGGGGGAGAAGTCCGCGGCAGCGGGATGAGGGGGCGGCGTCAGCGATATTCCGAGAGCTTGCCCCCTCATCCGACCCTTCGGGCCACCTTCTCCCCGGCGGGGAGAAGAAACACGCGGCAACGTGTCCCGCCTTATTTACAGGCCTCCGCTTCTACACCCCGCCCCACCGGTTGCGAAACACCAGTTCCTCCAGCGGCACGCGCTGACGCCAGCCCTTCACCGCCAGTTCCGGCTCGGTGTAAAGCGCATCGACACGGCCGACGCAGAGCCAGGCGACGATTTCGATATGGTCGGGAATACCAAGAATGGTGCGAATGTCGCTATCGTGGAAAATGCTGACCCAGCCGACGCCGATGCCTTCGGCGCGGGCCGCCAGCCAGAGATTCTGGATGGCGCAAACGGTGGAATAGACATCCGTGCGTGGATTATGGGTGCGGCCCAGCACCACCTTGCCGCCGCGTGTGGGATCGCAGGTGACGCAGATGCTGAGCGGCGCCTTGCGGATGCCTTCAAGCTTGAGACTGCGATAAAGCGCCTGCTGCTCGCCCGTAAACATCGCCGCCGCTTCCTCATTGGCGCGGCTGAAGGCCACAAAGGCCGCCTGGCGGATCGCGCCATCGGTGACGAGGGTGAAATTCCACGGCTGCATGAAACCGACCGAGGGCGCGGAATGGGCCGCCTTCAGGAGACGTTCCACCAGATCATCCGGCAGCGGATCGGACAGGAACTGATCACGCACGTCACGGCGGGTTTCAATGGCGCGGTAAATCGCCTCGCGTTCCTCACCGGAAAACGGGCGGGCGGGTGACAGCGCCTGATCGAAAGAACTGGCGTCGGGCGGATTGCTCACGGACGGATCGGCTGGCATCGTTTATCCCCAACAATGCGAAGGCCGGGCGCAAATGCGCACCCCGCCTCGACAACAACCTGCCGCCGTCCGCGCGGTTCGGTCTATCCCGTCAGGCCGGTCTTCTGACTTGGCTTCATCCGCCCTTTTCGCCTTCCCGAATTGCTTCAGTGGCTTCAAAAAAAGAGCGTCCGCCTCACAGCGCTGGGCACGTTCCGGGCTTTCACCGGATTCCCGATTCTCCCGCCGCAAGGGCGGGCACCTGACAAAGGAAGCTATGGGCAAAAAAGTTTGCGAATGCAAGTATTCTGCCGGTGGTGCGGCAATGTGGTCTGCCTCCCCCATTACACAGGGAAATACCTGACATAGGCGAACTCGTCCCCCTCAGGTGACCAGTTAGGCGAGTTCATCGTTCCCTGCCCGCCGAAAAGCTCAAACAGCGTCTCGGCATTACCGCCATCCATATCCATCAGCCGCACCCGTACATCGAGATCGCGCGGATGGTCAAAAACGTCGCCGTCATAGGAGACGAACACCACCTTGTCTCCCTTCGGAGACGGGTGCGGAAACCAGTCGCCATAAGGACTGTCGATGATGCGCTCGACGGCGGAGCCGTCCACCCGCACGCGCCAGATCTGCATCCGCCCGGTGCGGCTGGAATTAAAATAGATCCACTCGCCGTCAGGCGAATAATCCGGCCCGTCATTGCGACCTTCGCCATGGGTCAGCCGCGTCTCGACGCCGCTTTCTATATCCATGGAGTAGATATCGAAGACCTGATCGCGAATGCCGCAATAGGCGAAGCTCTGCCCGTCCGGCGACCAGCCATGCCAGTAGGAAGGAAGGTTCTTCGTCATCAGCCATGGCGCGCCGCCTGCGGAGGCCATGAGATAGATGGCGCTCTTGCCGAATTCCACCTTGTCGGAAATGGCGTAGAGCGAACCATCGGGCGAAATGCCGTGATCGTTATTGCAGAGCGTGGCAAAGCCGGTATCGACCTTCTCCGGCGCAACATCACCGGTCAGAGACAGGCGATAAAGCAGGCCTTCGCTGTTCAACAGCAGATATTTCCCATCCGGCGACCAGTTCGGCGCTTCAAAGAGATCAGGTGTCTGCCACACCACCCGCATCTGCCGGGTGCGGATGTTGAAGATTTCGATGGAGCTGCGCATTCTGCCTCCCGGGCGTGTCCGTGTTCTCGTTCAAAGCGCTGGGCAATGCAGACATTCCGTTTGCATCCGCCATCGCCTCGATTATGATCCTAGGGCGGCAGGCACCGTCCTGCAAATTCAAACCGGAAAAAACGCCAGCGCTCCGGCACCGTCCGCGCCGCTTCCCGTTTCTCCCAGATCCGAGGTTCCGCGATGAATACCATCGCCGATCACGGCATCCGCTTCGGCCGGATCGCCGCAATGCTTCCTGTCAAAAATATCGAAACGGCCCATGATTTTTACGTTGGCGTGCTGGGCTTCGAAAAGACCTTCGAAAACGGTAACCCCGTCGGCTTCATGATCCTGAAACAGGGCAATGCCGAGCTGCATCTGACATTGCAGCCCACGCACAAGGCAGCGCCCTTCAACGTGGCGCATATGATGGTGAGCGATGTCGATGCGCTGCACGCGCTCTGCAAGAGCCAGGGCTTGCGCATCATCAAGGGCCTGCAGGACAAGGATTACGGCCTGCGCGCCTTCGTCTTTGAAGACCCCGATGGCAACCGCATCGATGTGGGGCAGGTTATCTGAGGCGAGTGGGCGGCGCGGGGTTTTCTCCCCGCCGTCTGCTTAAACACGAAGTCCCACTGGGGACCGAGCACATGCCACTTGTTTCTTCTCCCCGCCGGGGAGAAGTCCGAGGCAGCGGGATGAGGGGGCAAGGGTCGAGATATTCGGCAAGGTTGCCCCCTCATCCGACCCTTCGGGCCACCTTCTCCCCCGAGGGGAGAAGAAACGCATGGCAACGCCGAGCAAACATCCGCTACCCGCGCCTTCCTTCAGTCACCGATCCCGGAACCGGTTGGTGATCGGATAACGCCGGTCACGGCCGAAGTTCTTCTTGGTGATCTTAACACCCGGGGCCGATTGCCGGCGCTTATATTCAGCGAGGTAAAGCAGATGCTCGACCCGGTGCACGGTGGCCAAGTCGTGGCCGCGCGCGAGAATCTCCTCGACCGACATTTCCTTCTCGACGAGGCATTCGAGAATATCGTCGAGCACCGGATAGGGCGGCAGCGAATCCTGGTCGGTCTGGTTGGGACGCAATTCGGCCGAGGGCGCCTTGGAAAGGATATTGGCGGGGATCACCTCGCCGGAAGGGCCGAGAGCGCCCGGCGGCACATGGGCGTTGCGCCAGCTGGAAATGGCATAGACCTGCATCTTGTAGAGGTCCTTGATGGGGTTGAAACCGCCATTCATGTCGCCGTAGAGCGTGGCGTAACCCACCGACATTTCCGACTTGTTGCCCGTCGTCACAACCATCGAGCCGAACTTGTTCGAGACGGCCATCAAAATGGTGCCGCGCGTGCGGCTCTGCAGGTTTTCCTCGGTAATGCCCTCTTCCGTGCCCTCGAAGAGATCGGAAAGCGCCGAGAGAAACCCCTCCACCGGCTCCACGATCGGCACGATATCGTAACGGCAGCCCAGCGCCCTGGCGCAATCGGCCGCGTCCTTCAGCGATTCTTCCGACGTATAACGGTAAGGCAGCATGATGCAGCGCACCCGCTCTTCGCCCAGCGCATCGACGGCAAGGGCTGCACAGATCGCCGAATCGATGCCGCCGGAAAGGCCGAGAACCACGCTCTTGAAGCCGTTCTTGTTGACGTAGTCGCGAAAGCCCAGCATGCAGGCGCGGTAGTCCGCTTCCTCACCTTCCGGAATCTTGGAGAAAGGCCCGCTTTCGCAGCGCCAGCCATCTGCCGTGCGTTTCCAGTCGGTGACGGCAAGTGTGGCCTCGAACTGGCTCATCTGGAAGGCAAGCGTCTTGTCGGCGTTAAAACCGAAGCTTGCGCCGTCGAATACCAGCTCGTCCTGCCCGCCCAGCTGGTTGGCGAAAACGAGCGGCAGGCCGCTTTCGATCACCTGCCTCAGCGCCACCTGATGGCGCACATCCAGCTTGCCGCGATAATAGGGCGAACCGTTCGGCACCAGCAGGATTTCCGCCCCGCTTTCGGCGAGCGTTTCGCAGACACCCATATCGTTCCAGATTTCCTCGCAGATCGGAATGCCGATCCTGACCCCACGGAAATTATAGGGACCGGAAATCGAGCCCTCGGAGAAAACACGCTTTTCGTCGAATTCACCGTAATTCGGCAGGTCTATCTTGTCGCGCAGCGCGATGATCTTGCCGCCGTCCAGAAGCGCCACCGAATTGTGTCGTCCCGTCTCGCCCTGTCGCGGAAAACCGATAACGACGCCCGGCCCACCATCGGCGGTTTCCGCCGCCAGTTCTTCCACGGCTTTCAGGCATGCTTTCAAGAAAGCCGGTTTCAGCACCAGATCTTCCGGCGGATAGCCGGAAATGAACAGTTCGGTCAGAAGCAGAAGGTCGGCGCCCTGCGTTGCCGCATCGGCCCTTGCCTCACGCGCCCTGGCGAGATTGCCCGCCACGTCGCCAACGGTGGGATTGAACTGCCCGACGGCAATCCGGAGATGGTTCTGGATATCGTGTCTGTCGCTCATGGCTTTTCAATACCGCGCCCGTGCGCGCTCCGCAACGCGGCAATTGCATGGCGGCGTCCGTTACGCATCAGCCGCGCGCGTTCACGCTAAGGTTATCGCCGCACCGGCCAGACTCTTCAAAGTTCATGTCGCGTTCATCGCGCTTATGTGACAGTTACATGACACTTTTGCGACACCCGATTCACCTCCCCGGATCGGCCGTGCCGCCTGAAATACCGGAGTATGGGTTTGAGACATTCGGCGCCAAAAACAACGGCTTCCGAAAAGGCTGGTTTTGTCTTTTCGCCTGCAGGGATAAGGAGCCTTTCCAAGCTTTCGGGCACGGCCTCTACGCTTGCCAATCTGACCGTTGCTTCCGTCGTGCTCGTTGTGGCGCTGGAGTGGATAGCCCGCGGTTCGCTCACGGATGTCGGTGCTTTCCTCACCTCCTCCGCCCGCCCCGGCATCACCACCATTGCCGCCGTGCTCGCCCTTCTCGTGGCGCTGGATGCGATCCTCGGCCGGCGTTACCTGTCGCTGATCGCCGTCGCACCGCTCTGCGTGCTGACGGGGCTGATTTCCGCGCAGAAACAGACCTATCTTTCCGATCCGCTTTACCCTTCCGACCTGTTGTTCGGCCGGCAGATCCTAGAGCTTCTGCCGACCATGCTGAAGGCCCAGCCCTTGACGGCGGTGCTGCTCGGGCTTGGCATCTGCGCCACCATCGCCGCACTTGTGGCGCTATGGCTGCTGGCGCGCCGCCATTCGCCCGTCCTGCGCTGGCGTGAGCGCGCGGCAGGTCTCGCGCTGGCGCTGCCGCTTCTTGCCGGTCTGGCCTCGCTGATGGACTATTCGCACTATTCCTGGGCACGTGACCGTCTCAACATCATACCCATGATGTGGGATCAGCAGGAAAACTACCGCCACAACGGCTTCCTGATGGCCTTCGCCTTCAATATTCCGATGGCCAATGTCGCAGCGCCGCAGGGTTACGGTGAAAACAGCATCGCCGACCTGACGTCCGAACCCGCCGCCTTCGCCGCCAACAAGGGCGACTACCCTGACGTCATCATGCTGATGAGCGAATCGCTCTGGGACCCGGCGCGTCTCGAAAACGTAAAGCTTTCGGCCGATCCGATGCCGACCATCCGCGCCAAACAGTCCGGCAACGTCTTTTCGCCCGAGTTCGGCGGCATGACGGCGAATGTGGAATTCGAGGCGCTGACCGGCTTTTCCAACGCCTTCCTGCCCTATGGCAGCATTCCCTATCAGCAATATATCCGCCGCCCGGTGCCCTCGCTCGCCAGTTTCTTCCGCGGCGAAGGTTATTCCGCCATCGCCATGCATCCGTTCCAGGAATGGTTCTGGAACCGCAAGCAGGTCTACAGGAATTTCGGCTTCGAGGAATTCCGCTCGGAAGAGACGCTGCCCGCCATGGAAAAACGCGGCAACTTCGCCTCCGACGATGCGCTGATGGACGAGATCATGGCGACGGCGGAGCGCACGCAGAACCCGCTTTTCCTCTTCGCCGTCACCCTTCAGGGACATGGGCCTTATGAGGCGACCCGTTACGCCGAAAACACCATCGGCGTCGACGGTGATCTCTCCGCCTCGGCCTCGCAGGCGCTCGCCACCTATTCGCAAGGGGTGGCGGAAGCCGATGAAGCGCTGCTGAAACTGATGCGCTGGGCGAAAAAACGCGACCGCGAAACCATCATCGTCCTCTTCGGCGATCACCTGCCGCCGCTTGGCCAGGCCTTCGTGGAAAGCGGTTACATGCCGGGCATGGTGGCCAGCCGCCGCGCGCCGCTGGAGGTGATGAAGAAGGAACACGAGACGCCGCTCGTCGTCTGGTCCTCCAGGAAGGGCGTGCGCAAGAATATCGGCACCATCAGCCCGGCGCTTTTGCCCTACCATGTGCTGAAGACCGCGGGATTCTCCGATCCCTTCTATACCGGCACGCTCGGTGAGGTTCAGCAGGCCTTTTCCGTCATCGACCGGCACATGCTGGTGGCGACCGACGGCAAGGCCCTGCCCGACTGGTCAATCGCGCCCAATGCCGTTCCCGACGTGGTGCGCGATTACCGCCTGCTGCAGTTCGACATGATGTTCGGCCAGCAATATGGCCGCGAGCGCTTCTTCCCCGGTTTCAACTGGCTGCATGAGGGCGCGCCGTCGGTCTGATGGTTTTCGGCGGGGACGCCTGAACCGTATGGCGGTGGAAATCGTTTGAATTCCATCGCCATGCGGGTTTATCTCGGGAAACATCCGTATCGCCCCATAAAAACCGGAGAAACACCGTGTCAGATATCTCCGACTATATCGTTTCGCACTTCAAGCGCTCCTCCCGCGAAATCGGCGAGGTGGAGCGCCGCATTCTCGAACTGTCGCACCAGAAAAAGCTGGTTTCGAGCGACATCAACGCGGAATTTTCCGCCGGTGCAAGCCTCGGCGACAGGCTGGCCGACAATATCGCCAAGGTCGGCGGCTCCTGGGGTTTCATCCTCAGCTTCTGCTTTTTCCTGGTGGTCTGGGCCATCATCAACACCATCGTGCTGACGACGCGCGCCTTCGACCCCTATCCCTTCATCTTCCTCAATCTGCTGCTCTCCATGCTGGCCGCCATTCAGGCGCCGATCATCATGATGTCGCAGAACCGTCAGGCCGCCCGTGACCGTTTCGAGGCCGCCAAGGATTATGAGGTGAACCTGAAGGCCGAGCTCGAGGTTCTTTCCCTGCATGAAAAGATCGATGTGAAAGTGCTGGCCGAACTGGCGGCACTTCGCCAGGACCTTGCCGCGCTGCACCGTCACGTTACCCGCAAGGAAGACTGACGCCGGAAAAATTCGTCCCCGCTTTTCCCCGCTCCGCGGCGCGCTGTTAGAGTGAACGCAGTCCTGCCGGGTGGCTGCCAGACGTGGCGGAAACCAAGGGACGGTCCTGTGGTGGGAACGCTGGCAACGTTCGTGGAAAGGACCATTTCGCAACAGGCGGTGCACCGCCCTTTGCGAGATACGGCATGGTGAAAGACCCGGTTGCGCAACGCATCCGACCCACACCAACCCCAACCGAAGCGCAGCCGGGCAATCGCCCGACGCACGCTGGGTATCCCCGACCGGCAACGCCGGGCGGGATGAAGCTGTTGGGTTTTTGAGGCTTTTTCAGGAGTGAAGGGAGGAGCGTGGGGCTTACCCCCCTCTGCCCTGCCGGGCATTTCCCCCTCAAGGGGGGAGATCGATCTGCGGCAAGGCCTCGCCCATCTCAACGCTTGAGAATGGAGCAGTAAAAGAGCCTCTTGCCGATCTCCCCCCTTGAGGGGGAAATGCCCGGCAGGGCAGAGGGGGTAAGCTCCACGCACCTCCGCGCCACTAAGAATCGCACAACCTCCTGAAACCTCACCCCCCAGTTACGAATCCGTCAGATTCTTACGCTACAGATTGACGCAGGCGTTTGTTGCATTGCACTCTTGCGGGCAAGGCTGAAGGGGAATCACTCCCCATCGTCAAAATGGCATCACGACCATTTCGCGGCGACGCCATGCCGGATGCGACATCCGGTCATTGCAATAATTCTGTTCCGGGGTTTTTCATGCACCAGTTCGATCTGATTGTTGTCGGCAGCGGTCCGGCGGGAAGACGGGCCGCCATTCAGGCCGCCAAGCTCGAAAAGAAGGTTCTGGTCATCGAGAAGGGCAGCCGCGTCGGCGGCGTTTCGGTGCACACCGGCACCATCCCTTCGAAGACCCTGCGCGAAACGGCGCTCAACCTCACCGGCTGGCGCGAGCGCGGTTTTTACGGGCGCGCCTATCGTGTCAAGCAGGAGATCGACGCCGAAGACCTGCGCCGCCGCCTGCTCATCACGCTGGATCACGAAGTGGAAGTGCTGGAGCACCAGTTCGCCCGCAACCGCGTCCAGCACATTCGCGGCACGGCAAGCTTCATCGACGCCAACACCATGAAGGTGGTGAAAAACGACGGTGAAATCATGACCGTTACCGCCACCTCCATCCTGCTGACCATCGGCACCCGCCCCTACCGGCCGCCGCATATCCCCTTCGATGGCGAGGCGGTGCTCGATTCGGACGAGATTCTCGAGATCAAGGAATTGCCGCGTTCGATGATCGTTGTCGGCGCCGGCGTCATCGGCATCGAATATGCCACCATCTTCAGCGCGCTCGACACGCAGGTGACGGTGGTGGAGCCGCGCGAAACGATGCTGGAATTCATCGACAAGGAAATCGTCGAGGATTTCGCCTATCAGCTGCGCGACCGCAACATGAAGCTGATCTTCGGCCAGAAGGCGGAAAAGGTGGAGCGCGACGAAAGCGGCAAATGCCTCGTTTCGCTCGGCAATGGCCGCGTCCTCAAGGCAGAGACGGTGCTGTTTGCCGCCGGCCGCGTCGGCGCTACCGATACGCTCAACCTTTCGGCCTGCGGGCTGGAGGCCGACAGCCGCGGCCGCCTGAAGGTCGATCCCGAGACCTTCCAGACCTCGGTGCCGAACATCTATGCCGCCGGCGACATCATCGGTTTCCCGAGCCTTGCCTCCACGTCCATGGAACAGGGCCGCATCGCCGCCCGCCACGCCGTCGGCGCACCGGCCGGCGAACCGCCGCAATTCTTCCCCTACGGCATCTATGCCGTGCCTGAAATCTCCACCTGCGGCCTGACGGAAGAAGAAGTCATCGAACGCGCCATTCCCTATGAATGCGGCATCGCCCATTTCCGCGAAACCTCCCGCGGCCACATCATGGGTCTCGACAGCGGGCTCTTGAAGATGATCTTCTCGCTGAAAACCCGCCGCCTGCTCGGCGTCCACATCGTCGGCGAAGGCGCAACGGAACTGGTGCATATCGGCCAGGCGGTGCTGAATCTCAAAGGCACGGTGGAGTATTTCGTCGAGAATACGTTCAACTATCCCACACTTGCCGAAGCTTACAAGATTGCCGGGCTCGATGCGTGGAACCGCATGGGTGAGTTGAAGAAGGATTAGGCTTTTGTTGCGAGGAGAGTTCGTTGCGATATGCGCAACCCTCTCCTCCGTCATGCTCGGGCCTGTCCCGAGCATCTGCAACGCCGCAATTTTATACGACGTGATTAGATCCTTGGGACAAGCCCAAGGATGAGGCCGCGCAGGGCGCGAGAATGCCTATCGTTTCTGCTCATTCATCCGACAACCGGTAAGGCCCCCTCACCACCGAATACTATACCGCGCACTCACCCCCGGCCGGAAATGATCCGCAAAACCCTGGTCAAGTGTTCCGCGCACCGTCAGATTATCGCCGATCTTCTGCTCCACGGCCACGCCGCTGCTGAACTCGTTAAAGCTGTTACGGCTCGCCCCCGTCAGCACGAAGGCCGTGCCGGTTTCCGAGCGGGACAGGCGCAGCGACTGCGACACATCCAGCCCGTTCCATTGCTGCGCCGTGCCGTCGTACCGCACGGTGAAATTGCGGTTCGCCTCGATATCCAGTTCCGGCGTGACGATGCGCTTCTGCTGCGATGTCATGGAGAGGCTGCTCGATCCCGTCAATGCATTGACGATGACACCGACATCGCGCGCAAGCGAGACACCCGGCAGCTGTTCGGCCAGCAGCGTGACATTGCCCCACAGGCGCACCGGCGTATCCACCACCTGCCCCATCCTCGAGGCATTCATGCCCATTTCCAGCCCCGCCCGGATCGGCGTATCGACCGGCAGCTTGGCGCCGATGCGCGCCGTGTAGGAACGATCGGAATTCTTGACCGGTTTCCAGATCAGCCCGGCCTCATCGGCATGAGCGGCCGTGGCGGCGGTAAAGAACGACAATACAAGGGCAGAACCCGTTCGGAGCGACATATTTGTCCCCTGGCAGATTAAGGGCGCGCCGGAACACCCGGCAGGCACGGTAAAAGCTCAAGGCCAATGGTTTGGCAGCGATGAGGCCGCATAAAAGCGGCACACAGTACCCGAGCGGCCGCGTTCCGCGACCGGGGCAAATCATGCTGCGCAGGGTGCCAGATGAACGGGAGATGAACAAGAGCAGATGCAGCAAAAAATCATGCTGCACCGCATTGTGATCAAAACGAAGAAGCCCCGTGTTGCTGACTTCCTGAGGTCGGGCTAACGCAGCGGGCCAGGATATCGTCGACCACAGCGTCTAAAGGCCTGGAGGAATCAATGACCGTTGCAGAGGCGGGAAGGTCTTCTTTCGTCGCATGGAGTCGCAAGACAAATTCACGTTCGTCCGCCTTTCCACCGAACTCGTCTTCACTCCTCTCCATCAACCGCCTTTGCAGGGTGGCGACATCGATATCCAGAACGAAGACCTGATCGAAGCGGTCTATAAAACGCCCAAAGTTCCTTGAGCCGCCGCAAAAGAACGTGATCGCGTGACGTCGATCAGTCACCAGCGCCTGCACTTTTTTGACATCCCAAATATGATGCCGATGACGGTAGACAATATCCTCATCGCCTTGAAACATCGAGAGATCGACCAGTTCGCCTGTTTCAGGATCACCTTTGTAGGCAAGTTCACGGTCGCCGTGGATGACATGATAGCCACGGCGCTGGAGTTCCGTTGCCACCGAGGTTTTACCGGTCCCGGAAACACCCTCGATCAAATAGTTTCTGACGCCCATGACAGGACCCTTCAACATTCCCCGGCGTCGTGGCGATGGTGCCTTCATTCGGCGGCCACGGTTTCCAACGATAATGATTCAGAATGACGAGACGATGTCGAAAGTCCAAACCTGAGCGAGCAACACTCCCGAGAAACCAGGCAGTCCAAACAAAAAGGCCGCAGCTTTCGCCACGGCCCTCTGTTCAATCAGCTTGCACTGAAGAAGATTATTCGGCGTCGCCTTCGGCGGCCTTCTTCTTGGCCGGAGCCTTCTTCTTCGGAGCGGCTTCTTCGCCTTCAGCGGCGTCAGCCTTGGCAGCAGCCTTTTTCTTGGCCGGAGCCTTCTTCTTGGTTTCCGTTTCCTCTTCGCCGTCGTCAGCCAGAAGCTCTTCCTTGGAAACGGTCTTGTCCGTTACCGAGATTTCGGAGAGCAGCTTGTCGATGACCTTTTCTTCGAAGATCGGAGCGCGCAGCGAAGCGGAAGCGCCGGGCGTGTTGCGGAAGAAATCGAGGATTTCCTTCTGCTGGCCGGGGAACTGCTGCAGCTGCTGGAACAGCGCGCGCTGCATTTCTTCTTCGGTCACTTCAACGCCGGCCTTTTCGCCGATTTCGGAGAGAACGAGGCCGAGACGGACGCGACGTTCAGCCAGCTTGCGATATTCTTCGCGGGCTTCTTCTTCGGTCGTGTCTTCGTCAGCAAAGGTCTTGCCGGACTGGGCGAGATCGGTGTTGATCTGGCGCCAGATGTTGTCGAACTCGGCGTCAACCAGGCCAGCCGGCGTGTCAAACTTGTACATCTCGTCCAGTTGGTCGAGAATCTGACGCTTGACCTTCTGGCGGGTGACGTTGCCGTACTGGCTTTCGATCTGGCCCTTGACGATTTCCTTCAGCTTTTCAGCCGATTCGAGGCCGAGCTTGGTGGCCAGTTCGTCGTTGATTTCGACTTCGGCGGCGGCAGCAACTTCCTTGACGGTGATGTCGAAGTTGGCTTCCTTGCCTGCGAGGTTCGCAGCCGGATAGTCGGCCGGGAAGGTCACGGTGATGGTCTTTTCGTCGCCGGCCTTGACGCCGACCAGCTGGTCTTCGAAGCCGGGGATGAAGCGGCCGGAGCCGAGAACCAGTTCGGCATCTTCGGCAGCGCCGCCGTCGAAGGCAACGCCGTCAACCTTACCGAGATAGTTCATGGTGACGCGGTCGCCATCGGCGGCCTTGCCCTTCTTGGTCTCGTAGGTGCGGGCGCTTTCAGCGATCTTGAGGATCTGCTCGTTGATTTCGTCTTCGGAGACTTCAACAACTTCGCGGGTAACCTTGATGCCGTCATTGGCCTTCAGTTCGATGGCCGGAATGATTTCATAGGCGACGGTGAATTCGAAATCGGATTCGGCCGACAGGATCTTTTCGGCTTCCTGCTCGTTTTCGGTCATGGAGATGGCCGGCTGCGTCGCAGACTTCTCGCCGCGGCTGGAGAGGATTTCGGACGGCTTTTCACGAACCAGCTCGTTGACGAGGTCGGCCATGATGGACTTGCCATACATCTTCTTCAGGTGGCCCATCGGCACCTTGCCGGGACGGAAACCGTTGATGCGAACCTTGTCCTTGGCGTCAACCAGGCGCTCGTCCAGACGGGCCTTCATGTCGGCAGCCGGGATAACGATCTTGAGTTCGCGCTTCAGCCCTTCAGCGAGCGTTTCAATAACCTGCATTTTCTCAAACCTTCACATCATGGCGGCGGTGCTCAGACAGCCGTTGGTTTACTTTCGAGCACTGCGCCGGAAACGTCGTTCCCCGGCCGTGGCTTCCCTTATTTCTTTACACAAGCGCCTGCCGGACACCATTTCACCTGCACCGGAGAAAAAGACCAAAGGGGAGAAAAGAACCCCGAAGCTCCCCGCATCTTATAAAGATGCACTCTGGCGCAAGCGTGGCACAGCCATGCTTTGCTTGTGGTGCGGGTAGAGAGACTCGAACTCCCACGCCGAAGCGTTGGTACCTAAAACCAATGCGTCTACCAATTCCGCCATACCCGCACGTTGGGCGGCGGTATGTCACAATGTTCTGAAAGGGTCAAGCACGCCGTTCCCCCCGCCTTTCGTTTCCTCCGGACTTTTCTTGTTGCCCGCGCCCGCGGAAAGAGACAGCCGCCCTCCAGGCTTATTTGCCGCCGGCGCCAGGAGATGGGGCACAGGGGCGGAACCGAGACGATTCTGGGCTGAAAACGGGAAACCGAGGGGCGTCCACCCCCCTCGCCTTGCCGGCCCGCCCCAAGCGGCACATCCGCATGGAAGCAGGCGGGGAAGCGGGCAATATTTATGCGGCTACATTGACATTATATATAGCCTCTCCCGCAACCGATATTACCGGATTGCCGCACCCCGCTTCATATCTGTAATTCGAGGCTTCTGCGGCCCGCCCATCCATTTTCCGGCCATTCCCTCTGGATTCGCAACGCCCGACCTCTTTCGAGCACCAAAAGCACACAAATTGGTCACAAATTATGCACGGATCGCCGCAATCAGGTCGATTTCCCTGCTTGCCTTGCGTTTAATGCATAGGTGACATCTTGCTTTGTCTGTTTTTGTTTTGATTAAACCGATTATATTCATGGTCATACAGAGATCGAGTTCAGCCCCGGACCAAAGCCTCCCAAGACTGGCCGTAGAGACTGAACAGCACGAAGAGGAAGATGAAAATGAACATCACACGCTCGCTGACCAACTGGCGCAAGTATCGTCAGACCGTAACCGAACTCGGCCGCATGACCGACCGCGAACTGAATGACCTCGGCATTGGCCGTCAGGACATCCGCCGCGTCGCCCGCACCGCCGTCGGCATCTAATCATACGCCCCGCCGCTTCTTGCGGCGGATGCGAGACGACCTACCCAAAAAGGCCTGAGGCTTCCGCCTCCGGCCTTTTTTCGTTTTGGGCGACTGCGCAGCCACTCGCCGTATCGGCAGATGAAAAATGCATCGATGGGCCGACCAATTGCACAGGCCTGGATCGCGCTAGAGCCTCTTCATGGCTGCTTTTCACACCGGAAAGCCTCTCCTAAGCCGCCAAAAGCTGCCAAATCAGTCAAAACCGCCTGAAACACAGGCATTTCCGCTCATATTTTGCCCAACCGATACTCAAAGCCGCAAATTTAGCCGACATAGTGCACAAATGCATGGCAGTAGCCTAAATTCTGCACTGCACAACATGGCTCAATGTCTATATATAAACCTCAACAGCCGAGAGCACAGAGAAACACTGAGCCGGCAGACGAAATCAACAGAGATAGATTGAGGAAACGATTATGAACCCCATCCGCATCGCAAAGAACTGGATCTCCTACCGCCGCACGATCAACGAACTTGGCAGCCTGTCCAACCAGGCTCTGAGCGACATCGGCCTGACCCGTTACGACATCCGTAACGTAGCAGCCCGTTCGTTCCGCTAAGGCGTAAACGGTCGTCCCGCTGCCCGACCTCCAGGGCGCGACGATTGAGCGACAGGTTAGAGAAAGCGGCGCCTCTGGCGCCGTTTTTGATTCTGGGGTTTGGCTGGAGAAACTGGCCTTTGGAAAGGCGCCCGTCATCGCGGCATATTTCTTCTCCCCGCCGGGAGAAGGCGGCCAGAAGGGTCGGATGAGGGGCAACCCCAGCGATAGACCGCACCCTCGCCCCCTCATCCCGCTGCCGCGACCTTCTCCCCGGCGGGGAGAAGAAACAAGCGGCAACCGCCCGCTCCACATCACCTCCCTCACATCCCCCATCCCAAAAACATTTGGCTGCCCCGGCCATGCATGCTAGTGCATCCGCAAACAATGCAGCGTCCTTCGGGACCCGCGGAACAATCACTCGAAAGACAGCCGCCGGACGGGAGCCTTTGCCCCGCGGCCGCCCATGGACACCAGCATGCAAGACAAGACCACTTCTCCCATTCACGTCGTGGGCGGCGGACTGGCCGGTTCGGAAGCCGCATGGCAGATCGCGCAAAGCGGCGTCCCTGTCATCCTGCACGAAATGCGCGGCGTGCGCGGCACGGATGCGCATAAGGGCGATACGCTGGCGGAACTGGTCTGTTCCAACTCGTTCCGCTCCGACGACGCGACGGCGAACGCCGTGGGCGTCATCCATGCCGAAATGCGGCTTGCCGGCTCGCTGATCATGGCCTGCGCCGACAGACACCAGGTGCCGGCCGGCGGTGCGCTCGCCGTCGACCGCGACGGGTTTTCTGAAGCAGTGACGAAAGAGCTGGAAAGTCACCCTCTGGTGACGATCATCCGCGAAGAGGTAAACGGCCTGCCGCCGAAGGAATGGGGCAACTCTATCATCGCCACCGGCCCGCTGACCTCACCGGATCTCGCCGCCGCCATCCAGGCCGAGACGGGTGAGGATGCGCTCGCCTTTTTCGACGCCATCGCCCCCATCGTTCACCGCGACAGCATCAACATGGATATCTGCTGGTACCAGTCGCGTTACGACAAGGTCGGCCCCGGCGGCACGGGCAAGGATTACATCAACTGCCCGCTGAACGAGGAGCAGTATAACGCCTTCATCGATGCGCTGATTGCCGGCGACACGGTCGGTTTCAAGGAATGGGAAGGCACGCCCTATTTCGATGGCTGCCTGCCGATCGAGATCATGGCCGAACGCGGCCGCGAGACGCTGCGCCATGGCCCGATGAAGCCGATGGGCCTGACCAACGCCCATAACCCGACCGTCAAGGCCTATGCCGTCGTCCAGCTGCGCCAGGACAATGCGCTCGGCACGCTCTACAACATGGTCGGTTTCCAGACCAAACTGAAATACGGCGTCCAGGCGGATGTGTTCCGCATGATTCCGGGCCTCGAAAATGCGGAATTCGCCCGCCTCGGCGGCCTGCACCGCAACACCTATATCGATTCCCCTGTTCTGCTCGACCGCTCGCTGAAGCTTAAATCCCGGCCTGACCTGCGTTTCGCCGGCCAGATCACCGGCTGCGAAGGTTATGTAGAAAGCGCCTCGGTCGGCCTTCTGGCCGGTCGCTTTGCCGCCGCCGAACAGAAGGGCGAGGCCCCGAGCCTGCCGCCGGCAACCACCGCGCTCGGTTCGCTCCTCAACCACATCACCGGCGGCCACCTCTCCTCCGATGATGAGCAGGGCAAACGTTCCTTCCAGCCGATGAACATCAATTTCGGCCTCTTCCCGGAACTGGAACCCGGCTCCATCGTCAAGCCTGATGGCGTGAAGCGTTTTCGCGGCAAGGACAAGACGATCATGAAACGCCAGCTGATTGCAGCGCGGGCGTTGCGGGATTGTGCGGCGTGGCTCGGCGAAAGCCAGGCCGAGACAGAGGCTGTCTGAGGCCGATCAGTTCGGTTTGAATGGCGAGCGCTTGAGGTTCCACTTTGCGAAATCCGATTTGCCGCTCTGGTAAGGATATCGCTGGGAAAAGAACGGGTTGACCGCCGCGACATATTCGAATTTGAGCGAGATATCGGCCACCGCAGCGATCAGAGGCCGATAGCTGTACCGCCCAGAGACAACAATGATAGCGTCCTGAGCGACGAAACCGTTGGCGATCACGGTTTTCTCCCACGGCACATCTTCGGCAGAGCCCAGAAAATTGTGGGCGGGAAATTGCAGCCGGGCGACCTTATCCACCAGTTTGACGCTTCTCAATGTCAGGTCGAGTTTGCCCGTCTGGAGAATGCCGCTGCCGGAAAGCACGACGAAACTCGGAACCCCCGTGCGCACCCTTTCCTCGAATTCAGGAAATCTTGCCGCCCAGCGCGCTGAATTGTCGACGATCGTCATGAACCGGTCATAGCTCAGCCAGCCCCGCCCGATCTCAATGACCACGGCAAGCATAAGGACGAGCAGCGGTGCCAGAAGCCCCATTTCCACCGCCGCAGCGCCAGAGCGGCAACGGCCAAAACCAGCAAGACGCAAAAACTGTGTCGTCTTTTTCATTCGGTCACCCGCACGGCAGTGATCGCCAGGGAAATGTTGCGCAACTGATGAATGCCGCCGGTGTCCGGCACGAGGATACGCGTCGTCGGCATCAAAAAATTCCATTTGTAACCGATCGCCAGAATGTACTGCCCGGCGGTATCGGCGGGCGGGCGGAAATCGTTCACGATCGGTATGGGCACCTTGGCTTCGGCAATGTCGTCGTCGGGAATCGGCAAAAGGGCAATCTTGAGATTGGCTTCGTCCGTCCCTCCAATGAAACGGGAGGTGATTGCCTTACGCAGCGCAATCTCGGTCGCCGGTTTACCGTCCGCCGCCGCCTTGCGGAGATACTCGATGCCCGCATTCGAGGCAAAAGAGAGATAGAGATAATAGAGCATCAGCAGGCCGATTTCGAGCGCCCCGAAAATCAGCGCAAAAAACAGCGGCAACAGCAGCGCCGTCTCCACCGCCGTTGCCGCCTTTCGGTCGCCAAACAGCCGGTAACATGCCCCATGCGTGAACCGGCATCCGCGCGGGCCGCCGCAGCTTTTATCCTGACGCGGGGAAAGAAAAGACTTCATCTCAGCCTTCTTCCATTCGATCCACATAGATAAGCTGGAAGCCCGTGATGATGCCGCCGAAGCTGTCGCTCAGTCCGGTAGCTTCGATCGTCACCCGATAGATGGAGTAAGCCTTGACCCTGAAACTGTAATCCCTCGGCGTCCAAGCGATATTGTTTTTATCCTGGGCCATTTCCCACACCTTCTGCTGAGGTTTCAGGGTGGGGAGCCGTTGCTGTAGCGAAATCTTGATTCCGTTTGTTTTTTCGACGTCCTCGACGGCCCGGCGCCCGTTATACCAAACCATGATCTTATATATTCCGGGGTGAAGCTCGACATCCTTGTAGATCGAGCTATTGGCTTCGATATTTTTTTTCTTGCCGGGCGCAGGCGGGCCCCAGTCGCTGTCGAGTTCCATGACATAACGGGTTGGCAATGAGAGCTCGGTGCCCGCCTTCTTTTCAATTCCGTTCTTGTCGGTGGTCTTTACCTTATCGGCCTCCTTCAGCGTGCAGGCCAAGTCGTTCGCGGTGGGGGCCCCGTTGAGTTTCTTGCTCTCCATGCCCGCCGGATAACCCTGCCAGTTGTGATTGCGGCGACAGCAGGGGCTGCTCCAGTCCTGCAACTCTACGCCGGGTCCGGTCCCGCCATCCCATCCGATTTCCGAAAATGGATAGACACCCCAGCAGCCGCCGGGGGTTTCCTTGGTGACGCCGTTTTTCAGAACTCGCTCGACGCCGAGAGCATTGCTCTCGAACATATTGTCAATGATGACCGCATCGTCCTCGGGATAGGGCGGGATGCCTTCGCAGGACTCATCAAGGCGATATTTCAGCTTATCGAGATTGAACATCTCCGAGAAAATCAGACCGTAACTGAACTCAGCCTTGATCTTCGTCGTGGTCCAGTCCACCTCCACCTGGCGCGAGAGGACCTTTTGCTTGGTGGATTGAATCATGGCATCGAAGGCCGCGGTCACGTTGTCACGCCTGACGCGGTCAAGCAACGTATAGGTGCGCGTGGGCTTGGTGGCTCTTTCGCACGCCATGGCCATGACCCGCTTGGACTGGTTGTAATATGCCAGCGCCCTGCCGCCTTCAAAAAGCAACCCCAGCAAGATGATGAAAACCGGCAGCAGCAGCGCGGTCATGATAGCGAAGGTGCCCGAGTGGTCTCTAAGGAGCGACGAAAAAAGGCTCCTTTTCCGTGCTGTTTTTTTTATCCGCCTGCTCATCCTGAAAACACCGTTTCATGTCGCTCATCGCGGCGGGAAAGGCGCGCTGTGAAAAGCGGTGCGCCGGGCTTTCTGCCACGCTAAAAAATATCCGGCCTGCCGCCGGGTGCTGAAAATTGCCTGTCGATTGGCGAACGCTTTTTCGGGAGCAGTCCTCGCCGACCTCTTAAAATCCACGGGGTCATTAGCACGGAAACCGTAAACCAAAGGCCAACAAAAATCTAAAAATATACTGTAAATTCATATGCTTAATTCATTTATTAATAAATTAGAACGTATGAATTACGGCCATCATGCCGTGCATGATTGGGCCGATTTCGGCAATGCAGTTTTCTTCGGGGCGACAAACCGGGCTTTGCCCCTTGTCCCTCCAGCCAAGCTCGGGCAAAACAGCCCTGTTCAATCACAAGACAATGCCAGGAGATAAGATATGGACGTTCGCGCCGCAGTTGCCATTCAGGCCGGAAAGCCGCTTGAGGTCATGACCGTTCAACTCGAAGGCCCCCGCGCCGGCGAAGTGCTGGTTGAGGTCAAGGCGACCGGCATCTGCCATACAGACGATTTCACCCTGTCGGGCGCCGATCCGGAAGGCCTGTTCCCGGCCATTCTCGGCCATGAAGGCGCGGGCGTCGTGGTTGATGTCGGACCGGGCGTCACCTCGGTCAAGAAGGGCGACCATGTCATTCCGCTCTACACGCCGGAATGCCGCGAGTGCTATTCCTGCACCTCGCGCAAGACCAATCTCTGCACCTCCATCCGCGCCACCCAGGGCCAGGGCGTGATGCCTGACGGCACCTCGCGATTCTCGATCGGCAAGGACAAGATCCATCACTACATGGGCTGCTCGACCTTCTCGAACTATACGGTCCTGCCGGAGATCGCGCTCGCCAAGATCAACCCGGACGCACCCTTCGACAAGGTCTGCTACATCGGCTGCGGCGTGACGACGGGCATCGGTGCGGTCATCAACACCGCCAAGGTCGAGATCGGTTCCACGGCGATCGTCTTCGGTCTCGGCGGCATCGGCCTCAACGTGCTGCAGGGCCTGCGTCTTGCCGGCGCGGACATGATCATCGGCGTCGACATCAACCCCGACCGCAAGGCCTGGGGCGAGAAGTTCGGCATGACCCATTTCGTCAACCCGAAGGAAGTCGGCGAGGACATCGTGCCCTATCTCATCAACATGACGAAGCGTAATGGCGACCTGATCGGCGGCGCCGATTATACCTTCGACTGCACCGGCAATACCAAGGTCATGCGCCAAGCGCTGGAAGCCTCGCATCGCGGCTGGGGCAAGTCGGTCATCATCGGCGTTGCCGGCGCCGGCCAGGAAATCTCCACGCGTCCGTTCCAGCTCGTCACCGGCCGCAACTGGATGGGCACCGCTTTTGGCGGTGCGCGCGGCCGCACGGATGTGCCGAAGATCGTCGACTGGTACATGGAAGGCAAGATCCAGATCGACCCGATGATCACCCACACCATGCCGCTCGAAGACATCAACAAGGGCTTCGACCTGATGCACAAGGGCGAAAGCATCCGCGGCGTCGTGGTTTATTGATTGGATAAGACAGAGGCGGGACGCGCGTAACCGCGCGCGCCCGCCTTTCATACAAATGTGATCGCCTCCAACCGCCTGCAGCCATTGCGATTAACGGGACGGTAAATCTATCGTCGTAAGCCGATACTACGCGGTGGAGTTGAAAATCCCTCCCCGCCCCGAAAGGCGCAAGACCAGCGGAGAGCGACCCTGAAAATCGTACCGATCGACAACGGAAACCGCGTCGCCGCCGTCGCTCTTCTGGCGAAAGGCTTCCCGGAGAAAAGCGAGGCCTTCTGGTCGCGCGGGTTGTCGCTCATCAGTAAACATCACGAGCGGCGCGAACTGGGCCCGATCGGGCAATTGCTGATGAAGGGCGACGACGCCGCAGGTGTGCTGCTGACGATCAAAAGCCGCCTGCCCGGCACCGGCACGATCATCGTCAACCTGTCCAGCTGGTATGTGGAGCCTTCCTGCCGCTGGTTCGCACCGCGCATGCTGCAGATGGCCTCATCCAATGAGGACGAAATCTTCACCGATCTCACCCCCTCTCCCGAAGCCTGCAGGCTGAATGAGAGGCTGGGCTTTGCGACGGTGACCGATTGCACGCTTTTTTATCCGCTGCCCTTTGCGGCACTGCGCCCGGCGAATGCGCGGCTCCGCCCGCTTGCGGACATAAAACCGGAAACACTGTCCGCCGAAACGCGCGGCATGCTGGAAGACCACGCCCGCCTCGGCTGCATCGTGGCCTTGATGGAGGCGGAGAACCGCCACCACCCGCTGGTCTTCCTTAAAACCACAACCAAGAGACTGCCCTCCGCGCGCCTCATCCATTGCGACGACCGGCAGGTTGCGCAAAGGCACATATCCGCAATTGCCCGCCACCTTCTTGGCCACGGCCGGCTTGCGCTGACCATGGCGGCGCTTGAGGGAGAGCGAAAGGCGGGCGGGCTTGCCGCACATAAATCTGCACCGATACAAGTAAAAGGCGTATGGAACCCACATTTTATTAACGAAACATACTCAGAGTTGGTGTTATTGCCACCGTAGGTATTTTAGTGATTCGTGCGCGACTTGACGGAATCTTGGCCTTTACAGACAAAGCGCCGTTCCGGGCAGTCTTCTGGGGAACACGAGGGAAATCGGAGAACGAGCATGCTTGCAGCGCAAAAGAGTGAAATCGACGTTGCTGATACCATCTATTCCTACCTCTCCAACCGTTTCCCCGCCTATGCCCCCTTTTCCGCCGATACGCTGCTTCTCGAAGGCGGCGTGATCGATTCGCTTGGCTTTCTGGAACTGATGATCTTCCTCGGTGAGGGTTTCGGCATCATTCTCGATGACGAGCATTTCACCCCCGACAATCTCGGCACGCCGGCCGATCTCATCGCCTTCGTCCTCAGGGAACGGAGGAGATGACACCCCATTTCCTGCTGCACCATCTTCTTGCCGCGCGCGCGGCGAGCGACGATCAGGCCGTTGTCCACAAGGACCGATCGCTGAATTATCGCGAATTCGCCGAAGCAGCAGCCCGTTGTGCAGCGGCATTGCAGGAAGCCGGAACACAACGCGGTGACCGCATCGTCATCTATCTGCCGCGCGGCATCGAGGAATGCTGGTCGATCTTCGGCGTGAGCATGGCCTCCGGCGTCTTCGTGCCGGTCAACGCATTGCTGAAGGCGCAGCAGATCCGCCATATCATCAGGGATTGCGGCGCGAAAATCGTCATCAGCGACGCTGCGATGATGGATGAGCTGGAAGCAGCATTGGCAGACCTTCCCGATGTCACGGTCCTGCTGGCGGAGGAGATTGGGACCCGCACCGGCGCACCCGCCCGGCCTTCGGCGGCGATCGGCGAAGACCTGGCCGCAATTCTTTATACCTCCGGCTCCACCGGCTCGCCCAAGGGCGTGATGCTGTCGCACCGCAATCTTCTGGCCGGCGCACGCATCGTGCGCACCTATCTGGACATTACCGGCAGGGACCGCATTCTTTCCCTCCTGCCTTTCAGCTTCGATTATGGCCTGAACCAGCTGCTGACGGCGGTGGAACAGGGCGCGGCCACTGTTATCTCCACTTTCCGGCTGGGCGATGAGATCGTCCGCGATCTGCGCGACCACGCCATCACGGGTCTGGCCGGCGTGCCGACCATCTGGGCGATCCTGACGAAAGCGGCACCATCGCTCACAAAGACGCCTCTGCCGCATCTGCGTTACATCACCAATTCCGGCGGACGCGTGCCGCAGGAAACCGTAAAAGCGCTGCGCGAGAAGCTGCCGGACACGAAAATCTACCTGATGTATGGCCTCACCGAGGCCTTCCGCTCCACCTTCCTGCCGCCTGATGAAATCGACCGCCGCCCGACCTCCATCGGCAAGGCCATTCCCGAATGTGAAATCTTCATCGTCACCGCCGAGGGACAGAGGGCGAAACCGGGTGAACCCGGCATTCTCGTGCATCGCGGCCCGACCGTCTCGCTTGGTTACTGGAACCGGCCGGAAGACACCGCCAAGGTACTGCGCCCTCACCCCTTCATTCCGGCGGCGCTGGGCGGCGAGACCGTCTGTTATTCCGGCGATCTGGCGGTGGAGGACGAGGACGGTTTCTTCAGCTTCGTCGCCCGCAACGATGCGATGATCAAATCGTCGGGCTATCGCATCAGCCCGACCGAGGTGGAGGAAAGCCTGATGTCGACAGGCCTTTTCCAGCAGGTCGCCGTCATCGGCCTGCCCGACCCCTTTGCGGGCGAAAAGGTGCATGCCGTGGCGACTGCCGCCAACCAGAATATCGATGTTTCGGCGGCACTGAAGAAGGCGGCCGAAATGCTCGCCCCCTTCATGATCCCGCGCGCCATCGAACTGGTGGAACGGCTGCCGGTCACGGCCAATGGCAAGGTGGATTACCGCGCGCTGGTGCGCGAACGGACGGACAATGGCGCCAACGGATAAAAACCAGAACCATGGCCCGGCCTTTGCAGCCGCGTTATTCGAAATAAGCGAGAACGATTTGATGATCGGCGGACTTCCCGTGCGCGATATTGTCGCCGGGACCGGAACGCCTTGCTTCCTCTATGACGCCGCCGCCATGCGCCGCGCCTATCGCGATCTCGAAGCGGCGCTCGGCGGTTTTGCCGATATCTATTATTCGGTGAAGGCCAATCCCCTGCCCGCCATCGTCTCGCTTTTCCGGCAGGAAGGTGCGGGTGCAGAAATCGCTTCCGTCGGCGAATACCGCGCCGCCATCAAGGCCGGTGTCGTACCGGAAAAAATCATCTTCGCCGGCCCCGGCAAAGGCAAAGCCGAATTGCGCGAAGTGATCGAGGGCGGCATCGGCGAAATCCACATCGAAAGCGCCGAGGAAATTGGCCGCATCGAGGCGATCGGCAAGCCGGTCAAAGCCTCGATCCGCATCAATCCGGTGCCGGATGCTCAAGCCGGCGCGATGCGCATGGGCGGCAAGGCCACGGCCTTCGGGTTCGATGAGGAAGAGCTGGAAAACATCCTGCCGCTCTTCAAGAGCACCCGATATATCGATCTCGTTGGCGTCCATATTTATGGCGGCACGCAGATTCTCGATGCAGACATGCTTGTCTCCCAATGGCGACACGGCATTTCCATTGCTGCGCGCACGGCCGAGATGCTGGGCAAGCCGCTCGAAACCATCGATCTCGGCGGCGGTCTAGGCATCCCCTATTTCGCCGGGGAAACAGCGCTCGATCTTGAAAAAGTCAGCGCCGCCATTCCCGAGCTCAAGGCCCTTCTCCATGCGCATCCGCTGATTGCCAACGCCCACATCATCGTTGAACCCGGCCGTTTCCTCGCAGGCCCGGCTGGCGTCTATGTGGCGGAGGTGAATTCGGTAAAGAACTCACGCGGCACCACCTTCGTGGTGATGGATGGCGGCATGCACCACCATCTCGCCGCCTCGGGCAATCTCGGCCAGATCGTGAAGCGCAACTATCCCATCGTCGCGCCGGCCATGATGCTGGCGGAGCATGAGGAAACGGCAACCCTCGTCGGCCCGCTCTGCACGCCGCTCGACACGCTCGCCCGCAATGCGGCGCTACCGAAGCTCAAGGCCGGTGATCTCCTCGCCATCCTGCAATCGGGCGCCTATGGCGCCAGCGCCAGCCCTGCGGGTTTTCTGAGCCATGCGGCGGCGAAGGAGGTGCTGGTGGAGAATGGCGTGTTTGAGGTGATCGGGCGCTGACGACGCGAAAGCCGGAGTCCATTTTTCTACGGATACACATCTGGTTGCTTACGTCATAGCTTCCCCCCTCATTCCTGTGACACGCACAGGAATGAGGGGGGAAGCTAACCCCGCAACAACCTGTCCCCCACCGCGAATTTCGATTTCAGCAGACACTCGTCATATTCCGCCTCGGCAACGGAATCGAACACGATACCGCCGCCGACATTAAAGACGGCGCGTCCATCCTCGAACAGGCTGAGCGTGCGGATCGCCACCGAAAAGCGCATCTCACCATCAGGAGACATGAAGCCGATTGCGCCGCAATAGGCGTCGCGCGGCGTTGCCTCCAGTTCTCGCAGGATTTTCATCGCCCACATTTTCGGCGCACCGGTAACGGAGCCACAGGGAAACAGGGCGGCGAAGATGTCTTCCACCGTCATGTCAGGCAGAAGCTTCGCCCTGACATGGCTGACCATCTGATGCACGGTCGGATAGGTCTCAATATCGAAAAGCCGCGGCACATCGAGGCTGCCGACCTCGGTGATGCGGGAAATATCGTTGCGCAGCAGATCGACGATCATGCGGTTTTCGGCGAGCGTCTTTTCGTCCGCGAGCATCGCCGCGATAATCGCCCGGTCCTCTTCCGCATCGGCCCCGCGCGGCGTCGTTCCCTTCATCGGATGGGTTTCGATGAAACCGTCCCCATCAACCGAGAAAAACAGTTCCGGTGAGCGCGACAGGATGACCGGGCCGCCGAGATCGACCAGCGCGCCATATTTCACCGGCTGCCGTTCGATCAGCGACCAGAAGGCCGTCAGCGGATCGCCGCTCCAGCGGGCATGGACCGGCATGGTCAGATTGCCCTGATAACAGTCGCCCCGGCGCAGATGCCCGTGCAGCCGCTCGAAGCGCTGGCAATAGTCTTCAAGGCTCCATGCGGGCGCAGGATCGGACAGAAACGCATCCGCTTCCGGCAGGTCAGTGGGACGAGCAAACCGCCCCTCATCCGGCTGCGGGCCGGAAAAGACGCCAAAGCGAAGGAACGGCACGTTGCGGGGCTCGGCCGCAAAAGGCGCAAGCTTCGGCTCGAACAGGAAGCCGGCCTCGTAGGACATATAGCCGGCAAGATATTTCCCGTCGCGACGCAGCTGCTCCATGCGTACAAGTGCTGCAAAAAACGCCTCCGGCTCATCCGCGACGATGATCTCTTCCGGCTCGGTGAAGGCTGTCACCGCGCCGGTCGTGTCATCCCGGAAAAGAACGTAAGGCGCATGTGCCAAGGAATAAATCCGTAGAAGGAAGGTTTGGGGCGTTCAAAGCGGCGGATAGAAACCTCTCCTCCGTCATCCTCGGTCCCCGGATCAAGTCCGAGGATGACGTCGAGTGTGGGGGAAGCTCTGCAACCTAAACCGGGTCTATATCGCCTCGCGCCCACATCTCGATGGTTTCCGCATAAAAATCGGCGAAACGGCCTTCCTCGATCGACTTGCGGATACCCTGCATCAGCTCCTGATAATAGGCAAGATTGTGCCAGGAGAGCAGCATGCCGCCCAGCGCCTCGTTGGAGCGCGTGAGGTGATGCAGATAGGCGCGGGAATAATCGCGCGAGGCCGGGCAGTTGGATTGCTCGTCGAGCGGCCGCATATCCTCGGCATGGCGGGCGTTGCGGATATTGACCCTGCCGCGACGGGTGAAAGCAAGCCCGTGACGGCCGGAACGGGTCGGCATCACGCAGTCGAACATGTCGATGCCGCGCGCGACGGATTTCAGGATATCGTCAGGCGTGCCGACGCCCATCAGATAACGCGGCTTTTCAGTGGGCAGCACCGGCAGCGTGATGTCGAGCATGCCCAGCATCACATCCTGCGGCTCGCCGACGGCAAGGCCGCCGACCGCGTAACCCTTGAGATCGAGCTGTTTCAAGCCTTCAGCCGAGCGAATGCGCAGGTCCGGCTGGTCGCCGCCCTGCACGATGCCGAACATGGCCTTGCCGGGCTGCTCGCCGAAAGCGACGCGGCAGCGTTCCGCCCAGCGCAGCGACATTTCCATGGCGCGCTCGATTTCCTTGCGCTCGGCCGGCAGAGCAATGCATTCATCGAGCTGCATCTGGATGTCCGAATCGAGCATGCCCTGGATTTCGATCGAGCGTTCCGGCGACATATGGTGCAGCGAGCCGTCCACATGGCTCTTGAAGGTCACGCCCTTCTCGTCCAGCTTGCGCAGGCCGGAAAGCGACATGACCTGAAAGCCGCCGCTGTCGGTGAGGATCGGGTGCGGCCAGCGGATCAGCTCATGCAGGCCGCCGAGCCTTGCCACGCGCTCCGGGCCGGGCCGCAGCATCAGATGATAGGTATTGCCGAGAATGATATCGGCGCCCAGCTCGCGCACCTGATCGAGATACATGGCCTTGACGGTGCCGACAGTGCCAACGGGCATGAAGGCGGGCGTGCGGATGACGCCACGCGGCATGGCGACTTCGCCGAGGCGTGCGCCGCCGCTCGTGGCTTTCAGGGTGAAGGTGAATTTCTCGTGCATCAGTTTTTCCGGAACAACAGGCTGGAATCGCCATAGGAATAGAAACGGTATCCGGTTTCGATGGCGCGCCTGTAAGCGTCACGCATCGTTTCGAGACCGCAGAAAGCCGAAACCAGCATGAACAGTGTCGATTTCGGCAGGTGGAAATTGGTCATCAGTATGTCGACGGCCCGGAAACGGTAACCGGGCGTGATGAAGATGCCGGTGGCATCGGACCATGGGTGAATAACGCCATTCTCGTCGGCCGCACTTTCGATCAGCCGCAGCGATGTTGTGCCGACGCAGACGATGCGCCCGCCGCGCGCCTTGACGGCATTCAGCCTATCGGCGGTTTCCTGCGACACATGACCGATCTCGAAATGCATCTTGTGATCGTCGGTATCGTCGGACTTCACCGGAAGGAAGGTGCCTGCCCCAACGTGAAGCGTCACGAAATGTCGCTCGACGCCCACCTTGTCCAGCGCGGCAAACAGATCGGGCGTGAAATGCAGCCCGGCGGTGGGGGCGGCGACGGCTCCCTTTTCGCGGGCATAGATGGTCTGGTAATCGGTCTGGTCCTGCGCATCTTCCGGCCGTTTGGCGGCGATATAGGGCGGCAAGGGAATATGGCCGACGGAGGCAATCGCCTCATCGAGCACCGGACCGGAAACGTCGAACAGCAGCGTGATCTCGCCCTCCTCGCCCTTTTCCTCGACAGTGGCCTCCAGATGGGCAAGGCCGCAGGCATTGTCGCGCTCATAACCGAAACGGATGCGGTCACCCTCTTTGATGCGCTTGCCGGGGCGCGCGAAAGCCTTCCAGCGCGATTGGTCGGCGCGCATGTGCAGCGTGGCCGAAACCGCCGTCTCCGGCGCACCTTCGCGCAGCCTGACACCTTCCAGCTGGGCGGGAATGACGCGGGTGTCGTTGAAGACAAGCGCATCGCCGGGCTTCAGGAAGGACGGCAGATCAAAGACGCGGTGGTCTTCCATACGGTTTTCATTCGGATCGACCACGAGCAGGCGCGCACTATCGCGCGGGTTCGCGGGGCGAAGGGCGATATTCTCCTCGGGCAGGTCGAAATCGAACAGGTCTACACGCATTGCAAGGGCTCTCGAAAATATCAAAACCCGCCCTGCATTGCATGGGGCGGGTGGAAAGTGGTGACAAGGTTTCCTCTAACGAGGCGTCATCCTCGGGCTTGTCCCGAGGATCTAACGATCCACATCGTCAACGTGGTTAGATCCTCGGGACAAGCCCGAGGATGACGACGGAGAGGTTCTGACACCTTCTCAACATTCGAACCGCCCCGCAGTCGCCTGCGGAGCGGTGTGATGCAATATTTCTTAAGCCGCAGAAGCGAGCTTGATGGAAACGATAGAATCGGGATCCTTCACCGGCTCGCCGCGCTTGACCTTGTCGATGGCTTCCATGCCTTCGATGACCTGGCCCCAGACGGTGTACTGCTTGTTAAGCCACGGAGAATCCGTAAAGCAGATGAAGAACTGGGAGTTGGCGGAGTTCGGGTTCTGCGAACGGGCCATGGAGCAGGTGCCGCGCACGTGCGGGATGGCGGAGAATTCAGCCTTCAGGTCCGGCTTGTCGGAACCGCCCATGCCGGCGCGGGCCGGGTTGAAGCTGTCGGAACCCTTTTTGCCGAACTGCACGTCGCCGGTCTGGGCCATGAAATCTTCAATGACGCGGTGGAACACGACGCCGTCATAGGCGCCTTCCGAAACGAGTTCCTTGATGCGGGCGACGTGGCCAGGCGCAACCTCCGGCAGCAGCTGGATCACGACCTTGCCGGTCGTCGTTTCCATGATGATGGTGTTTTCCGGATCCTTGATCTCGGCCATGGTTATTCTCCTCTGTTCGGGCTCTATTGCCCTACCTTACTTTTTGCCGACGGTGACCTTGATCATCCGGTCGGGGTTGGAAACTTCGCCGTTGCCGCCGGCGCCGCGCTTGATCTTGTCCACGGCTTCCATGCCGGACACGACCTTGCCGACCACGGTGTACTGGCCATTCAGGAACGGACCATCGGCAAACATGATGAAGAACTGCGAATTGGCGGAATTCGGGTCCTGCGAGCGGGCCATGCCGACCACACCGCGCGTGAACGGAACCTTGGAGAATTCGGCCGGAATATCCGGCAGGTCGGAACCGCCGGTGCCGGCGCGCTGGGCGCTGAAGCCCTTCTCCATGTTGCCATACTGCACGTCGCCGGTCTGCGCCATGAAGCCGTCGATGACGCGGTGGAAGGCCACGTTGTCATAAGCGCCCTTCTTGGCCAGCGCCTCGATCTGCGCAACGTGCTTTGGCGCAACATCAGGCATCAGCTCGATGACAACGGGACCATCCTTCAGCTGGACGTTAAGAAGTTCGGCGGCAGACGCGAATGTGCTGGCGGCAAGCACACCTGCAAACATGGCGCCGGCAAAGGCAAATCGAACGAGTTTCATCGGATTGGCTCCAGAATGTGGGGCTGAAGTCAGCGCTTCAGCTTGGCGTTGAGGGCTTCAAGCACGGCCTTGGGCACGAAGGCGTCGACATTGCCGCCCATGGCGGCGATCTGCCGGACCAATGTGGCTGTAATGGGTCGCGACGACGTGCCGGCGGGCAGGAACACGGTCTGAATATCAGGCGCCATCTGGCGGTTCATGCCGGCCATCTGCATTTCATAATCGAGATCGGTGCCGTCTCGCAGGCCGCGCAGCAGGAGATGTGCGCCGTGCTGGCGCGCGGCATCAACGACGAGATTGTCGAAGGAGACGACTTCCATGCGCCCCGCTTCACCCGGCAGGGTCTCGGAAAGAGCCTGGCGTATCAGCGCCGCCCGTTCCTCGAAGCTGAACATCGGCGCTTTTCCGGGATGGATGCCAACGGCGACGATGACTTTGGACGCCACGCTCAGCGCCTGGATAAGCACATCCAGATGTCCGTTGGTCATCGGATCGAAGGATCCTGGATAAAAGGCAATCGTCATATCGCTCTCAGGTGGTGGGCGTTATGTGCCGCCTTTTGTCATGGAGACGGGCTCGGCGCAAGACTTTTACCACCCAAGCCCGTGTTCGAGACCGCCTGAACCACGGATGAATGGGCCGTTCAGTGCGGTTTCAGAGCTATTTTGTTTAAATGCACGCCATCGGGAAACCGAAACGCCCCTCACTCGTTAAGCATCCGGAGAATTGAAAATGCTGGCCTTCATGATCGTCCTTTCGATCATCGCTTCATTCGCTGCCGAGTATCTTTTTCTCGAATGACGGCCTTAGCCAGTTTCCTGAACGCCAGATGAACGAGCCATTCAAGGAAGTTTCACAGGCGCGATGCTAATCGATTTTTACGTTTGACGCGGAACATGTCGAGACATGGCGCGTTAAGAAAGAACCAAAGGAACGGACATATGTTTGTAAGAGAAAAACAGTCTACTTCGGCGAAAATCAGCGTCATCAGCACCGCCTGGACAGTACTGGTTATCGCAATGGTAGCAACGACGTTTAGCCTTTATGAGCAGAAGCCTGAAACCCAGGGACCGGACTACCCGCAGCTGACCGCCCGTTACCAGTATATGAATTATTACTGAGGAACGGGGAGAATTTCCCCATAACTCCCGGAGACGATATCAATGTTCACATTTCTGACGATGCTTCTGGCCCTGATCAGCGTAATGTTCGTGACATCGATGATATCAGTCGTCGCCGAGATGCGGCGGGAAGATGAGGAATTCAAGGCGACGATCCGGCGCGACCGCGCCTTCTGAGTGCGGCGAACGGGCCCGACAGCCCCTTAAAAATGATTCTTTTCAACCGCCTGGACCGTCCGGGCGGTTTTGTTTTGCCAAGCCGCCAGCCTCTCCTTCCCCCATTCAAGTGCTCATCCCAGCAATCCGACTGACGCGGCTCGCGCGCGGCGGGAGGAGCCCTTCAGCCCAAGGACTTGAGCTGGCTAGAGGCAGCCGATATCGAACCGTCGCCTCCATTTCGGCGCCTTCAATCACACAACCGTTTTCAAAACCCCGTTTTTCCAAGGCAAATTCCCTTCAATTTCCGTTTGGATTGATTTAAGGAACGCCGATACGTTGCGGGCCGGACAGCCGGCAACCGCGATGACGTTCCTGTGAGGTTTGCATAACGATGCTCGATTCCCTGAGAAATGCTTCTCGAACCATGGCAGCCAAGCTGCTGCTTCTCCTGCTTGTTGTTTCGTTTGGCGTCTGGGGCGTCTCCGCATCGCTTGTCACCGCCAATTCCCACGCCGTCATGACGGTGGGTGACCAGACGGTCAGCCCTGAGGAATTCCGCCTCGCCTATCAGCGCCAGATTTCCGATCTCAGCCGCCAGTTCGGCACCCGCCTGACGACCGAACAGGCCAAGGCCTTCGGCATCGACCGTCAGGTCTTCAGCCAGCTTGCGGCCGGTGCAGCCCTTGACGAGCTGGCCTCGAAGATGAATCTCGGCCTTTCGGAAAACCGCCTCGCCAACCTCATCGCCGAAGACCCGGCCTTCAAGTCGGTCAACGGCCAGTTCGACCGCAATCTCTTCAGCGAGCGCCTGCGCAATTCCGGTTTCCGCGAGGACGACTATATCAAGGAACGCAGCAAGGTTGCCGTCCGAAGCCAGATCGTCGAAGCCGTTTCCGATGGTTTTGCCGCACCGCAGGTGCTGGTGGATGCGCTGAAGCAATATCGTAATGAACAGCGCTCGGTCGACTACGTCATTCTTTCGAACGCCGTCATTCCGCCGGTCAAGGCGCCGGGCGACGATGTGCTCACACCCTGGTTCGAGACCAACAAGACGAAATATCGCGCGCCCGAGTTCCGCAAGTTCACCTATGTGAAGCTGGAACCGTCAGACATCGCTGATCAGGCCTCCGTCACCGACGCCCAGATCGCTGATTATTACAACAGCCACAAGGACAGCTTCCGCACCGCCGGCCGCCGCACGGTGGAGCAGCTGACCTTCCCTGAAAAGGAAATGGCCGAAGCCGCCGCCGAACAGATCCGCCTCGGCAATACCACCTATGACCAGGTGGTGAAGGATCAGGGCAAGGCCGCATCGGACGTCACGCTCGGCGAATTCACCAAGGATACCATCCCGGACCAGTCGATCGCCGACGCTGCTTTCGCCATCCAGAAGGATGGCGGCGTGTCGCCCGTGGTCGAAGGTTCCTTCGGCCCGGTCATCCTGCGCGTCACCGGCATCAAGCCGGAAACCACCCGCACGCTGGAAGAGGCGAAAGAGGATATCCGCAAGGACCTCGCCACCGCCGCCGCCGCGGAAGAAATCACCAATGTGCATGACCGTTACGAGGACCTGCGCGCCGGCGGCTCCTCGCTTGCCGATGCCGCCAAGCAGCTGAACCTCAAGCCAGTCACCATCGCCGCCATCGATGCCGCCGGCCTCGATGAAAAGGGCGATGCGGTTCAGGGCCTGCCCTCCCCGCAGCTCGCGCAGGAGGTCTTCAAGACCGAACCCGGCACGGAAGCGCTGCCGATCAATCTCGGCCGCGAAGGTTACATCTGGTTCGATGTTGACCAGATCATCGCCGCCCGCGACCGCACGCTTGCCGAAGTGCGCGACGATGTCGTGGCCGACTGGACGGCGGAACAGCAGCGCAACGCGCTTGCCGCCAAGGCCGAGGAACTGAAGGCGCGCGTCGAAAAGGGCGACACGCTGGAAGCCGTGGCCGGTGAGCTGAGCCTTGCCGTCGAGCAGAAATCCGGCCTGCGCCGCACGAGCGAGGACGCGATTTTCGGCCGGCAGACCATCGCCGCCGTCTTCTCGGGCGCCGAAGGCGTGGTCGGCACGGCCGCCGATGCCGAGGGTTCGAGCCGCATCCTCTTTAAGGTCACCGCCGTCGACACCAATGCGCCTGCAGATGCGCTCGCCAATGACGACCAGCAGTTCGCCGCCATTGCCCGCGCGGCCGGCGACGACATGCTGGACCAGATGGTCAACCGCCTGCAGAATGACTATGGTGTCACCATCAATCAGGCCCTCGCCGATCAGGCGATGGTCGGCTTCTAACCCGGGGGGCGACAAGATGGCCGAACTGAAGCCGCTGATCGCCAAGGTCGCAAATGGAGAAAGCCTGAACCGCGAGGAATCGCGGGCGGCTTTCGACATTCTGATGTCGGGCGAAGCCACGCCGTCGCAGATCGGCGGTTTCCTGATGGCGCTGCGCGTGCGCGGGGAAACGGTGGACGAAATCGTCGGCGCCGTCTCCTCAATGCGTTCCCGCATGCTGCCGGTTTCGGCCCCCGCCAATGCCATCGATATCGTCGGCACTGGCGGTGACGGCATCGGCACCTATAATATCTCGACACTCGCCTCGATCATCGTCGCCGGAACGGGCCTGCCGGTCGCCAAACATGGCAACCGGGCGCTAAGCTCCAAATCCGGCACGGCGGATGCGCTCTCTGCGCTTGGCGTGAAGCTCGACATCGGTCCCGAGCTCATCGCCCGCTGCATCAGCGAGGCGGGTCTCGGTTTCATGTTCGCGCAGCTGCACCACTCCGCCATGCGCCATGTCGGCCCCAGCCGCGTCGAACTCGGCACGCGGACGATCTTCAACCTGCTCGGGCCCCTCTCCAATCCGGCGGGCGCCAAACGGCAATTGCTCGGCGTCTTTTCGCCGCGCTGGCTGGTGCCGCTTGCCGAAGTGCTGCGCGATCTGGGTTCGGAAAGCATCTGGGTCGTGCATGGCGACGGCATGGATGAAGTTACGACAACCGGCGTCACCCATGTGGCGGCGCTGAAAGATGGCAAGATCCGCACCTTCGACCTGACGCCGAAGGATTTCGGCGTCGAGCCCGTTTCCATGGAAGATTTGAAGGGCGGCGACGGCATTGCCAATGCGGCGGCGCTGCGCGAGGTCCTCTCCGGAAAACGCAACGCCTATCGTGACGTATCGCTGTGCAACGCGGCAGCAGCGCTGGTCATTGCCGGCCAGACTGAGACGATTGGCGAGGCGATGACGATCGTCAGCGAAGCGCTCGACAGCGGCGCGGCCGCAGCAGCGCTTGACCGTCTGGTCGCCGTGTCCAACGAAGAATGAGAGCGAGATCATGAGCGACATTCTGAAAAAGATCGAAACTTACAAGCGCGAGGAAATCGCCGCCGCCAAGGCCAGGGTTTCGCTTGCCGATCTAAAGGCGATGGCCGCCGGCCAGACCGCGCCGCGCGGCTTTTATAAAGCGCTGAGGGCAAAACAGGCCGAAGGCAAGTTCGGGCTGATCGCCGAAATCAAGAAGGCCAGCCCCTCCAAGGGCCTGATCCGCCCGGATTTCGATCCGCCGGCGCTGGCCGCAGCCTATGAGGCCGGTGGCGCCGCCTGCCTCTCCGTGCTGACGGATACGCCGAGCTTCCAGGGCGCGCCGGAATTCCTGACCGCCGCCCGCAATGCCTGCGCCCTGCCGGCGCTGCGCAAGGATTTCATGTTCGATACCTATCAGGTGCATGAAGCCCGCGCCTGGGGTGCGGACTGCATTCTCCTCATCATGGCCTCGCTTTCCGACGACGAGGCGAAACGGCTTGAGGATGAGGCTTTTTCGCTCGGCATGGATGTGCTGGTCGAGGTGCATGACGCCGAAGAAACCGAACGGGCGCTGAAACTCGCCTCGCCGCTTCTCGGCATCAACAACCGCAACCTGCGCACCTTCGAAGTCGGCCTCGAAACCAGCGAGAAGCTCGCGGGCCTCGTGCCGGCTGACCGGCTGCTGGTGGGCGAAAGCGGCATCTTCACCTTCGAGGATTGCCAGCGTCTGGAAAAAAGCGGCATCAGCACCTTCCTCGTCGGCGAAAGCCTGATGCGCAAGGACGATGTGACAGCGGCGACCAAAGCGCTGCTGACAGGCCAATCCGGCATTCTGGCAGCGGAATAAAGCGCCGATGAGCGAGACGGGAAAGCTCACCCATATCGATGCGAGCGGCGAAGCGCATATGGTCGATGTCGGCGACAAGGCCGAAACCGTCCGTGTCGCCGTGGCCGAAGGCTTCGTGAAGATGAAGCCGGAAACGCTGGCGCTCATTCGCGACGGCAACGCCAAGAAGGGCGATGTCATCGGCACCGCGCGCCTCGCCGGCATCATGGCCGCCAAACAGACGGCAAACCTCATCCCGCTCTGCCATCCGCTGATGCTGACCAAGGTTGCGGTCGATATTACCGAAGATACCGCCCTGCCCGGCCTGAGAGTCGAGGCCATGGTGAAACTGTCTGGCAAAACGGGCGTGGAGATGGAAGCGCTGACCGCCGTCTCCATTGCCTGCCTGACGATCTATGACATGGCGAAAGCCGCCGACAAGGCGATGGAAATCGTCAATATCCGCCTTCTCGAAAAGAGCGGCGGCAAATCCGGCGATTTCCGGCGACAGGAGACCTGAATGAAACCGCTGCTGCCCGTGGATGAGGCCATAACACGCCTTCTTGAAGCAGCGGTTCCGGTGACCGAAAGCGAAACCCTGCCGCTTGCCGAATGTGATGGCCGGGTTCTCTCGGCCGACCTTGCGGCCCGTCTCACCCAGCCGCCCTTCGACGCCTCGGCCATGGATGGTTATGCGCTGCGCAGCGCCGATGCGCCGGAGATAGGTTCGGTCCTCACCGTCATCGGTCAGGCCGCAGCCGGCCATGCCTTTACCGGCGCGGTGGGTGACGGCCAGGCCGTGCGCATCTTCACCGGCGCGCCCGTACCGCAGGGTGCGGATACAGTCCTCATTCAGGAAGACGCCGAAGTGCTGGAGGGCGGAAAAATCCGCACCGCCTTCGACGTCACCGCCGGGCGACATATCCGCCCGCGCGGGCAGGATTTTGCCGAAGGCGAAACGGCTCTGAAGACCGGGCGTGAACTTGGCTTCACCGACCTCACACTGGCGGCGGCGATGAACCATGCCGCGCTCACTGTCTATCGCAAGCCACGCATCGCCATCCTCGCCACCGGCGATGAGTTGCTGCCGCCGGGAAGCGCACCGCAGCCCGCCCAGATCATCGCCTCCAACACCTTCGGTGTTGCAGCCCTTGCCCGGCAGGCCGGCGCGGAGGTTCTCGATCTCGGCATCATTGCCGATGACGAGAGGCTGATCCGCGCCGCCATCGGCAAGGCCGTCGCGGCGAAGGTGGATGTGCTGGTGACGCTCGGCGGCGCCTCCGTTGGCGACCACGACCTCGTGCAGGCCGCGTTGAAGGCGGAAGGCATGCAGCTCGATTTCTGGCGCATCGCCATGCGTCCGGGGAAACCGCTGATGGTCGGGTCCATCGGCGTCATGCAGGTTCTGGGTCTGCCTGGAAATCCGGTTGCCAGTCTCGTCTGCGGCCTGCTGTTCCTCGAACCGCTGATACGCCGCCTCGCCCGCCGCGCGCCCCTGCAACGCATGGCCATAGCCCGCACCGCCACGCCGCTGAAGGCGAATGACCACCGGCAGGACTATCTGCGCGCCCGCTTCAGTACGGACGAAAAAGGCGTGCTGGTGGCGGAAGCCTATGCGAAGCAGGATTCATCGATGATGAAGATTTTGGCCCATTCCGATTGTCTGATCGTGCGTCCGCCAAATGCACCTGAGGCAGCCGCAGGGGCGGAGTGCCCGGTCATAAGGCTCAAATCCTGATACGCAGGCGGTGTGCCGACAGCATAAAGGACCCCTTCCCAAAACTTGCCAAATGATTGCCGCGCCGTCTCAAAACGGCACTGACACATCCCGCGCGGCACGGGAGCCGCCAATAAAACTGTAACATTCCTGTATCTGGACACGAATGACAGAAAAAGCCGCCTATAGGTGGAGTCTCCTTCAACTCAAAACCCCGCTTCTCTCTTTGTCCCGGCAATATCTCCCCTTATTGTTGTGCCAAAATAAATCACACGAATCCTCTTATTGGGATTGACAGAATAAATGCGATGCTGGCACCAAGACGAATAGTAGAGCGAAAAACTTCCGGAATTCCTCAAAATGAAAATTACTTATATTTATCAATTAAATAAAATAAATATCGGCGAAAATCGCGTTTCCGAAAACAAAAATTAGTTTCCCGTAAATTAAGCTTTCCAAAACGCGCTTCATAATAATAATCATAGTCGATAAGCAGACTCACTGGAGTTTCTTGATGAACACGGCATCCACGCCCAAAACCACGGGGCCCGACATTGCCGGGCAGATTGCCTATGCCATGCGGAGCATGGGTGTTTCGCCGATCCCGCGTAACTACAGCCTGTTTTACGAAGCCTATATCGGCTCGAACCCTGCCCTGACGAAGGACCTGGCCGCGCTTGGCAACCGGGTGACACAGGAAGATCTGGACGAGCTGTCCTCCCGCTACGGCGAAGGCAATCCCGAACGGTCGATCGACGATGCGCATGAGAAGCTGCGGCGCGAGCTGGAGAGCCTCCTGGGAACGCTGAGGCGCGAACAATCCTCCATCGAAAACTACAACAGGATTCTCGGCGAAACGCGCCAGCGCATCGATGACAAGAACGCCGCCAGCAGCAATATTCTGAGGAATGCGATTTCATTGCTGGCCGAAGCCACCGGCTCGAAGATCATCGATGGCGAAAAGGCGTTCAACGACGTCAACCGCCATGCCGAGGAAATGCATCAGGTGCGCCTCGAACTGGACGAATACAAGCGCATCGCCAACACCGATTCGCTGACGCGCCTCTCCAACCGGCGCGCCTTCGACGACCGGTTGGCATCCGTTTACGACAGCTCCATCGGCCTGCAATATACCACGCTGGTTCTGCTCGATATCGATCACTTCAAGCGGATCAACGACACTTTCGGCCATCCGGTCGGCGACAAGATCCTCGCCACCGTCGCTTCGGTCATCCGCGCCAATGTCCGCAAGGATGGTTTTGTCGCCAGAAGCGGCGGCGAGGAATTCGCCATCATTCTGGATGGCAACACGCCGGAAGAGGTGATGGTGACGTGCGAGCGCATCCGCCTGTCGCTGGAAAGCACGCCCTTCCGCAATTCGAGATCGGGCGCCGACTACGGCACGGTGACGATCTCCATCGGCTTCGCCTCCGCCGCGCAGGCCACCAATCCGAGCGAGCTTTACGGCCATGCCGATACGGCGCTCTACCATGCCAAGGAAACCGGCCGGAACCGCTCCGTCTATTATGAGGACGGCATGCAGAAGAATTACGTCGGGAAGAACTGGCTGATTTATCGGACGTGAAGCAAATTGCGCCAATTTGGGCGCATTAAAAACACGGCGCTCTCCCCGCCCTCATTCCTGTGCTTGTCACAGGAATGAGGGCGGGAGGGAAAGCCTCACCACATGGTCTTCGCCGCCCGCGCCGCCCATTCGCGGTCGTAGGTTTCCTGATCGAATTCCGCCTTTGCCGCCTTGAGCAGAAGACCGGGGGTCGGAAGCGACGCCGGATCGACGAAATTATCGGGGTTCCAGAGCTCGGAGCGCATCAGCGCCCGGGCGCACTGGAAATAGACTTCGTCGATCGTCACCACGATAACCGTGCGCGGATGTTTGCCATCCATCTCGAAGCTTTCCAGCAGATCGGGAGCGACGGAGACCACAGCGCGGCCGTTGATGCGCATCGTCGTGTTCGAGCCGGGGATCAGGAACATCAGCGCCACGCGCGGATCGCGCACGATGTTCAAAAGCGAATCCACCCGGTTATTGCCGCGCCAGTCCGGCAGAAGCACCGTCCTGTCATCAGCCACCCTGACCACGCCGCCCTTATCACCGCGCGGTGAACAGTCCATACCCTCCGGCCCGACCGTCGCCAGCGCAAGGAACGGCGAAGTCTCGATCATCAGCCGGTATTCGGCCGTCAGCGTGGCCGTCACCTTGGCGATCGATGCCTCGCTCGCGCCGTCATAGATGGCCTTCAATTCCTCAACCGTGCGAATGATCGTCATATCCGTTCCTATCCCTCGAAATCACCCTGCGACACCACCGGGCGCAATCCCTATTCCTCTGCCGCTTCCGCCTTTTCCCGCTCCGCCCGCTCACGCGCCGTGCGCGCGGCGACGAGATCGGCCGGCTGGGCGTTGCCGCGGATCAGCGAACGGCCGGCATAGATGCCGCCGACGACTTCCATGGCGAAACGTTCCTCGTCGCGATCGCGGAATTCCTCCACCAGACGGGCGGCGTCTTCCCGCTCCTCGCCCATGGCGCCAAGCACTTCCTCGCTGAAATTCAGCGCCGATTCCAGCGTCTCGCGGATCTGGTAGTCCACACCCGCCTTGAGCAGATCAATGGCATGGCCACGGTCGTAAGCACGGGCAAGGACCGGCACCAGCGGGAATTCGTGCTTGACGATCTCCGCGATCCTGACCGCCGCCTCCTTGTCATCGACGCAGATGAGAACCGCGCGCGCCGTGCTGGCGCCGGCCGCATGCAGGATTTCCGCCCGCGAACCATCGCCATAATAGACCTTGAAGCCAAACTCCGCCGCATCGCGCACGAATTCGGCATCCTTGTCGATGAGCGACAGCGTGTAGCCCCGCGCCAGAAGCGGCTGGCTGACGATCTGCCCGAAACGGCCGAAGCCGATGAGGAGAATGCTGCCCTCGACATTCTCGGGCACGTCGAGATCGTCGGTATTGGGAACCGCCGCCGGCACCAGCCGGTCATGCAGGATGACCATCAGCGGCGTCAGCACCATGGAGATGATGATGGTCGCCGTCAGGATGGCGTTCGCCTCCCGGTCGAGAATACCGGCGCTGACGGCGGCCGAATAAAGTACGAAGGCGAATTCGCCGCCCTGCGCCATCAGCACCGCCCGTTCCAGGCTTTCGCGCCTAGTGGTTCCAAGCGCCCGCGCCACGCCATAGATCAGGAAGGCCTTGAGCAGCATGTAAGCCGCGACGCTTACCAGCACGAGCTGCCAGTTGGAGGCAATGACGGCAAGGTCGATCGCCATGCCGACGCCGAGGAAAAAAAGGCCAAGCAGAATGCCGCGAAACGGCTCGATATCCGCCTCAAGCTGGTGACGGAAAGAGGATTCCGACAATAGCACGCCGGCAAGGAAAGCGCCCATGGCCATCGAAAGACCGCTGACCTGCATCAGAAGCGCCGAACCGAGCACCACCAGCAACGCTGCGGCCGTCATCACCTCACGCGCGCCGGAAGCGGCGAGCAGGCGGAAAAACGGGTTGAGAAGATAACGCCCGGCAAGGATGAGCGCGCCGACGGCGGCAAGCGCGATGCCGACTGAAACCCAGCGCTCCGACGCCGTCACATGTTCGCCACCCGAACCGAGGAAGGCGACAAGCGCCAGCAGCGGCACGATGGCCAGATCCTCAAACAGCAGGATGGCGATGATGCGCTGGCCCTTGAGGCTGGACATGCTGTTGCGTTCCTGCAGCATCTGCATGACGATCGCCGTCGAGGTCAGCACGAAACCGGTGCCGGCGACAAAGGACATGATGACGGGAAAGCCGAGACTGACGCCCACCAGCGTCAGGCCCGCCATGCAGACCAGCACCTGCAGGGCACCCAGCCCGAAAATATCCTGCCGCATCGACCACAGCCGCGAGGGCTGCATTTCAAGGCCGATGATGAACAGGAACATCACCACGCCGAGTTCCGCTATATGCAGAATGGCCTGCGAATCGGAAAAGAAACCGAGACCATAAGGCCCGATCACGAGGCCGGCGGCCAGATAACCGAGCACCGAGCCGAGACCGATGCGCTTGAAGATCGGCGCGGCGACAACGCCTGCCGCCAACAATACGACCACCTGGGCCAGATCATTTCCGTTCGCTTCTACAGCCACACGCCACCCCGCTGAAAATCAATAAGACGAGGGTGTTCCCTCCCTCACTTCCTAGCGCATCGGCGGGAAAAGCGAAAACGATTTTACTGGCGGACGGCGCGCAGATTCAACGGGTTATTTGCTGCCGGGACATGGCGCTTCAGACGAAGCTGTCCTCCTCCCTCATTCCCGCGCTTGCCAAAGGAATGAGGGGGGAAACGTCACGATAAGCCGCAGGCCTTGCGTCTGTCGAACGAATGTCGTGCGCCCGGCAATGCAGCGTATGGCGTGTGGCTATCGGAATCGCGGTTCCCTGCTCAGGCCCTTTTCGGCGAGCTGCCGTTCATAGTCCGCAAACAGCGCCTCCCCGGTCTCACCCAATTCCTTCAGATATTTCCAGGTGTAGATGCCGCTATCGTGGCCATCGTCGAAAACGATGCGAACCGCATAATTGCCGGTCGCGACCATGGAACGGATGGCGACATTGCGTTTGCCGGGCACCGTGACCTTTTGTCCCGGCCCATGGCCCTGCACTTCCGCGGAGGGTGAAAGCACACGCAGCATCTCGGCGCCAAGCCGGTAAACGCTTCCATCATCAAAGGAAACAGTCAATTCGCGCCGGTCTTTCGACACAAGCAGCTCGGTCGGCCAGGCATCACTCATTTTTCACTTCCGCAAGCTCGTCACATGCGTCAGAATTACGGACTTGCCTCACGATAGGCAAGCCACTACATCACCTAATAGAGCACACATCAGGCGTGTGTGCCCGGCGCAAGGCGCAATGAGGATGGAGACGTGAACAGTTTCCCCGGCTCGCTTGAAAAAGCGAAAACCCTGATGGAAAAAAGCACACCGATGGTGGACCCTTTCGGCCGCGCCATCACCTATCTGCGTGTTTCCGTGACCGACCGCTGCGACTTCCGCTGCACCTATTGCATGTCCGAGCACATGACCTTCCTGCCGAAAAAGGACCTTCTGACGCTGGAAGAACTCGACCGGCTCTGTTCCGTCTTCATCGCGCGCGGCGTGCGCAAGCTGAGGCTGACCGGCGGCGAGCCGCTGGTTCGCAAGAACATCATGTCGCTGGTGAGGAACCTCGGCCGGCATGTGCAAACAGGCGCGCTGGACGAACTGACGCTGACCACCAACGGCTCGCAGCTTTCGAAATTCGCCGCAGAGCTCGCCGATTGCGGCGTGCGCCGCATCAATGTCTCGCTCGATACGCTCGACCGCGATAAATTCCGCCATATCACCCGCTGGGGCGATATCGACCGGGTGATGGAAGGGCTGGACGCGGCCCAGGCCGCAGGCATCAAGGTCAAGCTCAACGCTGTGGCGCTGAAGGACTTCAACGACGCCGAGATTCCCGATCTGATGCGTTTCGCCCATGGCCGCGGCATGGACCTGACTGTCATCGAAACCATGCCGATGGGTGAGATCGAAGAAGACCGGACGGACCGCTACCTGCCGCTTTCGCAGCTGCGCGCCGATCTCGAAAAGAGCTTCACGCTCATCGACAGCGATTACCAGACCGGCGGCCCCGCCCGTTATGTGACGGTGAAGGAGACCGGCGGCCGGATGGGCTTCATCACCCCCATGACGCATAATTTCTGCGAAAGCTGCAATCGCGTGCGCCTCACCTGCACCGGCACGCTTTATATGTGTCTCGGCCAGGACGACGCCGCCGATCTGCGCACGGCGCTGCGCGCCTCCGACAGCGACGCCTATCTCTCGAGCGCCATTGATGAAGCCCTGCTGCGCAAGCCGAAGGGGCATGATTTCATCATCGACCGGACCCACAACCGGCCCGCCGTCTCCCGCCATATGAGCGTGACCGGCGGCTGAGCCTCTTTCTCGTCCACCCGCCCATATAAGCGGTTGAAATACCGGCTGTGCCGTGCCACGTCTCTTTGCATGGAGGAATGCGTGGTTGCGCCGGAACGGCGGCTCCAGATCGCCCGCAAGGGCGGACGGGGTAAACCGCGCATGGTCTGGGATATTTGGGAATGGCATTGACGGACAATACGCGCGGCGCACTTTTCATGGCGCTCGCAATGGCAAGCTTCACGGCCAATGATGCGCTGACGAAGTCCGTCACACCCTATATCAACACCGGCCAGATCATGTTCGTCCGCGGCATCATGACCGTGGTGCTGATCTATATCGCCGCACGCCATTTCGGCGCGCTTCGGCCGCTCAAAACCCTGCTGCGACCCATCATCATCCTGCGCTGTCTCTGCGAGGTGACAGCCGCCGTGCTTTATCTGACGGCGCTCGGCCTCATCGAATTTTCCAATGCCTCGGCCATATTGCAATCCCTGCCGCTGGTGGTGACGCTGGGCGCCGCCCTTTTCCTGCGTGAGCCCGTGGGCTGGCGGCGCTGGGCCGCCATTATCGTCGGTTTCATCGGCGTGCTCGTCATCATCAGGCCGGGCCCTGAAGGTTTCACGCCGGGGGCGCTGCTGGTCGTCGCATCGCTGGCCGTCACCGCCGCGCGTGATCTCCTGACGCGGAAAATGTATGCGGATGTGCCCTCGCTCGCCATCACCGTCATTACCGCTTTCGTCAACATGGCCGTGGGCGGCCTGCTGATCGCGCCCTTCGGCGGCTGGCAGCCGATGAATTTCATGATCCTGTCGCATCTCGCCGGCTCCGCCATCCTGGTGCTGGTGGGCTATCAGGCGATCATTCTCGCGATGAGATCAGGCGAAATCTCCTTTGTCGCGCCATTCCGTTACACCAGCCTGCTCTGGGGTTTCATGATCGGCGTGTTCTTCTTCAACGAGAAAATCGACAGCTACACCATCGCAGGCGCCATGATCGTCATCGGTTCGGGCCTCTATACCTTCTATCGCGAAAGCCTGCGCAAGCGTTCGCAGATTGCCAAGCGCTCGGCTGCGACACCCACCGCCGCCACCACGGTGCGGCCGGCTTCCGTAACGAAAGCCGCCGTTGCGGAAGAAGCGGGAGAATGAGATGAACAGCGGCCGTTTTCTCGACAGGACCACCCCGCCCCACATCATCACGCTAGTCGTCATCGCCGGCGTCGCCGCGCTGTGCATGAACGTGTTCCTGCCCTCGCTTGCGGCCATGGCGCTCTATTTCGAGACCGATTATGCCGTGATGCAATTTGCCGTTTCGGGCTATCTTGCCGCCACCGCCTGCCTGCAGCTCATCATCGGCCCGCTTTCCGATCTCTTCGGACGCCGCCCGGTCATGCTGGCCAGCATCGCCATCATGATCGTCGCAACGCTCGTCTGCATGCTGGCGCCCAATATCACCGTTTTCATGATCGGGCGCGTCGCGCAGGCGGCCGTCGTTTCGGGCTTTGTGCTGGCGCGCGCCATCGTGCGTGACATGGTGCCGATGGAACAGGCGGCCTCGATGATCGGCTACGTGACCATGGGCATGTCCGTGGGGCCGATGGTGGGGCCGACGGTTGGCGGGTTGCTCAACGACATCTCCGGCTGGCAGTCGAGCTTCGCCCTCCTCTGCCTGCTCGGCGTCGGTATTCTGGTGCTCGCCTGGTTCGATCTCGGGGAAACCAACCACAACAAATCGGCAAGCTTTTCCCAGCAGTTTCACGCTTGGCCGGAGCTGCTGCGCTCGCCGCTGTTCTGGGGTTATGCGCTGACCTCGACCTTCTCATCGGGCATGTTCTTTTCATTCCTCGGCGGCGCGCCCTTCGTCGGCAGCGTGCTTTACGGGCTTGCACCGGCCATGCTCGGCCTGCAATTCTTCTTCATGGCCAGCGGCTATATGCTCGGCAACTTCATTTCCGGCCGTTATGCCAGTGAAATCGGCATCACCCGCATGATGTTGTCGGGCAATGTCATCGCCATTGCGGGCATTGTCACAACCATGGTGCTGATCTCAGCCGGGGCGGAAAGCGCCTATGCGTTTTTCGTGCCGCTTGCCCTGATCGGCGTCGGCAACGGCGTGACGCTGCCGAGCGCCAATGCCGGCATGGTCAGCGTCCAGCCGCATCTGGCAGGCTCCGCCTCCGGTCTCGGCGGCGCCATGACCATCGGCGGCGGCGCGGCACTGTCAGTACTCGCCTCCTCGGTCCTGTCCAAAGAGGATGGAACCTGGCCGCTTCTTCTCGTGATGCTGGCGACCGGCCTTGTCGCCCTCCTCACCACCTATATCGTAAGGCTGCAGGAAAAGCGGGAATGACGGCCCCTTTTGAAATACCCGGCCTCGTGCTCGCCGGCGGGCTTTCGCGGCGCATGGGCAGCAACAAGGCGATGGTGCAGCTGGGCGATCGCCCTCTCATTTCCCATGTCATCGGCCGCATCACGCCGCAGGTCTGCGATGTCACCATCAATGCTGCCAATGGCTGGGCGGAGAGTTTCGGCCTGCCGCTGCTGCCGGATACACTGAACGGCCATGCCGGGCCGCTCGCGGGTATTCTGGCCGGCATGCGTCATTTCCAGCACCGCGAGAACGCGGCTAGCCACTTCCTGACCGCGCCGGCCGACAGCCCGTTTTTCCCCGACGATCTCGTGGCGCGCCTTTGCGAGCACGTATCGGATCATGCGATCGTCATCGCCGCCTCCAGCGGCCAGCTTCACCCGGTTTTTGCGCTGTGGCCGGTGGCCCTTGCCGATGATCTCGAGGCGTGGCTGAAGAACGATGCAAACCGGCGCATCCGCGCCTATCTTGCCCGGCATGTCACCATCGGCGTAGCTTTCCCGCCGCTGGAAACGGCAAAGGGCAGCCTCGATCCGTTCTTCAACATCAACACGCCGGATGAACTGGCGCTGGCGCGCAGCTATCTGGAGAGCATGGAACCATGACGGCACAAAAGGTCTTTGGCATCGCCGGCTGGAAGAACTCGGGCAAAACCGGCCTCGCGGTGCGCATCGTCACCGAGCTGACGGCGCGCGGCTACCGCGTCTCCACCATCAAGCACGCCCATCATGATTTCGACATCGACAAGGTCGGCGCCGATAGCTGGCGTCACCGGCAGGCCGGCGCGCACGAGGTTACCATCGTTTCCGGCACCCGTTTCGCCATCATGCATGAACTGCGCGGCGAACCGGAACCCTCCTTCGAGGACATCCTCTCCCGCCTCGCCCCCTGCGATCTGGTGCTGATCGAAGGTTACAAATATGAGCCGGTGCCGAAGATCGAGGCGCGCCGTCTGGAGGCCGCCAAGACCGAACCGCTTGCGCCGCTCGACCCGCATATCATCGCCATTGCCGCCGATCACCCGGTGGCGGACGCCACCCTTCCCGTCTTCTATCTCGACGATACCGCCACGATCGCAGACTTCATCGAGAAGACGGTTGGGCTGGTCAGGACCTAGCCGACGTTTTGGCCGCCGCCTCTCCTGCGTCATCCTCGGGTCAAGCCCGGGGATGACGTCGAATGTGTGGAGACGTTTGCACCACCCCAAAAATGAAAAAGCCGGGTTCTTCACCCGGCTTCATCATTCCTTGAGACGCAATACCTATTCAAGGAAACTGGAGGGGTTCACCGGCGTCGCATCCTTGCGGACTTCGAAGTGAACCTGCGGACGCTTGGCGCTGCCGGTCATGCCTGAGGTGGCGATGGTCTGGCCGCGCTGGACCTTCTGGCCGCGCTGGACGTCGAGATTGGCGGCGTTGCCGTAAACGGTGACCTTGCCATCGTCGTGACGGACGAGAACCGTGTTGCCAAGCTGCTTCAGACCGTTGCCCGCATAGATGACAACGCCGTTTTCGGCGGCCTTGATCGGCGTGCCCTCGGGAACGGAGATGTTGATGCCATCGTTGCGGCTGCCTTCGACATTGTCGCCGAAATTGTTGATGACCGCACCGCGAACCGGCCAGCGATATTTGCCGATGCCGGTGGATTCCGGTGCGACAGAAGCCATGTCGGCTTTCTTCTCGATATCGCTGACACTTGCCGTGGCCGGTGCGGCAGGCGCAGTCGGAGCGGCGGCAGCAGGAGCCTTGTAGGGCTCAGGCTTGACGGATGCGGTTTCGACCGCCTTCGCCGCTTCCTTGGCGGGAACCGAAGCTGTCTTGATGGCATCCGTCGAGGCGCCCGGCATGGTGAGCGTCTGGCCGACGCGGATGCTTTCGTTGCCGAGACCGTTTGCCGCCTTCAGGGCAGCAACCGACACGCCGTTTTCGCGGGCGATCTTCGCCAGGCTATCGCCCGGCTGAACCTTGTAACCACCGCTCGGCGGCAGCGGCTTGCCGCCAGGAGGCGTCAGCTTGCCGGCTTCGGAGGAAACCTTGTCACGGGCGGCGGCCTGCGAAGGCAGCACGGCCACATTCCCCTCGGGGCCGCGCAGGGGGGTCGGCTGGTCGCCATTGCGGTTGAGAGCGATATTGCCGGCGGCATCCTTGGCGGCATTGCGGGCCTGGCCGAATTTCGGGATGAGGATCGACTGGCCGGCCTGCGCCGAGGATGCGGTCTTCAGACCGTTGACGCGCAGCAGTTCCTTTTCCGGAACGCCGTAACGGTTGGAGAGCGTCGCGATGCTTTCGCCGGGACGCAGGGTCACGGAGGAAGCGCCATCGGTGTGCCAGCCATTCTTGTCGGAACGTACGGTCGCGGTGGTCAGGTTGTCGGCGACGGGAGCGGCAGCCTGCTGGGCGGGCGCTGCAAGAGACGGCGCGGCTTGTCGCTGAGCGGACGGGAAAGGCTGGGCCATGGCTTCGTTGCGTGTCGACGGGTCGCGGCTTGCCACGGCGGTTGGGGCCGAAAGCTCGGAACGCTGCACCGGCGAGGCCGAAGCGCGGGCCGTGGAAGGCTGGACGCCGCCATAACCACCGGACTGCGGATAGGAGTTGCCGGCCATGTTCTGGTTGGCGTAACCACCCTGCGGCGCGGCTGAGGCGTAACCGCCATTCATGTCGCCCTGCGGAACCGGGGCCTGCCCGTAAGCACCGCCGCCCTGACGGGCAGGAATTGACGCCGTTGTCATCCGATCCGGTCCACTGGAAAAGAGGCCGCTGAACCGCGTTGCATCCGAGCTACAGCCCGTTGCGACGCTTGCCAGCAATGCCGCTGCGAACATTTTTGCGACTGATTTTCCGATTTTAGACGAATGTCTCATACGCATGACTCGATCTACACTGACGCCAACCCGCCGCATCTGGATGCGATCCGGCACAAATTTCACTTCTTGCAAGGCCCATTTCCCGAGGTGGGGAAAACCATGCGTCGATGTTTATGATTAAAGCGCGTTAGTGTTACCACGCCGTTAAAACGTTAAGCCGCTCAGCGCTTTTTTGACACTTCGATAACCATGACGGAAACCAGGTGCGTCATGTTGAGACAATAATGATATTAAAAATCAGATAGTTGCGACAATTCAGAACATTAGGAGACAAAAATAGAATGTCTCCAAAATTTTCAGTTTGTCACAAATGGCGCGCAATATGGGTGCTGAGCGGCAAATAAGGCGCCTCGAACAGCTCTTCCTTCTCGAAGCGGCTGCCGGTCTTGGAGAAACGCGTCATCACGCAGCGGTCGCCTTCAAGAATGATCGGCGCGATCATCATGCCGCCGGAAACGATCTGCTCGGCAAAGAAGCGGGGCATGGTGGTAAAGGCGGCGGTGGAGACGATGCGGTCGAAGGTTCCCTCGCCCACCAGACCGTTGCTGCCATCCGCCTGGCGGATGACGACATTGCGGATGGAGAGATCATCGAGACAGTTCTGCGCCTGCTGCACCAGCGTCTTGTAGCGCTCCAGCGAAAAGACGCGCTCCACCCGGCGTGCAATTATCGCCGTCATGAAACCGCTGCCCGTGCCGATTTCCAGCACGCGCTGGCCGGGTTTCAGCTGCAGGCGGGCGAGAATCTTCACCGCCATGTCAGCGCCTTCCATGAAGGCGCCGCAGTCGATCGGGATCGTGCGGCTGGAATAGGCGTCAGCGGCAAATTGCGGCGGCACGAATTTGGAACGCGGCGTCTGCTCGACCGCCGTCAGAAGGTCAAGGTCGGAAATCCCCTCGCCCCTTAAGCGGAGAACGAGAGCGGCAAAACCTTCCTTTTCGACCATTGCGGATTTCAATCGGCGACTCCGAATCCAAGTGCTTGCGCAACCCGATCCTTCACCGTGTAGTCCGTCAGGTCAAGCTTAAGCGGTGTGACCGAAATCTTGCCGTGCTTCAAGGCGTGAATATCCGTGCCCTCGCGGAAGGTGCCGAGGCGCTCGCCGAAGCGCAGCCAGTAATAAGGAAGACCGCGACCATCCTGCCGCTCCTCCACCGTCAGGCCGAAATCGAGCTTGCCCTGCCCGGTGACGGACACGCCCTGCACATCCTTTGGCGCACAATTGGGAAAATTGAGATTGAGGAAGGTGCCGTCAGGCAGATCGACATCAATGAGCTTGCGGATGAGATCGGGCGCATAGGTTTCAGCGACTTCCCACGGCACGACGCGGCCTTCGCCATGGCTGAACGCCTGGCTCAGCGCAAAGGAACGCACGCCCTGCAGCGTGCCTTCGATGGCGCCGGCAATGGTGCCGGAATAGGTCACGTCATCGGCCATATTGGCGCCGGCATTGACGCCTGACAGCACGAGATCGGGTTTTTCCGGCAGGACTTCGCGAATGCCCATGATGACGCAATCGGTGGGCGTGCCGCGCAGCGCGAAATGTTTGTCGGAAACCTTGCGCAGACGCAGGGGTTCGGAAAGCGTCAGCGAATGGGCAAGCCCGCTCTGGTCTGTCTCCGGCGCGACGATCCAGACATCGTCGGACAGCGTGCGGGCGATACGCTCCAGCACGGCCAGACCTTCGGCGTGAATACCGTCGTCATTCGTCAGCAAAATCCGCATGTTTCTCTCTCCGCTTCTCATGTCTTCAGTGACGGAGCATCCTCTCCTCCGGCGGTGAAGTGTGCAGTTCACTCAACGTCATCCTCGGGCCTGTCCCGAGGATCTAATCACGTCCAAATAAATCGATAGGTTGCAGATCTTCGGGACAGGCCCGAGGATGACGGTCGGAGTAATTGGCAGACTCTCCTTCCAATAACACGATGCCGCGCTCTCTTAAGCCGCCTTCTCGATGCGCTTCAGACCACCCATATAGGGCAGCAGCACGTCTGGAATTGTGACGGAACCGTCGTCGTTCAGGTAATTTTCGAGAACGGCGATCAGGCAGCGGCCGACGGCGGTGCCGGAACCGTTCAGCGTATGAACGAACTTCGTCGCCTTGTCGTCCTTGCCGCGATAACGCGCATTCATGCGCCGCGCCTGGAAATCGCCGCAGACCGAGCAGGACGAAATTTCGCGATAGGTGTTCTGGCCGGGCAGCCACACTTCCAGATCGTAGGTCTTGCGGGCGCTGAAGCCCATGTCGCCGGTGCAGAGCGTCATGGTGCGGAAATGCAGGCCGAGACGCTTCAGAACCTCTTCGGCGCAGGCCGTCATCCGCTCATGTTCGGCAACGGCGCTTTCCGCATCGGTGATGGAGACGAGCTCACATTTCCAGAACTGGTGCTGGCGCAGCATGCCGCGTGTGTCGCGGCCGGCCGAGCCCGCTTCCGAACGGAAGGACGGCGTCAGCGCGGTGAAGCGCAGCGGCAGCTTCTCCTGGTCGAGAATTTCGCCGGAGACGAGGTTGGTCAGCGTCACCTCGGCCGTCGGGATCAACCAGCGGCCATCCGTAGTCTTGAACAGGTCCTCGGAGAATTTCGGCAATTGCCCGGTGCCGAACATCGCCTCGTCGCGCACCATCAGCGGCGAGGAGACTTCGGTATAGCCGTGTTCCGAGGTGTGCAGGTCGATCATGAACTGGCCGAGCGCCCGTTCCAGACGCGCCAGCTGGCTGGTCAGCACGGTAAAACGTGCGCCCGAAAGCTTGGCGGCACGCTCGAAATCCATATAGCCGAGCGCTTCGCCAATCTCGAAGTGCTCCTTTGCCTCATGGTTCCAACCGGGCTTCTGACCGACGACGCGGGCGACCACATTGTCATGCTCGTCCTTGCCATCGGGCACATCATCGAAGGGCATGTTGGGCAGGCGCGACAGGGCGTCGTTCAACTCGGCGGTGACCAGACGGTCCTCCTCCTCGGCGCGCGGCATGTTATCTTTGAGGTCGGCGACTTCGGCCTTGAGCTTTTCAGCCAGCTCCATGTTCTTCTGCGCCATGGCGGCGCCGATTTCCTTGGAAGCGGCATTGCGGCGCGACTGCATGTCCTGCAGGGACTGGATAACGGAACGGCGCTTTTCATCAAGCGCGATCAGGCCGCTGGCGGCCGGCTCCGCGCCACGGCGCGCAAGCGCCGCATCAAAGGCTTCGGGGTTTTCGCGTATCCATTTAATGTCGTGCATCGTCGTTCCAGACTGTTGTTGGTAGCCCGCGTTTCATCAGCAAAACGCCGGGCGAAGGGCCCGGCGCGAGGAAACTGGATGAGCGGGAAGACCGTGGCGAAGCGTCAGGTCTCTTCCAGCTCCGTGCTTTTGGATTCCGCCGCACGTTTCCTCTCCACGAGTCGAGCCATGTAGATGGAAATCTCGTAGAGAATGATCGCAGGCAGCGCAAGACCGATCTGGGACATGGGGTCCGGCGGCGTCAGCACGGCTGCGACCACGAAGGCGAGCACGATGGCGAACTTGCGCTTCTCACGCAGCCAGTCGCTGGTCAGAAGTCCGACGCGGGCCAGAAGCGTGGTGACCACAGGCAGCTGGAACACCAGACCGAAGGAGAGGACCAGCGTCATGATGAGGCTCAGATACTCCGACACCTTCGGCATCAGGGAAATCGCCACCTCACCATCCTCAGGCAATTGCTGCATGGCGAGGAAGAACCACATGACCATGGGCGTGAAGAAGAAATAGACGAGCGCCGCACCGACAAGGAACAGGATCGGGGAAGCGATGAGAAATGGCAGGAAGGCGGCGCGCTCGTTCTTGTAGAGACCGGGCGCCACGAATTTGTAAAGCTGCGAGGCGATCACCGGGAAGGAGATAACCATGGCGCCGAACATCGCAACCTTGATCTGCGTGAAGAAGAATTCCTGCGGCGCGGTATAGATCAGCGACGATTTCGTGACATCCAGACCCGCCCAGAGCACGGCCCATTTATAGGGAATGACAAGCAGGTTGAAGAGATGTTTGGCAACAGCGAAACAGGCGATGAAGGCGACGAAAAATGCGCCGAGCGACCAGATCAGCCGCGTGCGCAACTCCATGAGATGCTCGATCAGCGGCTGCGGCTTATCCTCGATGTCCCCGCTCATGCTTCATCCTTCTTGGGCTTTGCAGCCTTGGTTTTTGCCGTTTTCGCCGGCTTGGCATCGGCCACCGCCGCCTTGTCTGCGGAAGACTTCCGGACGGCCGCCTTTTTGGCGACTGCCTTCAGGGCGGGCTTCGAGGCGGCGGGCTCACTGGTTTTCACGGTGACGGCGGTTTCGGGCGCTGCGGCAACCTTGCTCCGGGCTGCACGTTTCGGCTTGGCGGCAACCGCTTCGGCCTCAACAGTCGCAATAGATTTCGCCCGTGCGCGCTTCGGCTTCTCCTCCGCAGCGACGGCCGCGGCAACCGGCGCAGCGGGCGCGGCAACAGCAGGCGGCGCATCCGGCAGCTTCATTTCAGGCTCAGGCACGCTGACCAGCGGCGCGACCGGCTCGCCTGTCGCCGGCGCCGGCGTGGATGAAAGGCCATCCGGCGCAGCCGTCGCCTTCTGGAGATCGGACTTGATCTCGTTGCCGAGCTGGCGAAGCGGGTTCATCGCATCGCGCAGCGAGTTGGTGGGATTGAGATTGCGGACATCGGAGATCGTCTGGCGCACATCGTCCATGTCGGCCTCTTTCAAGGCCTCATCGAACTGCTTGCGGAAATCGCCCGCCATCTTGCGAAGGCCGGCCATCGTCTTGCCGAAGGCGCGGATCATGGGCGGCAAGTCTTTCGGTCCGACGACCACGATCAAAACGACCGCAATCACCAGAAGCTCGCTCCAGCCGATATCTAACATCAATATGCTCCCGAGACCCTAACGCCCGTCAGTCTCACACCAAGCGGCAAGGCCGCTTACTTGATCTCGTCAGCCTTGTGGTCGACGGTCTTCGTGTTGGCATCGGCCGGCGGCGGCGTCTGGTCTTCGTCAGCCATGCCCTTCTTGAAGCTCTTGATGCCCTTTGCGACATCACCCATCAATTCCGGGATCTTGCCGCGTCCGAAGAGCACGAGAACGATCACCAGCACGATGAGCCAATGCCACACACTAAAAGAACCCATAACTGAAACTCCTGAATTTCGCTTTCAGACGATGTAAGACGTTTGAAAGGCTTTTTCAAACGACAAATCGTCGCTTCAACAGCGAGTGCGCATAAAGTTTTCGTGGCCTCGCCAACAGGATGGCGATATCAATCGTCGCCATCGCCGCCGCCAGGCGCAAGCAGGCCCAGTTCCTCCAGATCAAGCTGCGTGATCGGGTCTTCGTCCTCACGCAATTCGTCGCTCATCATCGGCAGAGGCACGCCGAAATTGGAGGGGATGCGGCCTGAAAGCAGCCCTGCGCCCTTCAATTCCTCAAGGCCCGGCAGATCGCGCAATTCCTCAAGGCCGAAATGGTCAAGAAACTCCACCGTGGTGCCGATCGTCACCGGCCGGCCGGGGGTGCGCCTGCGGCCACGGAACCTGACCCAGCCCGCCTCCATCAGCACATCAAGCGTGCCGCGCGAGGTCTGAACACCGCGGATTTCCTCGATTTCGGCGCGTGTCACCGGCTGATGATATGCGATAATCGCCAGAACTTCCAGCGCCGCGCGCGACAGCTTCTTCGGCTCCTTTTCCTCGGCGCGAATGACGAAGGAAAGATCGCCGGCGGTGCGGAAGGCCCATTGCCCGCCCACCTGCACGAGATTGACGCCCCGTTCCGCATAGACAACCTTGAGACGCTGCAGAATGGCGACGACATCGATGCCGCGCGGCAGGCGCTCGGCGATGAAAGCCACGGAAACCGGCTCGGACGAGGCAAAGACCAAAGCCTCGGCGATCCGCTCGGCCTCCTTCAGCTGCCGTTCGGAAAATACCGTGGGCTCGAATCCTACCCCATCTGTCGCGATCATCGCCTCGCCGGTCTCTTCATCATCAGTCATTATCGTTCCTCCCGGCACTGGCTGCGGGCTCATCCCTCGTGCCGCGGCGCATATAGATGGGCTGGAAAGCGCCCTCCTGCCGGATTTGCAGCGATCCCTCGCGCACCAGCTCCAGCGAAGCGGCAAAGGCGCTGGCAATCGCCGTCACCCGCATGGCGGGATCGGGCACATATTGCAGCAGATATTGGTCGAGCACGGTCCATTCCCCGACATCGCCGAGGAGGTGGGTCAGAAGCTCGCGCGCCTCGACAAGCGACCAGACCTGCCGTTTTTCAATCGTGACCTGGGTAATCGCCTGCCGCTGCCGCAGATTGGCATAGGCGCTGAGCAGATCATAAAGATTGGCCTCATAGGCCGAGCGGTTGATATGGGGAATATGCTCCGGTGCGCCGCGGGCAAAAACATCGCGGCCGAGCTGGGCGCGGTTGACGAGGCGCTCCGCCGCCTCGCGCATCGCCTCCAGGCGTTTCAGCCGGAAAGCCAGCGTCGCCGCCATTTCCTCGCCCGAGGGGCCGTCATCCTTGGATTGCTGCGGAATGAGGAGCTTGGATTTGAGGAAGGCGAGCCATGCCGCCATCACGAGATAATCGGCCGCAAGCTCGATGCGCACGCGACGCGCACTTTCCACGAATTGCAGATATTGTTCGGCGAGCGCCAGCACCGAAATGCGCGACAGATCGACCTTCTGCGTGCGCGCAAGATGCAGGAGAAGATCGAGCGGGCCTTCGAAACCCGCGACATCGATGACCAGCCCGGCCTCACCCGTCAACCGCTCCGGCGTCACGTCCTGCCAGAGCTTGTCCATCGGTGTCGAATTGCGAGACTTGTCTGCGGCCATTGTTCCATCCGCCGGGCGTCCGGCCTTGATCCCGAGTGAGCGGCCGCCCCCAAGATCGTCAGGAAACGGCCCACATGGCGTTGAATTCGGCTCTCAGTTCCGCTTCGTCGGACGGGTCCGCAATCGGGAAACCCGATTCAACTGCCCGCACCCGCTCCAGCGAGCGGCCGGAAAGAACGGGAACCTCCTTCACGACTTCAAGCATTTCACCCATCACGCCGTTGCAATGCAAGACTATATCGCAGCCACCCGCAACAATATTCGCAGCCCGCTCGCCCAGCGTACCCTTCAACGCGTTCATGGAACTGTCGTCGGACATCAGCAGGCCGTCAAAGCCGATGCGGCCGCGAATGATCTCCTCGATGACCTTCGGCGAGGTCGTCGCAGGCCGTTCGCGGTCGACGGCATTGAATACCAGATGCGCGCTCATCGCCATCAATTCGTGGTTCAGCGCCCGGAACGGCACAAAATCATGGGCGTCCAGCTCATCGAGCGGTACATCGACAACAGGCAGTTCATGGTGCGAATCCACCATGCCTCGGCCATGGCCCGGCATATGTTTCATGACGGGCAGCATGCCGCCCGCCTTCAGCCCGTCGGCCGCCGCCTGCCCCATCTCGGCCACCATGGTCGGCGTGTAGCCATAGGCGCGGTTGCCGATGACGTTGCTGGCGCCTTCCACCGGCACGTCAAGCACCGGCAGGCAATCGACGTTGATACCGAATTTCATGAGGTCGAAGGCGTGCAGGCGCGACATCAGCCAGGCGGCGCGCAGGCCCGCCCCCCGGTCGCGCTCATAGATTTCACCGAGAATGCGGGCGTTCGGATAGGCCTGCAGGATCGGCGGCTTGATGCGCTGCACGCGCCCGCCCTCCTGATCGATCAGAACCGGCGCGTCTGGCCGCCCGACGGCGTCGCGCATGGCGGCGACGAGATCGGTGATCTGCTGCGGCTCGCCGATATTACGCCCGAACAGGATGAAGCCCCAGGGCTGTTCATCGCGGTAAAGGGCAATCTCGTCGGCCGTCAGCGAAAGCCCGCTGCATCCGAGGATCATAGCTTTGCAATCGGTCATGATGTCACGCTCTCAGGAAATGGAATGGGAAATGGCCTTGTACCGAAAGGCGTGGGGAGGAGTGTCAAACTCTCCGCCGTCATGCTCGGGCCTGTCCCGAGCATCTGCAACCGACCGGCTGGCGAAACGTTGGCAGATCCTCGGCACAAGGCCGAGGATGACGTCGCGTGTGGGGAAAACCCTTCCCCACCCAAAGAAGGGTTGCCCTAGAAGGCAACCCCAATCTTACAAGCCGTATTGGCCGCTATCAGCGCGCCACCAGGCAGCTGCCGCCGGCTGAGCGGAACTTTTCGCACAGCGCCACGGCTTCGTTCTTGTCACCCGCCGGGATGCGGACGCGGTAGAACGTGCCCTTGCCGGCGATTTCGGCGGCCTTGATGTCGACGCCGCGTCCACCGATGACCGAGCCGAACTTGGCCGACATGTTCTGGTAGGACTTCTGGGCTTCCGCCTGGCTCGGCAGCGAGGCGATCTGGATGTAATAGCCGCCGGCGGAAGGCGTGCTGGTCGCTGCAGGCGTTGCGGCCGCCGTCTGCTGCTGCGCGGCCTGCGGCTGCGCCGGAGCGGTCGCGGGGCGCACATTGCCCTGGTTGGTCACCGTCGCCACCACATTGGCAGGCTGCGAGGACGGACGCGCCGCTGGAAGCGGTGCCGCCGACTGTGCTGCCGGTTTAGCGGCAGCGGCAGGCGTGTTGGCCTGCGGCTGAGCCGCCTGTTCCGGCGCGACCGGAACCCGCGATGCGGCGATGACGGCGGGAGCGCCCTCACCGGGCTTGGCGGTCTGCGGCGCTGCAAGCTCCTCGACCTTGTCGGCCTTCGGCGGCTGGGCTGCCGGCACCTCGACCTCCTGGGCAACCAGCGTGCCGTCAGGCTTGACGATCATGGTGCGGACCTTGCGCGGCGAAACGCCGGTTGCAGCCGAACCTTCGTTCTGTGCGGCCTTTTCTTCCGGCGAAAGCAGGCGCGGATCCTCGGTCTCGCCAACCGGCGTACCGGCGGTTTCCATATCCGCGTCGTTTTCGCCTTCAAGCGGCAATTGTTCGGGGATCAGCGTGCGCTGAACCACATCCACCGGCTGCTCGTTGCTGGAAATCAGCGCCGGCTGCTTCGGATCGGCAGCGCTGCCGCCGGCCACACGGTCATAAACCGCCTTGTCCTGATTTGGCACGACGCGACCGCCCGGATTTTCCGGCACGACCTTCATCGGGTCGTTGTCGGCGGAAATGATAACAGGCGCGCCGTTGGAACCCGTGCTGGACGAGCCGCCGGAAACCAATGCGTAAACGCCGCCACCGATCAGCACCAGACCGATTGCCGCGGCAACCGGCATGATCCAGCGGCGACCGCCGCGTTCATCTTCATCACGATAAGCCGCCTGATGGTCGACATAGGTGTTTTCGGCATCGCGCGGGGCGCTGCCACGGGAAGCCGCAGCCTCCTGCATGGAACGACGGAAATCCTCTTCCAGCGCCCGTTCGAATTCATCGGCCTCTTCCGGAGCCTGAACAGGGCGCGCCTGGGCGGCGCCGCGATTTTCCGCATGCTTGTGACGATCGAGACCACCGGCGACAGCAGGCGCAAACAGCGTCGCAAGCTCGGTATCGATATCGAGATCTTCCTCGTGACGGCGCGCGGCCGGCTTGGGTTCAAAAACCCCGACCGGCAGTTCCGGCACATCCATTTCGGCGATGGTTTCCGGATGTTCTTCCGTCTCGCCGATCTGCGAAGGATCGAAAGGCAGGCTTTCCAGCGTCTGCGGTGCGACTGGCTGCGGTGCTGCTGCAACAGCGGGGCGCGGCTGAGCCGGAACGGCGGCTACCGGTGCGGCCACGGGAGCCGGGCGCGGCTGCGGCGCGGGCTGTTCCCTCACCGGCTGCGGTGCTACGGCGGCAACGGCGACCGGAGCGACCGGCTGCTGGCGAACGGGCTGCGGCACGGGCGCAGGTGCAACTTCCGCCTCGGCGATTTCAGACAGGTCCAGATCAAGATCGAGATCGTCGAGCGCAAGCTCGAAATCATCATCGTTGAAGCCGGCGAAATCAGTGAAATCCAGCTCTTCAGCGGGTGCTGCAGGCGCAGCAGCGGCAATCGGCGCCGCCTTCACCGGCGCGGCGGCAACCACGGGCGGCTCCACCTTCGCAGCGGGAACGTCCTGCACGAGCGGTGTTTCACCGCGACCGGGAATGGAATATTTCGCGACGTCGTAAATCAGCTCGTCCATCGGCGAGAGATGTTTCGCTGCCGGCTTCTCGGCAACCTCAAACGCCAGAGGCTCTGCGGCCGGCGTGAAGGTCTCGGCGACCGAAGGCGCAAAGGACGGAGCGGTCTCCACCGCCTGAACGACGGCAGGCGCGGGAGCGGCTTCGACCTGCGGCTCGATGCGGGCTGCGGCAGGCTGCAGCTCGGAGCGCGGCTCAACCCGCTTCGGATCGACAGCCGAAACATCCCGGCGCGCGCCGAAATTGGCGAGCGGCAGCCGCAGGCTGGAGAATTCCAGCGAAGACCGGCCGCCATGCGACGGCGGACGCACGGAAATCGGTGCGGGCGCTTCCTCGGCGACAGCTATTTCCACCTCATCGGCGAGATCGAAAGCCTGCGGCTCCGGTTGATAGGACTGAACATTGCTCGAAACATCGGCCGGGAGCTCCGGCATGGCGTGCCATTCGGGCTGCACGGGCTCGGCGGCCTGCGGCTCTTCCCATGCTGCCTGCTGGGCGACCGGCTGGTAAACCATCGGCTCGGCGGGACGCGACTGGCGCGAATGCACATCGAAAACTTCCGCCACCGCGCCGGCATCATCGCGGAAATCCGCGCGAATATCCTGCGTGGTCGTTTCGACGTAGTTGTGAATATAGGCCTGATCGATTTCCGGAAGCGGCTCTTCCCTCACCTCTGGCGCAGATGCGGCCACGGGTGCGGGTTCGGCCACCGGCGCAAGCTCCGGCTCACGGCGGGCGAAAACAGATTCGACACGCTGCATGAAATCGTTGGGGTGGATGCCCGCACGAACATCGTTTGCCGGATCAAGAACGACCGGATCGGCGTGCGGCGCATCGTAAACCTCGAACTCCCGAAGCAGCTCGTCCTCGAGGTTGAACTCGGGTTCGCGGCGGGTCGCCGGTGAGGCAGCGCGTGGCGCAGCTTCGGAACCCGCATGCGAAGGACGATCTTCGAAGCCGACGATACGCGCCAGCTCTGCCAGGGGATCGTTGTCAGCGAAGCCTTCGGACCGGGTGTCCCGGTTATACGCGACATTTTTTTCGACCATTACGTGTTCCACCATCTACGCATTGCAGCTCTTGCCAGCGTATTGTGAGCAAATAATGGTGATATGTTATCGCATTTCAGCAGGTGCGTCCGCTCCTAAAAGCGTAAGGCCGGACCTCAAAACATTTGCGACAGCATTCACCAGCCCAAGTCTGGCAATGCTCAATTCTCGGTTTTTATCGTTAATAAAACGTAATTCCTGATGGTCTTTACCCTTGTTCCAGTGTCCATGGAAGGAACTGGCGAGATCATAGAGGTAAAAAGCAAGCCGGTGCGGCTCATGCGAAAGGGCCGCCGATTCGATCAGGCGCGGATATTCGGCGAGCTTTGCAACCAGCTGCAACTCGTTGATATCGCTGATCAAAGCGACAGATGCCGCCATCTCTTCCGCAGAGGGAGCAAGCCCCGGAAACGCTTCCTGCGCTTGCCGGAAGATCGACATTGAGCGGGCGTGCGCATATTGCACGTAAAAAACCGGATTATCCTTCGATTGTTCGGTCACTTTCGCGAAATCGAAGTCCAGCGGCTCGGAATTCTTCCGATAAAGCATCATGAATCGCACGGGATCGCGACCCACTTCGTCGACGACATCACGCAGAGTGACGAAGTCGCCGGAGCGTTTCGACATCTTCACCGGCTCGCCGTCGCGGAACAGCTTGACGAGCTGGCACAGAAGAACCGTCAGCTTCGACTTGCCCTCGGAGACGGCGCGCGCAACGGCTTCAAGACGCTTGACGTAACCGCCATGGTCAGCGCCGAGCACATAGATCATCTCGGAGAAACCACGGTCGAACTTGTTCTTGAAATAAGCGACGTCGGCGGCGAAATAGGTGTAGGAGCCATCCGATTTCATCAGCGCGCGGTCCATGTCGTCGCCCACTTCCGTGGAGCGGAACAGCGTCTGTTCGCGGTCTTCCCAGTCCTCAGGCAATTCGCCCTTCGGCGGCGGCAGGGTGCCCTTGTAGACATGGCCCTTGAAGGTGAGATCGTTGATGGCCGAGAGAATGGGGCCGCCATTGCCCTCATGCAGCGTGCGCTCCGAGAAGAACACGTCGTGCCGGACGTTGAGCAGCGCAAGATCCTCGCGGATCATCACCATCATCGCGTCGATCGCCTTGTCTTTCACGATCGGCAGCCATTTTTCCTCGGGCATGGCGCGCAGCTTGATGCCATATTCATCCGCCAGCGCCTGGCCAACGGGAACGAGATAGTCACCGGGGTAGAGACCGGACGGAATGGTGCCGATATCTTCGCCAAGCGCCTCGCGGTAACGCAGGAACACCGAACGGGCCAGCACATCGATCTGCGAGCCGGCATCGTTGATGTAATATTCCTTGGTAACGCCGTAACCCGCAAAAGCGAGCAGGTTCGCCAGCGTGTCGCCCACCACGGCGCCACGGCAATGGCCGACATGCATCGGGCCGGTCGGATTGGCGGAGACATATTCGACGTTGATCTTCTGGCCTGCACCGATGGTGGAGCGGCCGAAATCGATACCCTGGCTGATCATGTCGGCCAGAAGACGCTGCCAGTAACCGACCGAGACCTTGAGATTGATGAAACCGGGACCCGCGACATTGACGCTGTCGACGTCGCCATCGGCCTGAAGTGCGGGCACGATGAGTTCGGCAAGCGCGCGCGGATTGGTGCCGAGCGGCTTCGCCAGCACCATGGCGGCATTGGTTGCAACATCGCCGTGGCTCAGATCACGCGGGGATTCGACCGTAATTCGACTGAAATCGACCTTTTCGCGGTTCTCTTTCACGAGATCGAGGGTCTCGAGCGCGTTTTTGATCCTGGTATCGAAATCAGCAAAAATGTTCATCGTTCCAACCTGCGCGAAGGGCTTCTGTTTATGTCCGGCCATCATAACCGGGTCGGCTCCGCGATTGCCCGCTGCCCTATCGCAAATCGGGGGTGTGGTCAAACAGACGCTGGTGGGCGCGCAGTGCATAACTGTCGGTCATCCCGGCCAGATAGTCGCCCACATGCCGGGCTTTTGCGGCCACGCTCATGCCGGAAATGCTGTCCACCCAGTAGTGGCTCTGCATTTCCGCCGGTGTTTCCATATAACGGTGGAAAAGATCGGTGACTATCTGTGTCGCACCGGCGCGGATGCGCATGATTTCCGGATGCCGGTAGATATGGCCGAACAGCAGCTTCTTGATCTGCCGGTCGGTCTCGGCCATCTCAGGCGAGAAGGTCGCGACGGTGAAATCGGCGGCGCGAATATCGGCCGCGCTTCGCGGTTTCAGGCGGGCAAGATTCTGCTGCGCAACGCCTATCACATCCTCGACCATGTGGGTGATCTGCCGGCGCATGATCTCATTGGCGAAACGCTCCTTGTCGAGCACGGGATATTTCGCCCGCACCTGCGCCATCAGGCCGCTGAGGAAAGGCACCTCCTCCAGCATCTCGAAGGTGAGATAACCGGCGCGCAGGCCGTCATCGATGTCGTGGGTATTATAGGCGATATCATCGGCAATCGCCGCCACCTGCGCCTCGAGGCTCGCATAGGTGCCGATTTCCAAATCCTGCAGCTCGCAATATTCGAGGATGGGCAGCGGAACCGGTCCCTTGATCCCCTCACCCTTGGCGTTCACCAGCGGGCCATTGTGTTTGACGAGCCCTTCGAGCGTCTCCCAGGTGAGGTTGATGCCGTCATATTCGGCATAACGGCGCTCCAGCTTCGTGACGATGCGCAGCGACTGCGCATTGTGGTCGAAACCGCCATAGAGCAACAGAACCGCATCCAGCGCGTCTTCGCCGGTATGGCCGAAGGGCGTGTGGCCGAAATCATGCACCAGCGCCACGCCTTCGGCGAGATCCTCATCGAGCTTCAGCGCGCGGGCGAGCGCTCGCGCAATCTGCGCAACTTCGATGGTGTGGGTGAGACGGGTGCGATAATGGTCGCCGTCAGGGCTGATGAAGACCTGGGTCTTGTGCTTCAGGCGGCGAAAGGCTGTCGTGTGGACGATGCGGTCACGGTCGCGCTGGAATTCGGAACGCGTCAGGCTTCCCTCTTCGGGAAAAAGACGGCCGCGCGTGGTCCATGGATCAGAGGCGAAAACCGCCCTCTCGCCACTTCCGAAACCCAATGCGCGCTGGTCTATGATCATGCATCCACCTGTTGTCTTCTCTGGCCGGTACTTCCTTTTGGTCTCGGCCATTGACCTTTTCATTCACCCTTCATACCTATCGCAGACGTCAGCGCAAAGCATCATCGCCGCGCTGACCGCCTTCACACAGGCTATAGACCGGGAATTTGACCGGTTTATAATGGTGACAACGAGATTATTGCTCTCCGGTTCTTGACCCCGGCAGGAGAAACGACATGGAAAACAGCGACATTACCCTTTCGGAAGCAGCGGCGAAGCGAATCGCCCAGATCGTCGCAGCCGACGCCGGCAAACAGGCGCTGCGCGTTTCGGTGGAAGGCGGCGGCTGCTCGGGCTTCTCCTACAAGTTCGATCTGGCCGAAGACAAAACCGATGACGACATCGTGATCGCCCGCGGCGACGCCAAGGTGCTGATCGACAGCCTGTCGGTTGTCTATATGGCCGGCTCCGAAATCGACTTTGTGGACAATCTGCTCGGGCAATCCTTCCAGATCAAGAACCCCAACGCCGTGGCAAGCTGCGGCTGTGGCACGAGCTTTTCTATTTGAGCGAATGGCCCGCGACTCCACCTCGATGCTCTCAACTTTGAGGTGATGCGCATTTCTCTCCTCCCCTCATCCCTGTGCTTGTCACAGGGATTCAGCCAGCCCAAGTCCTTGGGCTGAGAAGAGTCCTTTCGCCGCGCAGACGCGCGTCGGCTGGATTCCTGTGACAAGCACAGGAATGAGGGACGAAAAAACGCAGCGATGCCGCCCGCCCGCCCGGCGTCTTTCCACCACATCCACAGGGCCGTTTTCCAAAAACGGTGGCAATCGATTTTACATCGGGTAAAAGTACCCTCACAAAAGGGAAACTCCGATGAAGATTGCCACCTGGAACATCAATGGCGTCAAGGCGCGTATCGAAAACCTCTGCCAGTGGCTGAAGGATTCATCGCCCGATATCGTCTGCCTTCAGGAAATCAAATCGGTCGACGAGGGTTTTCCCCGGCTTGAGCTGGAAGCGCTCGGTTATCAAGTCGAGACTCACGGCCAGAAGGGCTTCAATGGCGTGGCGCTGCTCTCGAAGGTAAAGCCCGACGAAGTCAATCGCGGCCTGCCGGGCGACGACGCCGACGAACAGGCGCGTTTCATCGAAGGCGTGTTTTCCGTCGAAGGCGGCGCGATCCGCGTCTGCTCGCTTTACCTGCCGAATGGCAATCCGCCTGACGATCCGGTCAAATATCCCTACAAGCTTGCCTGGATGGAGCGGCTGCGGCGTTTTGCCGAAGATCGCCTCGCGCTTGAGGAACCGCTGATCCTCGCTGGCGACTACAATGTCATCCCCGAGCCGTTCGATTGCCACGACCCACGCGTGTGGGAAGGTGATGCTTTGTTCCTGCCGAAGACCCGCGCCGCCTTCCGCAAGCTGGAGAATCTGGGCTTCACCGATGCCGCGCGGGCGACGACGGATGAAGCAGGACTTTATTCCTTCTGGGATTATCAGGCCGGCGCATGGCCGAAAAACAACGGCATCCGCATCGATCATCTGATGTTATCGGCCGAAGCTGCCGACCGGCTGCAATCCGTCAGCATCGAAAAACATGTGCGGGCCTGGGAAAAACCGTCCGACCATGTGCCGGTCTGCGGTTATTTCGCTTTCAGTCCGGCCGGCTGACCGGCCCTCTTCGGGCGGAAGAAGCCGCCCTGATCGCCATTCTCAATCCGGATCGTTGAACTGCATGTTCTGCGCCATGGCGATCGCCGCGCGGCGATCGTTCTCACCGGCGAGCGAAAAAGCCTGCTCCTGGAGGTTCTGTATCCAGGTGCAGTCCACCGCCGTGCATTTGTCGAGCGCAGCCGTCATGAAGGCGAGGCCCTGCGTCGTCTGGCCTTCCTGGAAGATCAGGTTGCCGAAGATCGACATGGCGCCGGCATGGCCGTGCTTGCGGGCCTGGTTGAGCCACTTCTTGGCCTGCTGCACATCCGCACGGCCGCCCTCGCCGGCAAGAATCATCTCCGCCAGACGGAACTGCGCTTCAGCGACACCAAAGGTGGAGGCCACCTGGAAATAAAGCTGTCGGGCCTGCGAAAGGTCCATTTTGACAGGGCTGCCGGGAATGCCGTGACGGTAATAATCGGCGAGAGAAAGCAGCGCATTGACGAAGAAGCCGGTATCTTCCGAACCCGGCTCGACGCCCTGATTGGCGATTTCGCTGTAGATCTTGAAAGCTTCGAAGTCGTTCTTGGCGACGCCGTCGCCATAGGCATACATATTGGCCAGCGCCCAGCGCGAGCCGGTATGGCCCTTTTCAGCCGCGTAGCGATAGGCCTCGACGGCTTCACCCTTGTTGCCGTTCTTGTAGGCCTTGAAGCCGAACTTGAACAGGTCGAAGGGGCCGGATTCCTTGGTCACGCCCGCATTGATGTCAAAAGCCGCAGCAGGCATTGCGAGCGACGCAAGCAACATGCCCATGAGGAGCGGCTTTAAAACGTTGGCTTCACATTTCAGCATTTCAGCGAACTTCTCTCACTCTTCCCGGCATATAGCCAATACTTGCGGAATACTGCAAAGCCGAACCCGCCGGGTCGCGATTTTTCGAACACACTGCGTCTTTCCGGCAGCACTTTCCAGCGCACCACCGGTGGTCATCTGCGGCAATTGCCCTCATTTTCCAGTGAGACAGATATAGGCATAATTTCCGGCAATATAACGGCATTTCACCGTCCACCGGTCAGCGCCAAACAAGAAAGCCGGACCAAATTCCCGTATTACTTGCTTAAACCCTGAATCCAAACCCGTTTTCACTTTCCGGCCTTGCGCACCACCACATCAAACGCCTGCATGTTCTTTCATTCCCGCGTCCCTAAACATAAGCCAAGCACCCTGTTTGTGGCGGGAAATGGACAGATATGCTCACATTCCAACGCGACCACACGCTTGCAGAAAAGTGTTGCCAAATCGTCACAAAACTTTCGGGCTAGAAAATTTTATCGAGCAGGAATCATAGTCGCGCATGAAAAAAGGCCCGGTTGGTAAACCGGACCTTTATTTTAGCATCTACGGAAGGATGGTGTCAGAACTTGACCTTCACGCCGGTCGAGATTGCTGCGACGAGGTCGTTACCGAAGTCGTAGCCCGCCTCGTTGCCGCAGGTGAAGCCTGCGCCGCACGGTCCGCCATTGATGGACGAGCTACCCGAGGTGAGAAGGCCGAGAGCGCCGGCAATCTTGAACTCGATGTTCTTGTTCGGGGAGTAGACGATCTGCGTGCCCAGTGTCCAGGTGTCGGTCTGGGTGCCGATGACGGTCGATGTACCGCGATCCCAGGTCAGGCTCACAGCACCGCTCCACTGTTCGTTGAACTTGTGACCGACGCCGCCGGAAATCGTCCAGCCGTCGCGATAAAACAGGTCGAGCGTGTTCAGCGTGTCTGCGCCACTTGGAACGCAGGGCGACGTGCCGACCGCGCAGAAAGGAATAACCTGAATCTGGCTCCAGTCCGTCCACTTGACCGAACCGAAAGCAAGCCAATCCGGCGCAATACCGGATTGCACCTTGAGCTCGATGCTGTCAGGCATGGAAACAGAGCCATAGATCGGCACGAGCTTGCCGCCGTATTTTGCGAGCGTGGGAGATATGGACGGCGGCGTCTGCGGGATCGCCCTGACATCGGCGAAACCGGTCAGGTCGTGATCGACGGCGCTGTTGTAAACGAGGCTCGCACGGAACGCGATCTCGGGAATCTCATAGGCCATGCCGGCGCGCCAGCCCCAGCCGTCACCTTCCATCTCAAGTTTGCCGACGCCGCTGAAGCTGGACCAGGCCGGATTGAGGCCCAGAACGGCCGGGCCGAGAACCTGACGGTATTTATAACCGCTCAATTCCTGATAGAAGCCGCCGCCGATGATCGAGAAGTCACCCTTGCCAAGATCGAACTTCACGCGGCAGGTGGTGGCGTAATTGTGCGACTTGACCTTGGTTTCGATGTTGTAGCTCGAACCCTGCCAGATGCCGGGATTAAGGTGCGCGCCCCATGGCTGCGAATAGTCGAACATGCAGTCGCCGAAATCGCCGATTGCCGCCTTGGCGCCGACGCGGGTCGACCAGAAGTTTTCAGAGTCATCTGCGCTTCTTGACCAGGCCGCAGGCAAAGGACCGCTCTTCAGCGGATTGTCCCGCGCATTCTCCACCTTGCGCTGCGGCGCGACAAAGGTCGCGGAACTGTCGAGAACATAATCGGACGGATCGAACAGCAGGTCGATATTGTAACCACCGCGCTCAAGGCCACCCGCCAGTGAAGGCGTTACCGCCGCGATGCTGACTGCGAAACATACCGCGCCGCGAAAAATTGCAGTTTTTGCCATCTCTCTCCCCAATCAAGGCAATGTGATCATCAAAAGAGTGAAGCGCTTCGCAGCAAATGACAATCTGCCGCACACTGGCACAGTTCTGCGACACTTCTCCATTTTTTACGTAAGAATTTGATGTCGATCCCCTTGCATAGTCATTTTAGGTTATTTTTCTAATCCAATTGAAGCAATCCGACATAAAATGAAACAAATTCCCACTTGAGACAGGAATTGTCTCCAAATAACCACACTCACGGGTTTCCCGAGGAAACGCGCTTATCAGGCCGTTTTTGTTGGCTTTTTTAACTGTTCGGACAGTTTCTTGCTGAAAATGGCGTGAAATAATCGCTCATTCGAGCGCACATGATTCGCCATTGCAGTGCAGCAATCAATCGAGACGACTTGTTACGCCAAAGCAAAAAAACGCCCCGTTTCAAACGGGGCGTTTTTGTTTCTCCAAAGCCGTAAGCGGTATTACCCCGCTTCGCTGACCCGTGTGAGCGCCGTTCTCAGGCTTGCAAGCTGCACTTCCAGCTCGGCCTTGCGCTCGCGCTCGGCAGCAACCACTTCCGGATCGGCATTGGCCACGAATTTTTCGTTCGACAGCTTTTTGTCGATGCGTTCCATTTCCGCATCCACCTTGCCGATCGCCTTTTCGAGACGGGTCTGCTCAGCCGCGAGATCAACGAGGTTGCCGAGCGGCAGGCAGACCGTCGCCTCGCCAACGATGATCTGCGCGGAACCCTTCGGCGCAACCTCGGCGGCACGGATTTCATCCGCCCGTGCTAAGCGCCGGATGGCGGCGGCGTGGCGGTCGAGCCGCGCTTCGGTGGAGGTATTGGCGCCGACGACCACAAGCGAGGCGGTGGCGCCCGGCGGCACATTCATTTCGGCGCGCGCGGAGCGGATGCCGGAAACGAGATCGATCAGCCAGTTGATTTCCGCAGCTGCGGCATCATCGCGGAACTCCGGCGTCGGCCAGTCGGTGAGGCAAAGCAGATCATCCCGCTCCTCGCCCTCGCCCGCCGTGTGCGCCCAAAGCTCTTCGGTCATGAAGGGCATGAAGGGATGCAGGAGCTTGTAGATCTCTTCCAGAACATAGGCCGCACAGGCCTGGGATTCCCGCTTCGCCTTTTCGTCCTCGCCGCCGAAGACGGGCTTCAGCAGTTCCAGATACCAGTCGCAGAACTGGTTCCAGACGAAACGATAGAGAATGCCTGACGCATCGTTGAAGCGGAAGTTCTCAAGCGCCGCCGTCACGTCGCGCGCCGTATTGGCAAGCTCGGTCAGGATCCAGCGGTTGATGGTCAGCGATGCAGTTTCAGCCAGGAAGTGCGGATCGCGCTTGACGCCATTCATCTCGGCAAAGCGCGTGGCGTTCCAGAGCTTGGTGCCGAAGTTGCGGTAACCGGCAATACGAGCCGGATCGAGCTTCACGTCGCGACCCTGCGCCGCCATGATGGCCAGCGTGAAACGCAGCGCATCCGCGCCGTATTCGTCGATGAGTTCCAGCGGGTCGATGACGTTGCCCTTGGACTTCGACATCTTCTGGCCGTTCTTGTCGCGAACCAGCGCATGGATATAGACCGTGCTGAAGGGCTCGACCGGATTGCCGGCGTCGTCCTTCATGAAATGCAGGCCCATCTGCATCATCCGCACCACCCAGAAGGGAATGATGTCGAAGCCGGTAACCAGCACGTTGGTCGGGTAATAACGCGCCAGTTCAGGCGTCTGTTCAGGCCAGCCGAGCGTCGAGAACGGCCAGAGCGCCGACGAGAACCAGGTGTCGAGCACGTCTTCGTCGCGCGTCAGGATGTCGCCCGGCGCGAAGTTTTCGAGCTTCTCCTCGACCCAGGCCTTCCACGGACCTTCATGGGCGATATAGTGCTGGATGGCGGCCTGCAGCGCCTCTTCTTCGGTCTTCTCAACAAAGACCTGCCCGTCCGGGCCATACCATGCCGGAATCTGGTGTCCCCACCACAATTGCCGCGAGATGCACCACGGCTGGATATTCTCCATCCACTGGAAGTAAGTGTTTTCCCAGTTCTTCGGCACAAAATTGGTGCGGCCTTCGCGAACCGAGGCAATCGCCGGCTGCGCCAGCGTCTTGTTGTCCACCCACCACTGGTCGGTCAGGCGCGGCTCGATCGGCACGCCGCCGCGGTCGCCATGCGGCACCACATGCTTGTGCGGCTCGATCTTGTCGAGCAACCCGGCCTCTTCGAAGATTTCAACGATGATCTTGCGCGCGGTAAAGCGATCCTGTCCTTCCAGACGATCCCATGCGCCGTGCAGCGCAGCGGGATGGCTGAGACCTTCGAGGAAATCCTCGTTCTCCTTGATGGTGATCGTGCCGTCGATATTCATGACATTGATGGCGCGCAGGCCGCAGCGCTTGCCGACTTCGAAATCGTTGAAGTCATGCGCGGGCGTGATCTTCACGACGCCCGTGCCGGCGGTCGGATCGGCATAGTCATCGGCAACGATCGGGACCTTGCGGCCGACGATCGGCAGGATGACATGCTTGCCGACAATGCCCTTGTAACGCTCATCCTCAGGGTTCACCGCAATGCCGGTATCGCCGAGCATCGTTTCCGGGCGCGTCGTGGCGACGACGATATAATCGCGGGTCTCGAACTCGGTGGGCTTGCCCTCCTCATCGAAAGCGATCGGATACTGATAGGTAACGCCCTTTTCGAGCGGGTAACGCAGATGCCAGAGATTGCCCTTGACCTCGATCTGTTCGACTTCCATGTCGGAAATCGCGGTCAGCAGCTTCGGGTCCCAGTTGACCAGACGCTTGTCCTTATAGATCAGGCCCTGCTTGTAGAGCGTAACGAAAACTTCGAGTACAGCCTCGGAGAGACCTTCATCCATGGTGAAGCGCTCACGCGACCAGTCGCAGGATGCGCCAAGGCGTTTCAGCTGGTTAAAAATCAGACCGCCGGATTCGGCCTTCCATTCCCAGACCTTCTCCACGAAAGCCTCGCGGCCCATCTCACGGCGGCCGGGAAGCTGGCCTTCCATCAGCTTGCGCTCGACGACCATCTGCGTGGCGATGCCGGCATGGTCCATGCCCGGTTGCCACAGCACGTCCTTGCCGCGCATACGCTCGAAGCGGACCAGAATATCCTGCAGCGTGTTGTTGAGCGCGTGGCCCATATGCAGGGAGCCGGTCACATTCGGCGGCGGGATGACGATGGTGAAGGTTTCCGCGCCCGGCTTGGCGTTGGCGCCGGCACGAAAAGCATTAGCCTCGTCCCAGGCTTTGGCGATCTTCGGTTCGACGGATGCGGAATCGTAGGTCTTTTCGAGCATTTCCTGACCTGAATTTTAGAGTTCTTGTGTGGATTTTTTTAAATAAGGATGGACGGGAGAGAGTCAACAGAAACCCGCCCGCGAGCCAACCATTGAGCGGACCCACGGGTGACTATGACCCCATAACACCTTCATCTTCAACAAAAAAGCCGCCCCGTTGCCGGAGCGGCGGCTGTTTCATCGCATCATCAGCAATTGCAGATGCGACAAGAGCGGGACTTAGCGGCGCGAACCGCGCGCCACGCGTTCGATTTCCTCGCGCACGAGACGCTCCACCAGCGTCGGCAGATTGTCTTCCAGCCAGTCCTGCAGCATCGGGCGCAGCATCTCGGCGGCCATATCCTCGATCGAGCGCCGCTCGACACCGTCAAAAACCTCCGCCAGCTCGCTGAAGGAACGGGCGATCTGCGCACCGGCAGCGGCGGAAAGCAGATTGAGCGACAGGCCGCCCTCAACATCCGCCTCGTCTTTTGCCTGCACCTCGGCCAGATCGAATGTCGGCTTCTCACCGACAGGGTTCAGCACCGCGATGTCGAAACGCTCCGCTGTCAGCGGCGTTTCAATGGCGCCGCGCAGCGTAAGCTGATCGAAGCGGCTTTCGGCCGAAGGCGCGCTTTCGACGGCGGCGGCGGCGGCGCGATCCTCAGCGGCAAAAGACGCCGGCTGCTCGTTCACACCTGCGGCCGCCACGGCTGCCATCAGCGGCCGAACATCCGTCGGGCGCTGCGGCGCGGCGCGGTCGGAAGACGATACGGACGAAGGCTGTGATACATTCGGGGCGGCTGCGGCCGGCAACGCGGTCTCGGCCGCGCCACGCTGCGCCTGCGCGGCGAAAGCCTGCGGTCCCATGGCGGCGTTACGGTCGGCGGCGGCACGCACGCGGGCGGCGACATCGGCAAGCGACATGGTCTTTTCGGCAGAGCTTTCCTGCCGTTCAACCATGGGCCCTTCAGAAATCGGCGAAAAATCCTGCGCAGGCCGTGCGCCAAAAGCCTGGTTTGCGGCGGGGGGGACGCGTGCCGGCGGGCTGATGGGCTCCGCCACGAAAGCCGCTTCGCTTGCAGCCTCGTCTTCATCGTCATAGACCGGCGGCAACTGCCCGGAGAACGCGCCGGTGGGTCCGGTCTCGTTGCTTTCGATGATCCGGCGGATAGACGCCAGAATCTCTTCCATGGACGGTTCACGCGCTACGCTTGGCTGAGCCATATCAATCCCCGGTTTCCACTCTTCGAGCGCCCTGCCGCATCCCTCTCGGACACCGGATAAAGCGCTCCTTGACCTGTTCAATTTTCACATCGCGTTTTCGGCAACCGAAATCGATCACCACACCGATGCTCTGAAACACGGCCGGCCAAAGCGCTTGAGCAATTTTGCCGTCCCTGTCGCAGGGTCATGCGGGGCAGAAATACGCACACCCCGAATCACCCTTAGTTTAGGTCAGCATAGCGAGGAACTAAATCACTGATTCGACAAGTTTCGTGATGATGCACAGCTTTGTGAGAGCGGCCGGGAGGAAGCGGTCTTCCGGCAAACCAAACACAAAAACGCCGGGGCGGAAAGTCCACCCCGGCGTCAAAAAGACAATGATCGTTTGCCGATCAGAAAACGAATTCAGCCGCCTTGGCAAAACCCGGCAGCGGCTTGACCGACGCATTGAAGAAGGTGGCGGCCGATGTGCCGTTGCCGTCGCGGCGATAGACGGTGGCCTTCGCGGCTCCGCCATATCCGACAACGACAACCAGACGTCCGCCGTCACGCAGCTGGTCGGTCAACGCCGCCGGCACTTCTTCCACCGAGCCATTGATGAAAATGAGGTCATAGGGCGCTTCGCCCGCATAGCCCTTTTCGAGATCGCCGGTCACGACGGCGACATTGTCATATCCGAGCGAAGCCAGCGTCTCGGTCGCCTGCGCGGCCAGGGCCTCATCGCTTTCGAGCGAAACCACCGAACCGGCAAGCTGGGAAAGAATGGCAGCCGCATAACCTGCACCACCGCCGACTTCCAGGACGACGTCTTCCTTCGATACGGCCGAAAGCTGCAGCAGCTTCGCCAGCGGCGAAGTCTTCATGACATAACGGGCCGGGCGGCCATCGCGGGCGGGACAGATCTGCAGATCCTCGTCCACATAGGCAATCTGCCGCACGCCCGCCGGCACGAAAGCCTCGCGCGGCACGCTCAAAAACGCCTTCAGCACGGAATGCGACGTCACGTCGGTCGTGCGCAACTGGCTGTCGACCATATTGGCGCGTGCGGTTTCGAAATCCATCATGTCCTTATCGCCTCAATTTCACGGATAGGGGCCAAAAACCAGCCCAAGTCGGAAGATGCAGCCGACCGTTAAAACAATCTCATAATTGCCAGAGGCTGCGCTTTCAAGCGCGCTCATTGGCTGCGGTCCTAAAAAGCACCGGAGGGTGATGCAAATTTCCCGCGATTGGCGTGAATCGCATCGTCAGGAAGCAGGAATATCCGGCATGATCCACCAGAAAAGCTGAACGAGATCGCTCCAAAGCTGCGTCAGGTCCTCGATCATCTGGATCGTCGTCACATAGGCATAGATCGCCAAGACAGTCACAACACCGAGGAGCAGCCATGGCCAGAGCCTTCGCTTCCCGCCGTTGCCCGCCTTGGCCTGCCGATCCTGATCCACGCTCTCCTCCTGCATTCTGGCCAAAAAAACAGCGCGCATACGCGTCATCTACGGGTCGCAGATCTGATGTAATGCCGATGGTGGAGAAATTTGGAGGCCTCGCCCGGAATTGAACCGGGGTACAAGGATTTGCAGTCCTCTGCGTCACCACTCCGCCACGAGGCCTCACACGCTCATCAATCAAGCGATGGCGGGCATTTAGAACGAATCCATTATGGGCGCAAGAGGGTTCGTTCCGAATGTAGTGTTTTTTCGGATCGGACCGGCATGCAGCAAAGGTGGGTCACCTAAGCGCTTAAGATTCCGAAGCTTTTTGTATCTGCTTCATATTTCGGAAGAAAACAAAGCCCGCATCCGGCGCGTTTGCGCCGTCGCGGGCAATGCTGCATTTTATATGCCGATCGGTCAGATCCGCCCAAGCAGGACAAGGATCAGAACGATGACCAGTACCAGTCCGAGGCCACCCGACGGACCGTAGCCGTAATTATGGTAACCCCAGCTGGGCAGCGCGCCGATCAGGAAAAGAATGAGCAGGATGACGAGGATGGTGCCGAGCATGTTTAACCCTCCGCTGTTGGCATGTGTCTGCCTGATTGAATGATGAAACGCGCAAAAAGTTCCCTTTCCTGCGGGTCCGGCACCATAATTGCAGATGGGCATCCTGTTCCGTTTCAACGGGTTACACCGGCGGAAGCGGCCCATTCGCCCCCTCTCCTGAAGTAATTCTCTGGCTAATTATATCGCGGCAATAAGCTCGGGATGCGAATGACAGGCCAGCCTTCACGCGGACCCGTCAAACCAGCGATTTATTCGTGGTAATTTCTCGGCCTATGTCTATCGGCAGTTGTCCGTCATATTAAGCGCCAGTCCCCCGTACCCTGAAACTGGCGGGAGACGGAGAGATCTGGCATCACTGGCAGTGCGCCAGATCTCTCCCGCCCCTCCCCAAGACCCTCAAATTCTCCTTTGCAGGCACACGGATATTTTACCGGCCGTGTCACGCCTTTGCCTTGCCTTGTCGGTTTCAGTCCGGCTAGACCCCGTGCCGGGAGGGAGAAACGAGAATCATATGTCCGGTTTTGCGAACCTCATCCCGCTTTTCATCTTTGGCCTGCTCGTCTACTTTTTCTTTCGCTGGGTCGCGCGCGACATTCAGAATCCGAAAAGCAAATAGTCGGGGAAAATCGCCTCCGGCCCCTTGCCCGCCGGGAACCGCCGCGCCTCCATCTCGTTTTCACAGACGCACTTCGGAGGACAGGATGAAAACGCTCGCATCATCGGCCACTATCGCGCTTGCACTGGCACTTGCCGGATGCACCGCCGGCACGACCGCCTATGTCGGCCCCGCGCCCTATGTCGAACCCATCCCCGGCAGCATCATCTACAGGGGCCAGCCGCGCACAAAGCTGACGAAATCGCCGATCGGCAGCACCTTCAGCCATGAATTCCGCATAGACGGCAGCACAAGGGCGGTGGAAACCTATCGCATTGCGCCCGACCGCTCGCTGGAACTCATCGACCGGCGCATCATTCGCGACTGGCTGTTCGGGCGCGACGACTGACCGCACCGCAACCGGCAGAAACGCATCCGCAACGGGATTGCGCATCCTGACCGGTTCGTTTAGAGCCGGGCGCAACAACCACGATGGATAGGCGATGAATACGCGCTGGCAAAAACCCGTCCTGATCGCGTTCGAAACGCCGGGCGATTACACGAGCATCGAAACCACTCAGGCCGCCTCCTGGGCGCTGATCGAGGACTGGCCTATAGAAGACGGCGATGCGCTGGACAAGGCGCTGCTGATCTGCGCCGCCGTCGATGCAGGCCGGAAAAAGCCCGAGGACGCGCGCAAGGCCTTCATCGCAGCCGCAATCGAAGCGGGCCTCGATATCAAGGCCTGACGGCGCAATAACTGGGGCCGCAGACTATAAATGCCGCCTGCAGCGCTACGGTTTCAACAAGACAGGTTCGATGGATCGCAACAGATGGAAGCTTCCGGAAACATGAAAAAAGCCCTGTTCATTTTTCTCCTCTCCTGCCTGGCGATCGGCCTTCTCGGCCACCTCGTGGTCGCCTTCGTCGTCACAGGCTGAAGCGTGAAAACGCCCTCCGTCGAAAGGCGGAGAGGCTGGATTTTAGAATTTCCTGAATTTCATTCTTTCGTTATGGAACCGCGATAAACTTTGACCGTTCTCTTTTCACTCAACAGGAGGAGGGTTGGAATGCGTGACGGATTGAACGGTTTTCTCGAAATCTCGATGATCGGCTTCGTGGTCGCAAGCTGCCTTTTCATGGTCAACCTGCCGATTTGACCCACCTCAAAAATCTATCTCCGACAGAACCGGCGACTTGACGTTCCGGCATAAAAAATGCGGCCTTTTGGGCCGCATTTCTGTTTCAACAAATCATCACGTCAGGCAGAAAGCTTGGCGGCCAGCTTGGCGACATGGGCGCCCTGATAACGAGCGGCGTCCAGCTCGATTTCGGAAGGCTGACGCGAACCATCGCCATCGGTGATGGTGGAGGCGCCATAGGGCGAACCGCCCTTGATCTCATCAACGCCCATCTGGCCCTGGAAAGCATAGGGCAGGCCGACAACGGCCATGCCGTGGTGCAGGAAGGTGGGGATGAAGCCGAGAATGGTGGATTCCTGGCCGCCATGCTGGGTGGCGGACGACGTGAAGGCCGAGCCGACCTTGCCGACCAGCTTGCCACTGAACCACAGGCCACCGGTCTGGTCCCAGAAATTGCGCATCTGCGACGCAACCGTACCGAAACGCGTGCCGGCGCCGACGATGATCGCATCGTAATCCGCCAGTTCGTCCACCGTCGCCACCGGAGCCGGCTGGTCCAGCTTGAAGTGGGAGGACTTGGCAACCTCTTCCGGAACGAGTTCGGGAACGCGCTTGACCACGGCTTCCGCGCCGGTGGACTTCACGCCCTCGGCAACCGCATAGGCCATTTTCTCGATATGGCCGTAAGAGGAGTAATAAAGTACCAGAACCTTTGTCATTCTCTTCGTTTCCTTTGCTGGAACTGTTTCCGGCGTACCGGCGACAAGCTTCTTTAAAAACTCGATGATCATCGGCGTTGACCTGTAAAAACCGTGTGACAAAAACGTAGCGGACGGATCGGTCTCTCGCCAGCCGGGGATTGGCATACGCACTGTTCACGATGAGTGAACACTCGATGCCATCGTCAACCAATCCCCGTTTTGCGTTTCTTTAAAACCGCTTTGCATTCGCACTGGCGCGGCGTTAACGTCTGACAAAACAGATGACGAGTGCACCCATGTCCAACCCCTCCTCCACCTCCTCCGTTGTTACCGCCGCCATGCTTGCCATCGGCGACGAACTGCTTTCGGGCCGCACCAAGGACAAGAATATCGGGCACCTCGCGGATGTGCTCACCATGTCCGGAATTGACCTGAAGGAAGTGCGCATCGTCGCCGACGAGGAGGAAGCGATCGTGGAAGCGCTGAACGCGCTGCGCAGCCGTTACGATTATGTCTTCACCTCGGGCGGCATCGGCCCGACCCATGACGACATCACTGCGGATGCGGTATCAGTGGCATTCGGCCTGCCCTGCGAACACGACGCCGAGGCGCTGCGCCTGCTCGGTGACATGTATCGCGTCCGCGACATGGAATTCACCGAGGCGCGCAAGCGCATGGCGCGCATGCCGAGAGGCGCCGCCCATATCGCCAACCCCGTTTCCGTCGCCCCCGGCTTCGTCATCGGCAATGTCCACGTCATGGCCGGCGTGCCGCAGGTGTTCCAGGCCATGCTCGACAATGTCATGCCGACGCTGCGCACCGGTGCGAAAGTCATGTCGCAGGCGGTGCGTTCGCCCTATGGCGAAGGTGATATCGGCACGCCGCTGACGGCCATCCAGAAGGCGCACCCCGAAACCAGCATCGGCTCCTATCCGAAATATGACGGGCAGCGTTTTTCGACGGAGATCGTCGTGCGCGCCAGAGACGCCGGCGTGCTGAAGGCGGCGACCGACGCGGTTGCGGCCATGATCGAAACCATCGGCCAGGAGAAACAATTGGCCGCCAGCAAGGGCGATGCAACCGCCTGAAACGAAAAGGCCTGAAACAAAAAGGTTTGACCAAAATCAAGGTGGCCATCGGCAAAGACGGCCACTCTCCCCCTAGAAAAGACATGTCACCGAGGAGAGAGAAATGGGTTACAAAACGATACTGGCAGTGGTCGACAATGTTTCGAACACGCAGAAGCTCGGCGAATTCGTGGTGAGCCTTGCCGACCAGTTTTCCTCGCATGTGATTGGCCTGCACATGGAAACGCTGGCCGCCGTTCCGCTCGTCGCGCCGATGGAAATTCCCGATCCCGCCACCGTGCAGGCGCTGCAGGATGTGGCGCACAAGGAAACCACCGACGTCGGGACTATCTTCGAGCACACCCTGTCCGCCAATGGCATCTCGCATGAATGGCGCAGCTTCGTCACCTCGGTGGGTTACGCCTCCGCATCGGCGATCGACAGCGCGCGTTGCGCCGATCTCATCGTCGCCCGCCAGAGCAGCTCCTCGGCACTGTCAGACAGCCGCTCGGACATTGACGGCTTCCTTTATGAAAGCGGCCGCCCCGTTCTTCTCGTGCCGCATGTGCTGACCCTTGCGAAACCGATCAAGCGCGTCCTGATCGCATGGAACGGCTCGCGCGAGGCGACCCGCGCGACCTTCGACGCCCTGCCCTTCCTGAAGGCCGCAGACAGTGTCGAGATTTTCTCCGTCGATCAGGCCGAAAGCGAAACGCAGTCTTCCGGCCTTGCCGGTGCGGAACTGGCCGCCACCCTCGCCCGCCACGGCGTGAACGTTACGGTCACCTCGCAGGAAAAGATCGCCGGGATCTCGCCGCAGGCCGCGATCGAAAACCGCCTGTCCGACAACAGCATCGATCTGCTGGTCATGGGCGCTTATGGCCATTCCCGCTGGTGGGAGCTGCTGTTCGGCGGCGTGACGCGCACCCTGCTCGATTCCATGACGGCGATGACGCTGCTGTCGCGTTGAATAAGGATGCGGCGCAAACAGTGCCGCATACCCTCCGTATCCCGCCTTATACGAGCGATCACCGCTTGTTTCTTCTCCCCGCCGGGGAGAAGTCCGCGGCAGCGGGATGAGGGGGCGACAGTCGAGATATGCGGTGAGGCTTCCCCCTCATCCGACCCTTCGGGCCACCTTCTCCCCGGCGGGGAGAAAAAACAGGCGGCAATCTCCCGCCCTGTCCTTTTAGCGGAAAGCTTGCCTTTTTGCCGGTCTTGCGGCTATTAGCCAAAGCCATCGACAATTTTGACCAGATGGTAGACGACATGTCCCTTCCCGATAAAGCCTTTCCCGTTTCCTGGGACCAGTTCCACCGCGACGCCCGTGCGCTTGCCTGGCGTCTTGCCGGTCTCGACAAAGAGTTCCGGGCAATCGTCTGCATCACCCGCGGCGGCCTCGTTCCGGCGGCGATCATCTCGCGCGAACTCAACATCCGCATGATCGACACGGTGTGCATCGCCACCCGCCACGATTACGTCAACCAGGGCGACACGGTTCTGCTGAAGGGCGTAGCGCCGGAGCTGATGTCCGACAGCGGCGAAGGCGTGCTCGTCGTCGACGATCTGACCGACACCGGCAAGACGGCGCTGGAAGTGCGTGAAATGCTGCCGAAGGCGCATTTCGCCTGTGTTTACGCCAAGCCGAAGGGCGTGCCGACCATTGACACCTTCGTCACCGAAGTCAGCCAGGATACCTGGATCTATTTTCCCTGGGACATGGGCTTCACCTATCAGGAGCCGATCGCCAAGGGATCGCGCGGCTGATTACCGGCCGTCATTAAAAAATCGGACATGAAAAACCGCCCCGCCGAGGGCGGTTTTTTTGGGAGAAAATCCTTCTTTGATGACGGCGGAAAAACACGGAAAAACCGCAGTGTCGCCATTATGCCTCACCCCGGAAATGCAGGGTTTTGTCTTTCCGTTGCGGAAACCAGCCTCGCGCAAGCTTCAAATTTTCCCGCCAAGTCACTGATTTTTCTAATCGCTTTTCCTATCCCCGTTTTCCACAGGCACTTCACACAATATCTTGTGGTTAAAAATGGGTTTCAATCTATGGCTTGACGAATCTGTGCCGCGAGAGGAAAGTGACACTTATGTTGCGGCGGCAACGGACCGGAAAGTAACGAGGCCGGTTCCTCTCCATCTTCAGCGCGCATGTCCAAACGGCGGTCCCGACCATGAGGGGGCGGTTCGCCGCAGGCTTTTGCGCGCCTTTCGGAAACCGCCAAAAACATGACGCGGGGACTGGCGGCAGGAAGCTGTTGATACTATATTTAGTATTCCATGACATGCTTGCAGCCGAATAAGCCACGAGATACAGGGACGACATCCAAGGATGAACATCCCTTACAGATCGGCAACAACCGGCTGCGCGAAGGCATCGCACGGCTGGACCGGATTTTTGCGCCCTTCACCGGGCGCCCAATGGACGAGGACAGAAACCATGCGCATTGAACGCCGCTTCACGAAGCCCGGCCAATCGCCTTACGCGGAAATCGACTTCCGCAAGGCCGTCAGTGAAATCAAGAACCCGGATGGATCGATCGTGTTCCGTCTGGCTGACATCGACGTTCCCGCGCAGTTTTCCCAGGTTGCCACAGACGTTCTGGCGCAGAAATATTTCCGCAAGGCCGGTGTGCCGAAGTTCCTGAAGAAGGTTGAGGAAAACGACGTTCCTTCCTTCCTGTGGCGCTCCGTTCCCGATGAAAAGGCGTTAAAGGACGTTCCAGAAGCCGAACGTTTCGGTTCCGAGACCGATGCGCGCCAGGTTTTCGACCGTCTGGCCGGCACCTGGGCTTATTGGGGCTGGAAGGGCAAATATTTCTCGTCCGAAGAAGATGCGCTGGCCTTCCGCGACGAGCTTGCCTATATGCTCGCCACCCAGCGCGTTGCTCCGAATTCCCCGCAATGGTTCAACACCGGCCTCCACTGGGCGTATGGCATTGATGGTCCCGGCCAGGGTCACTTCTATGTCGACCCCTTCACGGGCAAGCTGACCAAGTCCAAATCCGCTTACGAACATCCGCAGCCGCATGCCTGCTTCATCCAGTCCGTTGAAGACGACCTCGTCAATGAAGGCGGCATCATGGACCTGTGGGTGCGTGAAGCGCGCCTGTTCAAATATGGTTCCGGCACCGGCTCCAACTTCTCCTATCTGCGCGGCGAAGGCGAAAAGCTCTCCGGCGGCGGCCGCTCCTCCGGCCTGATGAGCTTCCTCAAAATCGGCGACCGCGCAGCCGGCGCCATCAAGTCCGGCGGCACGACCCGTCGTGCAGCAAAGATGGTGGTTGTCGATGCCGATCACCCTGACATCGAAGCCTATATCGACTGGAAGGTGAACGAGGAGCAGAAGGTTGCCGCGCTCGTCACCGGCTCGAAGATCGTCGCCAAGCACCTGAAAGCGATCATGAAGGCCTGCGTCAATTGCGAGGCTGACAATGGTGATTGCTTCGACCCGGCCAAGAACCCTGCCCTGAAGCGCGAAATCCGCGCTGCCAAGAAGGACATGGTGCCGGAAAACTACGTCAAGCGCGTCATCCAGTTCGCCGAACAGGGTTACAAGGACATCCAGTTCAAGACCTATGACACGGACTGGGATTCGGAAGCCTATCTGACGGTATCCGGCCAGAACTCCAACAACTCCGTCTCGCTGAAGGATGATTTCCTGCGCGCTGTCGAAAACGATGGCGACTGGAACCTCACCGCCCGCAAGGACGGCAAGGTCATGAAGACGCTGAAGGCCCGCGATCTCTGGGAAAAGATTTCCCACGCCGCCTGGGCATCGGCTGACCCCGGCCTGCACTTCAACACCACCATGAACGACTGGCACACCTCGCCGGCCGAAGGCCCGATCCGCGCTTCGAACCCGTGCTCGGAATATATGTTCCTCGACGACACGGCCTGCAACCTCGCCTCGCTGAACCTCTTGCAGTTCAAGGATCAGGCGACGAAGCGCATCGACATCGCCGATTACGAACATGCCGTTCGCCTGTGGACCGTCGTGCTCGAAGTGTCCGTCATGATGGCGCAGTTTCCGTCACGCCAGATTGCCGAACGCTCCTATGAATACCGCACGCTCGGCCTCGGTTACGCCAATATCGGCGGCCTCCTGATGTCCTCGGGCATTCCCTATGACAGCGATGAAGGCCGCGCCATTGCCGGTGCGCTGACCGCGATCATGACCGGCGTTTCTTACGCCACCTCGGCGGAAATGGCCGGCGAGCTTGGCCCCTTCCCGAGCTTTGCGCCGAACCGCGACAACATGCTGCGCGTCATCCGCAACCACCGCCGCGCCGCCCATGGCCTTTCGGATGGTTATGAAGGCCTGTCGGTGAACCCGGTTGCGCTCATCCACGCCGATTGCACGGATCAGGACCTTATCACCCACGCCACTGCCGCCTGGGACAAGGCATTGGAACTCGGCGAACAGCATGGCTACCGCAACGCCCAGACGACGGTTATCGCGCCGACCGGCACGATCGGCCTCGTGATGGATTGCGACACCACCGGCATCGAGCCCGACTTCGCGCTGGTGAAGTTCAAGAAGCTCGCCGGCGGCGGCTACTTCAAGATCATCAACCGCGCGGTTCCCGATGCGCTGCGTTCGCTCGGTTATTCCGAAAGCCAGATCGCCGAGATCGAGGCCTATGCCGTCGGCCATGGCAATCTCAACCAGGCGCCGGCCATCAACCCTTCCACGCTGAAGGCCAAGGGCTTCACCGATGAGAAGATCGAAGCCGTCAATGGCGCGCTGAAAAGCGCCTTCGACATCAAGTTCGTCTTCAACCAGTGGACGCTCGGCGCCGACTTCCTCAAGGACACGCTGAAGGTCTCCGACGAGCAGCTCTCCGACATGAGCTTCAACCTGCTTGAGCACCTCGGCTTTGCCAAGAAGGACATCGAAGCGGCCAATGTTCACGTCTGCGGCGCGATGACGCTGGAAGGCGCACCGTTCCTCAAGAACGAACACCTAGCCGTCTTCGATTGCGCCAACCCCTGCGGCAAGATCGGCAAGCGTTACCTCTCGGTCGAATCGCACATCCGCATGATGGCGGCGGCACAGCCTTTCATCTCGGGTGCGATCTCCAAGACGATCAACATGCCGAACGATGCGACGGTGGAAGATTGCGGCGCAGCCTACATGCTGTCCTGGAAACTGGCGCTGAAGGCAAACGCCCTTTACCGCGATGGTTCCAAGCTTTCCCAGCCGCTCAACGCCTCGCTGGTGGAAGATGAGGACGAAGAAGATTTCGTCGAAGAACTGATCCAGCAGCCGCTTGCCCAGCAGGCCGTGACGATCACCGAAAAGATCGTAGAGCGCGTCATCGAGCGCGTGTCGCGCGAGCGTGAAAAGCTGCCGAACCGCCGTCAGGGTTACACCCAGAAGGCAACGGTCGGCGGTCACAAGGTCTATCTGCGCACCGGCGAATTCGGCGATGGCCGCATCGGCGAAATCTTCATCGACATGCACAAGGAAGGTGCGGCCTTCCGTGCAATGATGAACAACTTCGCCATCGCCATTTCGCTCGGCCTGCAATATGGCGTGCCGCTGGAAGAATATGTGGAGGCCTTCACCTTCACCAAGTTCGAACCGGCAGGCATGGTGCAGGGCAACGACGCAATCAAGAACGCCACGTCGATCCTCGACTACGTGTTCCGCGAACTCGCCGTGTCCTATCTCGGCCGCCACGATCTGGCCCATGTCGATACGTCTGACTTCTCCAATACCGCACTCGGCAAGGGCATCCAGGAAGGCAAGACCAACCTGCTTTCCACCGGCTGGACACGCGGTTACAAGCCGACGCTGGTTTCCAGCAACGAAGGCGAACGCGCCGCTTCCGAACCCAAGGGCTCGGCAACGGCAGCCCCCGCCCGCGCCTCGGCCAACGTCACCTCGTTTGCAGGCTCCGCCGCCCGCAAGCTGGAACCAACGGTCGCCATCTCCACCTCGGAAATCGTCTCCTTCAAGCGCGATTATGAAGAACGCGCCAAGGAACTGGCGGAAGAGATTGCCGAAGAGGTGATCGACGACGTGGTCCAGGAAGCCAAACAGACCGCAACCGCCCTCTTCTCCGACAAGGCCGCCGCAGACGCTGCATCGGCCAAGGCGGAAGCCAAGAAGAAGGAAAACGAACGCCGCATGCGCTCGATTGCACAGGGCTATACGGGCAACATGTGCTCGGAATGCCAGAACTTCACGATGGTGCGGAATGGCACTTGCGAGAAGTGCGATACTTGCGGTGCGACGAGTGGTTGCAGCTGAGAAATACAGGGATAAGTGGCGTAGCCACTTTCCAGTAGCTTAAGTTGAGCAGAATATATCCCCGCGATGACTTAGTTCATTGCGGGGATTTTTATTGAGGAGGTTTGGACTTTGACGCTTACAAATACATACCTAGTTGCCTCAGGTCGAGTGAAAGAGTTTTTTGAGAAGATTAAAAGTGGCCAGGCTCCGGAGCAATTTACGACGCAGCTTCTCAAAGATTGGGGCTTTGGCTCATCAAATGACAGGGCGTTTATTCCTTTATTGAAAGCACTCGGGTTTCTTTCACCAGATGGAAAACCCACCTCAAGATACCACACATATCGCGATCATTCTCGATCCGAAAAAGTGATGGCAGAAGCTCTTCGAGAGGCATACTCCGACATTTTCCTTATAAAAGAAATCCCAACAAACTCCGATAAATCATCTATACTTGGAAAATTTAAGAGTTACCATAATACAAATGATAATGTTGCTGGACTGATGACAAAAACATTCTTGGCTCTATGCGAATTAGCAGACTTCAAGGGTGGAAATATTATCAAAAGCGAAGCTTCACCGGAACCTTCGACAAACATTGTGGACCGAATGGTAGCTCCAACAGGGCACGCCACCCACAGACCTCCACCCGGCCTTCACTACAACATTCAAATTCACCTACCGGCGACAAAAGACGTGGAGGTATATAACGCGATTTTCAAGTCATTGAGAGAGCATCTATATGACCACTAAGGAACTTAGAGACTTCCTCTTTCGTGGTCTGATGTTCGAAGCTGAGGCAGCCAATTTCCAATCGGCGGGAATTCAAGTTGGCGCAGACCAAAGTGACGCTGAAGAAAAACTACTTGCTGAAGCTCTGTCACCTTTCAGTGTGTCACTTCGCAATAAAGCGCTTGAAATGGCGAGGCTTTATGCCGTCCTATTTTGCTTCGAAAATTCCGTTCGCGATTTCATTCGAGACACTCTCTTGGAAAAAGACGGAATAGAGTGGATTGAGCAACTGCCACCAAAAATTAGAGGGCAGGCCGAATCTCGTCGAAACGCCGCCGTCCAAGACTCTTGGCTTGAAGGTGAAAACACGGATTTGCTCGGCTTTGTGGACTTCGGTCACCTCGCCCAAATTATTATAAACAAATGGGATTATTTCCCAATATTACCTTCCCAACATTGGCTTAAACAACGCATGGATGAGATGGAAAAGGTCAGAAATTTCATTGCGCACAACAGAATGTTGCTTCCGAGCGAGTTTCAAAGACTATACATGTACGTCAATGACTGGAATCGAGTAGTGGGGCTTTAAGCTCGTCAAATGCATCACAAGGTCGTTTCTAGCACTAGGTCGTGATTAACTATCAAGCATTGCCCATCCCCGGTACAATATTTCGCTCGACACAGTGCGCTATGCGGAGCCAGACCAGTCGGCCCGCAGCTATCTGAAAGTCATCGCCGTCGATCCCGAGGGAACGGCGGCCGAACTCCGTAAAGGCGCGGCCTGACCCCGCCTCACCCCATAAAATCCAAAAGCAGCTTCACATTCAGCCCCGCAATCACCACCGCGATCAGCCACGCAAAGGCCGAGAGCCATAGCGGCGCTTTCAGTGCGCCCATCTTGGCGCGGTCGGAGGTAAACATGACGAGCGGGAAGACCGCGAAGGAGAGTTGCAGGCTGAGCACCACCTGCGTCAGGATCAAGAGTTCGGCCGTGCCGCTGTCGCCATAGAAGATGGTCACGCCGGCGGCGGGGATGATGGCGATACCGCGGGTGATGAGGCGGCGCAGCCAGGGGGCGAGCTGCATCTTGAGGAAACCCTCCATCACGATCTGGCCGGCGAGCGTTGCCGTGACGGTGGAATTGATGCCGCAGCATAAGAGCGCCACGCCGAACAGCGTCGGCGCAATCGCAAGGCCGAGCAATGGTGCCAGCAGATTATGGGCTTCGCCGAGTTCGGCGACATTGGTCTGCCCGGTCTTGTTGAAGGTCGCCGCTGCGAGGATGAGGATCGAGGCGTTGATGAGCAGGGCGAACATCAAGGCGATGGTCGAATCGAGGGTGGCGAATTTCAGCGCCTCGCGTTTTTCGGCAACCGTCTCGCCGATTTCGCGGGTCTGCACGATACCCGAATGCAGGTAGAGATTATGCGGCATCACCGTCGCACCCAGAATACCGAGCGCCAGATAAAGCATATCAGGATTGGTGACGATATCAGTCGTCGGGGCGAACCCAAGGATCACCTGCCCCCAGTCAGGATCGGCGAGCGCCACCTGAATGGCGAAACACACGGCGATGACGCCAAGCAGCGTGATGACCAGCGCCTCCACCCAGCGGAAACCGAGCTTCTGCAGATAGAGGATGAGGAATACATCGAGCGCGGTGATGAGGACGCCGAGTTCGAGCGGAATGCCGAAGATAAGGTTGAGGCCGATCGCCGTGCCGATCACCTCGGCAATATCGGTGGCGATGATGGCGATTTCCGCCAGCAGCCACAGCACCATGGCCACTGGCTTTGGATAGGCGTCGCGGCAGGCCTGGGCGAGATCGCGGCCGGAGGCGATAGCAAGGCGCGCGCAGAGCGATTGCAGCACAATCGCCATGATGTTCGAGACCAGCGCAACAGTCAGCAGCGTGTAGCCGAATTTGGAGCCGCCGGCGAGCGACGTCGCCCAGTTTCCGGGATCCATATAACCGACCGCAACGAGATATCCGGGGCCGAAAAAAGCCATCGCCCGGCGAAACGTGCCGGCATTCGGCTTGATCCTGATCGAACTGTGAACGTCTGATAACGAGAGGTCGTCGCCGTTTCGCCGCCATCCAAAGACTGGCTTGTCCATTTTATGCGCTTTCAAAGGAAAGGTTGAAGTGATGCAATTGCAAATCATTCGCATAAGCAACAGTGGCTGGCAAGGGGAGTTTTGCAGCCATGCAGACGACGCCGGGTGAACCTATCCGGTTTGAACGCGATCCGGCGCACCTTCACGTTCCCCGGGCGGCTGACACCCCCTTCCTTACCGTCCTTTCCACCTTGCCAGTGCCCAACCCAGGCCCTGCTGATGAAAAGATTCGTCTCGCCGCGCAGACGCACCTCCGCTGAATTCCGGTTCAGGGCCGGAATGACGCAGGTTTGAGGAAAAAGGGCCGCAGCAAATGCGAAGACCGCCGTGCCGACGGCTATAGAAGACGGAGCTACAGCCAGCCGGGCTCACAGCCTTGTCATCGCCCCGGCACCGCCCTTGCGGAACAGCGGCGCATCCGCCTGCGTTTATATTTCAGGAAACACTCTGATACCGGGGAAGTTCATGCGACACGGCCACAAATTCAGCCTGATGAACCATCCGAGCCGATGGCCGAAATATATCATGGCGTATCGAAGGCCGCGCGACTGGCTGATGACGATCAGCGGCATCGTGCTGCTGTTCGTCGTCGCCGCCGCGGTCGCCATGGGTTATCTCGTCACCAGCCATCCCGGCAAGCCGGAGCCAAACCCCGGCATCGTGGAGGAACAGGCGGCGGAGAACGGCGGTTAAGCTGCGGCGCAAACGCGCCGCTCTCAGCTCAGGCCGGCAAGATGGCCGCTGAACTGCGCCTCATGCAGGCGGCTGTAATGGCCCTTGGCGGCCAGAAGCTCGGCATGGGCGCCGGTTTCGGCAATGCCTGTCTGGTCCACCACCACGATGCGCGAGGCATCGCGGATCGTCGCCAGCCGGTGGGCGATGACGAGCGTGGTGCGCCCCTTGGCAAGCTCTGTGAGTGATTGCTGGATGGCGCGTTCGGTTTCCGTGTCCAGCGCCGAGGTCGCCTCGTCCAGAATGAGGATCGGCGGGTTCTTGAGGAACATGCGGGCAATGGCGAGACGCTGTTTCTGGCCGCCGGACAACTTGACGCCACGTTCACCGATGACCGTGTCGAGCCCGAGCGGCATGGCCTCGATGACACCATCAAGACGGGCGCGGCGCGCCGCCTCCATGATGTCCGCATCCGAAGCGCCAAGCCGGCCATATTCGATATTCTCGCGGATCGTGCCGCCGAACAGGAAGACATCCTGCTGCACGATGCCGATCTGGTTGCGCAGTGACGCGAGCTTCATCTTGCGGATATCCACGCCGTCAATGGTGATCGCACCGCTGGTCACGTCATAAAATCGCGGCAGCAGCGAGCAGAGCGTCGTCTTGCCCGCACCCGAAGGGCCAACGAAGGCCACGGTCTCGCCGGCGCTGATCTTCAGGTCGATATTGGTGAGAACCTGCTTGCCCTCGGCATAACCGAAACCGACATGGCGATATTCAATATCGCCGCGCAGCAGCGGCGCGTCCACCGCATCAGGCGCATCGACAATGTCAGGCGCTGTGTCGAGAAGTTCGGTGAAGCGGCGGAAACCGGCAATGCCCTTCGGATAGGTCTCGATGACCGAATTGATCTTTTCCACCGGACGGAAAAACACGCCGACCAGCAGCAGGAAGCCAACGAAGCCCCCTTCCGTGAGACCGCCCGTCAGCACGAACCATGCGCCGCAGATCATCACGATCATCTGCGTCAGCCGCATGCTCATGTAGCTGAGCGAGGTGCTGGCCGCCATGATCTTGTAGGCATCGAGCTTCGTGCGGCGGTATTTCTGGTTGTCCTTCTCGAACAGCGCGCGCTCGTGATCCTCATTGGCGAAAGCCTGCACCACCCGCATGCCGCCGACATTTTCCTCGATACGCGCGTTGAAATCCCCCACGCGGCCATAAAGCGCGCGGAAATTCTGCGTCATGCGGCCGCCGTAACGGCTGGTCACCCAGGCGGTGACGGGCACGACGGCGGCGGTGATGAGCGCCAGCGGCACATTCACCGACAGCATCAAAAGGAAAGCGCCGATGAAGGTCATGATGGCGATGAACAGGTCTTCGGGGCCGTGATGGGCGACCTCGCCGATCTCTTCCAGATCCTTGGTCAGCCGCCCGACCAGATGGCCGGTCTTCTGATTGTCGAAATAACGGAAGGAAAGCTTCTGCAGATGGTCGAAAGCGAGCCGGCGCATATCGGTCTCGATATTGATGCCGAGCATGTGCCCCCAATAGGTGACAGTCGCCATCAGCCCGGTATTCAGCACATAGATGACCAGCAGCCCGACCGAAGCGGCAAGAATGATGGCCCATTCACCGCCCGGCAGCAGCACGTCGACAAAGGCCTTCACCGCCATCGGAAAACCGAGTTCGAGCACGCCCGACAAAACCGCGCAGGAAAAATCGAGAATGAACAGACCGCGATAGGGGCGATAATAGGCAAAGAAACGGCGCAGCATGGCATGACCTGGAGATCGGGCGCGGCAACCTGACGCCGCAATAAAAACGGAGTTCAATTGTCATATTTCAATGCGCGCGCCAAGACCGATGTTCTATTTTTACCAAAATCGTTCAATAGGTTCAGCAATAAACACACAACGGTAATGTGATCGGGTTATATTGCACTTATATGTATCGGTGTGACAGAGTGAATGCACCCCTTGCGGGGAGAATGCGAGAAAGAGCCTGCCGTGAGTAATATTGACAGCCGTAAGCCCAGTGGCGAACCGAGATGGCTTGGTCCCGCCAGCCCGACGCGGATCGCCCTGATCCCGCCTATTTCGGCTGCGCGCTGGCTGCTCCTTCTGGTCGTCCTTGCGGGCATCTATTTCTTCAACGGCTTTCTGGTTCCGGTTCTCGCCGCCCTCGTCATCGGTTTCGCCAGCTGGCCGGTCTATACGCGGCTTCTGCGGCAGGTGGGCGGCAACACCACGCTCGGCGCCACCATCGCCATCATCCTCATCATTGCCTTCCTCGTGGTGCCGATCTTCATCGCCGCCTCCTATACGGCAACCGAAATCCGCGAATGGTTCGGCTGGGCGGTGCACGTCAACAAGACGGGCGCGCCCGTGCCGGACTGGATCGCCGCCCTTCCCGCCGTCGGCCCCTGGCTCGGCGAACAATGGGTGAAATATATCGGTACGCCGGGCGCCATCGGCGAACTCATCCAACTCGTCAGCGGCGCCAATATCGGCAATATATACCGGGCGATCCTCGCCGCCGGCAATGGTGCGTTCCACCTGGTGCTGACCCTGCTGTTCATGCTGATCGCGCTGTTCTTCGTTTACCGCAACGGCGCAGGCTTCACCCGTCAGGTCGATCTGGTGGGTGAGCGCATCCTGCCGACGCGGTGGGAACGCATTTCCCGCGTCGTGCCCGCCACCATCAGCTCCACCGTAACCGGCATGACGCTGATCGCCATCGGCGAAGGCATCATCCTCGGCATCGCCTACTGGATCGCCGGCGTGCCCTCGCCCGTTACGCTCGGCGTGCTCACAGGTGTCATGGCGCTCATTCCGGGCGGCGCGCCGCTCTCCTTTACGCTGGTGTCGATCTATCTGGTCGCCAGCGGCTCGCCTGCCCACGGGCTGGCGCTGTTCGTCTGGGGCTCGGTCGAACTCTTCATCGTTGACAAGACCATCCGCCCGAAACTCGTCGGCGGACCGATCAAGCTGCCGTTCCTGCCCACCTTTTTCGGCCTTGTCGGTGGCGTCAAGACCATGGGTTTCCTCGGCCTCTTCATCGGCCCGGTGCTGATGGCGCTTCTGGTGGCAATCTGGCGCGAATGGGTGCGCGAGGTGGAACTGTCCGCCGCCGCCACCCCCGAGGCTCCGCCACCGCCGCCGACAGAGGACGATCCGGTTGATGAGGTTGCCGCGCTCGAAGAGGATAGCGAGGAAACGACGGCATTTCGGAAAGCCGCCTTTTGACTGGTGAGGCCTGCGGTGATTGGCGATGACGTGGAGCGCCAGCCGACGGGCCAAAGTCGATTCTCTCTCTTTCGTCACGCCGCGCTTGGATACCGGCATCCAGCCACGGCGCGTCTGCGCCGTGAAAGAGCATTCGGCGATCAAAGACGTGATCGCGCTGGAACTATGACCTAGTTCGGGGTGATGTGGGCGGATGCCGCGGCTATACCTCAAACACTCACATCGCCAGACAATCTGAACGATCTGCGCCTTCGACTTAAAGCACCTTCTCCATGAACAGGCTGAGCGGGTCAGGCTTATAGGGCGCAAAGGCCTCGATCTCCACAAACCCCGCCTTGCGGTAAAGACCGATCGCCTCCGGCTGGCTGATTCCGGTTTCCAGCCGGATGGCGGAAAGGCCGAGTTCGGCACCGCGCGCGACAAGCGTATCCATGATCAGCTTGCCGATCCGCAATCCCCGCGCCTCGGGATCAACGAACATGCGCTTGACCTCCGCCGTGCCGTCACCCGCCTCCACCAGCGCGCCGCAACCGACCACGCGGCCATCGTGCCGCACCACGAAAAAGGAGACATTGTCCTTTTCCAGCTGGCCTATATCGACCAGATGATTGCTCTCGGCGGGGTAAAGTGACGCCATATAGGTATTGGAGAGATCGATGAGGCGCAGAACCGCGTCCTGCCTCGGTGTTTCAAGCTTGATTTCGGTGGCCAATGCGATGCCTGCCTTCTCTATAAAAATGCGTATTTCGTCGTAATGTCACTGCAATCGGGATAGATGAGTTTCTAGAGCATTATTCCCGACAGAGGCAACACACTCCATGAAAACAGCCCTCGTTCTCATGACCTTCCTTGGCTGCGACGACAGCGCCACCGATTGCCATTACCTCGCCACCTCGCAGCAGCGCTGGACGAGCATCGAACTATGTGACGCCGTGTCGGAAAAGGAGCTGGAGCGTTACGCCAATGCGCCCTACCCGGTCGTGGTGGCCGTGTGCCAGACACCGGGTGAGCAGGCCCCGCAAACGGCGGGCAACACGCCCGGCGCACAGCCTCCCGCCGCCGCAGCACCTGCCGGAACGCAGCAGGCGACCGCAGAGGTAACGCCGAAGGAAGAAGAGAGCCTCACCAAACAGGCGATCGGCCGCGTCAGCCGTATCCTGCCGTCCACCGAGGGCATAAAGCACCTCCTGGGGACACCAGTCAGGATGGTCGAAAACAGCTATTCGTGGATCGCCAAGCGGTTCGATAAATGATTGCGAGGAATGCAGCAATTGCGTCTGGAGGCCCCCAGGACCTTACGCCGCCTCGACAGTCAGCGCTTCCGCATAATACCGCGCCTTCTGCCGTTCTTCGGCAATGGCCAGCTTGCGCACGGCATGCAGCAGTTCGAACAATGTCTCGGAACCGTTGACGTCGCGGAAATGCGCCAGCAATTCTGCCGAGACGGAGGCCGCCGCCTCAGAAAGCTGCGAGCGGGCGGCACGGCGCCACATCAGCGTCGCCTCGATGAAAACGTCAACGACATCGCCAAAAAGCCCGACGGACTGGAACAGGGCCTTCAGCGCGTGCGGCCGCCCCGTCGCCAGAATAGCGCGCACCTTGCGGTCATCGAGACCGGAGAGATTGACCATCGCCGCCGTGAAGAATTCCAGCCGGCCCGAACAGACGGCGTGGATGAGCAGCGCCGGCGTCAGTTCCAGCCGCTGGCGCAGATGCTCCACCAGCGCCGGCAGTTCCGGCGAAGAAACGCTTGATGCGATAAGAATGGTGGCGGAATCTTCCGCCTCGCGAAAAAGACTGTCGGCGCGGTTGCGCGCGATCATCGCGTGAACCAGCGCCGAGCCGGCGAGCGCCTCGCTGATGCGACCCATCAACAGGTGGCGCGCATCGGCCGGCAGCGCCTCACGGCGAAGCAGGAGGTCACGAATATCGGCGTCGCAGCCATGGCGCTCGGCAATGCGCCGCAGCGAGAATGGAGTGATGAAGGCATCGTCGTTTTCAAGCAGGATGATGGTCTCAGGCAGATCGCCGACTTCGGCGAGGGCGGCGCAGACCCCGCGCGGCAGGCCGGGCCTTGCCGCGATGAGCGCGCGCGTCAGGCTTTCGCCGCGCCCGGCCAGATCAACCAGGTCGGCCTCGCCGAGAACCGGCGAACGGGCAATGACGGTGCAGGCGATTTCCGGCTGGTCTTCGGCAAGCGAAACGAGAATGGCGCGCGGTGCGTCATCGGCATCCGCCAGCGCTTCGGCAAGCGCCAGCCGCACACGCGGCGATGGATCGTCGAGCAGATAGGTCATCGCCATATAGGCGGCATCGCGGTTTTCCCGCGCCATGTCTGACTGCAGATAGGCACGGCCGAGCGCATTGGCGGCTTTCGCCCGCTCGGTCGATCCAGCCTTTTCAGACCAGCGAAGAAATGCCTGTACGATCACCTGAGCCTCGAAACACATTCATACAATGGATGGCGGCATCATCGCCGCCACCATGTATAAAACTCTAGGCGCAAATGGTTTACGTTTGGTTCACCATAAAATTTAACCCTTGCCGGCGAAGGATTATATTGACGGCGTAGTAGAGGGGCGCTGCAGCTGGAACACATCGCTGCCGCCATCGCAGTAATCCATGTAACCCATGCGCGCCACGGGGCGCGACAGCCCCATGTCGATGCGTCCATCACGAATGATCGTTTCATCGATATGGATCGCCATGACCTGCCCGATCACCATCCACGAATCCGTCGGCTTGCCGTCGAGATCCCCGAGTTGCTGTATCTGCGTCACCCGGCATTCCAGAGCAGCCAGCGCTTCGCCGACGAACGGCGCGTCCACCACCCGCCCGTCGACGGCGGTAAGGCCGGCAAGGGAGAATTCATCAACGTCATAGGCGACAGGTGCAGAAGACGCATTCATCCGGTCCACCAGATGACGGCTGACGAGATTGGCGGTGAAGACGCCGGTTTCCTCGACATTGCGCAGGCTGTCCTTCCTGCCGCTCGAGGAAAACATGACGAGCTTCGGCCGGTCCGAAATCGCATTGAAGAAGGAATAGGGCGAGAGGTTCATGGAGCCGTCCCTGCCCTTCGAGCCGATCCAGCCGATCGGCCGCGGCGCGACGATGGCCTTGAACGGATCATGCGGCAGGCCGTGCTGGTTGGTGTCCGTGGTGTAGAACATCAGACGTCCCCGACCCAGGTAACGACATCGGCAAGCTCCGGCCGCGGCCGCTCCACCGGCGGGAATGTCGTTGAGCCGATGTGGATATAGCCCGCGACCTTCTCTTCCCCGCTGACGCCGGTCTCAGCAAGGAATGCCGGATCGAAAGCAAGCCATTCCGTCAGCCAGTTCGCGGCAAAACCGCTGGCATTGGCCGCGAAGATGAGGTTGAGGCACACCGCGCCGGCGGACATGACCTGCTCCCATTCCGGAATTTTGAAATGCGGCTTGGCGGTGCTGATGACGGCGATAACGACGGGCGCGCGGGTGAAGCGCGTGCGCTCCGCTTCCTGCTGCTGCAGGTCCAGTTCCGGGTTCTTTTCAAGCGCGATCCTGAGCGCCGCTTCACCGAGGCGCACACGCTCCTCGCCACGATAAACCACGAAACGCCACGGCGCGAGCTTGCCATGGTCAGGCACGCGCACGGCAAGGCGAAGGATGTCCTCGATTTGCCCCTTCGAAGGTCCCGGCTCGGCAAGTTGCAGGGCCGGCGTGGAACGGCGAGCCTTGAGATAATCGAGGAGCTTGATATCGCTGGTCATGATCAAAAATCTTCCATTCTGCTGTCATCGCGAAACATGGGCCTTGAAATAGCCATGGCATTGGTTTTGAAGTGATGCGGGAAAATCAAGAAGTCAATCGGTATCGAAAATGTCGGCAATCAAAATCGCGGCACGTCTGGCCATTGCATGTGCTGCGCTTGGCCTTTTATCACAGGCCGCTTTTTCGCAGGATGCCTTTAAAGACTTCAAGCAGCTCGGCGGCACGCCGAAAATGCCGAAACTCAACGCTTTCACCGCCCCTTCCGCACCCAATGCCCCCGCAAGCACCGCGCGCGACATCGCCATGGAAGCCAAGCTGACGAGCGAAGGCGAAGCGGTGAAGGAAGGCCTGTCCTGGCGCGTTTTCAGCCCCATTCCGGGCGCTGACGGCAAATTGCCGATGCTGGCAAGCTCCGAGGGCGGCTCGGCCCATTTCAATCTGGTACCCGGCGAATATTTCGTCAACGTCGCCTTCGGCCGTGCGGGCGTGACCAAGAAGCTCAACATCCCAACGTCCGGCAACGTTCAGAAACAGGTGCTGATTCTCGATGCCGGCGGCTTCGTGCTGAACGCGGTTGCGGGTTCCGACAAGCAGATTTCCGGCACCCAGCTCAAATTTTCCGTCTATTCGTCCGACGCCCGGCCGGATGGCGAACGCGGCCTCGTCATGGCCGATATCAAGCCCAACACCATCGTGCGGCTGAATGCCGGCACCTATCACGTGGTTTCCGAATACGGCAACGTCAATGCGGTGGTGCGCGCCGACATTCAGGTGGAAGCCGGCAAGCTGACCGAAGCGACACTGCAACATCAGGCCGCGCAGATCACCCTCAAGCTCGTGTCCGAAGAGGGCGGCGAAGCCATTGCCGATACGGCCTGGTCCGTGCTGAACGGCGGCGGCGACGTGGTGAACGAAAGCGTCAGCGCGTTTTCGACCATGGTATTGGCGGAAGGCGAATATACAGCCATCGCCCGCAACAAGGACAAGGTCTACCAGCGTAACTTCAAGGTCACCTCGGGCAGGGATTCGGATGTGGAAGTGCTGATGAAGGATCAGGCGCCGGAAGATATGACCGGGGATTTCGAGTAAACGTCAAGACTCTCGAATTCATCCTCAGCCTTCAGGATGATGACTCTCCGTCTTACGCGCGACGTCATCCTTGGGCTTGTCCCAAGGATTTAAACACGTCCAATTCAATCGAGACGTTGCAGATGCTCGGGACAGGCCCGAGCATGACGGAAGAGAGCTTTCAGGACTTTGCCCACAAACAAAACGGCCCCCGAAGGGGCCGTTGTTTTTTATCAGGCAACCTGCTTCTTCGCCGCAAGCTTGCGCTTCACATCCGGCGGCGTCGCCTCGTCCACGAGGCTTGTAATGGCCTCCTCGAGCGACATCGACGTCTGGTTCTGCGAACCGAGACGACGGATGTTGACGGTGCGCTCTTCCGCTTCCTTGCGGCCGCAGACGATGATGACGGGAACCTTGGTCACCGAGTGCTCGCGGACCTTGTAGTTGATCTTCTCGTTGCGGAAGTCGGTCTCGACCGCCATACCCGCCTCGCGCAGCGCTTCGGCAACCTCGCGGCCGTAATCATCGGCATCCGAGGTAATCGTGGCGACCACGACCTGAAGCGGCGCGAACCACAGCGGCATGTGACCGGCGAAGTTCTCGATGAGAATACCAAGGAAGCGCTCCATCGAACCGCAGATGGCGCGATGGATCATCACCGGCTGCGTCTTTTCGGAGTTCTGGTCGATATAGAAGGCGCCGAAGCGTTCCGGCAGGTTGAAGTCCACCTGCGTCGTGCCGCACTGCCACTCACGGCCGATGGCGTCCTTCAGCGTATATTCGAACTTCGGCCCGTAGAACGCACCCTCGCCCGGCAGGATGCCGGTCTTGATGCGGCCGCCGGACTGTTCCTCGATGGTCTTCAGAACATCCATCATCACGCTTTCGGCGCGATCCCAGAGATCGTCGGAACCAACGCGCTTTTCCGGGCGCGTGGAGAGCTTGACGACGACTTCGCTGAAGCCGAAATCCTCATAGACGGAGAGGATCAGGTCGTTGATGCGCAGGCATTCCGCCGCCATCTGCTCTTCGGTGCAGAAAACGTGCGCATCATCCTGCGTGAAGCCGCGAACGCGCATCAGGCCATGCAGAGCACCCGAAGCCTCGTAACGATGCACGGTGCCAAATTCCGCAAGACGGACAGGCATTTCGCGGTAAGACTTCAAGCCATGCTTGAAGATCTGAACGTGACCGGGGCAGTTCATCGGCTTCAAGGCAAAGACACGCTGATCGGCTTCCTCGTCATCGGGATGGGTGAAGGCATGGGCGGATTTCACCGCAAACATGTTTTCCTGATACCAGCCCCAGTGACCGGAGGTTTCCCACAGCGACTTGTCCAGCACCTGCGGCGCGTTGACTTCCTGATAGGTATTGGCGAGCCGGCGGCGCATATAGGCCGTCAGCGTCTGGAACATGCGCCAGCCCTTGCCGTGCCAGAACACGACGCCCGGGCCCTCTTCCTGGAAATGGAACAGGTCCATTTCGCGGCCGAGGCGGCGATGGTCGCGCTTTTCGGCTTCGGCCAGAACATGCAGATAATTGTCCAGCTCTTCCTGCGTCGCCCAGGCGGTGCCGTAGATGCGCGACAGCATCGCATTGTTGCTGTCGCCGCGCCAGTAAGCACCCGCCACCTTCATCAGCTTGAAGGCGGTGCCGACCTGCCCGGTGGACGCCATATGCGGGCCACGGCAAAGATCGAACCAGTCACCCTGGTAATAGATCTTCAGGTCCTGACCTTCGGGGATCGCATCAACCAGCTCGACCTTGTAGTTCTCGCCCTTGGCGGCGAAGACTTCCTTGGCCTTTTCGCGCGACCAGATTTCGCGGGTAAACGCCTTGTTGCGCTGAATGATTTCCTTCATGCGCTTTTCGATCTTCGGCAGATCTTCCGGCGTGAAGGGTTCGTTCTTGGCGAAGTCGTAATAAAAGCCGTTCTCGATCACCGGGCCGATCGTCACCTGCGTGCCGGGCCACAGCTCCTGCACGGCCTCGGCCATGACGTGGGCGGCATCGTGGCGGATGAGTTCCAGCGCACGCTTGTCTTCACGCGTGACGATCTCGATTTTGCCATCGGTGATGGTCTCGGACAAATCGCGCACGGTGCCGTCAAGCGCAATGGCGACGGCCTTCTTGGCAAGCGATTTGGAGATGGATTCGGCAACTTCGCGGCCGGTCGTACCGGGGGCGTAGCTGCGCACGGATCCATCGGGAAATGTAAGGGAAATGGCTTCAGACATCGTCTCGTGCTCCTGTCCAGTCCCGCCAACGAATGCGGGTGGTGTTGGAATAATGATCTGCCCGCTGAAAACGGACAGGCAGGCTGATAAAGACTTTTGCCATTCCAGTCAAAGGTGAAGGGTCGTTCAGCGAAGCATTTCCGCGAGACCATTGACCGTATTGGCGTTGCGGCTCGTGCCGATACCGAGCCTTTTGGTGGTCAGGACCGGGAGAAGCCGGCTCTCGCTTGGCTTTCCCAGAAAATCGATCCATAAATCACCGCCAACAACGGCGATCTTCTCCTGCCGGCGATATTTTTCGAGAAATCCGAGAACCTCCTCGCCAAGCGGTTCACGCATCACCCGAACGCAGACATCGGATGGATTGCCGTCCGTAAACGGATTTTCAGCCGCCAGTTTCAGCCAGTCGCGAGCCGGGCGAACCATGATATCGACATGTTTGTCGAAACGCTTTTCGAAGGCGCGCTCCAGCCTGTCCTCGATCTCGCGAACGGAAGCATCCTCCGCACGAAAGACCAGGTTTCCGGTGGCGACAAGCGTCCGGCACTCGGCAAATCCCAGTTCTTCAGCCATTGCGCGCAGATCGGCCATGATGAGCCGCTTGCCCGCGCCAAGGACGATGCTGTGCAGCAGCGCCACATGATCCTTCATCGACGCAGGCTCCAGTATCGCCAGGGCGCCCACCAGCGCCTGGTGCTGCCGAGCGCTTCCGGCACCGGGTCCAGCCCGCTTGTGCCCCCCGGCCCGCAGCGCGCAACGCGAAACAGCGCCATCCATCCGCCCGCCCAAAGCCCGTGGCGGGCGATGGCCTCATAGCCATATTCGGAACAGGTGGGGATATGGCGGCAGGAGTTTCCGATGAAGCCGGAAAGCGTCAATTGATAAAGCCGGATAAGGCCGACACCAAACAACCGCCCCGGCGTTTTGGCAAAGCCGCCCGCCCAGTTGCGGGATCGGCCCGCTTTTTTTGCCGTCTGCTGATGCCGGCAGCCCGGTTCGCCGCACATGGCCTAACCTGCGGCGTTCAAAGCCGGTCGGCCTTCGATCTGGTCGAGCGCATCGACCACCGCTTCAAAGGTCAGCATGGTGGAGGCGTGGCGCGCCTTGAAATCGCGCACGGGCTGAAGCACCCGCATGTCTTCGAAACGGCCTGCCGGCCCCTCGCCGCCCTGTTTCAGCATGGCGAGCATATCTTCCCGCGCTTGGCGGATTTCGCCGCTGGAAGCGCCGATGATGTGATGCGCCATGATGGAGGCGGAGGCCTGGCCGAGCGCGCAGGCACGCACCTCGTGGGAAAACGCCGTCACGATGCCGCCTTCGACCTTCAGATAAACCTTGAGCTTGGAGCCGCACAGGCGCGAGTGTTTTTCGGCGCTGGCGTCGGCATCTTCAAGAACACCCGTCAGTGGAATATTCCCGGCAAAGTCCAGAATGCGATTATTGTAGATATCGTCCATCGTCAGGTGCCCGGCGCGCTCAAGATTGCCCAAAAACAGGACAGGTCAAATTTTTCAAACACAGCGTTTGTCGCAGTGAAGCTTTCCTGCCCTTCATTCTCATTATATGCTAACGAGCTTTCTGGACATCAAGCCGTGATGAAATTAACGGCTCCGATACCGAAATAACAGCATCGGTCTTGCCAAAATGCTGTAAAACAACCAGATAGCAGCAACTGCGAACAAGAGTTCGCGATGAAAAACGAATTCAGGTGCGGCCTTTACCCGCATCGGGAGAGACGGAATGGATGCGATCGTGAAGAATTTCCCCGGCGCTGGCGCAAAACCCGACGTGGCAGAAGCTCGCCCAAGCCAGGCCGAAGCGGAAGAAGCAGTGCGCGTTCTTTTGCGCTGGGCAGGAGAAAATCCCGCCCGCGAAGGACTTCTGGATACGCCGAAGCGCGTCGCCAAGGCCTATCGCGAGCTTTTTGCCGGTTATGAGCTGAACGTTCAGGACGTGCTCGGCACGACCTTCGAGGAAGTCGGCGGTTATGACGATGTGGTGCTGGTGCGCGACATCCCCTTCTTCTCCCATTGCGAGCACCACATGGTGCCGATCGTCGGCAAGGCGCATGTGGCCTATCTTCCGGCCGGCCGCGTGCTTGGCCTGTCGAAGATCGCCCGTGTCGTCGAAATCTTCGGCCGCCGCCTGCAGACGCAGGAAAACATGACAGCGCAGATCGCAAGATCGATCGAAGAAACGCTGAAACCGCGCGGCGTGGCCGTCATGATCGACGCCGAACATATGTGCATGTCCATGCGCGGCGTAAACAAGCAGGGATCCACGACGCTGACCACCAGCTTCACCGGCACGTTCAAGAACGATCCGGCCGAGCAGGTCCGCTTCATGACCATGGTGCGCAACCGCTAGGCATCGGACCGGAAAGTGTAGCGCGGGCTTCAAAAAAATCCCGATGCTCAGACAAATTTGGAGTGGCGGAGTGATCTCATTTTCCCCGCCGCTCTGAAACCTTCCGCTTTTCTCCCGGGGTAACCATGTCCATTTCGTTTCCGTCCGCGCCTGCGGACAAGGAAGTGCTCGAAAACGCAGGTCTCTTTTCGCCAAAATTCGATGCCCACGGTCTCGTCACCGCCGTGGTTACCGATGCACGCGACGGCGAATTGCTGATGGTCGCCCATATGAATGCGCAAGCCCTGTCGCTGACGCTGGAGACCGGCATCGCCCACTATTACAGCCGTTCACGCGACAAGATCTGGAAGAAGGGCGAAACATCGGGCAACCTGCAGACGGTGAAGGAATTCCGCACCGATTGCGATCAGGACGCCGTGTGGCTGAAGGTCTCCGTCGCCGGCCATGATGCGACCTGCCATACCGGCCGCCGCTCGTGCTTTTATCGCACCGTCGAGCTTTCCAATGGTGATGCTGTGACAAAGATCACCGACGACACCCGCCATTTCGATCCGTCCACGACCTATTCGGACAAATAAACGGCCACCTTCCATCGGCCGCACCAATTTGCTACCAATATAGCGGGCTCCGGGGACAAGGGCGGAGCCTTACAGAATTGGCAGGGAGTGCGGTCATGTTGGGATGGGGAAATCGTCACAATCATCTTGCGGCTGGAAATCCCGAAGCCACCGGCAATGAGCCGCCCGTCACCCAGATCGTCGACAAACACCGCATAGCGCTCGCCCTTGGCGGCGGCGCGGCCCGCGGCTGGGCCCATATCGGCGTCCTGCGGGCGCTGGACGAGGCTGGCGTGAAGATCGGCATGATCGCCGGCACGTCCATCGGAGCGCTGGTGGGCGGTTGTTATCTCGCCGGCAAGCTCGATGAGCTGGAGGAATTCGCCCGCTCGCTGACGATGCGCCGCATTGCCGGCCTGCTCGATTTGACGATCGGCGGGGGCGGTCTTTTTGGCGGCATGCGGCTGACCAAGCGCATGCAGGAGCATCTGGAAGGCCTGCGCGTCGAAAACCTCGACCATCCCTTCATCGCCGTCGCCACGGAGCTGCGCACAGGCCACGAAGTGTGGATCCATCAGGGCGATCTCGTCACCGCGCTGCGTTCATCCTATGCCCTGCCCGGCATTTTCGAACCCGTGCAATGCAACGGCCGCACGCTGATTGACGGCGCGCTCGTCAATCCCGTGCCGGTGTCCGTCTGCCGCGCCTATGAGCAGGCGCTGGTCGTCGCCGTGAACCTCAACTACGATCTGTTTGGCCGTTCCGCCGTGGTCAAGCACGCGGCCTCACCGCATGGCGGCGGCACACCGCCGGTGGAAACGGCGCCGCGTCCCGGCCTGCCGGGCGTCATGGTGCAGGCCTTCAACATCATTCAGGACCGGATTTCGCGCTCGCGTCTGGCGGGCGACCCGCCCGATCTGATGCTTCATCCCCGCATCAACCATATCGGCCTCTCGGAATTCCATCGCGCCAGCGAAGCCATCGACCGGGGATATGAGGAAACGCGCTCCCGTATTCCGGAGCTTGAGCGCATGCAGCAGGCGTTCCGGCGCTAATACCCTGCTTTTAAAAGCGTCTCCAAAGCCCAGATATGGTGAGACTATGTATTGGTATATCTCGGTCCTGCCCCCGACCGACAAAAACATATCTTGCGACACGAATCGATTGATCGGATTTCTGGAGGGACAGCCTGAGCTCAAACGGAAAAACGATGTCACCTTTACGTCGGCGGAAAGTCAGCCCTGGATCGACATCGTCATTGTGAAAGAAGAGGCCGATGGCAACTGGTCCAGCAGCGGCAAATTCATTTCACAGTTCAATCGGGTTGAAATTGTCTGCTCTGACTATGAGACGCAAGACTTCTACGTGGAAATATCGGCAAAAATAGCCGACTTTCTTCAATGGCGACTTGTTACCAAGGGCGATGCGTGCGTCCCGGCCCGAGATTGAACCTTTTCCAGCCATCTGACGCCGGGACGCAAGATCAACCGGCAATATAGGCCTTGATGTGCTCCGCTTCGGCTTCGATCTCGCCAATCCGCGCCTTCACCACGTCACCGATGGAGATGATGCCGGCAAGACGGCCGTTTTCTTCAACAGGAACATGCCTGAAACGTCCGCCCGTCATGATTTCCATCAGCTCATCGGTGGTGGAATTGTGATGACAGCGAATGACATTCTTGGTCATGGCCACCGAAACGGATTGCTGGAGGGAAGCGGCGCCCTGGCCCGCCACGATCTTCACCAGATCGCGTTCCGTGAAGATGCCGAGAACGACACCATCGGCGTCGGTCACGACGACGGAACCGATCTTATGCGCATTGAGCGTTGCCGCCGCTTCACCGATGCTGACCTCCGGACCGACAGTCACGACGTCCCGGCCCTTGCGGTCGAGAAGATCCTTTACGAATGTTGGCATGCCTTCCTCCTCTTTTCAGCGATACGCAGCGCCGCAGTCTCCCCCGGCGGTTGCAAATCATGGGATATGGTGCGCTGAGGTCCGCATGAATGCAATCCCGGATGGGACGCGCGAAAGCAAATTTGCGCCACGGCCGACAAGGAGCGTGATCGGCTCAGGCCAGTCGTCGATCGAAAAGCCCGAAGAACAGGAAGCCGAGCAGAAAGCCGAAGACATGGGCATCCCAGGCGATTTCACCGCCGACATCGCCGAACAGCGGCACGCCGACCGCAATCAGCACATTGCCGAACAGCCACATCAGCGTGAAGATCAGCACGGTGCGGTTGGAAAGCGCCCCAAGAATGCTCTGCCGCGGCATCAGATGGCCGAAGGAGGCGCTATATCCGCCACGCGCCGGGAAAGCGAAGCGGCAGGCCGCCCCCATCAGCGCCGAAACGACACCCGACGCGCCGATCAGCACCGTCACATCGCCCCAGTTCAGCGCCGCATGACCGAAGGCGGAAACGGCGGCGGAAATGCACCATAACAGCACGAAGCGCACTGTTCCGATCCGGCGCAGAACCGGCGCGCCGAAGGCCATCAGCCACAATCCGTTAAAGAGAATGTGCTCGATGCCGCCATGCAGGAAAGAATAGGTCACCGGCGTCCAGAGCCATTCCAGCCCCTGCTGGGAAAACGGCACCGCATAGCGCAGCGGAATGAAGCCGAAGGTGAAGATGAACCAGCCATTGCCTTCCTCCGAAAGAAGATAGGCGGGAACGACATAGGCGACGATCAGCGCGGCCAGGATGCCGACCAGCAGCGATGGCAGGTTGAAGACGGGATCGTTCGTGTCGTCTTTCGGCTCCGGCGTTTCCGAAACCGGCGGCTGTTCGCCGTCCCCGTAGGACATGATCCCATCCCTGTCTTGGTCGAATTTTGCGTTCCCCGAGCAATATAGGAAGCCCGAACGAAAAAAAAGCCGTCCCGCCTTTGAAGCGCGCGACGCCCAAACCGCAATCGGTCAAGACGCCGGGCCAGGGATGGTCCGGCTTGTGGGCCCGCCGTAAAATAACGGGCGGCGCCATCGAATTGTGCTGACGGAGCTTTCCCCGACATGGCCGCACCGATGCCACGACCATTGTCGCCATTCAATATCAACCCTTTGTTAACCTTAACAAATCCAGTTGGCACGAAATTCGCTACACCTCCGGATACAGACGTTCGGATGGACATGATGTCCCAAAAACGAACATGGAGAGATGCTATGAAGAGCATGGCCGGACTGGACATATATGCCTATTGGGATGAACTGCGCGGCAAGCGATCGGCCCCTCGACGCGAGGACATCGATCCCGCAAAGCTGAAACATCACCTCGGCGATCTTTTCATCCTCACTGACAAGGGAGAGAACACCCCGTTCTTCCGCCTTGCCGGCACACGTCTCTGCGACCTGTTCGGCCGCGAGCTGCGGGATCGCCCGTTTTCGGAACTGTGGCATCCGGCAAATGCCGTTTTCCCCTGCCGCGTCGCGCGCGGCATCCTGCACCACCAGTTGCCCGTGGTCTTCGATCTGGAGGCGGAGGACAGCCATGGCGCCGCACCGCAGGCATATGAAATGCTGCTCCTGCCGCTGCACACGGATCCCGACGCCGCGCCGCGGTTGCTCGGGGCGTTGCTTCCGGAGCGGCCGCGACATGAATTCGCCGCGCCCATCCAGCATCTGTCAATGAAAAGCAGCCGCCTGCTGCGCCTGGACATCGCGCCGGCAGAATATCCCACGGATACGCTGCGCGCCGAAAGCTGCTGACCGACCTGTTTCACCGCTCCCGCCCCGGTCTGAAAAAGGTGCGGCAGCATCGAAATCTCAAAAAAATAGGTCAGAACTGTAACGATATTGCCGATCAGAAAAATTGTAGAGATTAAACAATACAGTCTGTTAACTCGCGCAAGGTAGAAACTTACCATCATCATTCATCACAATTGCGCTGCTCATGTTTTCGTCTCGTTCGGTCAACACCGCCCAAATCCTGCGTCCGGTTGAGGAAGCTCATCTTGACGACGCCGTCCGCGTGTCCTTCACCGGCCGCCTGATGTTGCCCGACCATGAAGAATATGATTGCACCGCGACCGAGATGACCGCCGAAAGAGCGCAGTTCACCTGCTCGGGCATTGCCCGCCACGGAGACCGCGTCATCGCCTATCTCCAGCATATCGGCCGGATCGAAGGCACGGTGACATCGCTCACCGCATCGGGCTTCCTCATCGCCATCAACGCGCCGGAGCGCAAGCGGGAAAAACTCGCCGCCCAGCTGGCATGGATCGCCAAGCGCCAATTGCTCGGCCTGCCGGAAGACCGCCGCCACGACCGCCTGACGCCGCGCAACGCGAGAGCCCAGCTTGTTCTGGAAGACGGCGTGCTTGTCGCCTGCCGACTGATCGACCTTTCCCTGTCGGGCGCCGCAATCGAGATCGAAAACCGGCCGCCGCTCGGAAGCCGGGTCCAGCTCGGCAAAAACATGAGCGGCAAGATCGTGCGCCATTTCATGGAAGGCGTCGCCGTCGAATTCGACCGCGTCCAGTCGCCCGACGCGCTGATTGAATTTCTCTAGAACGTTCCACTGAATACGGCAGGTTTTACGTCCGTAAGAATAGGTGCGGCGGTTGGCGCGCTTTGCGCTCACCCCAGCCGCATGATTGAGAAGATTCCCGGACCACGGTTTGGCAGCATATCCATGCTCCGCCCTTCGCGGGCCGTATCGGGTTCAAAAGCCGCTTATGGCTTCCAGCGCCTTATTTTCCACTTCTCGCTGCCGAACTTCCATTTTCATGCCCTGACCGCGCGACATCCTGCGCGCATACTCGGCGTACCGGTCGGAAGAGGTGATTATCAGCGACAGCTGTGCGGCAGATCGGTCCACCATAGTCGGTAAAAAATAAGCGCGGTAGAACATGTCTCGCCCTGTCCACGGCACGAAAAAGCGCCCTGCAAAACATTTTTCCAGAAAAAATGCAGTTTTTTTGAAGTTTTTTTGCCGCTTTTTCCGGCCTGTCCCAGCCTGAAACAGCCATCCCAAAACGGGAAATCCGTGCCTGTGATACGCTCCGCCAACTGGCTGCACAGGGCTCCTCAAATATCTCCGCGCCGAAAATCGCTTTCAATACAGGGGCCTAAATGGCTACCAAAAACCTAAGGGTGAGATGCGTAAAATTGTAATAAAATTTGCTTCAAACACGCATAAAAACTAATTCGAATACAGTTCAAAACAACCGCTAATTTGCTGAAATTTAAGCTCAAATTGCGCTTCGCAAATTTCCGCCGGGTCAAAATATACCTGCGAATGTCTTCTCAACACGGGGAGACAAGCAATGAACAAGAACAACCGTTTCGTTTTCACTCTGATCGCATTCATCGTCAGCGCCTTCGCGCATCAGGCAAGCGCTTCGCCGGCCGCCGTCATGCGCGTCATCGGCAAGGCCAATCCGCCGATCGGCCACTATGAATTCTGCCAGACCTATCAGAGTGAATGCCAGCCGACATCGCTGGACAACGGCCCGATGAAACTGACCGAAGAGCGCTGGAAGACGATGCTCGACGTCAACTACACCGTCAACACCACCATCACGCCGATGACCGACATGGAAATCTATGGCGTCGAAGAGCGCTGGGCCTATCCGACCACGGTGGGCGATTGCGAAGACTTCGTGCTTCTGAAGCGCAAGATGCTGATGAACAAGGGCTTCTCCGCCTCCAACCTCTTGATCACCGTTGTTCTGCAGCCGAATGGCGAAGGCCATGCCGTTCTGACCGTCCGCACCGATCGTGGCGATTTCGTTCTCGACAACATGCGCAACAAGGTCATGAACTGGTCGGAAACCGAATACACCTACCTGAAGCGCCAGGACACCGCCAATCCCGGCCGCTGGGTAAAAATTCAGGATGGTCGCGCCACAACTGCGGTCGGCGGCATCAACTGAACCAACAAACGACCCGTCTCCCCAAACGAAAAAAGCCGGCTTCCTAAAAGGGGCCGGCTTTTTCATTTCCATCCGTCAGGCGTCAGAGCAGACCAAGCTCGGCCAGTTCCCGCCGGAGATCGGAAGGCATATCCTCGCCGCCCGCGCCGCCGCCGAGATCTCGTGGCGCTTCATCGTCCTTCAGGTAACGCCAGCCCTGAAACGGGCGTTTTGGCGCAGGTGAGGTTTCGATGACCTCTGGGCCGAGAATGAGATCGCAGCGGGAAATACCGTCTTCGCCCTTGAAGGAGCGGATATCGAGAAGTTTCTGTCGCGCCTGTACCTGTCCCTTGATGACCCAGTAGAGCGAACCGCCCTCGAGCAATTCCTCGACACGTTTCGGGATCATCCGGGTGGTGTGAACGCTGTGCGGCTCAAGGCCTGCGGCAATTGCGGTCAGCGCGCGATGCGCGACCCAGTCTCTCAAGTCCTGGATTGAATCCGCGCCGACGCAAAGTTTGATGAGATGTAGAGGCATGGTTCTATCAATGCCTTTTTGCAGCGGGCGTCAAGCATGGCAACCCTGCCTGACGCCCTGCCCGCTCAGCACTCCACAACGTTCACGGCAAGGCCGCCGGTGGAGGTTTCCTTGTATTTCTCGCTCATGTCGTTGCCGGTCTGGCGCATGGTCTCGATACAGGCATCAAGCGGCACGAAATGCTGGCCGTCGCCCTTCAGCGCCAGCGAGGCCGCCGTCACCGCTTTCACCGCGCCCATGGCGTTACGTTCGATGCACGGCACCTGCACAAGCCCGGCAATCGGATCGCAGGTCATGCCGAGATGATGTTCGAGTGCGATCTCGGCGGCATTTTCCACCTGCTCCGGCGATCCGCCCATGACTGCGGCAAGGCCCGCCGCCGCCATGGCGGAAGCCGAGCCCACCTCACCCTGACAGCCCACTTCCGCGCCTGAAATCGAGGCATTGTGCTTGATGATGCCGCCGATGGCGGCCGCCGTCAGCAAAAAGTCGCGCACATCATCGACGCTGGCATCCTCATGGAAGTGCCGGAAATATCTGACGGTCGCCGGCACGACACCTGCCGCACCATTGGTCGGCGCGGTCACCACGCGGCCGCCGGCGGCGTTTTCCTCGTTAACGGCCATGGCGTAAACGCTCAGCCAGTCATTGGCCATGACAGGGTTCAGCCGGTTGCTGCGCCATTCCGCATTCAGCTTCTCGTAAATGGAGCGGGCGCGGCGGCGCACCTTCAGGCCGCCAGGCATGATGCCGTCCACTTTCAGACCGCGCTCAATGCAGCCGTTCATGGCTTCCCAGATCTGGTCGAGGCGCTCGTTCAGCTCCTCGCGGGAAACCACCGTCTCTTCATTGGCGCGCTTCATCTGGGCGATGGTGCGGCCGGAACGGGCCGCCATCTCAAGCATTTCCCGCGCCGTCCCGAAGGGATAAGGCACGCGCGGACCATTATCGATGGTCTTGCCGCGCTGCTTGATCGCCTCAAGTTCCGTATCGGTCACGACGAAACCGCCGCCGACGGAATAATAGATGCGCTTGATGAGCAGCCTGCCCTGATTGTCGAAGGCGGAGAAGATCATGCCGTTGGCATGGCCGGGCAGCGGGTTCTTCTTGTCGAAGATCAGATCTTCTGCGGGCCGAAACTCGTAGGACGGATGGCCGGGCGGCGTTACCGTGCCGGCCTTCTCCACCGCATCGATAATGGCGTCCATCGCATCGGGATCGACAAGATCCGGCCGCTCGCCGGTGAGGCCGAGAATGACGGCACGGCCGGTGCCGTGGCCAATGCCGGTAAAGGCGAGAGAGCCATGCAGGCTGACCTTCAGCTGCGCAACGGCTGCACCCGCCGGCCGCGGCCACTCATCGCTGAGGATCAGCGCCAGGAAGCGGTTTGCAGCCGTCATCGGCCCCATCGTGTGGGAGCTCGAAGGACCGATACCGATCTTGAAGACGTCAAAGACCGAAAGAAACATGAAGTTCGCCCTGAATAAGAATGGATTCCTGCATCATCATATCCAAAGCCGAAACGGATCGCCACAAAAGAGCGTCAGCGGTTTGCGCAGCTGCGACATGAGCGTCCCAGAAACGAAAACAGCACGGTTTCCAGAGGAAAACCGCGCCGTTTCAAAACCCGTCATTCAGGAGAGATGCTTATGGGCTGCCAAAAATGTACGTCAATGCGAGAAAAGCGGCAAAGCCTGCAAGTGCGCGCAAGGTGACGCCCCAGCAGGATTTCTGAGCGGTTTCTTCCATGATTACTCCAGCTATTCACTCTCCGGGGGATCTTCAAGACCCGGCCCGTTGAGGCAAGCATTTATTAAAATCCGGCGGCGAACGCAAATGCAAAAAGCGGCTAAATGAAGGCGTTTTCGATGGGCTGCCATTCGCCCCGTGCATAGGTATGTGAAAAAACAAGGTGTTAGCGCGGCGCGCAAAAAGACGTCATTTCGGGCTTCGCCGCAATTTAGGCTAAAGTGTAACCGTTATTTAAAGCTTTCCTACAAACGCCTGTTGAAAACCCTCGCGACCGAACACGTTGCAGTCGAATTTCTTCCACTGAAGCGTCGCGCCTTGAAAGGCCGCCAGTGCTGCTTTATCGACGATGGCAACGGCAACGATGCGAGTCACCCCATGCAGCAGGCATCCTCCTTTCCCGACCGTGAAACGGTCGCGTCGAAGCTCACTTCGCTGACAAGCGAAGATAAAGCGTGGGTGCTGCTGTTGATGGAAAACGCCCTGCAGGACGAAAACCTGCTGGCTGGCCTCAATCTTTATCTCGACCAGCAGACCAACGCCCGTTTCCTGAACAGCCTGAAGCTGGAAACGACCGGCGAATGGCTTGGCGGCAATGCCCCTTCCCGGTTGCAGATCCGCATCACGGAAACCGCAAGAGCGAGCCAGCACCCCGCCTATATCGCCTTCCGCAAAGGGCTGACGGCATCGGCCGGTCTCGAAAAAGCCTATCCCAAGGCGCCGATCTGATCTTTTCGGCTAATCCGGCACCCGATCGACAACGGCGATGATCGGCCCCATGGGAAACAGCGAATCCCGGCGGTTCATCGCAGGAATATCGACGCTGGATATCGTGCCGTCGAGATAGAGCGCATTCGGCGCATCCAGCACGTCCCTGAACAGCGTGGCGAAATCATAAAAGCGCACGGTATTTTCCGAAATGGCGAAATGCACCATGCCGTCGCGGGAGACGCCGACGCCGTTGCGTCGCTTCAGGCTGTCGCTATCGGGCAGGAAGCGCGGATGCAGCTTGCCGTCGATTACCAGCATCGGCCCGGACTGGGTGGCGAAATCGGCTTTCGGATCCGCCGCCAGATAGGCTGCGGTTTCCAGCACGCCAGCCTTTGCACCCTTCAGATAAAATACGCCGTTCGGCAAAAGGTGAAAATTGCCCCAGCCGCCCCGGGTGCTGAGCGGCGAACGCTCCACCCCATTTTCAATGTAGAGGCCGACGGGCGAATAGTCGGAATGATACATGCCGCCATTCATGGCGAAGATGCTGAACATGTGCTGCCGCCACAAGGCCGACGACAGGTCGGCGAAACTGCGGTATCCCTGCCCGGAGACATGGTCGCGGTCATAAATGCGGATGGCGTTCCTTGCCGGATCGAAACTGCAGACGGTGTAGCGCCCGCCCGCATGGTCGATGGCCTTGCAGAAATCCGGCTGCCCACCGGCCTGCGCGGAGAATGGCAACAACAACGGCAGCAGCGCCTTTGCCAGTTTCTTCATCGATGAAATCATGCCCGCCCCTTTGATTCTCGTCAGGCGAACATTCGCAGGGAAATTCGGTCAAAGAAAAGGCGTCACCCGGGTTTTCGGGTAACGCCTTTCCGGGAGGGGAGCCTTGATTAACGACGCGCTGCGCGGTCCACGTTGCGGCCGGCATCCTGCGTCGCGTCAACGGCGTTTGCCGTATCCCGGCCCATGCCGCGAATGGTATTACCGCAGGAGCTGAGGGTGACGACAGTCAGCAAAGCCACGAAAACGGTCGAAAGAATGCGTGTGATCATGTGAAACTACTCCCCTATGACTTGCCGTCCAAAGGCAAGCGCCAATGTGATATGCGTCACAATAACGTGAGTCCCAAAAAACGGTTCCAGCAGCATTTCAAAAAATCCTGTCGATGAAAATTAACATGGTTTTGAAGTTCACGAGTGACACTCGGCAACTGCATCATGGCTTAGGAAAATCCCGTGGGTGATATGACTGACATCAACAATCGGCTTCTGGTGATGACGGCGGGCGGCGTGAACCCCAATGTCATGATCAATGCTCTGGCTGCCCGATTTCCCGATATCCACGTCTTCATGGAGCAGCCGGAAAGCAAGTCAGTCATTCTCAGGCGACGCGCGCGACGGCTCGGTTGGGTTGTCGCTGCGGGCCAGATGGCGACGATGATCGCCTCACGGCTCGGCAAACGCTTCACGGTTCGCAGAAGCAACGAGATCATCGCCGAACACGGCCTTTCTCCCGATCTCCACCACAGTCTTCCCGTTACGCAATTCGCCTCGCTCAACGATGAGGAATGCCGCAAGGCCGCCAATCTGCTGCAACCGGCGGCGATCTTTACCATTTCGTGCCGTCTGCTGAGACCCGCCACGCTGCAGGCCCTGCAATGCCCGGTCATCAATTTCCACGCCGGCATCAACCCCGCCTATCGCGGGCAGATGGGCGGTTACTGGGCGCTGGTCGAAAAGGACCGCGGCAATTTCGGCGCGACCGTGCATCTGGTCGACAAAGGCGTGGATACCGGCGCCACACTCTACGAGAAGCGGCTGAAACCATCGCCTTCCGACACGATCGCCACCTATCCGCTGCTTTTGACCGCCGCTTCGGTGGATATCGCCGTCAGCGCCATCGAGGACGCGCTTTCCGGCAGCCTCGCCCCGCAGCCGCCCTCACCCGGCAAATCGGTGCTGCGTTTTCCGCCGACCATCTGGACCTGGCTGTGGAACGGCCTGACGAAACGGATCTGGTGAAACCGCGGTCAGGGAACCGGGTGAGCTTCGTCGCAGATGCAAGCCTGTCTTGCCGCAACAGGCACAGACTTCGCCGAAAAATCGGTGCATGATAATAAAAAGGATCATGCACAAATTGCCCGATATTTCCGCCGCTTCCATCATTCCCGCCTCCATCGAAGCCTCGCCCGCGCAGGTGCTTGGCGTAACCGACCTTGACGGTCTCTTTCCGCGGGGTGTCCGCGTCTATCTTACCGACACCGGAGCCGCCTCGCAGGAAAAGCTCGTTGATGCCGCAGGACATTTGCGCGACCTCGGTTATGAGCCAGTGCCGCATCTTGCAGCGCGGCGCATACCCTCCCGCACGGGGTTTGAGGAACAGGTGAGACGGCTTGCCGGAGAAGCGGGTGTTACGGATGTTCTGGTTGTCGGCGGCGGTGTCGACCGGCCGGCCGGTCCCTTCGCATCCAGCATGGACATGCTGTCATCAGGCATTTTCGACCGTTGCGGAATAAGGCGGATCGCCATCGCCGGCCACCCCGAAGGCAGCCCGGATTTCAACGACGACACGGCGATGGCCGCACTCAGGCTGAAACGTGATTTTGCAGAAAGAAGCGATGCTGTGAAATGCGCATCGTCACGCAATTCGGTTTCGATCCCGCGCGTTTCATCGCCTGGGCGGAAGGTCTAACGGCGTCAGGCATCGATTTGCCGGTGCATATCGGCGTTTCCGGCCCGGCCAAGATCACGACGCTCTTGAAATATGCCGCGCTCTGCGGCGTCGGCAATTCCATTGCCTATCTCAAGAAAAACGCGCTTTCCCTGACGACGCTGGCGAAGGGGCATTCGCCGGAAAGCATCGTCGGGCCGATCGAACGGCACTGGCAGGCCAATCCGCAGGGGCCGATCCGGCAGATTCACGTCTTTCCCTTTGGCGGATTGCAGAATTCGGCCGACTGGCTGGTCAAGCGTGGAAGCTGGCAAACCGGCGGCGCGGACCGTTCGGCATCACAGGATTCGATGGCGGGCTGAAAGCCGCCATCCTGACAGCGCGACGGGCCACGGCCGCCGCGCACTATCAGGACCTCAGGCCGCCTTGGCGACCTCGACAAAAGCGTTTCGAATGCTTTCAGCCACGGCAAGAACAGGGCGCGACGCCTTGTCGCCCATGATCAGGCGGATATCGAAAGAGCCGAGCTCCGGCAGACCTTCCTTGTCGCCCAGAATGACCATATCGTTCAGCACATAGGATCGCGGCAGCGGTGCAATCGCGAGATCGGCGGCAATCGCCGCGCGCTGCGCCATGGTATGGCCGCTGAGATAGGCCACGCGGAAATTGCGCCCGCGCCGCTCCAGCGAATTGATCGCTTCCGAACGCCAGATGCAGCCTTCCTCCCAGATGGAGATCGGCAGCGGGTCACGCAGATAGGCCGTGCCGCATTTCGCGCCTGCCCAGACAAGACGTTCGCGCATCAGCACCTCACCGGTGTCGCGCAGCGGATGCGAGGCACAGTTGACGAGGGCGAGATCGAGCCGCTGCTCGTCCATGCGCTTGTAGAGATTTGAACTGGAATCGATGGTGACGTCGATCATGATGCCGGGGAAAGCCTCGGCAAAACGCTTGAGAATGCCCGGCAGCAGGCCGCGCTCGCCAATATCCTCCGGCGCGCCGAGCCGGACGACGCCTGAAAGCTCCGGCATGACGAAACGCGACACCGCCTCGTTGGAGAGCGCAATCATCCGCCGCGCATAGGTCAGCAGCGTCTCCCCATGCGCCGTCAATGTGACTGAGCGGGCATCGCGCAGGAACAGCGTCGTCTTCAACTGCTCCTCGAGTTTCTTGATCTGCATGGAAACGGCGGAAGGCGTTCTGAACACCACTTCAGCGGCGGTGGAGAAATTTCCCGTTTCCGCAATGGCGACGAAGGTTCTCAATATGTCGTTATCCAGCAACGGCAGCGGTTGGCGGAAAGTCACGGTCATGGCACGCACCTTCAAATATTTTGATTTATAGATGGATATCATTTCGTTTGATTGAATGTCAACAAGCGCGCACCATCCGGGACATCGATTGACGGGGCGAATTGAGCCTCGTCGGAATGAAGCGCTGACGATCTCGCGGATTGGAATTTTCCCCGCAGGCGTCGCCGGCAATTCATTCCAAAAACTGATGAATGACATAAGATTCATTATCTTGCCTGATGAAACAGGCAAGCGCATATCGAAGTCGCAAACAGGATCGTGGTTCACGAAAGGATCAAGACATGACCATGATACATTATCTCCCGGTGACGAACCGTTCTCCGCACCGTCCTTCATCCATTGGCTGGCTCCATCGCCTGTCCAACCAGGTTTCCGCCCGTTACGCAGAATGGCGCCGCGCCAGGATGCTCCGCGCACTGGAGGCTTTGCCGCCTGAAACATTGAAGGATATCGGATGGCCGACCACCGACACCACTCGCATACACACCATCCGCAAATGATGCCCAACCGATGGCTCGCAAACATTGCGCGTTTTGCGAGCCATCCCTGCCCGCGCCCGAACGGCAGGACGGAGGCGCAAAACAGCCTGCCTGTTTTGCATGCGACACATCGCCTTTTTTAAAGGCTTGTCGCGAAATTTGCATATTTCAAAAGCTATTTTTTGACAGCTCCGAATCCGAGGCGTATTTTTCGTTAAAGATGTCGTAATCAGGACATCCAGAAGACCAATTCCAAGGGAGGAATTGCGTATTCGCAACGGAGCACGGGCAAATGAGCAGAAACTCCCAGAAGAAACGCTCAATCGTCTTTTTTCTCATTCCGCAATTTACCTTGCTGCCATTCGCCGCAGCGGTTGAAACGCTTCGCATCGCCAACCGAATGTTGGGCTATCAGGCCTATGAATGGCGCCTTGCCTCCCTCGACGGCCAGAAGGTCATGTCGTCAAGCGGCATCTGTCTTGAGGCCGATACCTGTCTTGCCGACGAGCGGCGATACGTCAGCGGCGAAAACCGCCCTGAGATGGCGATCATCTGTTCCGGCATCGATGTGGATCAACACATCAACAAGTCCGTCAATGCCTGGCTGCGCGAAGCCTATAATCGCGGCATCGCCATCGGCAGCCTCTGCACCGCCGCCCATATCCTGGCACAGGCTGGCCTCCTCAACGGCAAGCGCTGCGCGATCCACTGGGAAAACCTGCCCGGCTTTTCTGAAGCCTTCCCGCAGGTGGAAGTCTATGCCGACCTCTTTGAAGTCGACAGCAATATCTACACCTGCGCCGGCGGCACGGCCTCGCTGGACATGATGCTGAGCCTGATCGGTCAGGATTTCGGCGAAAACCTCGTCAACCGCGTCTGCGAACAGCAATTGACCGACCGGGTGCGCAGCCCGAACGACCGCCAGCGCCTGCCTCTGCGGGCCCGCCTCGGCGTCCAGAACAGCAAGGTCCTGTCGATCATCGAATTGATGGAAGGCAATCTTGCCGAACCGCTGTCGCTGCTTGATATCGCCGACGCCGCCGATCTGTCCCGCCGGCAGGTGGAGCGCCTCTTCCGGCAGGAAATGGGCCGTTCACCCGCCCGCTATTACCTTGAAATCCGTCTCGACCGCGCCCGCCACCTGCTGGTGCAGTCTGCCATGCCGGTGGTCGAGGTCGCCGTCGCCTGCGGTTTCGTCTCGGCTTCGCATTTTTCCAAGTGTTATCGCGAAATCTACAATCGCACCCCGCAGCAGGAGCGTGCCGAACGCAAACTCTTGATCAGCGCCTCGCGAATGGCAATGGCGGGCCAGGGCAAAGCCGCGCATTGAGTGCTGGCATTAGCGCCTGAAATACGACCTCCGTCATGCCGACTTGTGTGGACGGAGTGGGGATGGTGGAACTGTGCCAAACCACCGGATCTGTCAGCGGCCAGCAAACAGCGAACATAATCAGACCAACTCACCCAAACGGCCGAACCGCATGGGCAAGGTCTTCCGCCGTCATGCCGTCACCCGCCCTGTGGCCCGCCTGCCCATGCAGCCAGACACCGGCCGCAGCCGCTTCGAAGGCGGGGGCTCCCTGCGCCAGCAGCGCACCGATGATACCGGCCAGCACATCACCTGATCCGGCCGTCGCAAGGCTCGCCGGCGCATTGGTGTTGACCAGCGCCCGGCCATCAGGTGCGGCAATCACCGTGTCTGCGCCTTTATAGACCAGCACAGCGCCGCTGCGCGCCGAGGCGGCCTGCGCCTTCTCGATCTTGCTCAGCGTCCCGTCGGCGGCAAGATCGGGAAACAAACGCGCAAACTCGCCCTCATGCGGCGTCAGGATGAATTTGCCCGCGCCTGAGGTAATGCGCTCGAACAGGGTCTCCGTGTGATCCTTGAAAGCCGTGATCGCATCGGCATCCAGCACGACCGCCTTGTCTCCAAGCAGGGATACGAATTGCCGCGCCTTTTCTAGATCGCCGAAACCGGGACCGAGAACGAAGGCTCCATGACGCCGGTCGTCCAGCCAGAGCCGCAGATCATCGGCATCGTCCATCGGCGCATTCATCACGGCCGTCAGCGTCACGGACAGCACGTCGAGCGCCTGCCTCGGCGCGGCGACAGCGACGATGCCTGCCCCCGCCTTCAGCGCCGCAAGCGCCGTCATGCGGCTCGCACCCGTCGCATGGGCCGGGCCGGAAAAGACGGTCAGATGGCCGCGGCGGAATTTATGCGTCTCGATATCGCTCGCGGGCAAGGCGTCACGCCAGACCAGCGGATGGTTTTCCGCAACCGCGCCTGCGTGATCGGTGAGGATGCGGGAGGGAATACCGATATCGAACACCTCGAGCGCCCCGCAAAGCTCCCGCCCCGGCATCAGCAGATGGCCGGGCTTGCGCGCCATGAAGGTCACCGTCCGTTCGGCCGTGAACGAGGCGCCAAGCGGCACGCCCCGCCGGCCGCAGAGACCGGAGGGCAGATCGACGGCGAGAACCGACGCCTTCGCATTGGTCACGGCCTCGATTGTCCGTGCAAGCTCCCGAGGAATATCGCGGGACAGTCCTGCCCCGAAGACAGCGTCGATCACCACGTCGCCGGCAAGAGGCGCGTAGTCGCCAAGCGGCAGCGGCGCCACCCCGCTGCGCTCGAAAGCCATCCGCGCATCACCCCTGAGCGCGCCGGTATCACCGAGATGATGAACCACAACGACCGCGCCGCTTTCCACAAGCGCCCGCGCCGCCACGTAACCATCACCGCCATTGTTGCCGCCGCCGCAGAGCACGACGAAACGCAGGGCCTGCGGATAGTGGCGAAGCGCTGAGGCGGCAACCGCCTGCCCCGCCCGCTCCATCAGATCATAAAGCGGAATGCCGGATTGACCGGCCGCCGCATCGATGCTGGCCATAACAGCCGGGTCAAAAAGGGAGAGCTGAGAGAGGGATGTCATGCCTCAATCATCCCTTCAAAACGCCGGAAAGGCAATCGATACAAAAATAAGCAGATAGCCAAGTCCAAATAATAATCAAATGCATAAAATATAAACAAACCAACTTCATCACACTCACGCATTCTCAAATATTCGAACCATCTAAAATAATAAGAATTGGCAGAAATGCTGATGGATTTTTCAGGTTCCCGAGAGAAATTGGCTGGAAAACCGCCAAAACCGAATGCATTTTGTGTCTGAAGGCCGGGGGATCGAAGTTTTTTCTTCAAGCCCGCTTCCGATCTGGCACAATACGTGCATTCTTGTGGCAGAGCGGGAATAACCTGCTTTAACGGGAGAAGCGGAGAGATATTTTCTCATGAAAAAGATCGAAGCGATCATTAAGCCTTTCAAGCTCGATGAAGTGAAGGAAGCCCTTCAGGAAGTCGGACTTCAGGGCATCACGGTCACGGAAGCAAAAGGCTTTGGTCGTCAGAAGGGCCATACGGAACTCTACCGCGGTGCAGAGTACGTCGTGGACTTTTTGCCGAAAGTGAAAGTCGAAGTCGTATTGGCGGACGAGAACGCGGAAGCCGTCATCGAGGCGATCCGCAATGCGGCGCAGACCGGACGTATCGGCGACGGAAAGATTTTCGTTTCCAATATCGAGGAAGTCATCCGCATCCGTACCGGTGAAACAGGCGTGGACGCCATATAATCAAGAACGTCCCGAGCCGGGGAGGCTTGGGTTTTCACCTCGTCATCATCACACTCAAGGAAAACGTTTAAATGACGACCGCAAACGATATCTTGAAGCAGATCAAGGATAACGACATCAAGTTCGTGGACCTGCGCTTTACCGACCCCAAGGGCAAGCTGCAGCACGTCACCATGGATGTTGTCTGTGTGGACGAAGACATGTTCGCCGATGGCGTCATGTTCGACGGCTCCTCGATCGCCGGCTGGAAGGCCATCAACGAGTCCGACATGGTGCTGATGCCCGATCCGGCCACCGCCCATATCGACCCGTTCTTCGCCCAGTCCACCCTGGTCGTCCTTTGCGACATTCTCGACCCGGTCTCGGGCGAAGCCTATAACCGCGACCCGCGCGGCACCGCCAAGAAGGCCGAAGCCTACCTCAAGGCCTCGGGCATCGGCGACACCGTCTTCGTCGGCCCCGAGCCCGAATTTTTCGTCTTCGACGACGTCAAGTACAAGGCAGACCCCTACAACACCGGCTTCAAGCTTGACTCGTCCGAGCTGCCGTCCAACGACGACACGGATTATGAAACCGGCAACCTCGGCCACCGTCCGCGCGTCAAGGGCGGTTATTTCCCCGTTCCGCCGATCGACAGCCTGCAGGACATGCGCTCCGAAATGCTGACGGTTCTGGCCGAAATGGGCGTCGTTGTTGAAAAGCACCACCACGAAGTGGCTGCCGCACAGCACGAGCTGGGCGTGAAGTTCGACACGCTGGTATCCAGCGCCGACAAGATGCAGATCTACAAGTACGTTGTGCATCAGGTCGCCAATGCCTATGGCAAGACGGCAACCTTCATGCCGAAGCCGATCTTCGGCGACAACGGCTCGGGCATGCACGTTCACCAGTCTATCTGGAAGGGCGGCAAGCCGACCTTTGCTGGCGACGAATATGCCGGCCTTTCTGAAAACTGCCTCTATTACATCGGCGGCATCATCAAGCACGCCAAGGCCATCAACGCCTTCACCAACCCCACCACCAACTCCTACAAGCGTCTGGTGCCGGGTTATGAAGCGCCGGTTCTGCTCGCCTACTCCGCGCGCAACCGTTCCGCATCCTGCCGCATTCCCTTCGGCTCCAACCCGAAGGCAAAGCGCGTCGAAGTCCGCTTCCCGGACCCGACCCAGAACCCCTATCTCGGTTTTGCGGCCATGCTGATGGCCGGCCTCGACGGCATCAAGAACAAGATTCACCCCGGCAAGCCGATGGACAAGGACCTCTACGACCTTCCTGCAAAGGAACTGAAGAAGATCCCGACCGTCTGCGGTTCGCTGCGTGAAGCGCTTGAAAGCCTCGACAAGGATCGCAAGTTCCTGACCGCCGGCGGCGTGTTCGATGACGACCAGATCGACTCGTTCATCGAGCTGAAGATGCAGGAAGTCATGCGTTTCGAAATGACCCCGCATCCGGTCGAATTCGACATGTACTACTCGGCCTGATCGGCCTTTCGAGCGCTCTCCGGGGCGCTCGATCCATCTCGGCGGTTTTCCCCGGAAAGCCGCCGTTTTCTTTTGAAGACCAGCCATGTCGCGAAGAATGTCAATCAAGCCAGCCACTCAGCAAACACGCCTCACGGACTGGCTCATCTTTCTGGCGGTGCCGTTCTTTTTCTCCAGCAATGTCATTTTCGGCCGTGGCGTCGTCGGCGAAGTCTCGCCCTTCATCGCCGCCTTCATCCGCTGGATGGGCTCGACACTCATCATCGCGCCGTTCATGATCGCCGACTGGCGCAACTGCATCGCTTTCCTGCGCCGGAAAACGTTGCTCTGGCTCGTTCTCGGCGTTCTCGGCATGGGCATCTGCGGCGGCGTTGTTTATTGGGGCCTCACAATGACCACGGCCGCCAACGGCACGCTCATCTACACGACTTCGTCGTTGTTCATCATCCTGTTCCAGCGCATCTTTCAGGGCCGCCCCATCAGAAAGCTCGAAGTGGCGGGCATGGTCATCGCCTTTGCCGGCGTGGCGGCCATCGTGCTCAAGGGCGATATCGCAGCTCTCCGGCACATGAACTTCAACATCGGCGATTTCGCCATACTGACGGCGGCCATCGCCTTTGCCGTCTATTCGCTGCTGCTGCGCGAGCCGGCGGCGCGGCAGATGGCGTCCTTCAGCCTTTTTGGCCTGATCGCGCTCTCCGGTGCGCTGGTGCTTCTGCCGCCGGCGGCGCTGGAACTGGCGCAGGGCGGCATGCTGCCCGCCACGCCAATGGCATGGGCCAAGATCGGCGGCATCATCCTGTTCGCCTCGCTATTGGCCTTTTATTGCTTCACCCACACGGTGCGGGTCTTCGGTCCCGCCACGGCAGGCGTCACGCTTTACATGATGCCGCCCGTCTCGATCCTCATGGCCACGCTGTTTCTGGGGGAGACCTTCGAGACCTACCACGCGATCGGCATCGTGCTGGTCACCGGCGGCGTCATCATCGCCACCGCACCGCTCGGCCGCCGTGGCTGAGCTCATATAGGCAGAAAGAGCCGGGATACCCCCTAGCCCTTGATATTTTGCGTTCCGCACCCAACTATTAGTGGGAAAGGAAGTTCATGCCATGAAACAAAGAGACGCAAAATTCACGCTTGGCGAGATCGTCCGCCACAAGGTGTTTCCGTTCCGCGGTGTGGTCATCGACGTGGACCCGGAATATGCCAATACCGAGGAATGGTGGAACGCCATCCCCGCGGAAATCAGGCCGGATCGCGACCAGCCCTTCTATCATCTTCTGGCCGAAAACGAGGAGACGGAGTATGTCGCCTATGTTTCCGAGCAGAACCTCGTCCACGACGAAAACGAGACGCCGCTCCGAAACCCCAATATCGGCCGCATCTTCGATAAGGCGCCGAACGGTGAGTGGCGTCCGAAAATGTCAACGGCGCATTGACGCCCGCCAGGCATCTCCCCACCCTCCCAGGGGCTAAAAAAGGGCATAAAAAAACCGGTCTGTCGCCAGACCGGTTTTCTGTTTTTAGCGCTTACGCTGCAATCAGGGCTTCGGAGCGCCCTTGGCGGCATCCTGAGCGGCTTCCAGCTTCTTGCGAGCCTCTTCAGCCTTTTTCTGCATGCCTTCCTGCAGGCTGCGCTGGCTTTCGGCCAGCTGCGACTGGGTGATCGCCGGGCCGTCAAAGGCGCCGGTGAAGCCGGAGAGAGCGATCTTGATGGGGTTCGGCGCGCGGCGGAAGTTGATGGAGGTGAAGACCACCTCGCTACCCTTCTTCAGGGAAGCGATCATGGCGTCCGTCAGCGGAACTTCGGCCGTGCACTTGTCGGGAAGGCATACGGCGTAATCGAGCTTCTGACCCTTGCCGCCGTCGATCTGCATCATCACACCAGGAGGAATGAGACGCGCGGTCGGAACGGAAACCTGCAGCAGCTTGCGGTTGACCTTGCCTTCAACAGTGATGAGGCCGACAGCGGTGATCATCTGGCCGTTCTGGGCCAGAACCACGTTCTGCACGACGCAGACATCGTTGTCTTCCTGCTTGGAGCAGGTCTTGAACCAGCCGAGCGGCGGAGCGCCAGCGCCCTGAGCGGCGGGAGCAGCATCCTGTGCCTGCGAGATGGCCGGAGCGGAAACCGCGCCCAGAGAGAGGACCAGAGCGGACAGAGCCGTCCGGGTGAATGTGTTTGCCTTTTGCATCATAAGAGTTCCGTCTCCTGAATGTCTGCCAGAACAGAACCGTTAAGGCCCTGTTCGTCGATGGCGGTATCCTTCTGCCCGTTCAACTGTCGTTTAAATGAGGCAAATGCGTGACCCGTCTCTTCCGGCCACCCTGTTACATGCCGATCGCGGCGATATCCAGCACTTCTTTAACTTTTTCTTGAGCTGACCCAAGATTTCCCGCGCCTGGATGGGTCGCACCATGTCCGTGTGCTACATATCTGCCAGAATCATGATGATAAACGGTCGTGACGCACATCGGACGGACAGTTGAGACAGGACAGTGACATGCGCAACCTTGCGGCCCTCATCCCCGCATTGTTCCTTTTGGGATCATCCCTGCTTCCCACCGGGAACGCTCTCGCGCAGCCGCTGCACGGCATTTCCATGCACGGCACGCCGGAACTTCCCGCAGACTTCAGGTATCTTCCTTATGTCAATCCGGATGTGAAGAAAGGCGGCCGCATTTCCTATGGCGTCGTCGGCACCTTCGACAGCCTCAATCCCTTCGTTCTCAAGGGAATGCGCACCACCGCGCGCGGTGTCTGGGACCCGGAATTCGGCAATCTGCTCTACGAACCCCTGATGCTGCGTTCCAGCGACGAGCCTTTCAGCCTTTACGGCCTGCTAGCCGAAACAGTGGAGTGGGATGAGGAGCGCAGCTTCGTCCAGTTCAACATCAATCCGAAGGCAAAATGGTCCGACGGCGAGCCGGTGACCGCAGATGACGTGATCTTCACCTTCAATCTTCTGAAGGAAAAAGGCCGCCCGCCCTTCAACAGCCGCCTGGACGGGGTGGCGAAGCTGGAAAAGATCGGCGATCGCAGCGTGCGTTTCACCTTCAACGACAAGGCCAACCGCGAAACGCCGCTCATTCTCGCCTCCTCCACCCCGATCCTGCCAAAACATGCGATCGATCCGGAAAAATTCGAACAGGCCGGCCTCGGCGCAGTCGTCGGCTCGGGTCCATACCGAATCAAAACCCTGCGGCCGGGCGAACGAATCATCTGGGAGCGCAATCCGGACTATTGGGGCAAGGACATTCCGGGCAAGGTCGGCTTCGACAATTACGACGAGATCAGCGTGACCTATTTCCTGCAGGTCACCACCATGTTCGAGGCCTTCAAGAAGGGCGATATCGACATCTATCCCGAAGGCGACGCCATCAACGGCACCTCCGACACCTCCCATTGGGGACAGGCTTACAATTTCCCCGCCGTCCATCGTGGCGATATCGTCAAGGACGTCTTCCAGCCGCGTCTGCCGACAGGCATGTTCGGTCTCGTCTTCAACACCCGCCGCGCCGTCTTCGCCGACGAGAAGGTGCGCGAAGGCCTTACCTACGCGTTCGATTTCGAGTGGATGAACAGAAACATTCTCGGCGGCTCCTTCAAGCGCACACAGAGTTACTGGCAGAATTCACCGCTCGGCGCCTATGGCAATGCCGCGGACGAACGCGAGCTGGCGCTGCTCGGCGACGCGGCTAAGACCATGCCTCCGCAGCTACTGGCCGGCACCTATGCCTTGCCGACCACCGACGCCACCGGTGCGGACCGCAAGGTCCTCAAAATGGCCGTCGACAAGCTGAAAGAGGCCGGATACAGCATCAAAAACGGCAGGATGTCCGATGCCAGCGGCCGCCAGCTCGCCTTCGAGATCATGACGCAGAACCCCGCTCAGGAGCGCATCGCGCTTGCCTATCAGCGCTCGCTCAATCTGATCGGCGTCGCCATGGGCATCCGCTCGGTTGATGACGGGCAATATCAGGCCCGCTCGAACAGCTTTGATTACGACATGATCATCCGCTCCCTGCCGTCGTCGCTTTCGCCGGGCATGGAGCAGCTCAACCGCTGGAGTTCGCTCTCACGCGATGCGCAGGGCAGCTTCAACTATGCCGGCGCCGCCAATCCCGATATTGACCGGATGATCGAAGCGCTGCTGCAGGCGCGCTCGACGGAAGATTTCCAGGCCGCCGTGCGCGCCTATGACCGCCTTCTGGTGGCCGGCCATTATATCATTCCGCTCTATTACATCGGCGCCCAATGGGTTGCGCGCTGGAAATATATCGACCGCCCGGATATGACGCCAATATCGGGAAATCAGAAACAGACCTGGTGGGATGCAAGGGTGCAATAACCCGCCGCCCGGTCCAGACAAGGGAAGATGAAACCATGGAACGCATCGTTATCGACGTCGTGTCGGATATGGTCTGCCCCTGGTGTTATCTCGGCAAGGCGAGGCTCGATCTCGCCATTGCCGACGTACAGGATGAAATCAGCGTCGACGTGAACTGGCGTCCCTATCGCCTCAACCCGGACTATCCGCCCGAGGGTGTCGACCAGAAAGCTGCCCTGGAGGAGAAGCTCGGCAAGGAGCGCCTGGAACAGGCCCACGCCACACTGGTGCAGCTCGGCAAGGAAGTCGGCATCGACTACGATTTTGATGCGATCAAGATCGGTCCGAACACGCTTGATGCACACCGCCTGTCGCTCTGGGCCCATTCCGAAGGCCGCGACGTCCAGGAGAAGGTCGTGACGGCGCTGTTCAGGGCCAACTTCGAAGAAGGCCGCAATATCGGCGACCACGCCGTGCTGATCGATGTGGCCGAAAAGGCGGGTATGGACGCGCAGGTGGTGGCACGGCTTCTCGCTTCGGAGGCGGACAAGGACACGGTCATCGCCGAAATTGATGCGGCGCAGCAGATGGGCGTCGCCGGCGTACCTTTCTTCATCATCGACCAGAAATACGCCATAAGCGGTGCACAAACGCCTGATGTCCTGATTGCTGCATTGCGGGATATTGCAAAAATCAAGGCGGACGAGCATAGATCGATGAACTGACGGTCAAATCACCGGCGGTTTTCTGCAACTTGATTTTCCGCCGGTGTTTCCGTGTCCGACCAGACCCTGAAAGGCATTCTGCTCGCCTTTGCCGCCTTCGCTGCCTACGCCTGGAGCGATGCCAGCGTTAAACTCATAGAAGGCCAGATTTCGCCGATCGAATCGGTCTTTTTCGGCGCCGTGTTCGGCCTTGTCGCCCTGCCCTTCATCCGCAAGCGCAATGACAGCTGGCTGGATGTGGTGAAGACGACCAACCGTCCTTTGTGGATCATCCGCTTTTTTTCCGCCGGGATCGGCGCGGTCGGCAGTGTGACTGCCTTTACCCATCTTTCCATGGCCGAAGCCTTCGCGCTGATCTTCCTGCTTCCTTCCTTCGTCACCATCATGTCTGTGGTGTTCCTCAAGGAACAGGTGGGCATTCGCCGCTGGTCGGCCGTCATCATCGGTTTTGTGGGTGTGCTCATTATTCTGCGGCCTGGATTCCGAGAATTGGGCATCGGCCATCTGGGCGCCATCATCGCCGGCTTCAGCGGCGCGCTCAGCATCGTCATCTTCCGCGCAATGGGCCCATCGGAAAAGAACGTTTCGCTTTATGGTGCCGGATTGCTCGGCTGCCTCGCCATAAGCGGAATCGCCATGGTGCCGACCTTTGTCATGCCGGGTGGAGAACAATGGCTGCTGCTGGCGGGATATGGCCTGCTCGGCGCGCTTGGCAACGTGCTGGTCATGTATGCCGCCCAATATGCGCCGGCCGCCATGATCGGCCCGACGCAATATAGCCAGATGCTCTGGGCCATCCTGTTCGGTTATCTGATTTTCGGTGACCGCATCGATGGATGGATGCTGGTCGGCATCGCCCTCATCGTAGGCTCCGGCCTATTGACGCTCATCCGCGAGAAACAGAGAAAAGTGCCGCTGCCCGCCTCGATCGCGGCAACCGACCAGAACGTGGCCGTCGGCATCACACCGGAAGACAGCCGCTAGCTAAAATCATGCAAAAACCGGCGACGCTCTGCACGCCGCCGGTCTGCCAATCGATTAATCGCAAACCCTGACCCGATACATGTCACCCCAGGCATTCTGCCTCCAGGCAACGTGGCAGCGCGGATAAACCGGCTGGTAAACGACCGGCGGGCCATAAGCAGGCGCAGCGTAGACGGGTGGACCGTAAGCCGGCGCGTAATAGGCGGGGCCGTAAGCGTAGCCCGGGTGTCTTGCACCCGCAATCAGCGCTCCGCCAATGATCGTGCCTGCGATGCCGGCGGCAAGGCCGCGGCCGAAGTTATTGCGCGCTTCCGCCTGGCTGGTGGTGGCAATTGTGGCGCCCGCAATTGTCAAGGCAACCAGACCAGCGGTGGCAAACCTGTTGATATTGGTCCACATCGTCCTGCTCCTTCATCACCCGGCGGCATCCACTCATCCGCCGCACCGGGTATGAGGGAAAGATTACGCCGGCGAAGACTACCGGCGCATGTCCGTTTCATTACATCGAGGTAATTTTCGCTGAACGGAGTGGGTGGGGTATTGGAAATTTGGCTGGGGATGGGTGTGGCTTACCCCCCTCTGCCCTGCCGGGCATCTCCCCCTCAAGGGGGGAGATCGATATGCGGCAATGCCTCGCCTATCTCGACGTTAGAGGATGAAGTGGTTGACAGCGCCTCTCGCCAATCTCCCCCCTTGAGGGGGAGATGCCCGGCAGGGCAGAGGGGGGTAAGCCGCACCCACCTGCGGTGCCAAATAGCCCCCCTTGAAGCTCAAATCTAGGACCGCGCCAGTTCCGCCAGCTGCGTCATGATCATGGCCGCACCCGTCAGCCGCTTTTCCGGCGTCGGCAGATCGCGGTTCAGGAACAGGCTGTGGTCGGGGCGGATTTTCGCCATTGATCCCTGCTTGCCGATGTAACCGACCAGCGCGCCCGGATTGGGGAATTCCTTGTTGCGGAACTGCACGACGACGCCCTTCGGCCCCGCATCCAGCTTCTCCACATTGGCGATGCGGCAGAGCGACTTGATGTAGACGATCTTGAGCAGGTGCTGCACCTCTTTCGGCAATGGGCCGAAACGGTCGATCATTTCCGCGCCAAAACCGTCGATCTCGCTGATATCCGCAAGCTCGCCGAGACGGCGGTAAAGGCCCATGCGCAGATGCAGATCCGGAACATAATCTTCCGGGATCATGACGGAGGTGCCGACCGAAATCTGCGGCGACCAGCCGCTGTCCTGCACCTGTTCGTCGCCCTTCACCTCGGCAACCGCCTCTTCCAGCATCTGCTGGTAAAGCTCGAAACCGACTTCCTTGATGTGGCCGGACTGTTCTTCGCCGAGCAGATTGCCCGCGCCGCGAATATCGAGGTCGTGGCTCGCCAGCTGGAAGCCTGCGCCGAGCGTGTCGAGCGATTGCAGCACCTTCAGCCGCCGCTCCGCCATCGTCGTCAGCACCTTGTTGACCGGCAGGGTGAAGAGCGCGAAGGCGCGCACCTTGGAACGACCGACGCGACCACGCAGCTGGTAAAGCTGGGCAAGACCGAACATGTCGGCGCGGTGCACGATCAGCGTATTGGCGGTCGGCACGTCGAGGCCGGATTCGACGATGGTGGTCGAAAGCAGCACGTCATATTTGCCGTCGTAAAAGGCGTTCATGATGTCTTCGAGTTCGCCTGCCGGCATCTGCCCATGCGCCACCGCCACCTTCAGCTCCGGCACATCCGATTGCAGGAACGCGTGGATATCGGCGAGATCGGCAAGCCGCGGGCAGACATAGAAGCTCTGGCCGCCGCGATAGTGCTCACGCATCAGCGTTTCGCGGATGACGAGCGGGTCAAAGGGCGAAATGAAGGTGCGCACCGCCATGCGGTCCACCGGCGGCGTGGTGATGAGCGACAGTTCGCGCACGCCCGTCATGGCCAGCTGCAGGGTGCGCGGAATGGGCGTCGCAGAGAGCGTCAGCACATGCACGTCGCTCTTCAGCTCCTTCAGCCGCTCCTTGTGCTTCACACCGAAATGCTGCTCTTCGTCGATGATGAGCAGGCCGAGATTGGCAAAACTGATTCCCGCGCCAAGCAGCGCATGGGTGCCGACGACGATGTCAGTCTTTCCGTCAGCCACTTCCTTTTTCGTCAGCGTCAGTTCCTTGGAGCCGACGAGGCGTGAAGCCTGCTGCACCCGGATCGGCAGGCCGCGGAAACGCTCGGAGAAAGTGCGGAAATGCTGGCGCGATAGCAGCGTGGTGGGCACCACCACCGCCACCTGCACGCCGTTCATGGCGGCAAGGAAAGCAGCGCGAAGCGCCACTTCGGTCTTGCCGAAACCGACATCGCCGCAGATGAGACGATCCATCGGCCGGCCGGCGCCGAGATCTTCACGAATGGCCTCGATGGCGTTCAGCTGGTCTTCCGTCTCATCATAGGGGAAACGGGCGGCGAATTCGTCGTAAAGCCCATCGGGAGCCGTCAGCACCGGCGCATGGCGCACCAGACGCGCGGCAGCGATGCGGATAAGCTCATCGGCCATGTCGAGCAGGCGCTTCTTGAGCTTGGCCTTGCGCATCTGCCATGCGCCGCCGCCGAGCCTGTCGAGCTGGGCTTCGGCCGCATCCGAGCCGTAACGCGACAGAAGATCGATGTTTTCAACCGGCAGGAACAGCTTGGCATCATCGGCATAATGCAGTTCGAGACACGCACGCGGCGCGCCCGCCGCCTCGATCGTCCGCAGGCCGACGAAGCGACCGATACCATGTTCGGCATGGACGACCAGCGAGCCTTCGTCCAGCCCCGCCACTTCCGAGATGAAATCCGCACCGCGCTTGCGGCGCTTGGAGCGCCGCACCATGCGGTCGCCGAGAATATCCTGCTCACCGATGACCGCGAGCGTCCCGGTTTCGAAACCCGTCTCAAGGCTCAGCACCGCCGAGGCAGCCTCACCCTTACCGAGCTTCTCCACCTCCTTCAGCGAGGTCACCGGCTTAATCTTCTCAAGCCCGTGCTCGTTCAGCACCTGCAGCAGCCGGTCGAGCGAACCTTCCGACCAGCCTGTTATCAGCACCTTCCAGCCCTTGGCGCGGCGCTCGGCAATATGCTTCACCGCCAGATCGAAAACATTGACCCGTTCTTCGCTCTCGCCTTCGGTTGGCGGACGCGCCCAGCGCGGCCCGACATGGGCATCGAGCGTGGCGACCGGGCGGCCTTCGCTGTCCTGTTCGTTGAAGGGTGTCAGACGCACCGCATTGACGGCGGCCAGTGCCGCATCGAAACTCTTGCCGTCGAGATAGAGCTGGCCGGGCGAAACCGGCTTATAAGGCGCACCCTGGGTCGACCCCTTGGTTTCGCCGGAACTGCGGCGCGCATCGTAATAATCGAGCACCAGCTTGGAGCGCTCTTTTGCCGCCTCCCGCGCCGTGTGATCGGTGACGATCCGGAACCCCGCGAGATAATCGAACGCCGTTTCCAGCTTCTCGTAAAACAGCGGCAGCCAGTGCTCCATGCCGGCATAACGGCGGCCTTCGGAGACGGCCTGATAAAGCGCATCGTCACGCGTCGCGGCACCGAACAGCGACAGATAATTCTTGCGGAAACGGCTGATCGTATCCGGCGTCAGCGTCACTTCGCTCATCGGGTTCAAATCGAGCGAGCGCGCCTGGCCGATGGTGCGCTGGCTAGCCGGATCGAAGGTGCGGATGCTTTCCAGCGTATCGCCGAAGAAATCGAGCCGCACCGGCTCTTCCGTGCCGGGCACGAAGACATCGAGAATGCCGCCGCGCACGGCGAATTCACCGACTTCACGCACCGTCGCCACCCGGTCAAAACCGTTGCGCTCCAGCCTTGCGGCGATGTCGTCCATACGGATCTGGTTGCCGGGCTTCGCCGAAAAGCCGAGGCTCTCGATAATGTCGCGCGGCGCCATTTTCTGCAGCATGGCGTTGACGGTGACGAGCACGATGGCCGGATGCGGTTTCTTCGCGTGGGCGATGAGGCCGGAAAGCGCCGCCAGCCGGCGCGCCGAGGTGTCGGCGCTCGGTGACACGCGGTCATAGGGAAGGCAGTCCCAGGCCGGCAGCGTCATGACCGGAATATCAGGCGCGACGAAACCGAGGATCTGTTCGAGATCGGCGACCCGCTGGCCATCCGACATCACATAGGCAACCGATGTCCCCGCCCGCGCCATATCGGCGAGCAGCAGGGCTTCCATGCCGGAGGGCACATTTCCGATGGTCAGCGGCGTATCTGCCGACGCCACCAGCTTTGCATCGAATCCGGCTATCATGTTTCAGGCTTTCAGGGTTTCGGCGGTGACGAGATCAAAATCGGGACGGTAGGAGGCGATCTGTTCAAACAGCGGGGTCTGGAATTTTTCCGGTATGGCAAGGGCACCCGTCACCATCTTGACGAGGTCGTTATCCTCTTCCGCCATGATGATCTCAAGCTCATCGAGCTGATCATCGGAAAGCCCGGCAATATTGTCTTCCGCGAACTGCCCGAGCACCAGATCCATCTCGCGAATGCCCCGGTGCCAGCAGCGGTAAAGAATCCGCCGGCGTCTCGGATCGAGGTCGGCACTCGTGCGCACCAGTCCAGTCATCGCATTCACCTTTCGGTTGGCTATTCAACAGGATGTTGACTGCGACCTCCTATAGAACAGGAGGCGAACGCTTGGGAACCGGTTTTTATCGAAATAATGCCACGGCGGCTAAAAACTGCCGGTGATAACCCGCCTTTGTGACCTGCGAAGTCTTGCATAAGCCGTGCCCTTCCCCGATTTTGCTGACCATGCGCCCGGCCATTCTCGATCCGCTGTTTGCTTCCGTCTCCACCCTTGCCGGTGTGGGGCCGAAGCTTGCCGATCTTCTGGCCAAGCTCTTGAGCCGGGAAAACGCAGACGACACCCGCGTGATTGATCTCCTGTTCCACGCGCCATCGAACGTCATCGACCGCCGAAACCGCCCCGGCATCGCGCTGGCCGCGCCCGGCGCCATTGTCACCATTCAGGGACGCGTGGACCGCCACCAGCCGCCACCGCCGGGAAACCGCTCCGCGCCCTATCGCGTCTTCCTGCATGACGAGACCGGCGAATTGGCGCTGACCTTCTTCCGCGCCAAGGGCGACTGGCTGTCAAAGGCCCTGCCCGTGGATGAGGAGGTTCTCGTCAGCGGCAAGGTGGACTGGTTCAACGGTCGCGCCTCCATGGTGCATCCGGATTTCATGGTGAAGGTTTCCGAAGCCGAAAACCTGCCTTTGGTGGAAGCCGTTTACCCCATGACCGCCGGTCTATCGCCCAAGGTGCTGCGGCGGGCAATCGAAGGCGGGCTGTCGAAGCTGCCGGTCTTTCCGGAATGGATCGATGAAACGCTGAAAACCCGTCAGGGCTTCGGTGATGTCGCTTCTAGCTTCCGTGAATTGCACGACCCGCGCGACAGCGCCGATATCGAGCCGCAGGCTCCGGCGCGCAGGCGGCTTGCCTATGATGAGTTCCTTGCCGGGCAGCTGTCACTGGCGCTGGTGCGCCAGCGGTTGCGCAAGGTGGCTGGCCAGCCAGTCCGCGCCAGGGGTGATGTCGCCGCGAAAATCCTCTCGCAACTGCCCTTCTCGCTGACACCGAGCCAGAGCGCTGCGGTGAAGGATATTCTGACGGACATGGCCGGCGAAGACCGCATGCTTCGCCTGCTGCAGGGCGATGTCGGCGCGGGCAAGACGCTGGTGGCGCTGATGGCGATGGCAACGGCCGTGGAGGCCGGCGGACAGGCGGTGCTGATGGCCCCGACCGAAATTCTCGCCCGGCAGCACTACGCCACCATTTCCAAACTCGCTCAGGCAGCGGGCATTACCGTCGAAGTGCTGACCGGCCGCACCAAGGGCAAGGAGCGGCGCGAGATCGAGGAGCGCGTCGCATCAGGTGAAGCGCAGATCGTCATCGGCACCCATGCGCTGTTTCAGGACAGCGTGAGTTACAAGAACCTCGTGCTGGCCGTGGTGGATGAACAGCACCGTTTCGGCGTGCATCAACGCCTGCGCCTTACCGCCAAGGGCATCACGCCGCATATGCTTGTTATGACCGCCACCCCCATTCCGCGCACGCTGGTGCTGGCCGCCTTCGGCGATATGGATGTCTCCAAGCTCACCGAAAAGCCTGCCGGCCGCAAACCCATCCAGACGGTGACCATCCCCACGGAACGCATCGGCGATATCGTCGAGCGACTGCGCGCCGCGCTGAAGGAAGGCAAGAAGGCTTACTGGATTTGCCCGCTGGTGGAAGAAACGGAAGAATCCGACCTGATGTCGGCGGAGGAGCGGCATGCGGTTCTCTCGCAGATGCTGGGCGCGAATATCGGCCTCATCCATGGCCGCATGAGCGGCCCGGAGAAGGACGCCGCCATGCTCGCCTTCAAGAGCGGCGAAACCCGGCTTCTGGTGGCAACGACGGTGGTGGAAGTGGGCGTCGACGTGCCTGACGCGACGATCATGGTCATCGAACATGCCGAACGTTTCGGCCTTGCCCAGCTTCACCAGCTGCGCGGCCGCGTGGGGCGCGGTGACGAGGCTTCCACCTGCATCCTGCTCTATAAGGGCCCGCTCAGCGAAAACGGCCGCGCCCGGCTTTCCATCCTGCGCGACAGCGAGGACGGCTTTCTGATCGCCGAGGAAGATTTAAAGCTGCGCGGCGAAGGCGAGTTGCTCGGCACCCGCCAGTCCGGCACGCCGGGCTTCCGCATCGCCAGCCTGGAAGCCCACGCCGATCTTCTGGAAATCGCCCGCAAGGACGCGGCCTACGTCATCGAGCGCGACCCCGAACTGACGGGCCCACGCGGCAATGCGCTGCGCACCCTGCTCTACCTGCACCGCCGCGACGAAGCGATCCGCTTCCTGCACGCCGGCTGAAAGTGACCTGCCATGAACATGATCGACCCCCGCCGCCCGCCACCCGCCTTCCGCAAGGGCTACGCGCTATGCTCGCCGCAGAACATCCTGCAACCCGAGACATTTGCGAAGAGTCAGAAAAAGGCGATCGGCAAGGCGTTCAAGAAGCCCGGCCGCAAAAAGGCCTGGAGCGAGGCGCTGGAGGCAGGCTGGAGCGTGCGGCTGGTCTATATGCGGCTTTTCGTTCCCGTATTCCACGCGACCAATGCGGGGACGGAAGTGGATGATCTTGATGACGAGGATTGATCGACTGATATGAAAGATTATTAGAGCGCCGAAGGCCATCGCTGCGAGGTATGGATGATCGTCAGGATTTCGATATCCTGGCCGACACGATAGGCGATAATATAGGAAATGTCGGGAAGCACAGCTTCCCGTGTTCCCTTGATACGCCCGACCCGTCCCATTGCCGGCTGTTCCACCAACATGTCGGCCGCCGAAACAATGCGGGAAATCACACGGGCTGCTGCAGCCGGGTTGTCCTTTTCGATATGCGCGCCAATTTCATCGAGCCGTCGCAGCGCCCGTAAGGTCCAGAGAATTCTCCGGTCACTCATGACGGCCGGGTGGATTTTACATATTTCCCGACAATGTTTGCGAGATCCTCAGGCGTCCCGAACTCGCCGCGATCGGCTTCCGCTACACCCGCCTCGATCTCGGCAAGTTGCCACTCCTCTCGTGCAACAAAGTCCTCAATCGCCCGCACCGCCATATAGGATCGTGACCGATCAAGTTTTTCAGCCAATTGGTCGAGTTTGTCGGCAACCTCATCAGGCAGACGCACCGTGAATGCAGTCATGATCGCAACCCTTCTTGGTTCACTGTGATTATTGGTGAACCACGTTGGTTCGTCAACCGCATGGTTTCTCATCCTTCCTTGAGAATGGAGGGATGAATCTAGCGCCTCGCGAATGCCTTCAAACCGGCGCGATCATCTTGGGCGGCGTGAAATCGGGCGCCACCAAGCCACCGGAAATCAGCAGTTTCGCCGCATCTTCAGGTGTCATGTCCAGCATCACGATCTTGTCTTTCGGCACGAAGAGCAGGAAGCCGGCTGTCGGCACCGGTGTGGGCGGCAGGAAGACGGCGACCATCTGCTGGCCCATTTCGTTGAAACGGTGAGCAAGCTCACCCTTGGCCTCGGAGGCGACGAAGACCATGGCCCAGGTGCCTGACGATGGAAACTCGATCAGGCCGACCTTCTTGAAGGAGTTCGAATGCTCTTTCAGGACGGATTCGAACAGCTGCTTGATGCTCTTATAGATCGGCCGCACTAGCGGCATGCGGTTGAGGATGGATTCGCCAACGCCGAAAATCCATTTGCCGATGAGGTTATTGCCGAGAAAGCCGATGAGCGTGATGCCAATGACGGCGATCAGCAGGCCGAAACCGGGGATTGCCACATCGAAATATTGCTCGGGATCGTAACGGGCCGGAATATAGGGCTTCACCCAGCTATCCGCCCATTGCAGGAAACTCCACACCAGCCACATGGTGATGGTGACGGGCGCAAGGATCAGAACGCCCGTGAGGAAACTATTGCGCAGGCGGGCTGCGAATGAAATTTTGACTGGAATATCGGTCATTTACCGTTCGGAATTAAGCGTTGTCGCCATCGAAACCCGGATGAAAACCGACAATGCCGGATGGAGTTCCACCATGCAAGCGAAGAACTGTGAAATATTCGTCAGGAATCCCTTCCGCACCCACCCCTTCAACATGGTGAAAACCGAAGCGACCGTAATAGGCGGGATCACCGACAACGACGCAGCCGGCAGCACTCAGCCGCTCCAGTGCGGCAAGCCCTTCACGCGCCAGCCGCGAACCGACACCTTCTCCCTGTCTTTCCGGCGTCACGGAGAGCGGCGCGAGGCAGAACCAGCCGGTCTCGCCGCCCGACAGCGTCACCGGCGAGAAGCCGACATGGCCGATGACGCCTTCGCTGTCTTCCGCCACCAGTGAAACCGTCAGTGCGCCGGCGTCCCGCAGCCGCCCGACGATCAGCTGTTCTGTCCCGCTGCTGTGCTCGGCGTCACGGAAGGCATCTTCCGTAACGCGAGCGATCGCTTCCTCGTCGCCCTGCCGCTCCGGCCGGATGATCATTCCACCGTTACCGATTTCGCCAGATTGCGCGGCTGGTCCACATCCGTGCCCATGAAGACGGCAGTGTGATAGGCGAGCAGCTGGATCGGCAGCGAAAAGACCATCGGCGCAATAAGCTCATCGACATTGGGCAGCGTGATCGTCGCCATGGTGTCGAGCTTGGAAGCGGCGGCTCCCTTCTCGTCGGTGATGAAGATGATGCGGCCGCCACGCGCGGCGACCTCCTGCATGTTCGAAACGGTCTTTTCGAAAAAGCGGTCATGCGGCGCAATGACGATGACGGGCATGTTCTCATCGATCAGCGCGATCGGCCCATGCTTCAGCTCGCCGGCGGCATAACCTTCGGCGTGGATATAGGAAATTTCCTTGAGCTTCAGCGCGCCTTCCAGCGCCAGCGGGAAGCTGGTGCCGCGTCCGAGATAAAGCACGTCCTTGAAACGCGACAGATCGCGCGACAGCGCTTCGATCTGCGGCTGGACGCTGTTGAGAACCTTGCTCATGATGCGCGGCATCTCGGTGAGATGGCGAACCAGCTCGGTTTCCTGCTGTGGTGTGATCGTGCCGCGCGCCTTGCCGGCGGCAACGGCAAGCGAAGCGAGCACGGCAAGCTGGCAGGTGAAAGCCTTGGTGGAGGCAACGCCGATTTCAGGACCGGCGAGGATCGGGAAGATCGCGTCCGATTCGCGCGCCATGGTGGATTCACGGGTATTGACCACCGCGCCGATCTTCAGCCCCTCCTGCTGGCAATAACGCAGGGCCGCCAGCGTATCGGCGGTTTCGCCCGATTGCGAAATGAACAGCGCAGCCTGCGTAGGAACGAGCGGAATTTCGCGGTAACGGAATTCCGAGGCGACATCGATTTCCACCGGCAGGCGCGCATAACGCTCGAACCAGTATTTGCCGATCAGGCCGGACAGATAGGCCGTGCCGCAAGCGGAAATGGCAAGGCCGGAAAGCTTGGCGAAGTCGATGGCCGTGTCAGCCTGCTTCACGGTCTTGGAGGCGAAATCCACATAGTGGCTGAGCGCGTGGGAAATGACTTCCGGCTGCTCGTAGATTTCCTTTTCCATGAAGTGGCGATGGTTGCCCTTGTCGACCACGAAGGCCGTCGCCTGCGAAATCTGACGCTCGCGCTTCACCGGCTTGCCGGAGAAATCGATGATCTCAGCACCCTGACGGGTCACGATGGCGCAGTCGCCATCCACCAGATAGGTGATTTCGTTGGTGAAGGGCGAGAGCGCGATGGCATCCGATCCGAGGAACATTTCGCCACGGCCGTAACCGACGGCGAGCGGCGGGCCGGAACGCGCCGAAAGCAGCGTGTCGGGATCGTCCTTGAACATCACCACCAGCGCGTAGGCGCCCGTGACGCGGTTCAGCATCTTCAGCATCGCCTCACGATGGCCGAGACCCTCGCGGGTATATTTCGCCAGAAGCTGCGCCACCACTTCGGTGTCGGTCTGGGTGGTGAAGGTCGCCCCTTCGGCACTCAGTTCTTCGCGCAGTTCGGCGAAGTTTTCGATGATGCCATTATGGACGACGGCAACGCCATCGACGAAATGCGGGTGGGCATTGGTCTCGTTCGGAACGCCGTGGGTCGCCCAGCGGGTGTGCGCGATGCCAACGACACCCGGCAGCGGCTCTTGCGAAAGCAGCGTCTCCAGATTGAACAGCTTGCCTTCCGCACGGCGGCGGTCCATCGCGCCATTGTCGATGGTGGCGACACCCGCCGAATCGTAACCACGATATTCGAGACGCTTCAGCGCATCGACAAGCCGTTCAGCAACGGGCTGGGTTCCGACAATTCCGACAATTCCGCACATATATTTCTCCAGACGGCGATCTCTTCGCCGAAACTTTCAGAGTATTTTCGCATTTCCCTGAAATGCGAAAATACTTCACCTTTTTGTTCTGACGCATTTCCGGACGTAAAACCGCTGCACACTTTTACTGGAAATGCTTTAACCGTTTCCCTGAAATCGGCAATTACGCCGCCGGTCACTTTCGGTATCGCTCGGTAACGTCATCTAAGAGGACTTTTTCTTCGCTTCCTTCAGCGCTTTTGCCCGCTCGCGCACAACGGTCGCCCGGCCCGGTTTCATCTCCTGCCGCGCCCGCCCGAACGCCAGCGCATCATCAGGCACGTCATCGGTAATCACGCTGCCGGAGGCGATATAGGCCCCCTCTCCAATGGTGACAGGAGCAACCAGCGACGAGTTCGAGCCGATGAAACTGTTCGCACCGATGCGCGTTTCAGCCTTGTTGTAGCCATCGTAATTGCAGGTGATGGTGCCCGCGCCGATATTGCTGCCGGCACCGATAAAGGCGTCACCGATATAGGTCAGATGGTTGACCTTGGCGCCCTCGCCGATCTCCGCCTTCTTGACCTCGCAGAAATTGCCCACCTTGGAATTGGCATGCAGGTTTGAACCCGGACGCAACCGCGCATAGGGACCAACGGCCGCGCCTTGTGCGACATGGGCCCCTTCCAGATGCGAGAAGGCGTGGATGACGGCGCCCGGCTCGATGGTGACGCCGGGACCGATGACGACGTTCGGCTCGATCAGAACATCCTGAGCGATCTTCGTGTCGAAGGAGAGGAAGACGGTTTCGGGGGCAATCATCGAAACGCCGTCCACCATCAATTCGTGGCGGCGGCGCTCCTGCCAGAGCTTCTCGATAAAGGCGAGTTCGGCGCGGTTGTTGCAGCCGACCAACTCGGCTTCCGGCGCGTCGATGGCGACGGCGCGGCGGCCGAGAGAGCGGGCGATCTCGACGACGTCGGTGAGATAATATTCGCCCTTCACATTGCTGTTGCCGATCCGGTCGAGCAGGTCCAGCGCGTTGCGGCCGTTGATGGCCATCAGGCCGCTATTGCACCAGGTGACCTTGCGCTCCGCGTCCGTGGCGTCCTTTTCCTCGCGGATCGCGACAAGTTCGCCATTCTCGACCAGAAGCCGGCCGTAACCGGTCGGGCGATCGGTATGGAAACCGATGACAGCCACATCGGCGCCGGCGGCAATCGCCTCACGCGCCCGGTCGAGCGTTGCGGAGGTGATAAGTGGCACATCGCCATAGGCAATGATGAGATCATCGAAACCGCGCTCAAGGGCAGCACGTGCGGCAAGAACCGCGTGGCCGGTGCCCTTGCGTTCCGTCTGCAGGAAAGCTTCGACCTGAATGCCTTTCATGCTTGCGGCCGCGGTGACATTGTCGGCATCGCGCCCGACCACCAGCGCCACCGTGCCGACGCCAGATCCAGCCACCGCCTCCACCACATGCGCGATCATCGGACGCCCGGCGACCGGATGCAGCACCTTGGACTTCGACGATTTCATGCGCGTGCTGTCGCCCGCTGCGAGAATAATGGCTAGAGAGCTGCGCTCCATAAGACCTCCAACACCCTGTCACCGGCCGCATGGCGGCCAGGACGGCGGCATATGTTTGACTTCACGCCGTCCGGCAAACGAACGGGCGCATCGGTAATTTCATTCCGGAATTGCTATAACGGCGGCCCACTTAAGAAACCATGCAAATCTGCACCAAATTTCCGCACCGATTTTCATCAAACGTGATTGGGAGAGGGTCGCATCCCGCTCCCGCAGTTTGAGTTATCGTGGGGTATTGCGGGCAGTGAATTCCAGCACCTGCTGGCGGCCGTTTTCAATCAGCCTTTCCATTTCACGGCGCGCCGCTGCCTCATCGCGCAGGCGAAACGCCTCGACGAGCCTCAGGTGAGAGGCGGAGACATCGGAAATCTCATTGGGATCGGTGTCCGGGTTGCTCATCCGGAAAATGCCCACCAGAGCCGCCTTTATCAGCGAACCGACGGTGCGCATGAACGGGTTGCCCGACATTTCGGTGATGAGCACATGGAAGTTCATATCCGCAAGAGCGCGCTTTTCCTTGGAATAGGCCGTGTTGCCCATCTCGTTGGCATAGGCGGCTAGCTTGGCGATATCGCCGTCCTTTGCCCTGATAGCGGCAAGTCCCGCGCCATAGGGTTCGAAAGCCTGACGGATATCATAGAGATGCAGCAGAAACTCATCGCTGACGCCCGCCTCGAAATGCCATAGCAGCACTTCGCTGTCGAACATGTTCCAGCTCTCGCGCTCGGTCACCCGGGTGCCGATACGCGCCTTGGGGGAAATCATGCCCTTGGCGGTGAGCGTCTTCATCGCTTCGCGCAGCACTGTGCGCGACACTTTCAGCCGCTCCATCAGCTCGGCATCACCGGGAAGGATGTCACCCGTCTTGAAGGTGCCGGAGACGATATCGAGACCGAGCTTGTGAACGACCTGTGCATGATTTGTCCGCAGCTTTCGAAAACCGATCGCCGCATCGAGCATTCCGCGCTGCAAGTGCCATATCCTTCCGTGCGGTTGGCGATCTCGAAAAAATCGCGCCAGACGTGTGTATCTCAAGTCAGATTATAGTGAAAAACATCAAGTTGCGTGAAAAGCAAAGGCAAACTTCATCCATGCAGTAAAACGCATGAAAATAAGCAAGGCCGCACATGACACATGTGCGGCCTTGCCTCAATAAGAATAGATAATCCGCATTATTGCGGCAGCTTGTCGTCCACGCCGGCAACGTAGAAGTTGAGGCCGAGCAGAACCTTGTCTTCAGCCTTTTCGCCCGCCTTCAGCCATTCCGAACCGTCCTGCTTCTTCACCGGGCCGGTGAAGGGGTGCAGTTCGCCCGACTTGATCTTGGCTTCGGTTTCCTCGGCCATCTTCTTCACGTCATCAGGCATGTTGGTGTAGGGCGCCATGGTCAGGATGCCGTCCTTCAGGCCGTCCCAGATGGATTCGGACTTCCAGGTGCCGTCCAGAAGAGCCTGCGTACGCTTGATGTAATATGCGCCCCAGGTGTCCTTGATCGCGGTCAGCTGCGTCTCCGGACCGGCCTTGATCATGTCGGAAGCCTGACCGAAGGCCTTGATGCCGCGTTCCGCTGCAACCTGCATCGGCGCGGTGGTGTCAGTGTGCTGCGTCAGGATATCGACGCCCTGGTCGATCAGCGCCTTGGCGGCATCGGCTTCCTTGCCGGGATCGAACCAGGTGTTGGCCCAGACGACCTTGACCTTGAATTCGGGATTGACGGACTGCGCGCCGAGAACGAAGGCGTCGATGCCCATCACCACTTCCGGGATCGGGAAGGACGCGATGTAGCCGGCGACACCCTTCTTCGACATCTTAGCGGCGATCTGGCCCTGAATGTAACGGCCTTCATAGAAGCGCGAATTGTAGGTCGCAACGTTTTCAGCGGTCTTGAAGCCGGTGGCGTGCTCGAATTTCACCTTGGGGAACTTCTGGGCGACCTTCACGGTCGCATCCATGAAACCGAAGGAGGTGGTGAACACCAGTTCGCAGCCGGAACGGGCCATGCGCTCGATGGCGCGTTCGGCATCCGGGCCTTCCGGAACGCTTTCGAGGAACGGCGTTTCGATCTTGTCGCCGAAGTGCTTCTGCAGCTCTTCGCGGCCGATTTCATGCGCCTGCGTCCAGCCGCCATCGGTGCGGCTGCCGACATAGATGAAGCAGACCTTCTTGGCGTCGGCGGCTTCAGCGGAGGAAACAACGCCTCCAAGCGCCGCGATGGAAGCGGCAAGTGCGATGACCAGTTTTTTCATTTTTACCCCTGTTGGTTTGGAGACGTGAGAATGCTTCACCTGTCCGGCACGAAGGATTTGCCTAGGGATGCCGGTGTATTGATCAAGGTCGTACGGCGATTATGCGAGATGATGACCAGCACGACAATAGTTGCAAGGTAAGGTAGCGCCGAAAGCAGTTGCGACGGCACGCCGATACCGAATGCCTGCGCATGCAATTGCCCGATGGAGACGGCGCCGAACAGATAACCGCCCGCCAGAACCCGCCATGGACGCCATGACGCGAAAACGACGAGCGCGAGCGCAATCCAGCCGCGCCCGGCCGACATGTTTTCCACCCATTGCGGCGTATAGACGAGCGACAGCTGCGCTCCGGCAAGACCGGCACAGGCGCCGCCGAACATCACAGCCAGATAACGTGTGCGGATGACGTTGATGCCAAGCGCGTGGGCGGAAGCGTGACTGTCGCCGATAGCGCGGATTTTCAGGCCCGCGCGGCTTTTGAACAGAAACCAGCCAGTGCCGAAAACCAGCGCGACGGACATGTAGAAGATCAGATCCTGCCGGAACAGCAAGGGGCCGATGAAGGGTATCTCCGACAGCACCGGAAAGACGATGGGCTGCAGCTTGACGCCGGGCAGGCCGACGAAACTTTCGCCCAGCATGCCGGAGACGCCAAGACCTAAAATTGTTAGCGCGAGACCGGTCGCCACCTGGTTGGTGACGAGCGTCAGCGTCAGGAAGCCGAACAGCAGCGAGAAAAGCGCGCCGGAGGCGATGCCGGCCAGAATGCCGAGATAGGGAGACCCCGTCATATGGGCGGTCGCAAAAGCGCATACCGCACCCATGATCATCATGCCCTCGACGCCGAGATTGAGGACGCCGGAGCGCTCCGTCACCAGCTCGCCGGAGGTGGCGATAACCAGCGGCGTGGCGGCGGTGATGACGGTGAGGAGGATGGCCTGAAGCATATCCATCATGCCGCTCCTTGATTGTTATGCGCCTTGCCGGTGAAGACGACCCGGATGCGATAGAAGATCAGCGTATCGCAGGACAGCACGAAGAACAGCATCAGCCCCTGAAACACGCGCGTCACCTTGTCAGACACACCAATCGAAAGCTGCGCCGCCTCGCCGCCGAGATAGGTCAGCGCCAGCACCAGCCCGGAGAGGATGATGCCGAGCGGGTTGAGACGACCGAGAAAGGCGACGATGATGGCGGTGAAACCATAACCCGGAGAAATGCTGGGCTGGAGATGGCCGATGGAGCCGGAAGCTTCCGAAATGCCCGCAAGCCCTGCCAGCGCGCCTGACAGCAGCATCGAAAACCACACCATGCGGCTCGACGAGAAACCGGCGAACCGCCCTGCCCGCGCCGATTGGCCGAGAACCGTGACCTCGAAGCCCTTCAGCATGTAGCGCATCATGAACCACAGCGCGATTGCCGCGACGATGGCGAAAACGAAACCCCAATGCGCCCGGCCCGATGCCAGCATCTCCGGCAAGACGGCGCTATCGTTGAAGGGCTTGGTCTGCGGGAAGTTGTAGCCGCCCGGATCGCGCCAGATGCCGCGTGTCAGCCAGTCGAGAAACAGCTGCGCGACATAAACAAGCATCAGGCTGACGAGAATTTCGTTGGTGTTGAACTTCGTCTTCAAAAGTGCGGGAATTCCCGCATAAAGCGCGCCGCCGATGGCGCCCATCACCAGCATCAGCGGCAGGAGCATCGGCGAATGCCAGTCGGGATAAAGCACCGGCAGAATGGAGCCGGTGATCGCGCCGATGGTGAATTGCCCTTCCGCGCCGATGTTCCAGTTGTTGGAGCGATAACAGATCGACAGGCCAACGCCGATCAGGATCAGCGGTGCGGCCTTGATCGCAAGCTCGTGCAACGACCAGACTTCCAGCAGCGGTTCAACAAAAAAGGCGTAAAGTGCATGAGCCGGATTTTTGCCGAGCATGGCGAACATGACGGCGCCGACAAGCAGCGTCAGCACAAGCGCCAGAAGCGGCGAAAGAAGGGTGAAAATCCGGGAGACCCCTGCGCGTTTTTCCAGTTCAATGCGCATGCTGGGCCGCTCCTGAATGTGACGTGTGAATGCCGCCCATCAAAAGGCCGATCTTTTCAAGCGTCATCTCTTCTACCGGATGAGCCTCAGAAAGCTTGCCATCGGAAATGACCGCGATATTGGTGGCGACCTCGAAGATTTCGTCGAGATCCTGGCTGATGACGATGACGGCCGAGCCCGCCTTGGCGAGATCGACAAGCGCTTGGCGAATGCGGCTTGCAGCACCGGCGTCCACGCCCCAGGTCGGCTGGTTGACAACAAGCACGGTCGGCTGACGATCAAGCTCGCGCCCGACGATGAATTTCTGCAGGTTGCCGCCGGAAAGCGATCCGGCCAGCGGATCAGCCCCGCTCTTGCGCACATCCATCGTTTCGGAAATGCGCCGCGCCGCCGCCCTGATCGCCGAACCCCTGACGATGCGCAGGAAACCGCCGGTCAGAAACGCCTTGCGGTCGGAACGCGCCCGCGCCAGCAGCAGATTGTCGGAAAGGCTCATGCCGGGAACGGCGGCGTGGCCGTGGCGTTCTTCCGGCACAAAACCCGCACCCATCAGGCGACGGCCATTGATGCCGATGCGACCGACGGGCTTGCCGCGCAGGTGAATGGCGTCGTTATTATAGACCGGATATTCGCCCGAAAGCGCATCGAACAACTCACCCTGCCCGTTTCCGGCCACACCGGCAATCGCCAGCACCTCGCCGGCGCGCACCTGCATGGAAATCGATTTCAGCGCCACGGCAAAAGGCGTGCGTGGCGCGACCGAAAGCCCCATGACCTCGATCTGCGGTTGCCCGAGCGCCTCGCCCGTCGGGCGCGAAACGCTTGCAACATCGCTGCCGACCATCATACGCGCCAGAGATGCCGGCGTTTCCTTGCGCGGATCGCAGGCGCCGGTCACCTTGCCGTGACGCAGGACGGTGGCGCGGTCGCAGATGCGCTGCACCTCTTCCAGACGGTGGCTGATATAAAGCACCGAACGGCCTTCGGCCTTCAGCTTTGCCAGCGTCTCGAACAGCTTGTCGGCCTCCTGCGGCGTCAGCACCGAGGTCGGCTCATCGAGAATGATGAGGCGCGGGTTCTGCAGCAGGGCGCGGACGATCTCGATCCGCTGGCGCTCGCCAACCGAAAGATCGGCCACATGCGCATAGGGATCGAGCGGCAGGCCATAGGCCCGCGATAGCGTTTCCGCTTCCCTGGCGATTTCCTTCAGTGAAATTTTAGGGTCGAGCGACAGTGCGATGTTTTCAGCGACCGTCAGCGCCTCGAACAGGGAAAAATGCTGGAAGACCATGCCAATGCCGAGCTCGCGCGCCTCACTTGGCGAACCGACGGAAACCGGCTGGCCCTGCCAGACAATATCACCCTCGGTGGGTGCGAGAACGCCGAACAGCATCTTGACGAGCGTGGATTTGCCCGCACCGTTTTCACCCAGAAGTGCGTGGATTTCGCCCGGCGCAATATCGAGATCAATACCGTTGCAGGCGGCGAAATTGCCGAACAGCTTGGTCAGCTTGCGAACGGACAGGAGAGGCACGGCCTCCGGCGCCAAAGTTCCAGTCACGAGTTCCCTCTCTCACCGACCATCCATGCCTTCTTCGAGGCGTTTCTAACGATCGCGGTCATTGTTCCCAATCGGACGTCAATGCGTATGCAATTTCATCCAATCAAGACTTATTGATAACGGTTTTGCTGCTGCGCACAACTGAAAAAGAAGCCGCTTAAATGCGATTTGCACAAGCAATAAACGGCTTTACCTTTTTCTTATTTCGCACCGAGCGAGGGGAAAAACTGCAATATGCCACCGATGCAATAAAGATAGATGCCGCTGGCCACGAAGCCGACCACGGCCCAGCTCGGGGTTTCGAAGTGCCTCAGCAGCGCATAACCGCCAAGCGCGCACCAGATGAACACGACAGCCAGATTGAGCGGCCGCAACCGCTTCACCCGCACCGGATGCAGGAAATTGATCGGCAGGAATGTCAGGAACACCGAGACGGTAACGACGATCATGGCCGTCGTTGCGCTGGCGTCCATGACGAACAGGGTGAACACCACCATGTTCCACACCACCGGAAAGCCGGAGAAGAAATATTCGTCCGTTTTCATGCCCATATCGGCATAATAGATGGCGCTCGACACCACGATCATGCCGGCCGCCACGAAGGACAGCGGCTCGCCGATCATGCCGCTCTGGTAGAGCGCAAAGGCGGGCAAGAGCACATAGGTGACGTAGTCGATGATATTGTCGAGCATATCGCCGGACCAGTTGGGCAGAACCTCCTTCACCCGAACCTTACGGGCGATGGGTCCGTCGATACCGTCAACCAGAAGCGCAAGCCCCAGCCACCAGAACATGTCGACGAAACGGTGTTCAGCCGCGGCAACGACGCCGAGAAAGGCCAGAAACGAACCGGAAGCCGTAAGCATATGAACGGAAAAGGCGCGGATTTCCGCGTAGGGAACACGCTTGTAGTTGAAAATTTTCATGGTCAGCGTCTGCGCCCCGTTTTTCATCCGCCCTGCTTATTCCGGTATGCGGCCATTCATCACGCTTTGCAACCGGCTCAATCCGCTTATCCTAAGACTAATATAACAGGGCGACCAACGAATCTTCGCAACCGGATGTTCCGGAGCCGAAGTGGATTTACCCGCGCAAAGCCATTATGATGCTTTGGAAATAACAACGGATCAGGACCATGAGACACTTCGATATCGCCATAACAGGTGCGGGACTTGCGGGCCAGATCGCGGCCATCGCGCTGGCGCGGGCGGGCCGCCACGTGGCGCTCATTGCACCCTCGAGCGAAAGGAAGGACCAGCGCACCACGGCGCTGATGGACCAGTCCATCCGCTTCATGGACCGTCTCGGCCTCTGGTCACGAATCGCGCCATCAGCCGCACGCCTTTCCACCATGCAGATCATCGACGGCACCGAGCGCCTGCTGCGCGCGCCGACCGTGCAGTTCCGCTCCTCCGAAATCGGGCTTGATGCCTTCGGCTGGAACATTCCCAACGAGGCGCTGCTCGATGTTCTCAGCGAAGCTGTCGGGCAGGAACACAATATTACCCGCCTTGACGCCACGGCAGAAACGATAGACATCGGCAATGACCGCGTATCGGTGACGCTTGCGGACGGCGAAACGCTTTCGGCCGATTTCCTCATCGGCGCTGATGGCAGGAAGTCGATGGTGCGGGATGCGGCCGGCATCGGCGTCAAATCCTGGTCCTATCCGCAGACAGCCATTGTTTTGAACTTCGGTCATAGCCGGCCGCATGGCAATGTCTCGACGGAATTCCACACGCCAACCGGTCCTTTCACCCAGGTTCCCCTGCCCGGCAACCGATCCAGTCTCGTCTGGGTCGTTACCCCGCAACAGGCAGAGGAATTGACGGCGCTGCCGCTGGAAACACTCAGCCTCCGGGTCGAGGAGCGCATGCAATCCATGCTGGGCGCGGTCACCGTCGAGGACAGCGTGCAGGCCTGGCCGCTCTCTTCAATGACGGCGCACCGCTTCGGCAAGGGCCGCGTTGCCCTGATCGGCGAGGCCGCACATGGTTTTCCGCCCATCGGCGCGCAGGGGTTGAACCTCAGCCTGCGCGACATCATCGCGCTGACGGAACTGCTGGGCGCGGTCTCCGACCGGCCGATTGCGGCCGATGCGGGCAGCAGCTTCGACCGCAGGCGGCGGGCGGATGTCTATAGCCGCACGCTGAGCGTCGATCTCCTGAACCGCTCCCTGCTTTCCGATCTCCTGCCGGTGCAGATGGCGCGCGCGGCGGGCCTGCACGTGCTCTCGGGAATCGGCACGCTCCGAAGCATGGTCATGCGCGAAGGCATCGAGCCCGGACGCGGGCTGAAGGCCCTGCCCTCGCTTTTATTCGGCAGCTTCAAAAAGGCTGGATAAAATAAACCACGCCGGTCAGCGTGAAGACCGACAGAACCGTCGAAATCAGGATCGTCGCAGACGCCCTCTCCTGCCAGACGTGATATTGCTGGCCGATGACGAAAACATTCGTCGCGGTCGGCAGCGCGGCCAAAAGCACGGCCGAATAGATCCACACCGGCTCGAACCGCCCGAGCGACGAGAGCACGAGATACGCCGCGAGCGGATGCAGGATCAGCTTTGCCGGCACGATATAGCTGATTTCCACCGGCACCCGTTTCATCGGCCGAAGCGCCAGCGTCACGCCCATGGCAAACAATGCGCAGGGCGCCGCCGACTGCGCCAGATAATCCACCAGCCGCTGCACCGCCTCCGGCGGCTGCCATGACAGCGAAGCGGCGAGAAAACCGGCGATCACCGACACGATAAAGGGATGGGTGATGACCTTGCGCGCCACATCCAGCGCAAGCCTCGCCGGAGAGCGCTTGTCGCCGCCCGCAACCGCCATCATCGCCGGGGCGACGATGAAATGGGCGGCGTTTTCAAGGCAGACGATCAGCGCGACGGGCACCGCCGCCTTCTCGCCAAGCGCCAGAAGCGCAAGGCCCGGCCCCATATAGCCGATATTGCCGTAGCTGGCCGCAAAACTCTGGATCGTGGTTTCGGCAAGGCTGTTTTTCCGCACGAACCGGCCGATCAGGAACACAGCCAAGAAAATGCCATAGGTGCAGGCGAGGCTGGCCGCGACGAAATCCATGCGCGCCAGCTCTTCAACCGGCGTTTTCGACACCAGCTTGAAAAACAGCGCCGGAAGCGCCGCATAGATGATGAATGTGTTCAGCCAGCCCATCGCCTCGACCGGCTGTTTCGTTAGGCGCGCCGCACCATAACCGATGAAGATCAGCCCGAAAAACGGCAAAAGCAATCCGACGATATCGGTCACTGTGTTTCCCCCGCAAGCAACTCCGGCGGGAGGCTTAACCGATTTTCATCAGGATCGGAAAGGTCTCCTGGAACCAGATCGCCACATTGGTGATAAAACCGGACATGAAGGCAAGACCGGTCAGCACCAGCAACACGCCCAGCAGCTTTTCCACGAGGCCGAGATGGCGGCGGAAGCGGACGAGGAAACGCATGAAGGAACCGGAAAACGCCGCGGCGATCCAGAACGGCACGGCAAGGCCCAGAGAATAGACGGCAAGCAGCGCCGCACCATCACCAACCGTATCACGCGCGGCGGCGACACCAAGGATCGCACCCAGAACCGGACCAATGCAGGGCGTCCAGCCGAAAGCGAAGGCAAGGCCCATGACATAGGCCCCCGAAAGCGTGGCGGGCTTGCCCGCCCCCTGAAACCGCGCTTCGCGCGAAAACAGGCCGATGCGGAAGACGCCGAGGAAATTCAGACCCATGAGAATGATGATGAAACCGCCGACCTTGGCGAGAATATCCAGGTTCTGACGCAGGAGCGTACCGATCGTCGAGGCCCCTGCTCCAAGCGCCACGAAAACAGTGGCGAAACCGAGCGTAAAGAAAAAGGCCGAAAACAGCACGGCCCTGCGAATCTCCGGCCGGGGTGCTGTATCTTCCGTCCTGAACTGCTCGACCGAAACGCCCGCCATATAACAGAGATAGGGCGGCACCAGCGGCAGGACGCAGGGCGACAGAAAGGAAAGAGCGCCGGCCAGAAGCGCGCTGAACAGGGAAATATCGGCAATCGACAAGAAAGAACTCCGCATCCCGCAAAGCCGCCGCGATTCCTGGGATTCGCCGCCGCTTCACGCTTCATTTTCATGCATGTCATTGCTGCAAAAGGATTTCACCCGTCTGGCCGACATGTCTGCAGCAGGTTTTATCCCCAGCCGCCCCCTCTCTCCAATCACCTTTTCGGGGGTGCGACAAAAAAAACCGGATTGATTGTAGAAAGCGCTTTTTTTGGGTTGACCGAACGGATCGCTCTACATATGTTCCGCGCACTTCCGAAGGGCAACCAAGCCCCGACACGGGAGAGCGTAGCTCAGCCGGTAGAGCAACTGACTTTTAATCAGTAGGTCCAGGGTTCGAATCCCTGCGCTCTCACCACCTCAAATCTACATTTTCTGATATTTTGCAAAGAGTTATCACCGCTAGTGACAGGACTCTGATGTGAGCGGAAAAGATGCGTTTGCAGTCTTAGACTGTATCCATTGCAAGCCTGGTTTCAGAATACCCACTGCGCGCATCAATCAGGCAACCGGCCCCACACCGCGCAGCAACAATCAGGGCTATCGGCTCAAACACCAACTCCCCAGAACGACCGGACAGTCTCTAAAACGTTGGAACAGTCTTCAGGCATAAATTTCAGGCTCGGAAAGCATAGGGTTTGATATTCCTGCAAACCCGGCCAGAGATCATTTGCGCGCAGCGGTACGGCGGCAGCGCCAGTTCCAGTCTCTTGGCTCACCCGTGTCCATATGGACCGATTCGGTGTGGCAATAGGTGCCCACGCCGCCGCGCTCCGGCAGGGAACGCAGATAGGTCGCAAGCTCCCATTTGGAGACGCCCTTGATCTGGATGTCGGCGGCATCGCAGGTATAGTGCTTGGAGCCCTGCCTTACGCCCTTTGGCGGACGATAGCCCGAGGTGACGATCGCCGGGCTGTTGTAGTGGCGCTCCACATCCTTGATCATCCGCACCAGTTCCGGCTTGAAGCAGCCAACTTCGACGCGATCCGTCTGCAGGAAAAGCCCATTCGGGGCGACGCGGCTCAGGCCGGAGAGCGAGGCGAGCTTCATCAGGCCCGTCGGCTGGTCATCCTCTTCATCGAGGTGGGCGTCATCGAACTCGTCGGACATGACCGAGCGGCCGGAAAGCGCAATGCCCATCGTCCCGTCCGCGGCCCCGGGCAATGATGCGACCTGCGTATTGCCCGCCGTGCCGCTTTCAATCATCTTGGGCAGGCGCTTCTTGGCCGCGCCGGCAAAAAATGCCGCAAGCGTCACGCCCTTACCGTCGCCTCCCTGCGCCTCGCCCGCCACCTTGGCAGCGTCTGCGGCCGGCTGCGCCGCAACAGCCGCGAGCTGTTCCGAGGCGGACTGCGGCGCGGGCACAGGAACCGGCTGACGATTTTCGCTGTGCTGTTCCGCCGGCACATACCCGGCTTGCGGGACCTGAACCGGCGCTGATGCCGGCTGAGGCTGAGGTTGCGCCGCCTGCATGGGCGCCGAATAAACGCTGCTGACCGCAGGAATGATTTTGTGAGAAGGAGCGCCCGTCGCGCCGGGTGCACCCGCAGCACCAGCGGACGCTGCGGTGGAATAAATGCTTGTTGTTCCGGCGGAAATCGCCGTTGGCTGCGTTGTCAATCCGCCAATATCGGCGGCGGCGCCATAAGCCTGCGCCGGGCCGCCCGGCGCCTGCGGCTGGGCGGGCGCAGCCGCACCGGCCGCCGATGCCACGGCGGGATCAACATAATGTCCCGGTTGCGCGCCGGCGGCAGCGGCAGAAGCTGCGGCTTGCGGCTTTTGCTGTGCGGCAATTTCCGGCTTCCTGGCAGCGGCGGCCATCTCGTCGTCGGTCACCGCCGAAACACATCCGGAAAGCCCAAGCAGCGAAACCGCGACGACGAGACGCGGACGGACAAGGCGTCCTTTCGCGCTATCGACAGTTTTCATGGCTGGCCTCCGTATCTTGCATTTCCAACAGCAGCACGGGAACGGGCGCGTGTGCTTCCCCAAAACGGGACTGGCCGTTTCGATTCGCGGACTATGCCTCATCCCCTCGGGACAAGGCAATAGCACCCGAAAACGCCGCTACTCACCGGAAAATCCCTACCAGGAACCGGTATTCTGCATAGATATCCACGGTTCGGCTGGTGCGAGGCTTTCGCCCTTCTGCAGAATTTCGAAGGAAATACCGTCAGGCGAACGCACGAAGGCCATATGTCCGTCGCGCGGCGGCCGGTTGATGACGATGCCGTTCTTCTGCAGCCGGGCACAGAAATCGTAGATATTGTCGACCTCGTATGCCAGATGGCCGAAATTGCGGCCGCCGTTATAATCCTCGGTGTCCCAGTTATAGGTGAGCTCCAGGCACGGCGCCTTGTTTTCCTTTGCCGCAGCAATGTCGTCGCGGGCCGCAAGAAACACCAGAGTGAAGCGGCCTTTTTCGTTCTCGATTCGGCGTATTTCCGTAAGACCCAGGAGGTCGACATAGAATTTAAGTGATTCGCCAAGGTCTTTGACGCGAACCATCGTGTGCAGATACCGCATTTTATTCCTCTCCATTACACGGGTCCGAAGCCGATAAACGCGTGATGGCAAGCCCCGGACAAGGACGGCGACATAAAAGCAGCTGCGTAAATCAAAAACTAGGGCTTGCGTGAAACCGTTACCAAGATGTTAATCTGGCGCACAGGAATCAGTTGACCGGTGTATGGCGCGTAATCGAGGGGTTGGCAGGATATGGCTGATAGGATGTCATCGAAAACGATAGTCGATGTCGAGGACCTTTCGGGCGATGCCGTGGACCTGACCGAGATCACCGGCGTCGTGAAGTGGTTCGATGTCGCCAAGGGTTTCGGCTTCATCGTGCCTGACAACGGCACGCAGGATGTGCTGCTGCACGTCTCCTGCCTGCGCCGCGACGGTTACCAGACAATTCTCGAAGGCACGCGCATCGTCGCCCTCATCCAGCGGCGCGACCGTGGTTTCCAGGCTTTCCGCATTCTCTCCATGGACCAGTCGACCGCCGTTCACCCCTCGCAGCTGCCGCCGGTGCGCACCCATGTGCAGGTGACGCCTTCGAGCGGGCTTGAGCGCGCCATCGTGAAGTGGTTCAACCGCACCAAGGGTTTCGGCTTCCTGACGCGCGGCGAAGGAACGGAAGATATTTTCGTCCATATGGAAACGCTGCGCCGTTTCGGCCTGACGGAGCTTCGCCCCGGCCAGGTGGTGCTGGTGCGCTACGGCGATGGCGACAAGGGCCTGATGGCTGCGGAAATCCATCCCGACAACCCGGTTGCCATAGGGATGTCGCATTGATGCCCGGCCTGCGCCATATGGTGAAAAGCGCCGTTATGGCGCTTCTTTTTTTCACCCTCGCCGGCGCCGCCCAGGCTCAGGAACGCCAGACCTTCACGTCAGAGCCGCTCACCATTGAAACCGCTTCCGGGAAAACGCACGACTTCGTTGCCGAACTGGCGCTTGACGATGCCCAGCGCGCGCAGGGGCTGATGTTCCGCAAATCCATGCCGTCTGAAAACGGCATGTTGTTCGATTTCGGTGAGACGCGAGCTGTCGCCATGTGGATGCGCAACACCCTCATACCGCTCGATATGCTGTTCATCGGCAGCGATGGCCGAATCACACATATTCACGAAAACGCCGTTCCGCATTCGGAAGCGATCATCAGCTCCCGCGGACCGGTGAAATTTGTGCTTGAACTGAATGGCGGCGCCGCGAAACGTTCTGGCATCAAGCCCGGCGATATGGTTCGCAGCGCGCAAATCGGCAACCGGAAATGAGATTGCCGCGTTATTGCGTGTGAATGAGCCGGACGAGGTTTCGCCCGGCTGGCGCAATATTCAGTAAACCGGCTCGATATGGCTCAGAATCCGGCAATTGGAAATGGAAGCGGCAAGATTGATGGCGATATCAATAGCCTCGACCGAATCGGCCGTGCCTTCCAGATAAATCACATCATTTTCGACACTTGCGGAAATGCGCGACTTTTCGAGCCCTGATTCGAAGGCCAGAGCCGAGGTGATAGCCTCGCATACGCCGGCCATGCGGTCTCCGAAGAAGCTTTCCTGAATGCCTGACAAATTAAACATATGTGTTCTCCTTCTTATGAACATACCAACGCCGTAGCGGTGGTTTTGTTCATCTCCGGTTCATCTATTTGTTCATCTTCCATTCATCTTGGAAAATTGGAACCCCCTGGCCGATCACATTTTAGGTGATCGGGAACCATTTCGTGAGGCGGGCATTTCGCGCATGGGAGTGTGAGAGGCTTTCAAGCCAGGTGAAACAGGGAGGAAAATGACATGCTGATTCACAGAACGGAGCCGTGTCACCACGCCGCGTGGATGAAACCGGTGGCGATCCATCTGCCGCTTTCGGCGGCCGTGGAAATCTACAGCCCGCTGGTGGCGCTTGATATGCTGATGTACCGCTGGCCCGAGGAACATGGGCCGGAATATGAGGAAGCGCGCAGGAACTGCCTCGATGCCATCGCCGGCAGATGCGACATCGAGAAAGCACGGGAATCGTTTCTCATCGCTAGCAGTCATGCCCATATCCTGAACGTCCACTAAAATTCATCGAGCATCATGACGATTGGGCCCTTCTATGCGGAGGGCTTTTCTTTTGCGCGGGGGCCATCGTGACGCCTATCATGCGCCTCTCATGCGCCGCTCGATCTTCCCGCCTGTCCGATCATGACATGTAACTGTCACGCAAACGTTATAATCGGCAGAGACGAATTCCATGGAATCGATTGGCGGGTGGACCGCCGAAAGCTTGGGAGTGGAACTGGCCAGCATGGAAACCTTTTTTGCCCTTTGCGCAATCCTGCTCCTCGCCTTCAATCTTCTCGGCATCGTTCTGGCCGGCTGGCGACTGACAAGACGGGATGCAGAAAACGATCTTGTCCGGAAAAAACCGCCTGTCTCGCTTGTCGTGCCGCTGCGCGGCGTGGAACACTTCACGCCGCTGACGTTGTCGCGCGCCTTTGAGCTCAACTGGCCCGACTACGAGCTGTTATTCTGCGTCGCTGATGAATTCGATCCCGTGATCGAGGAAGTCCGCAAGGCCGAAGCCGCCTTTCCCACGGTTTCCACGCAATTGCTCATCGGTGACGATCGCATCAGCGCCAATCCGAAGCTGAACAATTGCGTCAAGGGCTGGCGCGCCGCCCAGCATGAATGGGTTATTCTCGCCGATTCGAACGTGTTGATGCCGAAATCCTATATAGCCACCATGATGTCGGCCTGGCAGAGCGATAGCGGGCTCGTCTGCTCGCCGCCGCTCGGTTCACGGCCTGCGGGTTTCTGGGCGCATGTGGAATGCGCCTTCCTCAACGGCTCGCAGGGCCGCTGGCAATATGCGGCGGAAGCGATCGGCATGGGTTTCGCGCAGGGCAAGTCGATGTTGTGGAACAAGCCGTTCCTGGAAGACAATGGCGGCATTCGCGCGCTGGCCGCCGAAATCGCCGAAGACGCCGCCTCGACGAAGCTGGTGCGAAGCGCCGGCCGCAAGGTGCACCTGGTCTCCGCCCCCTTCGAGCAGCCGCTCGGAAAGCGCCATGCCGGCGAAATCTGGTCGCGCCAGACCCGCTGGGCACGGCTGCGGCGCGTGACCTTCCCGCAATATTTCGCACCGGAAATCCTGACCGGCGCGCTTCCCCCGCTTCTCTTCGCGCTCGCCGCCGCTGCGATGATGAACGTGAACCTCGCCGCAACCGCCTTTGCCGTCCTTTCCCTCATGTACGTGCCGGAACTCGCGCTCGCCGCCCTCAACCGCTGGCCGGTTTCGCTCTACACGCTGCCCGCCATGATCAGCAGGGATATGATCATGCCCGTCGTCTGGGCCCGCAGCTGGATCGGCAGCGCGGTGGCATGGCGTGGCAATGTCATGACGATCGGCACGGCCGAGAGCAAACTGGCTGGTCCGTCAGCGGAATAAATTGTCATCTTTGGGATAGGGTTACGCCGGAAAGCTGATGTTTTGCTTTAAAATGGTCGGAGTGGAGAGATTCGAACTCCCGACCCTCTGGTCCCAAACCAGATGCGCTACCAGACTGCGCTACACTCCGCCGAGGCGATGGCTGGGGAATACACGGTTCACCCGCAGTCCGCAACAGGGAAATTCATCTTTGTTCAACCGCGGCCCCGACGGGCAAAACATGACGCCGCAACGGCGCAGTGCGATCGGGCTGCAAGGGGATAATCGTCTTGACTCTCACCTGAAGTCAGTCCATTTCAAATTCAACGTTCCTGACACGATTTGGTTATTCTATTCAGGTACGTGATGAATAATTCGGGGGCGTTGCGCCCCGCTGTCCAACCGGAGCAGTTTCGACATGTCTGCGAAGATTTACCGCCCTGCAAAAACCGCCATGCAATCCGGCAAGGCGAAGACCAATGTCTGGGTTCTGGAATTCGACGCCGAGGTTCCGCGCAAGATCGATCCGATCATGGGCTACACCTCCAGTTCAGACATGAAGCAGCAGCTCAAGCTGACATTCGAGACGCAGGAACAGGCCGAAGCCTATGCCCAGCGCAAGGGCATCGAATACCGCGTCATCCAGCCGAAGGAAGCGACCCGCAAGGTGGTTTCCTACACCGACAATTTCCGTTTCAACCGCACCCAGCCCTGGACGCACTGAAACATCAAGACCAAAGTTTTTGCCGGAGTATCGATTGCCCGGCATGATGGCCCCTTAGCTCAACTGGATAGAGCAACTGCCTTCTAAGCAGTAGGTCGCAGGTTCGAGTCCTGCAGGGGTCGCCATTTACTATCACGTCGCATCTAGTAGAAAACCGCTCGACGCACTTAGCTTCTAAGTTGCGACTCACCCACTTTTCTAGTCGTATCCCATTATGCACGAGGGATAAGGCGATGAAAAAAATGCGTCTTCCGCTTGAACGATGGGAAATCGCCTTAGTGAAGGCGATGCTCGTTCGGGGTGGTTATAGCGATCAAGAAATCCTAGCGTATTTCACCCGTCCAACACGGTCGGTAAACCACCGCGTCATCTCTGAAATAAGAACGGAGAGCAAGCACAAGTCTGTTAAAGCCGCTACGAACGACGACTTGAGCGATTTTCTCGCAACTTGGCCGGACGTTGATCCAGCAACTGGCTTGAGCGTGCGCGGCGATGAACTACTCATTAAAGCCCGTGAAGCAATGATAGCAGCTGTTCATACTTTCAATGGAGCAGGACTCACATTTAGGACTGAATTGTTTATCGTTACCAGCGTTATCGCGTGGACGTACCTAATGCATGCCTACTACCGTCGTGAAGACATAGACTATCGCTACACAAACGTAGATGGCACTATCAAGAAAACCGCATCCGGCGAAGACTGCTACTGGGAATTGGGTGCTTGTCTTCGCCACGCACAATGCCCAATTGCTGGCGGTGCAATCAAAAACTTGGAATTCTTGATCCTAATCCGGCACGAGATCGAGCATCGCATGACGACCCGGATCGATGACGCCGTTAGTGCAAAGCTGCAAGCCTGTTGCATCAACTTCAATGAGGCAATCAAAACGCTATTCGGTGGCCAATATGGTCTAGAACGCCGACTTCCGATTGCACTTCAGTTTGTAACATTTAGTTCTGATCAGCGCTCGATTCTAAAAAAGGCTAGTTCACTACCAACGCACATAGAAACATTGATGGACGAGTTCCACCAGGGTCTCTCAGATGAACAATTAGCTGATCCGGATTTCGCGTACCGCGTTGTTTTCGTACCGAAACTAGCTAAGCGCCAGTCAGCTGCCGATCTTGCCGTAGAGTTTGTTAAACCGGGATCCGAGGAAGCGGCCGAGATCAATCGCGTCTTGCTAAAAGAGGTCGAAAAGAAGCGATATCTAGGCAAGCAGATTATCGAAATCATGCAGACGGAAGGCTATCCAAGATTCAAGCAGGGGAGCCACACAGCCCTTTGGCAAAGTTTGGACGCGAAAAATCCGGCTCACAACTTCGGCCGAGAAGGCGAGTATAAAGGCATGTGGGTTTGGTACGAAAACTGGCTCCAACGAGTTCGCGCTCACTGCCAAGAACACGCCGCGGAGTACCAAAATCCGAATAACTAAACCGCCTCACGAAGCGCGTTCCAAAAGTAGGTCGATTTCGACCTTCGTCTAAATGCCTGATTGGATAGGGGAAACTATTACCCAAACAGCGTAAAATACCCCCACGCGGCCACGAAAAACGCGATGACAGCCGCAATCGTCAAGGCCTTCCTGGCTTTCGGCCCCAACGGTTCGCGCGGCTTCTTCGGCGGCACCGGTTTGCGGAACTTCACCACATTGTCGTTCATTTCATCATCGTCCTGAGTGTCACTGCTGAAAGCTCAGCCGCGTTTATGGCATCGATATTTCCGGATTTATCTCTAGCAGACCAGAACTATCATAAATATTACCAAGTTTTCACTTCACCCTTACGGCAAGCTATGTCACTTCCCACAATCAGAGGAATACAACGGCGACAGATGGACGGACAAACCGGAGAGCGGAAACAACCCTCTGTGGTATTTTGAAATTTGCGGGTGATAAGAATGAATGACGCCAATACGAGTGGCAGCGATACAAAAAACAGCCAGCCCGATCTGCGCGAGATTCTGGGAACGAACAGAAACGGCCGCAGGAAAAAGTCGCGTCGCTTTCTCTATGCCGCAGCAGCCATTGTGCTGATTGGCGGGGGCCTTGGTTATTATTACCAGTCACGCGCAGCTGGCGTCGCCTATAGCTACACCACGGAGGCCGCACGTCAGGGCGATCTCTCGGTCATCGTCACCTCCACGGGCTCGGTTCAGCCGACGGACCAGGTCGATATATCGAGTGAACTGTCCGGCACGGTGCGCAAGGTCAACGTCACCTATAATACGCCGGTCAAGGCCGGAGACGTGTTGGCGGAACTGGATACCAACAAGCTGGAGGCCGATGTGCAGAGCGCCCGCGCCAAGCTTGCCTCCGCCAAGGCCAATGTACTGAAGGCGCGCGCCGATCTCGGCTCGGCAAAAACCTCGATGGAGCGCCTGAGATCGCTGGTGCAGAACCGGGTGTCCAGCCAGCAGGATCTGGATGCGGCGCAGTTCACCCATGATGCCGCCGCCGCCACGCTGGAGGTCAACGAGGCGACGGTGCTTTCGGCCGAAGCGGATTTGCGGCTCGCCGAGGTCAATCTCGGCAAGGCGAAGATCGTCTCGCCCATCGATGGCGTCATCCTTACCCGCAGCGTCGATCCCGGCGCCACTGTCGCCTCCTCGCTCAACGCCCCTGTTCTCTTCACCATCGCCGGTGATTTGCGCCACATGGAATTGCAGGTGTCTGTGGATGAGGCCGATGTCGGCAAGGTCGAAACCGGGCAGAAGGCCACTTTCAACGTCGATGCCTATCCCGACCGCAGTTTCCCGGCCGAGATCGAGACCGTGCGCTTCGCGTCCGAGACCGTGTCCAACGTGGTGACTTACAAGGGCATATTGACTGTCGACAATGAGGAACTGCTGCTGCGCCCCGGCATGACGGCGACGGCCAATATCATTGTCGAGGAAATCAAGGACACGCTGCTGGTGCCGAATTCCGCGCTTCGTTATACGCCGCCGCGCGAATCCGCCTCGCGTGGCGGCGGGTTGATGAGCCTGTTCCGCCCGCCCCGCATGGGCCGCTCGCAGAACCGCGACGCCGGCCAGGCAGCGACAGGCAAAAGAACGGTCTGGGTGCTGCGCAACAACAATCCGGTCTCCGTTTCCATCGAAACCGGCTCCACCGATGGCCAGCATACCGTGGTAAAATCGGGTGAGCTGAAGGCCGATGACCAGGTGATTACCGACGCAACGGCCCGCAACGCCGGCTGACGGAGGACAAGCGCATGCAACAGCCGCCGCTCATCGAATTCCGCGATGTCGTCAAGCAATATGGCCGCGGCGAAGCGACGATCCGCGCGCTCGATGGCGTCAGCCTTTCCATTCGCGAGAAAGAGTTCGTCGCCATCATGGGCCCGTCAGGATCGGGCAAATCCACCTCAATGAACATCATCGGCTGTCTGGATGTGCCGACATCAGGCGAATATCTGTTTCAGGGCGTGCCCACCAGCAGTTTCGACAATGAACATCTGACGCTGCTGCGCCGGCACATGCTGGGTTTCGTGTTTCAGGGTTTCAATCTTCTCTCACGCACCTCGGCCGTGGAAAATGTCGAGCTGCCGCTGATCTATCGCGGCATGAAGGCCTCGGAACGGCGCGAGCGCGCCATGGAGGCGCTGGCGCAGGTAGGTTTGAAGGGCCGCGAGGACCACACCACGCAGGAGCTTTCCGGCGGCCAGCAGCAGCGTGTGGCCATTGCCCGCGCCATCGTCACCCGCCCTGCCCTGCTTCTGGCCGACGAGCCGACCGGCAATCTCGATACGAAAACCAGTGTCGAGATCATGGAACTGATCACCGCACTCAATCGTGACAGGGGCATCACGGTCGTCATGGTCACGCATGAAGAGGATATCGCCGCCCACGCCGGACGCCTCCTGCGCTTTGTCGACGGCCATCTCGCCTCCGATAGCGCCGCGGACAAAAAGGAGACATCAGATGTTCTTTGAGACGTCGCGTCTTGCGCTGCGCGCCATCAGCCGCAACCTGCTGCGCTCCTTCCTCACCGTGCTTGGTGTCGTCATCGGCGTGGCCGCCGTCATCGCCATGGTCACCATCGGCAACGGCACGACGGAACAGGTGAAATCGGAACTGTCACGGCTCGGCACCAACATGCTGTTCGTCCGCCCCGGCCAGTTCGGCCCCGGAAGGGCGAGCACCGAAGCCAAGCGCTTTGACGACCGCGATATCGAGGCCATCCGCAACCAGATATCAGGCATCCGTGCCGTTGCGCCGCAGAACCGCAGTTCCGCCGCAACCGTCATTTTCGGCGGCAAGAACCACCAGACAAGTGTCATCGGCACCACCAACGATTATCTGATCGCGCAGGACTGGACCATTGCGCTCGGCCGCGACTTCCAGCTCGCCGAAGATCGCGGCGGCCAGATCGGCTGCATCATCGGCGAAACGGTGCGTCAGGAACTCTTTGGGGCAGAAAACCCTGTGGGGCAAACGATCCGCGTCAGCAACATCTCCTGCCCCGTCATCGGTGTGCTGGCCAGAAAAGGCCAGTCAGGCCTCGGTGACGATCAGGACGACACGATCATCATGCCGCTTAAAATCCACCAGCGGCGCATTGGCGGCACCACCACCATTTCCTCGATCATGGTTTCAGCGCAGGATGGCGTTTCCACCGCCAAGGTGCAGAGCGACCTGCAGAACCTGCTGCGCGAGCGCCGCCGCATCGGCATCGGCCGTGAGGATGACTTCACCGTCAACGACATGACGCAGATCGCCTCGGCCATGACCGGCACGACGACGCTGCTGACCGGGCTTTTGGGCGCGGTCGCCGCCGTCAGTCTTCTGGTGGGCGGCATCGGCATCATGAACATCATGCTGGTCTCAGTGACGGAACGCACCCGCGAGATCGGCATTCGACTTGCCATCGGCGCGCTGGAAAAACAGGTGCTGACGCAGTTTCTGGTGGAAGCCGTCATGCTGTCGGCCTTCGGTGGCCTCGTCGGCATCCTTACCGGCCTCGGCCTCGCTTATGCCGTCGTCAGCTATCTCACCGTGCCCTTTGTCACCAGCCCCTCGATCATCTTCCTCGCTTTCGCCTTTTCGGCGGCCATCGGGGTGATTTTCGGGTATTTTCCGGCACGGCGGGCGGCAAGCCTGAGCCCGATAGAAGCGTTGCGACATGAGTGAAAGTCGGCGTTCAAACCGCAACCGGCTTTGTGTGAGAGGAAACGGCAAGCTGCAACTCCTCCTTGGGGATTGACCCGATCCGCTCTAATCGCTCACCGTGGAGCACGCATATCCACCCATTCTTCTAGCGCGCGCTCTATATCGTCCTGATAGGGCGGCAGGTTTTCCGTCTCATTGATAGCGCGGAGATACGCTTCCACGGCATTCCGTTGCAGCAGGGTCAGTAAGGAAAATTTCTCCTGGCACCCGCACAAATAGGGTGCGAATTCGTGCCTGTAGTCGCCATCGAGATCAGCAGTCATATAGGCGGGCAGATGAAATCGCATTCCTTCAGCATCAAGGAAGGCGGGGCTGCCGGAATGTCTGTTGAGGTCCTCCACGGGGATAGCGGCCCAGTCATTCTTCTCGTCGCCAGCACGACACGCGGCGCGAACCTCATTATTCGCATAATCGTCAAGCGCCTGCGCCTCGGAAAGGCCGACGCCACCACCCAGGGTGACACCCGCGAATGCTTCTCTCACCGCGGCTTTCGCGTTTGCGATAATATCAGGCTCCGGTCGCATCAAATAATCCGCCTGTTCAATGATGCGTTCCTCCGTCACCGTGCACCGTCGGCCATTCTCCACCCTCGGTCCGCTCGAACTGAAGACCATTCTGCGTGTCACCCTTGGATGTCGCAGACCGCGCTCGCAGGCGCGCCTTCTCCTCCCAGTAAAATGTAAGATAAATAATGCCGACGATCAGCGTCAGACCAGCCACGACGCAGGCGACGATCAGACCTATGGTCCAGATATCAATCGAGGCGCTATTGATTTCCATCCCGGTTTCCTCCCCACGATCAATCCTGTCAGCTGTCCGAAATACCTTTTCAGTATGGGTGGCAGGTGGTCACGCACCTCCTGCCAGACCTCGCGGAATATCCGATAACCTTGCTTCAGGGCCTCAATCGGATAGGCTCGCCCTCAAGTTTACCGGATGGAGTCTGGATGTTCAAATCGGTATCAGACAGCGCCGCTGCCGCGGACGGCGGTTCGCTCGCTCTCTTCGTGGAACGAACTGACGGGCAGACGGAAGTGTTTGTGATCAATCGTTCCCTCGCGTCACGCGGCACGCCCGACTACAACAAGGTCACTTCGAGCCTTCGGCCGCTTGCCGATGAGGATTGCGGTATAATCGCGGCGGCTCTTGAACCGTTATTGACGACAACGCCATCGATTCATCCGCTGGCGGATTTTATCGAAACCCTCAAACAACAGTCATGATCCTTCGAAAGCTGATTTTGCGCGGGGCGCAGTTTGCGGAAAAAGAACCTCAAACCTCTCATCCGTCATCCTCGGGCTTCACCCGAGGATCTACAAACGTCTCAAGCGATTTGACGGGGATGGATCCTCGGGTCAAGCCCGAGGATGACGTCGCGTTTATGGGAGCGCTGCGTGCATAAGAAAGGTCTGCCTCTCCATCGCAGAGATAGCCGTAACCAATCAGACGCTGGCCTCTGCCTCGCGCTGCTTTGCCAGCGCCGCCAGATCGGCAGGCTTCAGCTCGACCGATTCACCGCAGCCGCAGGCGGATGTCTGGTTCGGATTGTTGAAGGTGAAGCCAGAGCGCATCTTGGTCACTTCGAAATCCATCTGCGTACCGAGCAGATAGAGCACGGCAGAAGGCTGAACCCAGACCCTGGCGCCTTCGAATTCGACCAGATCGTCCTTCGCATCCGCTTCGGTCACAAGGTCGATGGTATATTCCATGCCCGCGCAGCCGCCCTTCTTGATGCCGACGCGCACGCCCTTGGCGTCCGGACCGGAATTTTCGACGATTGCTTTAACGCGCGAGGCGGCAGCCCCGGTCATGGTCATGATCGCAAAGCCCATGGGCCCATTCTCCTTCGACAATCGAGTTCAAGGCTCGATGCTTATGGATTTCAATCTAATAGCGCCTGAGAGTGTCATCAAGGGATGACACCTGTCAAAATCACGTCAGTACCAGCCGACGGCGACCTGTGCTTCTTCCGACATGCGGTCCGGCGTCCACGGCGGATCGAAGGTCATTTCAACGGTAACACCGGAAACACCCTCGACGGCACCCACGGCATTTTCCACCCAGCCCGGCATTTCACCTGCAACCGGGCAACCCGGGGCCGTCAGCGTCATGACGATCTTGACCATCCGGTCGTCTTCGATGTCGATCTTGTAGACGAGACCGAGTTCGAAAATATCGGCTGGAATTTCCGGGTCGTAGACGGTTTTCAGCGCCGCAATCACGTCGTCGCTGAGGCGCGCCAGCTCATCCGGCGGAATGGTGGATACCTTTTCCTGAGCTTCGGTCGCATCCTGGGTCTTTGCAGTGGCTTCGGCAGTCATGGTCTTAAACCTCAATCCTGATCTCTTATTCCGATATCAGGCGAAAAATTTGCGCGCATATTCCAGCGCCTCAACAAGAGAGTCTACTTCGGCGCGGGTATTGTAAAGGCCGAACGATGCCCGGCATGTGGAGGTGACGCCGAACCGTTTCAAGAGCGGCATGGCGCAATGGGTGCCGGCGCGCACGGCAACGCCGCGCCGGTCGATCACCATCGAAACGTCATGGGCATGGATGCCCTCGAGCTCGAAGGAGAAGATGCCGCCCTTGTCAGGCGCATTGCCGATGATGCGCAGAGAATTGATCTCGCGCAGCCGCTCAGCGGCGTAAGCCGCAAGATCTGCCTCATGCGCGGCAATCGCGGCACGGCCGAGATTGTCCATATAATCAAGCGCGTAACCAAGCCCGATGGCCTGCACGATCGGCGGCGTGCCGGCTTCGAAACGGTGCGGCGGCTCGTTATAGGTTACATTGTCTTCGGACACGTCGAGGATCATCTCCCCACCGCCCTGGAACGGCCGCATCTCGCGCAAGCGGTCAGCCTTGCCGTAAAGCACGCCGATGCCCGAGGGACCGTAAAGCTTGTGGCCGGTCATCACATACCAGTCGCAATCGATATCGCGCACATCGACCGGCATGTGAACAGCGCCCTGCGATCCATCGACCAGCACCGGAATGCCGCGCTCATGAGCGATGCGGCAGATTTCCTTGACCGGAACGATGGTGCCGAGCGCATTCGACATATGGGTGATGGCGACGAGCTTGGTGCGCTCCGTCAGGCTCTTTTCGAAAGCCTCGATATGGAACGCGCCGTCATCGTCCACCGGCACCCAGACGAGCTTGGCGCCCTGCCGTTCGCGGATGAAATGCCACGGCACGATGTTGGAGTGGTGCTCCATGATCGAGATGACGATCTCGTCATCCTCGCCGATCTTTGGCATGCCGTAACCGTAAGCGACCGTATTGATCGCTTCGGTCGAGGATTTGGTGAAGACGATCTCGTCCACCGAACCGGCATTCAGGAAACGGCGCACCTTTTCACGCGCCGCCTCATAGGCATCGGTTGCGGCATTGGAGAGGAAATGCAGGCCGCGATGCACATTCGCATATTCATTGGAATAAGCATGCGAAATGGCGTCGATCACCACCTGCGGCTTTTGAGCGGACGCGCCGTTGTCGAGATAGACCAGCGGCTTGCCATAGACCTCGCGCGACAGGATCGGAAAATCCTTCCGCACGGCTTCGACGTCATAGGGGGCCGCCAGCGCGGCGCGTTCGCTCTCAGGCATGATGTTCCAGCCAGCTGGAGATGATGGCCTCCAGCGCCTCTACCAGATTTTCTTCTTCCAGTTCTTCGGCGATTTCCGCGACAAAGGCGTTGACGAGCATCGCCCGCGCCTTGGCCCGCGGCACGCCGCGCGCCATCAGGTAATAAAGATGGTTGTCGTCGATATCGGCAACCGTCGCGCCGTGACCGCACTGAACGTCGTCTGCGAAGATTTCAAGCTCCGGCTTTGCCGAGAACTCGCCATCGTCAGACATCAGCAGCGTGTTGCACGCCATCTTCGCATCGGTCTTCTGGGCATCGGGTGCAACCCGGATCATGCCCTGGAAAATGCCCTTTGCACGGTCGAACACAACATTGCGGAACACTTCCGTCGAGGTCGTGTTCGGCACGTTGTGGCCAAGAACCATCGTCACGTCGGTATGGGTTTCGCCGCCCAGCAGGTTGACGCCGCGAACGATGAGGTCAGTACCCTCGCCATCCACGTCGATGCGCAGTTCCTGCCGCACCAGCTTGCCGCCGGCGTTGATGACGAACAGGCGGATCTTGGCATCCGCGCCGATTTTCATGCGCAGCTGGCCGAGATGGATATCGGCCGCACCCTGCTGCTGCAGGATGATCCAGGTCACTTCCGCGCCGTCTTCAACGACGATATCGGTGACGGAGGAAACGAAGGCTGCATCAGGGGTCACCGAAAGGTGACGCTCGATAACGGTTGCCTTGGAACCCTTGCCGAAGCGTACCGGAAAGCGGCTGTGAACCTGACCGGCACCATGGATGGCCTGCAATTCGATCGGCTTCTCGATATCGGCATCGGCGGGAATGTCGAGCACCAGACCGTCGCGCACGAAGCTGCCGTTGATACGGCCGATCACGTCGTCCTTGCTGGCTTCGGCAAGACCTGCGGCGGCCGAACCGTCGAGCAGGCTTTCGGCAAAGCTCGAAACGCTGATATCCTCGACCTTGCCAATATTGGCCGTGCCATGCAGCACATAGGCGACCGGCGAACCAGCGATGACGGACGCGGCCTTCTCGATGACTGGAGCGGGCTGGTCTTCCGGAACGGCGCGCAGCAGGCTCTTGAGATCGGTATAGTGCCATGCCTCGATGCGGCGGGTCGGAAGACCACCGGTCTTCAGATCGTCGAACAGCACGTCGCGGGCAGCGACGACCGCGCCATTCCCCGGCAATTCGCTGAACTTGGCGGTATAGGCGTCGATGAGCGCGGTTTCCGCTGGTGTCAACCGATTGGTAGTTTGAATGTTCATGGACATCACCTCCTGGCCTGACTTAGGCCGCTTCACCGATGATGTCGGCGTAACCATTGTTTTCCAGCTCCAGCGCCAGAGCCTTGTCGCCCGAACGGATGATCTTGCCCTTGTAGAGAACGTGAACGCTGTCAGGCACGATGTAGTCGAGCAGGCGCTGGTAGTGGGTGATGACGACGGTGGCGCGATCCGGCGACTTCAGCGCGTTGACGCCGTCAGCCACGATCTTCAGCGCGTCGATATCGAGGCCGCTATCGGTTTCGTCGAGAACGCAGAGCTTCGGCTCCAGAAGCGCCATCTGCAGGATTTCGGCGCGCTTCTTTTCACCGCCGGAGAAACCGACGTTCAGCGGACGCTTCAGCATGTCCATGTCGATCTTCAGGTCGCCGGCAGCTTCCTTGACGCGGCGGATGAAGTCCGGCGTCGTCAGCTCGGCTTCGCCACGCGCCTTGCGCTGCTCGTTCATCGCGACCTTCAGGAACTGCATGGTGGCGACGCCGGGAATTTCGACCGGATACTGGAAGGCAAGGAAAATGCCCTTGGCAGCGCGCTCGGCCGCGTCCAGTTCCAGAATGCTTTCGCCGTTATAGAGAATGTCACCGGAGGTGACTTCATAGTCTTCGCGGCCCGACAGGATGTAGGACAGCGTCGACTTGCCGGAACCGTTCGGGCCCATGATGGCCGCAACTTCACCGGCAGCAACCTTCAGGTTGAGGCCCTTGATGATCTCGGTTTCGGTGTCGGCGATCTTTGCGTGCAGGTCGATGATTTCAAGCATGGTTTTGTTCCTGTTCATGGTGCGGTTTCAAGGACCGCCTCGTAGACCCCTGAGAGGCCGTCTCAACTTTCACATCCGTCATCCTCGGGCTTGTCCCGAGGATCCAGTCGGTCGGTTATCTATGCTCAAGCAAAAGGCTGTGGATTCTCGGGTCAAGCCCGAGGATGACGCCGAGCAAGAATCAGCCGACAGACCCTTCCAGCGAAATGCCGATCAGCTTCTGCGCTTCAACCGCAAATTCCATCGGTAGCTGCTGGATGACATCCTTCACGAAGCCGTTGACGATCAGTGCGATGGCCGACTCCTCGGGGATGCCGCGCTGCAGGCAGTAGAACAGCTGGTCTTCGGAAATCTTCGACGTCGTCGCCTCGTGTTCGAAGTGCGCGGAGGAATTCTTCGCCTCGATATAGGGCACGGTATGCGCGCCGCACTTGTCGCCGATCAGCAGCGAGTCGCACTGCGTGAAGTTGCGCGTGTTGGTCGCCTTGCGGTGAGCCGAAACCTGGCCGCGATAGACGTTTTCCGAGAAACCGGCGGCGATGCCCTTGGCGATGATGCGGCTCGACGTGTTCTTGCCGAGATGGATCATCTTGGTGCCGCTGTCGATCTGCTGATGGCCGTTGGAAACAGCGATCGAATAGAATTCGCCACGGCTGTCGTCACCGCGCAGAATGCAGGACGGGTATTTCCAGGTAATGGCCGAGCCGGTTTCCACCTGCGTCCACGAAATCTTGGAACGGTCGCCACGGCAATCGCCGCGCTTGGTCACGAAGTTGTAGATGCCGCCCTTGCCTTCCTTGTCGCCCGGATACCAGTTCTGGACGGTGGAATATTTGATTTCGGCATCGTCGAGCGCCACCAGTTCGACGACGGCGGCGTGAAGCTGGTTCTCGTCGCGCTGCGGTGCGGTGCAGCCTTCCAGATAGGAAACGTAGGCGCCCTCTTCAGCGATGATCAGCGTGCGCTCAAACTGGCCGGTGTTCTTTTCGTTGATGCGGAAATAGGTGGAAAGCTCCATCGGGCACCGCACGCCCTTCGGCACGAACACGAAGGAACCGTCGGTGAAGACGGCCGAGTTCAGCGTCGCATAGAAATTGTCCGTCGTCGGCACGACCGAGCCGAGATATTTCTTCACCAGCTCCGGATATTCGCGAACGGCTTCCGAAATCGACATGAAGATGACGCCGGCTTTCGCCAGTTCCGCCTTGAAGGTGGTGACGACGGAGACGCTGTCGAACACGGCATCCACGGCCACGCGGCGGTTTTCCACGCCGGCCAGGATTTCCTGTTCCTTCAGCGGAATGCCGAGCTTCTCGTAAACCTTCAGCAGCTCGGGATCGACATCCTCAAGCGACTTCGGGCCGGGCGTGCTTTTGGGTGCGGCATAATAATAGAGATCGTTGAAGTCGATCTTGGGATAGCTGACGCGCGCCCAGGTCGGCTCTTCCATCGTCAGCCAGCGCTTGTAAGCCTCAAGACGCCATTCCAGCATCCATTCAGGCTCCTGCTTCTTGGCCGAGATGAAACGGATCACCTCTTCCGAAAGGCCCTTGGGGGCCTTGTCGACTTCGATATTGGTTTCGAAGCCGTATTTATACTGGTCCACATCGATCTGGCGGACCTGATCGATCGTTTCCTGAACCGCTGCCATGTCGTTCTCCAATCTCGCCGGAGCAAAGGTCCGGTGGCTTGTCAACGTATCAAGGCGGAAAGCCGCCTTATCCATCTTCGGGCAATGTCACCGCGCCGTTAAGCGGGGCGGAGCTTATACCCATGTAAGTGCGGGATGGCGCTTTTCACACATCCCGGCAAGCGGAAAATTGCTATTCCGCAATTCTTTGCCGCATTTTACGCGGCCTGACCGGAAAGCTTGCGCCGCCCGGCAATTTTCATGAACGCCGCGAGCGTGCGCTCGATATCCGCCTCGGTCGTGGCGTGGCCAAGGGAAATCCTGAGTGCGCCAAGCTTGGGGTCGCGCCCCATCGCCGTCAGCACGTGGCTTTCCCCCACCTTGCCCGATGAGCAGGCCGAGCCGGCAGAGAGCGCGATGCCTTCGATATCGAAGGCGATCTGGCCCGTTTCCGCCTTAAGGCCCGGCAGGGTGAAAAACGTGGTATTGCCGACGCGGGCGACATCCTCGCCATGGATGATCACGTCAGGCGCACTCTCCCGCATGCCATCCTCCAGCCGCGCCCGCAGAGCGGCAAGACGCGCCGCTTCAATCTCGAGATTCCGGGTAGCCACAGCCGCAGCGGCACCGAAGCCGATGACCGACAGGGTGTTTTCCGTGCCCGAACGATGCCCCTTCTCCTGCCCGCCGCCATGGATCAGCGGCTTCGGCATCATCACCTCGCCGCGCGAAACAAGCGCGCCGGCACCCTTGGGGCCACCGAGCTTGTGGGACGAGATGACCAGAAAATCGGCATCGAGAGCATCGATATCGAGCGGGATACGACCTGCCGCCTGCACGGCGTCGACGACCATCAACCCACCCGCAGCATGCGCAAGCCGCGCGGCTTGCGCCACCGGCTGAACAATACCCGTCTCGTTATTGACCAGCATGCAGGCAACCATCGGCAGGCCGGCGGACGCATCGTGTGACGACAACAGCGCCTCAAGCGCTTCAAGATCGATGACGCCCGCTGACGTAACGGGAATTTCCGTAACGTCAGCCTTGGCGAAGCGGCCGCCTTCGCGAAAGGCAGGATGCTCGATAGCGGACACATAAAGACGGCCATAGCGCACGGGAGCGCGCCCCATCCTGAAATCCGGCGAAAGCACCAGATTGGCGGCTTCCGTCGCACCGCTGGTAAAGGTGACATGGGCGGCCTGCGCACCGGCAAGTGCCGCAACCTCGCGGCGGGCGGTCTCAACGGCAGCACGCGCCGCACGCCCTTCCCGATGAACGGAAGACGGATTGCCGGCAAGGTCGAGCGCCGACACAAGAACATCCCGCACGGCGGGCAAAAGCGGCGCCGTGGCGTTCCAATCCATATATGTGCGCGTCAAAACCGTCATAACGAGAGGCTTCGCCCAATCTTCAATGCGCCAAAACGCATTTTTCTTGAAATTACAGTTGCGCTTGCCTTATGACACGACCCGAGTGCTTAAGCACACGCAAAGTTTCGAATTATTCTAAACTGCGTTCTAGAAAAGATGACACAGTTCGTCAAGTCTTCTCATCGGAAGAATGCGGTTGGAGAATGAAAAAACACGACCGGAGTACCAATGCCCGAAGTCATCTTTAACGGCCCTGCGGGTCGCCTCGAAGGCCGTTATCAACCCTCCAAGGAAAAGAGCGCGCCGATAGCGATCATCCTTCATCCGCACCCGCAGTTCGGCGGCACGATGAACAACCAGATCGTCTATCAGCTCTTCTATCTTTTCCAGAAGCGCGGTTTCACGACGCTCCGGTTCAATTTCCGCTCCATCGGCCGCAGCCAGGGCGAGTTCGACCACGGCGCCGGCGAGCTTTCAGACGCCGCTTCCGCTCTCGACTGGGTGCAGAGCCTGCATCCCGATTCGAAAAGCTGCTGGGTTGCCGGTTATTCCTTCGGCGCCTGGATCGGCATGCAGCTTCTGATGCGCCGTCCGGAAATCGAGGGCTTCATGTCGATTGCGCCGCAGCCCAACACCTACGATTTCTCCTTCCTCGCGCCGTGCCCGTCGTCGGGCCTCATCATCAACGGCGATAGCGACAAGGTTGCACCTGAAAAGGACGTCAACGGTCTGGTGGAAAAGCTGAAGACCCAGAAGGGCATCCTCATCACCCACCGCACGCTTCCCGGCGCCAACCACTTCTTCAACGGCAAGGTGGATGAGCTGATGGGCGAATGCGAGGACTATCTCGACCGCCGCCTCAACGGCGAACTGGTTCCGGAACCGGCGGCCAAGCGCATTCGGTGATTGGCTGCGCATCTTGGCGGGCGGCTCGATTTTTCTAAAATGATCGCCGGCGGGTGCGGTTTACCCCCCTCTGCCCTGCCGGGCATCTCCCCCTCAAGGGGGGAGATCAGCTAGACGCCTGCTCCTCGCCTAAGCCTCTGCGTTAAAGATGACCGGGAGGTCGCCCCGATTCGTTCTCCCCCCTTGAGGGGGAGATGCCCGGCAGGGCAGAGGGGGGTAAGCCACAACCGCCGTCTTCTACTAAACCCTCGCCAAAACCCCACCCGTCACCGGCTCCTTCACCCCCGTCGTGCCGGGATAGGTCAGCGGCAGACCTTTAAGCGATCGCACGGCCAGATAGGCCCAGGCCTCCGCCTCCATTGCACCGCCATCGAACCCCGCCTCCTCCGCCGCAATTACCCGCGCGCCCACCTTCGCGGCAAGGCTCGCAAACTCCTCCATGATCACCGGATTGAGCCGCCCACCACCACAGACGACATAGGTTTTCGCCGCTTCCGGCAGATAGCTCGCCGATTTGAGGATCGCGGCACCTGTCAGATGCGATAGCGTGCGCGCACCGTCCGCCAGCGAAATCTCCCCCTTTTGCGGCGGAACGAAATCGCTGCGGTCAAGCGAGCGGCGGATATTGGCCGAGAAGAACGGGCTTTCCATGTAGCGCTTCACAAGCGAGGCAACGACGGTGCCGCCCGCCGCCGTCCTGCCGCCCTTGTCGAAAGCTTTGCCGGTATGCGCCTCTATCCACTGGTCGATCAGCATATTGCCCGGCCCGCTGTCGAACGCCGCAAGCCGCCCGCCCTCGCCAATATAGGTCAGATTGGAGATACCGCCGATATTGACGAAGACGGCCGGCGTTTCGAACCCATCAGGCAGGTTGGCGGAAAGAGCCATGTGATAGGCCGGGATCAGCGGCGCACCCTGCCCGCCATGCACCATGTCGTTGGCGCGCATATCGTAAACCACATCGATACCGATTTCCTCGGCCAGCAGTGCGCCGTCGCCGATCTGCACGGTCAGCGCCTCATCCGGCCGGTGCAGCACCGTCTGGCCATGAAAACCGATCACATCGATATCGACGGGCTGGAGCCGGTGACGATGGAGAAAGGATTTGACCGCCGCCGCATGGGCAAGCGTCAGCTTGCGCTCGGCCTCACCCAGATCGCCGGGGCGTTCGCGCCGTTCGCGAATGGCTTTGGCGGTAACCAGTGACTTCTGCCAGATGGCGCGCAGGCCCGGATCGTAAGGAAAATAACCGCTCGGCCCGTGCCGGACCACGCTTTCGCCATCCGTGTGCAAGAGGGCGATATCGATGCCGTCCATCGATGTCCCGCTCATCAGCCCGATCGCCGTTTTGACCTCGCCCACGCGCCGCTCCCTTTCAATATCGAATCATGATGACGTGAATCGCCGTTATTCATGGCCGAAACGGGTGCACATTTCAAAAAACAATGATAAAGCCGCGTCGTTCATTGGCTGCTTACGGCATTGTGGAGCGTCCTTTGCGCGTCCGAAAGGACGTGCGGCGCTCCAGCGACGGCAAAGATCAAACCAGAAAGTAAAAGGTTATGTCCAGGTTCAAGTCCGATTTCCTCCGCACGCTCGATGAGCGCGGCTTCATTCACCAGATCTCCGATGAGGCAGGTCTCGACGAACTGTTCGCCAAGGAAACCGTGACCGCCTATATCGGCTATGACCCGACGGCTTCGAGTTTGCATGTCGGCCACCTCACCCAGATCATGATGCTGCACTGGATGCAGAAGACCGGCCACCAGCCGATTTCCCTGATGGGCGGCGGCACCGGCATGGTCGGCGATCCCTCCTTCAAGGAAGAGGCCCGCAAGTTGATGACGATCGACATGATCGAGGATAACATAACCTCGCTCAAGCACGTCTTCGCCAACTACCTCGATTACGATCGCGCCAGCAATCCGGCGCTGATGATCAACAATGCCGACTGGCTGCGTGGTCTCAACTACCTCGAATTCCTGCGCGATGTCGGCCGCCATTTCTCGGTCAACCGCATGCTGTCCTTCGACAGCGTGAAGACGCGTCTCGACCGCGAGCAGTCGCTGTCCTTCCTCGAATTCAACTACATGATCCTGCAGGCCTACGACTTCGTGGAGCTGAACCAGCGCACAGGCTGCCGCCTGCAGATGGGCGGTTCCGACCAGTGGGGCAACATCATCAACGGCATCGACCTCGGTCACCGCATGGGGACACCGCAACTCTACGCGCTGACCTCGCCGCTTCTGACCACTTCCTCGGGTGCAAAGATGGGCAAGTCGGCGTCGGGCGCCGTATGGCTGAATAAGGACCTGCTACCGGTCTATGATTTCTGGCAGTACTGGCGCAACACGGAAGATGCGGATGTCGTTCGCTTCGCGAAGCTCTTCACCACGCTTCCGATGGATGAGATCGCCCGTATCGCCGCGCTTGGCGGATCGGAGATCAACGAGGCGAAGAAAATCCTCGCGACCGAAGTAACGGCGATCCTGCATGGCCGCGCCGCTGCGGAAGAAGCTGCCGAAACCGCACGCAAGACCTTTGAGGAAGGCGCGTTGGCTGAAAACCTGCCCTCCATCGAGGTTCCGGCATCCGAACTCGAAGCCGGCGTCGGCGTTCTCTCGCTCATCGTGCGCGCCGGTCTCGCCGGTTCGAATGGTGAGGCCCGCCGCCATGTTCAGGGCGGTGCGGTTAAGATCAACGACATCGGCGTTTCCGATGAGCGTCAGAGCGTTGGTTCCGGCGAAGTGACCGGTGACGGCGTCATCAAGCTCTCGGTCGGCAAGAAGAAGCACGTTCTGGTTCGCCCGGCGTAACACCCGCACCAAAGCTGTTATTGAGGGCCGCGAAAGCGGCCCTTTTTATTGGAACTCGAAGATTTGCCGGAAGACGCCGGGCGCGATGAGCGACAGCGGATTAATCGTCAGCTTCGGCTGGTCCGTCTGGCCTGACAGCTTGAAGGTAATGCCGAGCAGACCCCGGTCGCGGCCATTGCCAAGGAAGATGCCGATGAAAGGCAGTTCCCCGAACAGCCGGTTCAGACCATAGGCAGGCATGAAGGTGCCAGTCATGTCCATGCGGCCGCTCTGGTCCTTCAAGAGCCCCTGGAATGTCGCGCCGATCTGTTCACCGCGCACGACGCCGTTTTCCACCGCCACCGAACCATTGACATAAACGAGGCGGGCAAAACCGCGCTGGAATTTTTCCGAACTGACATCGATATTGCGGCGCACCGCATTGTTGAGGCTCCTGCCGTCCTCACCCGTCGGTGTGGCGACGATGTCCTGCAGCTTGGCTTCGTTGACGACGGCAAAATTGCGCAGGTCGAGCGAGCCGCTCCAGTCGTTGCCATTGGACGTCGTCAGCGCAAGATTGAGCAGGCCGCCGCGGATGCGGCTGTAGATATTGGCAAAACGGGCGAGCGAACCCGCATCGCTGCTGGTCAGCGTTACGGTTCCCGTCGCCCCGCGATTGGTGGTCTGGGCGACGACCGCCTGGCCGTTGCCGGTGACACCGCGGAAATCAACCGAGCGTACCTTGCCGTCCCGCACGCTGACATCGGCGCTGACATTGCCGAGGATTTCGTCGTTGAAACCGTAAACCTTGTCGAACTGCGCCTTGACGGAAAGTGTGGGCTGCGAACGGGACGCGCCATCGCTGCCGCTGGAGGGGCTGCGCAGCTTCGAAATGAAGGGCCTGAGATCGGCGGATTTGCCCGATGCATTGATGATATAGCCGTTCTTCGACGCGGCGACCGAAACGGCGTAATTGTCGGAGGGCGAGAGTTGCACGCGGCTGAGATCGGCGGAAATCAGCCCGTTCTTGCTGAAGGCGATATCGCCGGCAGCGCCGAAACCGTCGCCATCGAGTGAGAAGTCGCTGATCGTCGTGCGCCCATCAGCCACTTCCATGGTCAAGGTGGCATTGGCGGGAATGCCGATACCCTTGCTCCAACCGAGCCCGGGCAGAATGATCGACGCCTTGGTCAGATCAAGCCGGATGTCCTGGCGTTTGGGGTCAGCGCCGTCGATTTCAATCGCCGTCGTGCCGCCGAGGACCGTGGACAGTTCAGGGGCGAGCTTGGCGACCTGCGTCTCATTGAGGGTTGCCTTCAACGACAGTGTCGGCGCGATATCGCTCTTCTTGCGCACCGGCTCCGTCATCACGATGTCCATCGGCACGTCGTCCACGCGGCCCTTGCCCTCCAGTTTGAGCTGGCGGTCGTCCAACGTCATGAAGCCGTCGACAGCGGTCACCTTGTGGCCGGCGAAGGGCTTCGTCAGCGACAGGTTCTTCAGGTCGAGATCGGCCGTCCAGACCGGCGGCGGCGGGTTGTGGCTGGAAAGCAGGCCAACGGTGAGATTCGCGTGGGCTTTGACATCGCCGGTGAAATCTTCCGGTTTGAACTGCGTGTCCTTGAGCGCATTGATGGGTTTGAGTGTCGCAAGCTCGGCCACGGCATCGGCCGAACCTGAAACGTTCAACTCGAGATTTCCGAGTAACGGCTTGTCGTAAACGGCGGAAATGAGAAAGCGGCTGTTCTCCAGCGCAAGCGACCGGTTCGACGGGAAATAGGTTGTGCCCTGCTTGATGTCGACGGCCATCTTGCCGCCGACAAGGTCAAAATGCGCGTCCACATCGCGCAAGGGTGGAATGTCGCCGGTGGTATTGAGGCGCGTGTCATCGATGTCGAAACGGATCTGCATTTCGCTTTCGCCCAGCACCAGAGGGCAGCCGGGGCCGCACATCCGTCCCTGCGGGATGAAGATCGCGATTGAGCCATTGGTGACGGTGCCGCCGTAAAGATTGGACACGACCCAGTCGCGCGGCTTGTGCGCCATCCAGAACGGCCAGAGCTGCTTGACCGCCGTGGCCTCCATCTTCGGAATCTGTCCGCCGAAACTGATTTCCGGCGACCCCTGGCCGAACCGGATTTTCAGCGATCCCGCCATGTCTCCGAGCGGGCCCGAGACATAAAGCGCGGGAACATCAAGCTGTTTCGTCGCCGCCGTGAAATGCCCGTCCGCCTTCAGGCTGAAAGGAACAGGGGCCTCCCCCGAAGCTTCGGACGAAGCAACGCCATTGTCGATCCGCAACGAAAGACCGAAGCCGTCTTCCGTATCGCTGATTTCACCGGCGACCGGAATAATGGTCCGGCCGAGCTCCAGCCGCGAATTGTCGATGACGAGGGTGCTTTTTGCAAAGTCATAATGCGCATTGACGGTGCCTGCCGTGAAGGTCTGGGCTTCGCCGCCAATCCGAAGCGTACCGTTGCCCATGCCGAGGGAAACGTCCAGGCGCGGCTCCTGCCCCTGCGTGGCCCGCCGGGCGACAATGTTGACGCCGGTCTTGACGTTCAGGCCCTCATGAAGATTGCCGTCGGGATCGTATTTTTCCAGGAACGGGCCGATATCGAAACCGTCGATGCGGGCCTCGAAGCCGCTGATCACACCGCCCGCGCCGGAGGTCTTGAGCGACACGCTGGCAATTTCACCGTTAAACAGCGTTTCGCCATCAAGCGAATAGCCGCCCTGCTGATCCGGCGTCAGCGACAATTCGCGCACTTCTATGGTGCGCGGCTTGCCGAGCTCGCCGGGCGGCAGGTGAACCGAAACGCTGGAGATATCGATCTCCTCGGTTCCGCTGCTCAGGAAAGCCTGGGCGAGCTTGTCGAGCTGTCCGAAGGCGTCCTGCAATTGCTGCGGCACGGCGTCGAGCTTGATGCTGGTAAGATCGAACCCGTTACCCTTGGGCAAAAGCGCGGTATCGAGCTCCATCCCGTCAGCTTCGAGGCTTTGCACCGAGACACGGCCGGTCAGAAGCGCAAGCGGATCGAGCGCCATGCCGATCGCCCGCGCCCGGCTCAGATGCTGGCCGGATTCCTTCTCGACGATATCCACGTCCTCGGCCACCAGCGCAAGGCGCAGCCCGGTGGAAAACCTGATCGCCGAAGAACCGATCCGCGCGCTGTAGTGTGGACCGAGCGCCTTTTCCAGCGCCTGCTGCGCCTGGCTGGAAAGCGTCGCATCGATCGATCCGGTCTCGACCGAAAGAATGATGCCGCCGATGGAGAGGAAGGCCAGCACGAAAAGCGCCGCGAAAATCTTGACGAAGGCCCGCACCATGGAGCGCGGCGCAGGGCAATGAACGATGATGGGATCTTCGGCCTGCGCCGAAGGAAGATCATGCAGCGCAATGATATCACGCTTGCCGAACTTGACCTTTTCACCCCTGACTTCAGCCATACGCCCTTGTTTGCCCTTGAATAGCTTTGTTTCGCCGCAACACCGGAGCGGATGGCGAAAAGTATAAGCGGTTTGCGTCTGGAATCCCGCTCTAATTCTTTAGTCCAGATCACGATTGAGATTTAAGATCGTTTCGACCTCAAATCTCAATCGTGATCTGGACGACGCGCGGTTTCGCTATATATCGAATGTGGCGACTTTCACTCAACATCCCGGCGAAAGAAAGGTAGATTATGACAGACTTGACGATTGGCGGCACCGCTCCCGATTTTACTTTGCCCCGTAACGGTGAAGGGACGGTGACATTGTCCAAACTGCAAGGCAAGGCCGTCATCCTCTATTTCTACCCGAAGGACGACACATCAGGCTGCACCGCCGAAGCCATCGACTTCAGCGCGCTGGGCGGCGAATTCGAGGCAGCCAACGCCGTCGTCATCGGCATTTCGCCCGACAGCGTCAAAAGTCACGACAAATTCGCGGCAAAACACGCTCTCTCCGTCATGCTGGCCTCCGATGAGGAGAAGAAGGTTGTGGAAGCCTATGGCGTCTGGAAGGAAAAAAGCATGTATGGCAAAAAATACATGGGTGTCGAACGCACCACCTTCCTCGTCGCACCCGATGGAAAAATCGCGGAAGTCTGGAACAAGGTGAAGGTCGCGGGTCACGCGCAGGCCGTTCTTGAGGCCGTGAAGAAGCTCTGAGGGACCAACCCGTCGTGACGCCCCCGTTCAAGATCATTTCGCTCCGAGGCGGCGCGACGGATGCGATCGCGAGCGCCGATCTCGACAGAAAAACCGCGCTTGCGCAGGAAACGGCGACACGCTGGTTTGCGCGCCGCCTGTCGCTGCGCTCCCCGCTCGACGCGCCGCTGCCCGAACGTCCGGGCAGGCCCGAGAAGCCGGAACTCGTGCCGCCAACCGCTGTGGAACGCCGCTCGCTCCACAGCGTCAGGGGACGGATCGCGCTGCTGCATGCCATCGCCCATATCGAACTTAACGCCGTCGATCTCGCGCTCGATATCGTCGCGCGTTACGCCAGCGAACCGGTGCCGCATTCCTTTTTCGACGGTTGGATGCAGGTCGCCTTCGAAGAGGCCAAACATTTCCGGCTGGTGCGCGACCGCCTGAGAAGCCTCGGCGCCGACTATGGCGATCTGCCGGCCCATGACGGGCTCTGGCAGGCCGCCCACTCCACACGCAACGATCTCACCGCGCGGCTGGCGGTCGTGCCGCTCATCCTGGAAGCGCGCGGGCTGGACGTTACCCCTGCCCTGCAGGCCAGGATGCGAGAAACCGGCGACCTCGAAAGCGCCGCCGTTCTCGACATCATCTATAATGATGAAAAGGGCCATGTCGCCATCGGCGCGAAATGGTTCCGGTTCCTGTGCGCGCGGGAGAAGAAGGACCCGGCCGCAACCTTCAGGCAACTGGTGCGCGCCAATTTCCGCGGTCCGCTGAAACCGCCCTTCAACGACCTTGCCCGGGCCGAAGCCGGCCTGACACCTTCCTTTTACCGCGCGCTCACATCCGTCAGCCAATAGCTGACAAGGCTAAAAGACCTCTCCTGCAAAACTTCGTTAACCTTAACGAATTATGATTTCCCTTAAGAAATCGGCCAGTCCGGAGAGAGATTGTGACTGATACGGCGGAAAACCGGGTATTCGGCAAAAAGCGTGAGCCCCACGTGCTCATTCTCGCGCGCGGCGACAGGGTGCGGCACATGACCATCCGGCCGTGGATGGCGGCGCTTGCCGGCTGCACGATAGGCCTGTTTTCACTCGGCTATCTCGGCGCCACAAGCTATCTCATCTTGCGTGACGACCTGATCGGCGCGACCATGGCGCGCCAGACCCGCATGCAGAACGACTATGAAGACCGCATCGCGGCGCTGAGGGCCCAGGTGGACCGCGTCACGTCCCGGCAGCTGCTCGATCAGCAGGTCGTTGAAAAGAAAGTGGAAAAGCTGCTGGAACAGCAGGCGGCGCTGACCTCGCGACACGGCCGCATGAGTGAATTGCTGGAGCGCGCCGAAAATTCCGGCATCGCCGCCTCCCCGGCCGCGCCCTCGTCTCTTTCGAACGCCATGGCGCCGGAAAAACGCGCTGACCTTTCCGGCGGCCTTTCGGCCATTGAAAAGCTGATGGCGCCACGCAGGCCACAGACGGAAAAGCCCGCCACATCAGACAGACGCGCCGCCTATGTACCCGAAGCCGGCGAAACACCGTCCGACCGGGCCGATCGGGTGTTCTCCAAGGTGACACTGTCGCTGAAGGATATAGAGCGCCAGCAGATATCGCGCATAGCCCGACTGACCAGCGACGCCGAGGACAAGGCGAATGCGATGCAGGATATCATCCGGCAGGCCGGCCTGAAAATCGAGGAGAATGGCAACGACGACGTAGGCGGCCCCTATGCCGATCCCGAGCGCGGTGAAGGCGATCCCTTCAACCTGTCGCTTACCAATCTCGACAATGCCCTGAACAGGCTCGACATCGTCAAGGAAACCGCAACCGCCCTGCCCTTCGGCAACCCTGCTCCCGGCCGGGCGATTACCAGCCGATTCGGCAACCGGATGGATCCGTTTCTCGGCCGGCCGGCCCTGCACACCGGCATCGATTTTCGCGCCGAGACCGGTGCTGACGTCAAATCCACCGGCGCGGGCAAGGTGACGGTGGCGGAAAACTCAGGCGGCTACGGCAATATGGTCGAGATCGATCACGGCCAGGGCGTCTCGACGCGATTCGGCCATCTCTCCGCCATTCTGGTGAGAGCCGGCGACAAGGTCGAAGCAGGCGACGTCATCGGTCGCGCCGGCAGCACCGGCCGCTCCACCGGTCCACATGTGCATTACGAGGTGCGCCGCAACGACACGCCTGTTGATCCCATGCGGTTCCTGATCGCTGGAACGGAACTCAAAACCTATTTAAAATAGCAGCACGATTTTAATGCTTTTTTTGCGCTTTTTACGATAAATCGCTGAAATCTGCACCAAAGGCCCAGAAGCCCCGCCCGAACCCCGCTGTTTCGCGCGCTTTCCCCGTTGTTTCCTTGACTTTCCGGCAATTTGGGCATATCCCCGCGCCAAGTCTTTGCAAGTGCCGCAGCGGCACGCAGGTGTTCTTACCGAACCAGAACGGAAAAAGTTCTTCCTTTGACAACATTCTCTGATCTTGGCCTGAGCCAAAAAGTTCTTTCCGCTATTGCAGATGCCGGCTACACGACGCCGACACCCATTCAGGCTGGCGCCATTCCGCCGGCGCTGGAAAAGCGTGATATCTGCGGTATCGCACAGACAGGCACGGGCAAAACCGCGTCCTTCGTTCTGCCGATGCTGACGTTGCTCGAAAAGGGCCGTGCGCGCGCCAGAATGCCGCGCACCCTGATCCTCGAGCCGACCCGCGAGCTTGCAGCACAGGTGGCGGAGAACTTCGAGAAATACGGCAAGAATCACAAGCTGAACGTCGCCCTCCTCATCGGCGGTGTTTCCTTCGAAGACCAGGACCGCAAGCTGGAGCGCGGCGCCGATGTGCTGATCTGCACGCCCGGCCGCCTTCTCGACCATTGCGAGCGCGGCAAGCTCCTGATGACCGGCGTTGAAATTCTCGTCATCGACGAAGCCGACCGCATGCTCGACATGGGCTTCATTCCCGATATCGAACGTATCGCCAAGATGATCCCCTTCACCCGGCAGACGCTGTTCTTCTCGGCCACCATGCCGCCGGAAATTCAGAAGCTGGCTGACCGGTTCCTTCAGAACCCGACCCGCATCGAAGTCGCCAAGCCATCTTCCACGGCAAAGACCGTGACGCAGCGCATCGTCGCCGCGCACAACAAGGACTATGAGAAGCGCGCCGTATTGCGTGATCTCGTCCGCGCCGAGGAAGCCGAACTCAAGAACGCGATCATCTTCTGCAACCGCAAGAAGGATGTGGCCGACCTGTTCCGCTCGCTTGACCGCCACGGTTTTTCCGTGGGCGCCCTGCATGGCGACATGGACCAGCGTTCGCGCACCACGATGCTGCAAAACTTCCGCGACGGAAACCTCTCGCTGCTGGTCGCTTCCGACGTCGCAGCACGCGGGCTGGATATTCCCGATGTCAGCCACGTCTTTAACTTCGACGTTCCCATTCATGCCGAAGACTATGTCCACCGCATCGGCCGTACCGGTCGTGCGGGCCGTTCGGGCAAGGCCTTCACCCTCGTCACCAAGAGCGATGCGAAATATCTCGACGCGATCGAAAAGCTGATCGCCGAGAAGATCGAGTGGCTGAGCGGTGACCTGTCCGCACTCCCCGCACCCATGGAAAGCTTCGAGAGCAATTCCAGCCGCCGGGGGCCCAAGGAACGTGGCGGCAGAGGTCGCGACAGGAACCGTCGCGATGCACCCGCATCGCCGGTCGAAAACATCAATCAGGATGCACAGTCCGCTGTGGATACGGACGTTGCGGCTCACGGAGAAGACAAGGTGAAGGCAGAACGCAGACCGGAAAAGACCCCGCGCAATTCCGAGCGCAACAGCCGCAACCAGCCGCACGCCAACGACGACAACCGCGACCGCCGCCGCCATTATCGCGACCATGACGATGGCCCGACACCGGTTGGTTTCGGCGACGACATTCCCGCCTTCATGCTGATCGTGGCCAACGCCAAGGCTTGACCAGCGCAATGGACAATATGACATCGACCATCAAGCCCGGCCTCGATTTTCCGGGCGTTGGTGTCGGCCTTGTCATATTGCGTAACGAGCGCGTACTTTTATGCCGGCGCCTGAAGGCGCCGGAAGCCGGATACTGGAGTATTCCGGGCGGCAAGGTCGATCACCTTGAAACTTCCCTCGCCGCAGCACGCCGCGAGGCCGAAGAAGAAACCGGCCTTGAGATCGGCGACGTCGAATTTCTCTGCCATAGCGAATTTATCGATACGCAAGACGGTCACCACTGGGTTTCACTGATCTTCGTCACCCGCGACGCACAGGGTGAGCCGGCATTGACCGAACCAGACAAGCTTTCCGCCATCGGCTGGTTCGATCCGGATAAACTTCCCGAACCCATCTCCGCCTTTGCCAGGGACGCCCTGGCCGCCCTGAAATAAGGCCGCACAAGCGACCAACCGAATTCGCTTGCAGGCAGCAAGGGCGTTCGACGGGCAATTTCACACAGTCATATGATCTATACGCCGGAGTTGGATTTACCCTCTCCGCGCTATATCTTTTCCAGAAATACAAAAATGAAAGAACGTCTTTGCGCCAGGCTTTCGGAATTCAATTTTAAATTGCTTAAATTAGCTTCATGTAAAAAACCGCCCCAGTTGCCTGAAGCGGTTTATACGTAATGAAAAAAATAGAATATAGAATGTAATATAGTCTGGCAGTGCTTATAATCGGAACACTTTCCGAGGCCTGTTACAGCCAATTTCAGTCGTCCCCTGAAACAGTTACATCTAAGCTAATCATTTACTTTCCGTCAAGCAAATCTTCTCGCAAATGCGAAAAAAACATGGCGTAAAAGCGGTGAATAATTGGAAGGATTATATATTCGTCATATATATCAATAAATTATGCAATTGATAATAAAATGTGCATGTTTTTGTGCTGCACTCTGAAAAGCATAAACCTAGCTCAGTCTTTTCTAAACTGTGCTTATACGCGGCACATGTAATAGATTTATGAAGTAACGCAACTCACGGCAGGAACACGAAATACCTCCTCGTCCAGTCGGCGCAAAGGAGGAACAACTTCACCGCAAGAACAGCCGCGCCGTGAGACCGGTCGCGCGCAATTGCACCGAACGCAAACAATCAAAAGTTGTCCAACTGCTACGAGCCCTCGAATCGGGCAACTTCCGATCAAAACCGCCGCCCTGCGGATGGCGATATGCGATTAAGATGAAACCGCAGCGATTTTTCCTTTGGAAAACCAGTTGTTGCCGATAAACATCAAGCCGGGACAACAGGATTTCTATCGCCTCATGCTTTCACTTCGCCTGCTAACGATCATCGCCGGTTTTGCCTTCGCGGGCTCAGCAAGCGCGGCATCGATTGGCATTGTTGCCCCCCAGAACGGTCCTTACGAGCTTCTGGGCCAGCAGGTGCGGCAGGGGGCGAAAGCGGCGGCGGCCAAGCTCGGGCTTGATGTCGTCGAAATCCACGAGAGCTGCGAAGACGGCAGCGGCGGCGCGATTGCCGATGGCCTCGTGGCCGCCAAGGTCAGCGCCGCGATCGGGTTTTTATGCACGGAAACGCTTCAGGGCGTTCTGCCGCCATTGAAAGCGGCCGCCATTCCCGCGATCACACTTTCCAGCCGCGCGCCGATCCTGATGGAAGATGCGCTGAAATACGGCTGGCCGCTCTTCCGCCTCGCCCCATCAGACCGGGCCGAATCGGACAGGATCGCGGAGATCATCCTGCGCGACTGGAAGGGACACTCCATCGGACTTGTGGATGACGGCACGATCTATAGCCGCGAACTGGTGGACCGCATCCGCTCGGCGCTCGAGGAAAACGGCCTCAAGCCCACCTTCACCGATACGATGCGGCCCAATCAGGAACAGCAGGTTGCGCTTGTACGCCGGCTGGCGCGCACCGGCATCTCCCATGTCTTCGTGGGCGCAGAGCGCAACGACGTCGCCATCATCGCCCGGGATGCCGCATCCGAAAACCTTCCCTTGACCATCATGGGCGGCGACGCCATGAACGCCGCCAACAATCCGGTTCCCTTGACCGCGAATGTGCTGGCCGTCACGCGTCCGGCCTATGACGCCCTGCCCTCCGCCCAGACCGTCGCCGGCGAACTGCGGGGCGCGGGCATCGAACCTGAGGGTTACATCCTGCCCGCTTATGCAGCGGCCGAACTCACCGCCGCCCTTGCAGAGGCAGTGCAGGCGCAGTCGAAACCCGGGCCGGAAATATTGGCTGGCGGCGCCGTCTTCAAGACCGTCATCGGCGATCTCGGCTTCAACCCGTCGCACGACCTTTCCGACAATCCCTATCGTCTGCAGCGCTGGAACGGCCAGCGTTTCGAACCGGCGGACAAGGCGGAAAGACAATAGGCAACGCGGCAGCAACGGAAATTCGATGAAACGCGGCTGAAAACCACCCGCAACCGCGCGGCCGGCCGTTTCAAACCCCGATACTTGATGTTAAAGGCAGCTTACGCAACGCGTCGAGAGGAGTTTGCCCCATGTCCCTGCCCATCCGCATAGCCCCTTCCATTCTGGCCGCCAATTTCGCCAAGCTCGGACAGGAAGTCGCCGATGTCACGGAAGCCGGCGCGGACTGGATCCATCTCGATGTCATGGATGGCCACTTCGTCCCCAACATCTCCTTCGGCCCAGATGTCATCAAGGCGCTGCGCCCGCACAGCATGGCGTTCTTCGACTGCCATCTGATGATCGCCCCCGTCGACCCCTATCTCGAAGCCTTCGCCAAGGCTGGCTGTGACAGCATCACCGTACATGCGGAAGCAGGGCCTCACCTGCACCGCTCGCTGCAGACGATCCGCGGGCTTGGCAGAAAGGCCGGCGTGACGCTCAACCCCGCCACACCGCTTTCGGTCATCGAGAACGTGCTTGATGATGTCGATCTCGTCCTGATCATGAGCGTCAATCCCGGTTTCGGCGGGCAGAAATTCATTCCGGCCATGCTCGACAAGATCCGCGCGGCAAAGGCAATGATCGGCGACCGGCCGATCGAACTGGAAGTGGATGGCGGCGTGACGGCGGAAACCGCAGGCGCAATCGTTGCCGCCGGTGCGAACGCGCTGGTAGCCGGCTCGGCCGTCTTCAAAGGCGATGGCGTCGCCGACTACCGCAAGACCGTCGCTCAGCTGCGCGCGGCGGCGGAAGCCGGACGGACGTAACCCGTCGCCGCTGAATGCGGGACAGGCCGGGGGCGGCACAGCAAGGCGTTGGGGGATTTTCATGGAAAGCGACAGGCAGGGTTTCCGTGACATGGCTTCGGCAGCGCTGTTTACGCTGCTCGGCGCGTTTGTCTGGGCCCTCTGCTCAGCCGCGGCCGCCGCCATCGGCCTCTATGTCAGGAACCGGCTGGAAACCGACCACGCCACCGACATAATCACGCTTTTCTTCACGGGCGGCCTTTTCGGCTGGCTGCTGGCCATGGCCGCGTTGCACTTCGTTCCCCCGTCCACCGCCCTGCCGCTGCGTTTTGCGGCGGCCTGTCTTGCCATCATTTTTTTCACGCTGGCGGTCGCGGCGGCGTTCTTCGCTTTTGAGTACCGGATTTTCTATGCGCAATGGCACGCGCCGGCATTCTCCCGCATCTGGTTTTTCCAGCAGCTCTTCACATCGCTCGGCGCGATTTACCAGTTCTGCGTTCTGGGCCTTGGATTATATCTGCCCTTTGCCGCCGTTCCGCTCCTGCCTGCGGGTGCATTCCTTTGCCGACGTGCGCAACGAGCAACATAGGCATGTGGCTTGATAGATTGAGATTACCGGAACACTTTGCTAAACGGGCAGCAAAATTCCTCCACAAAGAAAGTCATTGCCATGATCCCTCGTTACTCCCGGCCGGAAATGGTCGCCATCTGGTCGCCGGAAACAAAGTTCCGCATCTGGTTCGAGATCGAGGCACATGCCTGTGACGCGCTGGCCGAACTCGGCGTCATCCCCAAGTCGGCTGCCCAGACCATCTGGGAAAAGGGCGGCAGCGCCACCTTCGACGTCGCCCGCATCGATGAAATCGAAGCCGTCACCAAGCATGACGTCATCGCCTTCCTCACCCATCTTGCCGAATTTGTCGGTCCCGACAGCCGCTTCGTGCATCAGGGCATGACCTCGTCGGACGTGCTTGATACCACGCTCAACATCCAGCTCGTGCGCGCCGCCGATCTTCTGCTCGCCGATATGGACCGGGTTCTGGCGGCGCTGAAAACCCGCGCCTTCGAACACAAGAACACGGTGCGCATCGGCCGCAGCCACGGCATCCATGCCGAGCCCACCACCATGGGCCTGACCTTTGCCCGCTTTTATGCCGAGATGCACCGCAACCGCGAGCGTCTTGTCAATGCCCGCGCCGAAATCGCCACGGGCGCGATCTCCGGCGCCGTCGGCACCTTCGCCAATATCGATCCGCGCGTCGAGGAACATGTCTGCGAAAAGCTCGGCCTCATCCCCGAGCCGGTCTCCACGCAGGTCATCCCGCGTGACCGCCACGCCATGTTCTTCGCGACCCTCGGCGTCATCGCCTCGTCGATTGAAAACGTCGCCATCGAAATCCGCCACATGCAACGCACCGAGGTTTTGGAAGCGGAAGAGTTCTTCTCTCCCGGCCAGAAGGGTTCGTCCGCCATGCCGCACAAGCGCAACCCGGTTCTGACCGAAAACCTGACCGGCCTTGCCCGGCTGGTGCGCATGTCGGTCGTTCCGGCAATGGAAAACGTGGCGCTCTGGCACGAGCGCGATATCAGCCACTCCTCCGTGGAGCGCGCTATCGGCCCCGACACGACCGTCACGCTGGATTTCGCGCTGAACCGTCTGGCCGGCGTCATCGAAAAGCTGGTGATCTACCCGGACAACATGCTGAAGAACATGAACAAGTTCCGTGGCCTCGTGCACTCGCAGCGCGTTCTTCTGGCGCTGACGCAGGCCGGCGTTTCCCGCGAGGACGCCTATCGTCTCGTGCAGCGCAACGCCATGAAGGTCTGGGAACAGGGCGCCGACTTCCTTGAGGAACTGCTGGGCGACGAGGAAGTGCGCGCTGCCCTTCCCGAAGAGGTGATCCGCGAGAAGTTCGACCTCGGTTACCACACCAAGCATGTCGACACGATCTTCAACCGCGTCTTCGGCAACGCCTGAGACTTGAGCTGAGCAAGAGACCTTGAAGTTAATGCCGCCGCGACCTTGATCGCGGCGGCATCACAACACAGATATGGGCGCATGAAAGTTTCAGAAGCAGATATCCTGATCGTCCCCGGTTATACCAATTCCGGCCCCGACCACTGGCAGAGCCGCTGGGAGCGCAAGCTTTCCACCGCCCGCCGCGTCGAGCAGGCCGAATGGTCCAAACCCGTGAAGGAAGATTGGGTCGCCCGGCTGGTGGAAGAGGTCAATGCCTCCACCAAGCCCATCGTCCTCGTCGCCCATTCCCTCGGTGTGCCGACCGTCATCCATGCCCTGCCGGAAATCGGCAAGAAGGTGTCCGGCGCGCTGTTCGTTGCGCCGCCCGATGTCGCCAATCCCGATATCCGGCCCAAGCACCTGATGACCTTCGGACCTTACCCGCGCGATCCGCTGCCTTTCCCGACGATCACCATCGCCAGCCGGAACGATCCTTTCGGCTCCTATGAACATGCCGATGACATCGCCGCCGCCTGGGGCTCGCTGCTGATCGACGCCGGCATGTCCGGCCATATCAACAGCGAGTCCGGTCATGGTCCGTGGCCGGAAGGTGGCATGGTATTCGCCCAGTTCCTGAGCCGACTGAAGGCCGTCGAGCCCTGACGGCGGCGGCCGTGCGGGCCGCAGCCCCTTCGATCTGCCCCGGAGGCCTGTTTTCCGGGTGCCGCGGTTTCTCCGGCCTGTCACAAGAATTGAAGGGAAATATGCGAGCCGCATTGTAGAATGCACTCTTTTCCTTTATGGGACCGCTTCAAAGACCAAACGCAACGCCACCAGAATCGGCGTCAACCAAGAGACCTGCAATTATGAACCGTCGCCGCCGTATTTACGAAGGCAAGGCCAAGATCCTCTACGAAGGTCCGGAGCCAGGCACGCTTATCCAGTTCTTCAAGGACGATGCGACCGCTTTCAACAAGAAGAAACACGAAGTCATCGACGGCAAGGGTGTGCTGAACAACCGCATCTGCGAATATGTCTTCACGCATCTGAACAAGATCGGCATTCCCACCCACTTCATCCGCCGCCTCAACATGCGCGAGCAGCTGATCAAGGAAGTGGAGATGATCCCGCTTGAGATCGTCGTGCGCAATGTCGCCGCCGGCTCGCTCTCCAAGCGTCTCGGCATTGATGAAGGTGTGGTGCTGCCGCGTTCCATCATCGAGTTCTATTACAAGTCGGATGAGCTGGAAGACCCGATGGTCTCCGAAGAGCACATCACGGCCTTTGGCTGGGCCAATCCCGCCGAGCTTGATGACATCATGGCGCTTGCCATCCGCGTCAACGACTTCCTGTCCGGCCTCTTCCTCGGCGTCGGCATCCAGCTCGTCGATTTCAAGATCGAATGCGGCCGCCTGTTCGAAGGCGACATGATGCGCATCATCCTCGCCGACGAGATTTCGCCAGACAGCTGCCGCCTGTGGGACATCGAGACCCAGAAAAAGATGGACAAGGACCTGTTCCGCCGCGATATGGGCGGACTTGTGGAAGCCTATTCCGAAGTGGCGCGCCGTCTCGGCATCATCAATGAAAACGAACCGATCCGCGGCACCGGTCCTGTCCTGGTAAAGTAATATCGGCCTCGTGAAGTAATATTGGCCTAACAAGGTAAAATCAGGAGAAGATCAGGTGATCAAGGCACGGGTGACTGTTACGCTGAAGAACGGCGTTCTCGATCCGCAGGGCAAGGCAATTGAAGGCGCGCTCGGCAGCCTCGGTTTCGGTGGCGTCGGCCATGTCCGTCAGGGCAAGGTCTTCGACCTGGAGCTGGAAGGCGCCGACAAGGCCAAGGCTGAGACCGACCTGAAGGCGATGTGCGAAAAGCTCCTGGCCAATACGGTCATCGAAAACTACGCTATCGCCATCCTCTGAAGCCGCAGGAGCCGCCGTCCATGAAATCCGCTGTCGTCCAACTTCCCGGCCTCAACCGCGACCGCGACATGATCGCGGCGCTGACGAAAATCTCCGGAAGCGCGCCCGTCACCATCTGGCAGACGGAAACGGATATTCCCGATGTCGACCTGATCGTCATACCGGGCGGCTTCTCCTATGGTGACTACCTGCGTTGCGGCGCCATCGCCGCGCGCATGCCGGTCATGCAGGCCATTCGCGAAAAGGCCGAAAAGGGCGTCAAGGTTCTTGGCGTCTGCAACGGCTTCCAGATTCTGGTCGAAGCCGGCATGCTGCCCGGCGCGCTGATGCGCAACGCCTCGCTGAAATTCGTCTGCCGTGAAGTGAAGCTGGAAGTCGCCAATAACGACACCGATTTCACCCGCGCTTACGACAAGGGCCAGATCCTGCGCTGCCCCGTCGCCCACCACGACGGCAACTATTTCGTCGAAACCGACGAGCTGAAGGCGCTGGAAGGCAACGGCCAGGTGGTGTTCCGTTATGCAGAGGGCACCAACCCCAACGGTTCGCTGAACGACATTGCCGGCGTCATCAACGCCCAAGGCAACGTTCTCGGCATGATGCCGCATCCGGAAAACCTGATCGAAGCCGCCCATGGCGGCAATGATGGGCGCGGCCTCTTCGCCTCGGCGCTTGGCGTCATCGCGGCCTGACAGACCGGGCGGGCTTCAGGCCCGCCTTTTTTGATGCCGGCTTCCGGCGCCGTTTCGGCCTTTCTTCTGGATGACCTGATGCCCCGTCTTCTTCGACACAATGCCTATAAAGCCGCCGGATTGATCCTCGCTGCCGCCGCACTTGCCGCCTGCCAGCCGAAACCGCAGCCGGCTGCCTCCGTCTCCCGCGCGGCCCTGCCGACGATGGAACGGATCGCGCTTGGCGCGAATGCCTGCTGGTTCAAATCGGGCGATGCGGCGTTCAAGGCCTATCGTCTGGCCCCCGAACTCAATTCCTTCTCCGGCCGCCCGCGCATCCTGCTCGTGCCGCGCAACAGCCCGGAATCGCGCCCCATGCTGGTGGTGCAGGCCGAAGGTAATCCGGCAAAGCTCGACGCTTTCGGACCCGTGATGAACGAAGCCCTTTCCGGCCGCATCGCAACCGACGTCAAGCGCTGGGCGAACGGCGGCAAGGGCTGCTGATCTAACATACGTCCACAGACGTCATCCTCGGGCTTGTCCCGAGGACCCAAATACGTCAGCAAAATCGATATGTGCAGATTCTCGGGACAAGCCCGAGGATGACGGGGAGTTGTTTTGGCCGTTTGCCACCCCCGCGTATACCCACTAAAAAAACCCGCCAGCGCCGGTTGGGAGTGGCGCGGCGGGCTGCCGAATGGCTTGATGGCGCCGGGGAAAGAAGGCACCGCTCTCCGACAAAAAATCAAAGCGACCGGGAGGGCCAGGAGAGAAGCCGCGATTTTGCGGCCTCGTTGAGGGCCTCATCCCGCGTAACGCCAATATCCTCCAGAAGATCGTCGGACAATTCCCGCAAAGCGAGCCGTCCCTGCCGTTTCCGGTGCCAATTGAACATGCCCGCAATCAGGCGACCAATAAGCGTGTGGGCGATCTTGGCCGGAAAGGGCGCCGGTGCGACCATGTCGCCGGCATCGCGGAACACGCGTTCCCGTTCGTAGCCATCAGGATAGAGTGTATCCGCTGTCGAAAGGTATTGATCCATCTTGCGCATATTGCACCTATTGTCTCCGTTCGTTGATCCTCAATCAATGCATACAATAAATACAATTGACTTACCGATAGATACAATGCATAAATTGTCACCATGACAAATTGGCTTCCCGACATCACCGAGGGCGACGGCCCGATTTATCTTCGCCTCGCCGACAGTATTGAAGGCGCGATTTCCGACGGCACCCTGCAGGCCGGCTCCAAATTGCCGCCCCAGCGCAATCTTGCTTACGATCTCGGTGTGACAATCGGTACAATCAGCCGGGCCTATGCGCTCATTCACGAACGCGGCCTCGTCAGTGGTGAGGTCGGACGCGGCACCTATGTCAATGAGCGCAAGACCCCTGCCCCCTCATTGCCCATGGAACCGGCAGCGGCGGCCTTCGGCAGCACGCGCCACGCCATCGACAGCAGCGCCGAATTCAGGCTGAACACGACGGCGGCACCGGATGTCGGCCAGAGCGGGCTGATCGCCCGGCACATCGAGGCCGTCACCCGTGAGCATGCCTACGACATCACCAATTACGCCCGCTCCTTCCCTGACAGCTGGTGCATGGCGGGCGTTCGCTGGCTTTCCCAGAATGGCTGGTCGCCAAAACCGGAAAACATCGTCTCGACGCTCGGCGCCCATGCGGCGGTGATGAGTGTGGTGACGGCGATGACCGCGCCGGGCGACCGCATCGTCTTCGAACCCGTCACCTATTCCCACATCAGCCGCAGCGCCGCCCTTGCCGGTCGGCGGGTGACGCTCGTTGAAGCGGATGAGAACGGCATCGTCCCTGATGATTTCGAGCGCGTCTGCGCCCAGCAGCATCCGAAGATGATCTTCCTGATGTCGGCCGGCCAGAACCCCACCTGCGCCATCCTGCCGGAAGAGCGCCGCCGCGCGATTGCCGATATCGCCCGCCGATACGGCGTGTGGATCATCGAGGACAATCTTTATGGCGCGATGACCCGCGAGGCGATCCCGCTGATCGCCGAATTTGCGCCCGACATCACCTTCGTTGTCGGCGGCCTGTCGAAATCCGTCGCCGCCGGCGTGCGCGGCGGCTGGGTCGCCTGTCCGGCGCAATATTCCTCGCGCATCCGCATTTCCCACTCGATGATGACGGGCGGCCTGCCGTTCATGCTGGCCGAACTCAATGCGCGCCTCGTCAATAGCGGCGACGCCCACGATATCCGCAAGGATTGCATCGCCGAACTGAATAAGCGCGAGGCGATTGCCCGGCGCGTCTTTGCCGGGCTGGACTTCAATTCGCTGCCCGATATCGCCTTCCTGTGGCTGAGACTGCCCGAACCCTGGCTTTCCGGCACCTTCCGCAATGCGGCGATGAAGGAAGGCGTGCTGATCGATGACGAGGACGAATTCAAGGCCGGACGGACGGACAAGGTTTTCCACCGCGTCCGCATCAGCTTTTCAGGCCCCTCCACCCGCGAAGAACTGACGCATGCCTTCGGCGTCCTTCGCCGCCTGCTCGATAATGGCTCGGCCGGCTATGAAAGCGTGGCGTGAACGCTGGCCCGCAGAGTCTTTCCTGCAACATCCCGTTTAATTCAGTAACTGATCATTTACCAAAATTACAAACCTGCCATCCTTTGCGCAATTCGCAGTGGGGAATGATTCGATGGCAGCATTCGGTTCCACAGGTGTCAGGGCGTTTTTCACTTTGGCGGTGCTGCTTGCGGCATATGTCTTCATCGACATCGTGCCGGCCAATGCGGCGGACGGCAGCATCTTCGATGAATTGCGCTTCGGAGCCACCACCTCGCTCGCCAATCGCGATGGCGGCGGTGAAAACGGCGTCTTCCCGGCCTTCACCGCCTATTTCGATCCCTTCGCCAGCGCAGCCGCCGTAACGACAGGCGAAAAACTCGCTCGCCCCCGCCTGCATCTGGGTGCGGAAATCGGCACCGAGGGCGCGGCGAACACCATTTACGGCGGCGTGAACTGGACCTTCGATCTTAACCCGAAGATTTTCGTGGATTTCGGTTTTGGCGGCCTTTGGCACGATGGCAGGCTGAAAAACGGCGCTGGCGAAACCGGCGCGGAATTCGGCTGCCGGGTGCTTTTCCATGAATATGCCGCCATCGGATATCGCTTCGACAACAACTGGAATATTTCGACCCAGATCGAGCACGCCTCCCACGCCAATCTGTGCGATGGCCCCAATGACGGGCTCACCCGCGTCGGCCTGATGGTCGGCTACAAGTTCTGAATAAGCCAACAAAGCAGCGTTTTGCCGGCAAAACAGCACATTTTCCTGTCGCGCCATTGAGCCTCTTGCGCTAAAGAACCGGAAACTTTCCTCGGCTCGAACCGCGTGAGACCTATGTCTATCTCAAATTCCATCAAGATCACCCCGGAACTCGTTGCATCCCACGGGCTGAAGCCCGACGAATACCAGCGTATCCTCGACCTGATCGGACGGGAGCCCAGCTTTACCGAGCTTGGCATCTTCTCGGCCATGTGGAACGAGCACTGCTCCTACAAGTCCTCCAAGAAGTGGCTGAAGACCCTGCCGACCACCGGCCCGCGCGTCATTCAAGGCCCCGGCGAAAACGCCGGCGTGGTGGATATCGACGATGGCGACTGCGTCGTCTTCAAGATGGAGAGCCACAACCACCCGTCCTATATCGAGCCCTATCAGGGTGCGGCGACCGGCGTCGGCGGCATCCTGCGTGACGTCTTCACCATGGGCGCACGCCCGATCGCGGCCATGAATGCCCTGCGTTTCGGCGCGCCTGACCATCCGAAGACCCGCCACCTCGTGGCCGGCGTCGTCGCCGGTGTCGGCGGATACGGCAACTCCTTCGGCGTGCCGACGGTTGGCGGCGAAGTGGAATTCGACCCGCGCTACAACGGCAACATCCTCGTCAACGCCTTTGCCGCCGGCCTTGCCAAGTCCGATGCGATCTTCCTTTCGGAAGCCAAGGGCGTCGGCCTGCCGGTGGTCTATCTCGGCGCGAAGACCGGCCGCGACGGCGTCGGCGGCGCGACCATGGCGTCCGCCGAATTCGATGAGTCCATCGAAGAAAAGCGCCCGACCGTTCAGGTCGGCGACCCCTTCACCGAAAAGTGCCTGCTGGAAGCCTGCCTCGAACTGATGAAAACAGGCGCGGTCATCGCCATTCAGGACATGGGCGCCGCCGGCCTCACCTGCTCGGCCGTCGAAATGGGCGCGAAGGGCGATCTCGGCATCGAGCTCGATCTCAATGCCGTACCGGTGCGCGAAGAGCGCATGACGGCTTATGAAATGATGCTGTCGGAAAGCCAGGAGCGCATGCTCATGGTTCTCGAGCCATCCAAGGAAGAGGTCGCCAAGGCGATCTTCGTCAAATGGGGTCTGGACTTCGCCATTGTCGGCAGGACCACCGACGACCTGCGCTTCCGCGTGCTGCACAATGGCGAGGAAGTCGCCAACCTGCCGATCAAGGAACTGGGCGACGAGGCCCCGGAATACGACCGCCCGTGGACGCCCGCCAAGGTGCCGGCGGCTCTGGCCGACAACGACGTGCCGTCGGCCGATATTGCCGATGCGCTGGTTTCGCTTCTCGGTTCGGCCAACAACTCCTCGCGCCGCTGGGTCTACGAACAGTATGACACGCTGATCCAGGGCAACTCTCTGCAGCTGCCGGGTGGCGATGCGGGCGTGGTTCGCGTTGAAGGCCATGACAAGAAGGCGCTCGCCTTCTCCTCCGACGTCACACCGCGTTATGTCGAGGCCGACCCGTTCGAAGGCGGCAAGCAGGCGGTCGCCGAATGCTGGCGCAACATCACCGCAACCGGCGCTTTGCCGCTCGCGGCCACCGACAATCTCAATTTCGGCAATCCGGAAAAGCCCGAGATCATGAGCCAGCTCGTCCATGCCATCAAGGGCATCGGCGAAGCCTGCCGCGTGCTGGAATTCCCCATCGTTTCCGGCAACGTCTCGCTCTACAACGAGACCAACGGTCAGGCGATCCTGCCCACCCCCACCATCGGCGGCGTTGGCCTGCTGAAGGATTGGGGCCGCATGGCGCGCATTCGTTTCGCCGCCGCTGACGAAGTGGTGCTGCTCATCGGTGCGCCTGCCGGTCTCGGCACGCATATCGCCCAGTCGGTTTACATGCGCGATATCCACGGCCGCATCGATGGCCCGGCGCCGCATGTGGATCTGGCAGCCGAAAAGAAGAACGGCGATTTCGTCCGCACGCTCATCACCGATGGTCTTGCGACAGCCGTTCACGATTGCTCTTCGGGCGGTCTGGCGCTTGCGGTTGCCGAAATGGCGATTTCCTCCGGCATCGGCGCGACGATCGATGCGGTCGAAGGCCATAATCCGGTCCTCACCTTCTATGGCGAAGACCAGGGCCGTTACGTCCTGACGGTGAAGAAGGCCGATCTCGACAAGGTGCAGGCGGCGGCCAAAGCGGCGGGCGTTTCCTGCCCGGCAATCGGCGTTACCGGCGGTGCGAGCGTAAAGCTGGGCACGGCGCGGGCTGTCGAGATTAAAGAATTGCACTTGGCCTATGAATCGTGGTTCCCTCAATTCATGGACGGCGAAACTTTGCTCGCCGCAGAATGAATTAAGGAGAAACACCATGCCCATGAAACCCGGCGACATTGAAGACATGATTAAGGCGGGAATTCCCGGGGCAAAGGTCACGATCCGCGATCTGGCAGGTGATGGCGATCATTACGCGGCAGAAGTCGTTGCGGATGCGTTCAAGGGCAAGACCCGCGTGCAGCAGCACCAGATGGTCTATGACGCGCTGAAGGGCAATATGGGCGGCGTTCTGCACGCCCTTGCACTGCAGACCTCGGCTCCCGAATGACCGTGGCCGTCAAAGCCGTTCGGGCAAGACAGTTTCACTGTCCCGCCAACGCATAAAGGCTCCGGACTAAAATCAAAGGCCCGCGTGATACTCTCACGCGGGCCTTTTCATATCCGGTAGAATGAGCAGTAGCCGCTTACAAAGCAGGCGGGCTCTGCGATTCCAGATCGGCAAAAGATGCGGCCGGTAAAGGTCCAGCCGTTAGCAGCGTAAAATCGTAACCGGATTTGCGATCAGGCCCCAGAACATATTGCCGGTGCATGCGCAGGAAGTTGCGCTTGTTCTTTTTATACCGCTCCGGCGAAAGCGAATGCTTGAAGCGGATCGGCACGATCTTCGGCAACGGCGCATCCTTATGGCCGGTCAGCGCCACCGTGTTGCACCTGTAGAGGTGAATGGGATCGGTGAGGCACTGGATATCGAACCATGTCACCTCAGGGTGACGTGCAATCGCGCCGACGCTCTCACGCAGCCTGTCCGCACTCGACAGGAACGCACATTGCAGCGCTGCGCCGCCCAGCGTTGTAAAGGACAGCTTCCGGCCATCCAGCGCATCCGGCCTGAGTTCCAGCACGCGGCCGATCACGGCGAGCGCAAGACTGGCGCCCATGCTGTGCGAAATGACCAGAACCTCGTCCGAGGGCTGCTCAAGCGCCGTCAGAACAAGTGCGGCCCTCTCTTCGATCCAGTCGCGGGCAATCGCTTCATCGCGGCCGACAGCGAGCGCGAAGCGCCAGTCCGCATAGAGATGCAGGGTGTGAAACCGCTCCGCAAAAGGCAGAAACGCCTTCACGAAAAACAGGGCGGCGGCGGGAAGGCTGATTGCGAAGAGCCAGAGAGGCAAACCGAGCAGCGAAGGCGAGAGCGCAATAGCCGCCGCAACAGCGCCGCCGACCAGCATCAGCAGGAACGGGAAGATGAAGAACAGACCAAAACGCCAGGCATGGCGGAAGTAGCGCGCCGCACCGCCCTCGGCGATAATGCCTGCACCGGCTTTGAAACCAAGCCAGATCTGCTGCCACACCGGCGCATCCCGTAACTGCGATATCACCGCATTATGATCGTAAACGAAAATGTCTGAGCGCGTCCGCCAGTCGCCCGCCGAAGCTTCAACCGTGAATGTCTCGCCGCCCGGCCTGCTCGTGAGCGGTCCCACCGCATAGTCGACATCCCAAGTCTTGCCGGCCAGCGCCGCCGCCCGCTGGTAACGCAGATGATGGGCCGCCGCATCGAGCGGATCGAAACCGGGGAAATAAAGAACAAGTCGTGACTTGACGCTCGGCATGCATAAACCTTCGGGCTGGAGACACCCGAAAGGATCGCTTGATACAGTGGGCGATGCACGTATAGTAAAAATCGCGACGGAAATATGATTTATTTATTGGCGAGGGAAAATTGTCTGGCATCGTCGATCAAGTGCTCAACGGCGTCGTCAAGGGCGCGCTGTCTGAAATCCTCACCAAGACCGGTCTTCGCAAGACCCGCCGCACCCGCCGCCGGACGAAAAGCAATACTTCCCTCGCAGGCGGCATCGTCGGCTCGGTTCTGGAAGCGGCAATAAACGCCGCGGTCAAACCCAAGCCGGCCAAGAAACAGGTGAGCAAAAGACGCACCGCCGCCGCGCGCAGCAGACAGCGGCTTCGATGATGCATCGCCTTCGCCTGCTTCCCACCTTTTTGGTGTTGACGATTTCGGGGCCGCTACAAGGTGCCGCAGAGGTTAAGAGCAGCAAAGAGATCAAGCTCGGCTTCGTCGTGGAGCTTGATGGTGCTGATCGGATATCTGGCACAGCCTTCTGCAAAACCGGCGACACCTGCCGACTCGTAGAACAGGAAAGTCCAAAACTAATTATCGATATCAAAGCGGGTCGCTTCTCTAGCGAGATCGAAATCAAGTGCAAGGATGACTGCTCACTGAATAGCGGGCACGAAACCATGACGTTCGACAACAAACAGGAACTCAATATTTATAACGGCAGATCAGGTCCGATAATAAAATCAGTCTTCAGGCGGCGGGAGCCTATCGGGAAGATAATGCTCAACTTTTCTTACCCGCCCGGGACGACGCGCTGGTAGCGGGGGTTGCGACCTTCACTTAGCGATACCACACCAGCGCATTTTTTATGCGCCACGGGTGGAAATCGCGCCGCGACATGTTATTTAGGGACAAAGAGAAAGCAGCGGCCTTGAACCGCATGTGAAAGGAATAGGCCTATGAGCGGCATTAACGACATGATCGACAGCGAAGTGAAGAGCAACGACATCGTTCTTTTCATGAAGGGCACCCCGCAATTTCCGCAGTGCGGTTTTTCCGGCCAGGTGGTACAGATCCTCGATTATCTCGGCGTCGACTACAAGGGCATCAACGTGCTTGCCGATGCCGACATCCGTCAGGGCATCAAGGACTATTCCAACTGGCCGACAATCCCGCAGCTCTACGTCAAGGGCGAATTCGTCGGCGGCTGTGACATCGTAAGAGAGATGTTCCAGTCCGGCGAACTGCAAAGCCACTTCCAAGAACAGGGTATCAGCGTCCGCGGCGCGGCCTGATTTCGGCCGGTTCATCCGGCCCACCCTGATTGTCAGAAATGTATGCCAGGCGTTGCTTCATGCAACGCCTTTGCCGTTCTTTTTGGGGCAATCCTGTGACAGAACTTTCACAATCCACCGCTTCGCGCGCAGGCTCGATGGGGCGCACGGAATTCATCGCGCTTGCCGCGATGCTGATGGCGCTGAACGCGCTCGCCATCGACATCATGCTGCCGGGTCTTCAGGAAATCGGCGCATCGCTTGGCGTCGTCAATGAAAACCACCGCCAATATGTCATTTCCACCTATCTTCTGGGCTTCGGCGTCGCACAGCTTCTGTACGGCCCGATCTCGGACCGTTTCGGACGCCGCAAGCCGATGCTCGTCGGACTTGCGATCTATATCGTTTCAGCCCTCGCCGTAGTCTTCGTACCGTCATTCTCCGGCCTGCTGATCCTGCGTTTCATTCAGGGCATCGGCTCGGCGGCGACACGCGTCATCACCATCTCGATCGTGCGTGACATTTATGGCGGCCGCCAGATGGCGGAAGTCATGTCGCTGATCATGATGGTGTTTATGGTCGTTCCGGTCATCGCGCCCGGCACCGGCCAGATCGTGCTGTTTTTCGGTGACTGGCACCTGATTTTCGCCTTCATGGCGGGAATTGCCGCCGTCGTAACGGCCTGGATGTATTTCCGCCTGCCGGAAACCCTGCATCCGGACGATGTCCGCCCCTTCACTGCCCGCTCTATCCTTGGCGGTTTCAAGATCGTGCTCACCAACCGCATCGCGCTTTGTTACACGCTCTCCAGCACCTTCATCTTCGGTGCCCTGTTCGGCTTTATCAATTCGGCCGAACAGGTCTACAAGGGCATTTACGGGCTCGGCGCATGGTTTGCGGCGGCCTTTGCGGGCGTTGCTTTGTTCATGGCCTTCTCGTCCTTCATCAATGCAAGGCTGGTCGGCCGGTTCGGCATGCGCAAGCTGTCGCACGGGTCGCTGCTCGGCTTCATCGCCATCACCTTCCTCTGGCTGGTGGTGCAGATGGTTGGACCGGAACCGATGCCCTTTGCGATCTTCATTGTGTTCTTCGCGCTCGCCATGTTCCAGTTCGGCTGGATCGGCTCGAACTTCAACTCGCTCGCCATGGAGCCGCTCGGCCACGTCGCCGGCACCGCCTCCTCCGTCATCGGCTTCATGGGAACGGTCGGCGGCTCTCTCATCGGCGCCGCCATCGGCCAGGCTTTCGACGGCACGGCGCTGCCCATGGTGGCGGGCTTCTTCGTCGTCTCCATCATCGGCCTCGTCTTCGTGCTGATCGGCGAAAAGGGCGTGCTGTTCCAAGCGCATAACAAACCGACACGGTAAGTTCAGGCACACAAACAAAAAGGGCGCGGAACTCGGTTCCACGCCCTTTTTTTGTTGGTTACAGCGACACTTCCCTCAAACCGTAAAAATCTTCTCGCGCAGCAATTCCCAAGTCTCCTGATCAGGAGCCAGCAGCAGGCCGCCATCCAGATGGCGCGGCAGATAGGGAGAGCCGTCGAGACGGGCGGCATAAGCGCCCGCCTCCTGCGACAGCAGCGTGCCGGCCAGATGGTCCCAGGGCATCAGCTTGTTATACATCAGGAAATGCATATGGCCGCCGCAGAACACGCGGTATTCATGCGCAGCACAGCGATAGCTGGTGAACAACCGCACATCGGCAAGGTTCATGAGAATCTTGCGGCGTGTCTCCACATCAAAATAGCCGGTATTGGCGATGCCAACCATCTGCGACAATGCAGGCGCCGACACGACCGACATCTGCGTCTGCGAGCCATCGGCGGCGCAAAGCCATGCACCGGAGCCCTTTTCGGCAATCGCCCAGTCATTCCCCATCGGATCGAAGATCAGGCCGGCAACGGTCTCGCCCTTCGAGATAACGCTCATCATCACGCCGAAGAGCGGCAGGCCGGAGGCGAAATTATAGGTGCCGTCGATTGGGTCGACCACCACGGCGAGATCGGCGTCGGCAAGCTTGCCAAGCAGCGAGGCATCCGCCGCGACCGCCTCTTCGCCGATGAACAGCGCGTCCGGCATGATTTCCTGCACCCGGGCCCGGATCAGCCGCTCCGCAGCCTCGTCGGCCTCGGTGACAAGATCGATCGCCTCGCTCTTTATCCTGACGTCGCCATCGCCCAGATTGCGGAACCGCGGCAGGATTTCCACCGCCGCCGCCTCCTGAAGCGCATTGGCAAGAGAGGCGATGTCGAGTTCGAGAGCCATGGGCGATATCCTTCTTTCTGAGCGTAACGACTATAAAGCGACGATTTCCCGTCGCAGCATCTTCCAGCTTTCCTTGTCGGGGGCCGACAGGATGCCGCCGGTCGTCTGTCCCGGCCGGTAGGGCGTATTGTCGAAACGGGCCGTGTAGCCGCCCGCTTCCTGATGAATGAGAACACCGGCAAGATGATCCCAAGGCATCAGCTTTTCATGGCCGATGAAGTGCAGCTTGCCAGTCGAGGCAAGCCAATATTCATGAGCCGAGCAATTGATTGAAAGCGCCATCTTGATCTTGGCCATATTGGCGGCGATCACCGGGCGGCGATCTTCATGGCTGTGACCCCAGGAAAAGATGCCGACCATTTCGGACAATGGCACGGGATCGGCGACCTTGAGCCTTGCCTGCGAGCCGTCCCTGCGGTTGAGAAACGCGCCCTCACCTTTCAGTGCGATGATGGTATCGCCCATGACGGGATCGTGGATGATGCCCGCGACCGTCTCACCCTTGACGGTGACGGCGAGCAGCGTGCCGAAGGCGGGAAAACCCGAAGCATAGTTGAAAGTGCCGTCGATTGGATCGATCACGAAGGCGAACGGCGCATCGGCAAGAGCTGGAATGACGGATTGATCCGCATCATAGGCCTCTTCGCCAACGATATGGGCCTTCGGAAACCGTTGCAGGAGAGCGGCGGTTATCGCCTTTTCCGTAAGAATATCCGCCTCGGTTACGAGATCGACGGCGGAGGTCTTTTCGGAGATCGCGCCGGCGTCGAGATTGCGGAAGCGGGGCATGATTTCCTGGCGGCCGGCAGCGGCAACGGTGGAAATCAGAAAGTCGATATCTTTATCGGAAAGGGTCATCGCGCGGGGCACTTCTTCATAAGGGAGGGCGGGCCTCCGTACGCTCTTCAGGTGACGCCCCGGTGACAGCGAGCGCCGAAAAATCAAAAAGCTTCGGATCGAGCAGGTGCGACGGATTGACGTGGGCAAGCGCCCGCAGCATCACGTCCTTGCGGCCCGGCATGCGCCTTTCGATGTCGGCCAGCATTTCCTTCATGGCATTGCGCTGAAGTCCGTCCTGCGAGCCGCAGAGGTCGCAGGGGATGATCGGGAACTCCATCGCCGCCGCGAATTTCGCCATATCCTCTTCGGCGCAATAGGCAAGCGGGCGCAGCACCATCAGGTCACCCTCGTCATTCATCAGCTTCGCCGGCATGCCCGCAAGGCGACCGCCATGGAAGAAGTTCATGAAGAAGGTCTCGAGAATATCCTCGCGGTGATGGCCGAGCAGCAGCGCGTCACAGCCCTCTTCCCGCGCGATGCGGTAGAGATTGCCGCGCCGCAGCCGCGAACAGAGGGAACAGTACGTACCGCCAGACGGCACCTTTTCCTTCACCACGGAATAGGTGTCGCGATATTCGATACGATGGGCAACGCCGATCTTCGCCAGATATTCCGGCAGCACGTGCTTGGGGAAATTCGGCTGGCCCTGATCCAGATTGCAGGCGATGAGTTCGACAGGCAAAAGGCCGCGCCACTTCAGATCGAGCAGCAGCGCCAACAGCCCATAGCTGTCCTTGCCACCGGAAAGGCCCACCAGCCAGCGTTTCTGGCCGTTCAGCATGCCGAAATTGGTAAAGGCCTGACGCACATTGCGTAGCAGACGCTTGCGCAGCTTGTTGAACGAGACCGAACGCGGTGCATTGTCGAACAGAGGATGCGAGCTGCCGTTTTCCTCGGGCGCGTCCTGATCTGCCTCGACCTTATCGGCGATGTCATCGATCCTGGTGAGAATGTTCATCATTAGCTCGCTCCGGCACGACTGCCGTTCTCAATGCAGGCAAATGCCCGCATCTGCCTGCAATATCAAGCCCCGAATACCGACCAGCCGGTTTTCGTCGCCAGCATTTCCAGCGCATGTGACCCAAGCGCCGAATTGCCCACCTTGTTGAGACCCGGCGACCAGACGGCAATGGACGCCTTGCCCGGCGCAACCGCCATGATGCCGCCACCCACACCGCTCTTGCCGGGCAGGCCGACATGATAGGCGAAATCGCCCGATCCGTCATAATGGCCGCAGGTCAGCATCAGCGCGTTGATGCGCCGCGCCCGCCGGTCTGACACGACCGTATGGCCGCTCAGCGGATTGCGGCCGCGATTGGCAAGGAACAGCCCGGCGCGAGAGAGCTGCGCGCAGGTCATGGACAGCGCACATTGGTGAAAATAAACGCCCAGCGTATATTCGACGGGGTGGTGCAGATTGCCGAAGGACCGCATGAAATTGGCAAGCGCGAAGTTGCGGAAACCCGTCGCCTGCTCGGATTTCGCCACCGTGTCGTCAATGCTGATCGTGTCATCGTCAGCGAGATAACGCACGAAGCGCAAGAGTTCGCCGATCGCCTCTCGCGGCTGGTGGCCGGAAAGAACGATATCCGTCACCACGATGGCACCAGCATTCACGAAGGGATTGCGCGGAATGCCGTGCTCATGCTCCAGCTGGACGATGGAGTTGAAAGAAGAGCCTGAAGGCTCTCGCCCCACCCGGTTCCACACGGTCTCTCCCGCCTTGCCGAGCGCCAGCGTCAGCATGAAAACCTTGGAAATGCTCTGGATCGAAAACGGCGTGAGCGCATTGCCGGCCGTATAGGTGGTTCCATCGACAGTGGTGATGGCGATGCCGAACTGGTTCGGATCGACCTTGGCGAGCTCGGGAATATAGTCCGCAACTTTGCCCTCGCCCAGGCGCGGCACCATGCTGTCGTAAATGGAATCGACGATCGCCTGAATGTCCTGCATGCAAAGCCTTCCCCAGCAAACAAAAAAGCCGCCCCGAGGGGCGGCTTTCTCAATACTGAAACGCGTCGATTAACGCGAGTAGAATTCGACGACCAGATGCGGTTCCATGACGACCGGGTACGGAACGTCAGACAGAGCCGGGATGCGAGCGTAGGTCGCAACCATCTTATTGTGATCGACTTCGATGTAGTCAGGAACGTCGCGTTCTGCGAGCTGAACAGCTTCGAGAACGGTCACCAGCTGCTTGGACTTCTGGCGAACTTCAACAACGTCGCCCGGCTTGCAACGGTAAGAACCGATGTTGACGCGAACGCCGTTAACCGTGACGTGGCCATGGTTGATGAACTGACGCGATGCGAAAACGGTCGGAACGAACTTGGCGCGGTAGACGATGGCGTCCAGACGCGACTCGAGCAGGCCGATCAGGTTCTCGGAGGTATCGCCCTTGCGACGGTTTGCTTCGTCGTAGGTGGCGCGGAACTGCTTTTCGCGCAGTTCGCCGTAGTAGCCCTTGAGCTTCTGCTTGGCGCGCAGCTGCGTGCCGAAGTCGCTCATCTTGCCCTTGCGGCGCTGGCCGTGCTGGCCCGGGCCGTATTCGCGGCGGTTTACCGGGGACTTCGGACGGCCCCAGATGTTTTCGCCCATGCGGCGGTCAATTTTGTACTTAGCCGATTCGCGCTTGCTCATCGTATTTCCTTCTCAATAGGTTATGCCGGTCTGTTACCAAACCGGTTTAAGGAAACACGCCCTCCTCTGAAGCCCGTTTCAGGGCCTCTGACAGGCTTCTCACATGCAAATGGAGAAACCACGGGACATGTCGGTGATATTGACCGCCGAACGTCAGTTATTAAACTGCAGGGCAGTCAACAAAACACACCGGACATCACTGCCCGGCGTTGGGGCGGCTTCTAAACACGTTTTACAAATTTGTCAAACAAAGCCTGCCGCTTTTTTCTCAAACCGGCCCTTGAAAAGCCTGAAGGCTCTCCTATCTCTCCCTCGTGATCAGAACTCGGGCCCCTCTGGCGTGTTACCGGACAACACGTGATGTCGAGTTTCTTTAGGTTGGGGCCCACGTATATTCTTGACACACGTTCCCCATCCGCAAAGCCAACCTCGTCCGGCTAAAGGTTGACTGATGGAGTTCCTCCTCAACGATTTTCTCGGTACCCCCACATGGATGTGGGCGGTCTTCATTTCTCTCGTCCTTGGCCTCCTGGCGCTCGATCTTGGCGTATTGCACAAGAACTCCAAGGAAATCGGCATCCGTGAAAGCCTGCTGATGTCAGGCTTCTATATCGCCATTGGTTTGGCCTTCGGCGGCTGGATCTGGTACCAGTCCGGCCAGCAGTCGGCGATGGAATATGTCACCGGCTTCGTGGTCGAAAAAAGCCTGGCGATGGACAATATCTTCATCATCGCCATGATCTTCTCCTATTTCGCCATTCCCCGCCAATATCAGCACCGCGTGCTGCTCTGGGGTATCCTCGGCGTCATCATCCTGCGCGGCATCATGATCGCCGGCGGCGCTGCCATCGTCGAGAACTTCCACTGGGTGCTTTATCTCTTCGCGGCCTTCCTCGTCTTCACGGGCCTCAAGATGCTGTTCTCGTCCGACCATGACGAATCGGACATCGGCAACAACCGCATCCTGAAATTCCTGCGCAGCCGCCTTCCGGTAACGGAGAAGCTGCATGGCGAGAAGTTCTTCGTCAAGGAAACGGATGCGACCACCGGCAAGCTGAAGACCTTCGTGACGCCGCTCTTCCTGGCGCTCATCATGGTCGAAATCGCCGACCTTATCTTCGCGGTCGATTCGATCCCGGCAATCTTCGCGATCACCACCGATCCGTTTATCGTCTATACCTCGAACATCTTCGCGATCCTTGGCCTGCGCGCCCTCTATTTCGCGCTTGCCGCCCTGATCCACCGCTTCGCTTATCTGAAATATGCGCTGGCTGCGGTTCTGGTCTTCGTCGGTTCGAAAATCTTCGTGGCCGACATGCTCGGCATCGCCAAGATCCCGCCGGCAGTCTCGCTCGGCGTCACCGCCGCCATCCTCGCAACCGGCATCATCGGTTCGCTGATCGCGACACGCAAGGAAGCAAAGGCCGTAGAATAAGGTCTTCAACGGCAAGCGGCAGGGAAACCTGCCGCAACCTCACTCCGCCGCAAGCCTCGCATCATCCTCCGCCGCATCCGCATCGCCGGGTGCGGTTTTTGCATCGAGATCAGGGAAAGCCACGATGCGCTTGCCGGAGAAATCGGCATGTACCACCACAAGCTCCTTCTCCTCGAAATAACCGAGAAGACGGCGCGCGCGGCGGGCGGAATGGGTGCCATAGGCGCGGGCAATTCGGGCGTCGGGCGGGCAAGGCTCCTCCCCCAGCGCCGCCTTGACCAACAGCAGGAAAACCCCCTGCAGATCGTCGGAAACCGACATCGATAGCTCCAGCGCCTTCTGCCAGCCTTCGCTTGCCGCCATCGTCGCATCCACGCCTGAGCGTGCAATCGCCACCTGCCGGCGGAAATCCGCCAGCGTCATCGGCGTGCCGGGAATGCGGCGCATGCGGGCGCGCACCAGAAAATCCTGATAAAGCACGGCGTCGGTGCGATAGGCCGATTGCGGATCGTCGAGAATTTCGACCAGCACAGCGGCGATCTTCTCCTCTCGCTCTTCCGCCGTCAGCTCCGGCTGACCTGCACGCGGCGATGGCTCCGGCGAAGGACCGACGGCGGCGGGCGTGGAACGGGAGAGCTCGGCGAGAATATCGGTCGTCGGACGTGGTGCTGGCGGCGTACGGCGCACCACGGCGCGCGTGAACTCTTCCGGATCAGGCGTGAAGATCAGGTCTTCCACATCCTGGGGCGCATCCGGCAGCGGCATCAGCTTCGGCGAGGACGAGCGCGCCGAGGTTTCCACGGCACCGATAACGATCGGCAGCGGGCGGCGCGATAGCGCAGGCCCAAGCGCCACGAAATTGCCGCGCTGCAGATCGCGGAACATTTCCGCCTGTCGCCGGTCCATTCCGAGCAGATCGGCCGCACGCGCCATGTCGATATCGAGGAAGGTGCGGCCCATCAGGAAGTTGGAGGCTTCCGCCGCCACGTTCTTGGCAAGCTTGGCAAGGCGCTGCGTGGCGATGACGCCCGCAAGCCCGCGCTTGCGGCCACGGCACATCAGATTGGTCATGGCGCCGAGAGACGCCTTGCGGGCATCCTCGGTCACCTCGCCGCCGACGGAGGGCGCAAACATCTGCGCCTCATCCACCACGACAAGCACCGGATACCAAAATTCACGATCCGCATCGAACAAGCCGTTGAGGAAGGCGGCGGCGGCCCGCATCTGCTGCTCGATATCAAGGCCTTCCAGCGTCAGCACACAGGAGACGCGGTGCTGGCGAATGCGGTTGGCAATGCCGGCAAGCTCGGCTTCCGTGCGCTCGCCATCCACCACCACATGGCCAAACTTATCGGAAAGCGTGACGAAATCGCCCTCGGGATCGATGATGACCTGCTGTACCCATTGCGCCGATTGCTCCAGCAGCCGGCGCAGGAGATGCGACTTGCCGGACCCGGAATTGCCCTGCACCAGCAAACGTGTCGCAAGCAATTCTTCAATATCGAGCTTGGCCTGTTGCCCGCCCGATAGGGTGCCCATGTCGATGCCGACCTGCAATGTTCCATTCCTCGTGCTGCATGTCATCCGGCCGATTCCCTTGGCGGCGGCCGAACATGCTCTTTACCAAAAAATCGCCGGTTGCGTCTGCCCCGTGCCGGTAATGCACAGGCAATTACGCCCCATCTATGCGGCTCCGGATGAGACCCGCAAAAATGAAAGCCGCCTGCCGAACACGTTCAGCATCAGCCCGGTGATGACCAATGCGGCGCCGACCACTTCGAAGACGGTGATATGCTCCGCAAAAGCGAGATAGGCGCTGATGAAACCGACAATCGGCACCAGCAGCGAAAACGGCGCCACCGTTCCGGCCGGATAACGCAGAAGCAGGTAACTCCAGATGCCTGCGCCGACGATGGTCGCGCCATAGGCCATGTAGATCACCACGAAAGCCATCGTCGGCGTTGCGTTGAGCAGGCCTTCCGCAATCGCATCAGGTCCTTCCACCATAAGCGAAAGCAGGATTAACGGCAGAACGGGTACAAGGCTCGTCCATGCGACAAAGGAAACCGCGTTCACCTGGCCGATGCGGCGATTGACGATGTTGCCGCAGGCCCAGGCAATGGCCGAGCCGACGCCCATCAGGAGCGGTATCAGCGCTGCCGCCGTCATGCGCTCCAGACCAATGACCGCCAGCCCGCCAAAAGCGATGATCGCGCCGAGGATCTGTGACGGCAACGGCCGCTCGCCGAGGAGCACCACGGCAAGCGCCAGCGTGAAGAAAGCCTGCGACTGCATGACGAGCGAAGCAAGCCCCGCCGGCAGACCGAGCTTGATGGCCGGGTAAAGCAGGCCGAACTGCACGAAACCCATCGCCATGCCGTAAACGATCATATGCCGCCACGGCACGTTGGGTTTCGGCAGGAAGAACACCAGGGGCACGGCAGCAAAGAGATAACGCACCCCCGTCAGAAACAAGGGCGGCATGTCGGCAACGCCGATCTTGATGGCGACGAAGTTGAAGCCCCACAAAAACACGGTGATCAGGGCGAGAAGAATATGCGGCAATGCCATTTTGTTATGTCCGAATTTCAGGCGATCGACGGGCGTTTACGCCGAAACCGCCCTCTTCCAGCCAAAGGCGACAAGACCGGCGCCGATCAGGAGACCGCCGCCCGTGCGATTGACGATGCGCTGGACCTTCGGTTTGCGGATCGTATTGCGGGCGGCGCTTGCCAGAAGTCCATAAAGCGCCGCGTTCACCGTGGCAAGCACCAGGAATGTCACCTCGAAGATCAGCACCTGCGGCCAGAAGGGCAATGTCGGCACCAGAAACTGCGGCAGGAAGGCGACGAAGAACACGATGCTCTTGGGGTTCAGCGCGGTGACGATATAGGCATGCAGGAAGATTTTGAGCGGCCTTTCACGGCCCGTCACGCCCGTGTTTTCCGCCGCGTCACCAACCGGCGAACGCCACAGCTTGATGCCGAGATAGATGAGGTAAGCCGCACCGATCCATTTCAGACCAGTGAAAAGCGCCGCCGATGTGGCAAGCAGTGCCCCGAGCCCCAGCATGGAAGCCGTCATGGCGGTGAAATCCCCAAGCGCCACGCCCGTTACCGTCGCGGTGCTTGCCTTGCGGCCGTGGCCGAGTGCATAGGAAATTACCAGCAGGATCGTCGGTCCCGGAATGGCAAGCATGATGGCGGATGCGGCCACGAAGGCCAGCCAGTTCTCCAGTGGCATGATGAGTCTCCTTTATCCCGAGTCTTGAGCAAGCCACGGAAAATGTTTCGCTTCAAGCCGGATTTTACAAACCGTGCAGCTCTCTCGTAACAACCCGAAAAACGTCTGCGCAGGATTTTCTCCGCCGTCGGCGGTCAAAGTTCGATACGGCCCCTCCCGCATGTCTGCGCGGGAGAGGCCGTCACATCAAAACCGGGGCGCCCAGTGTGGAACCTCCCAATCCCGCCGCCGCTTTACGCGCGAGGGGTCAAGGCCGATATCGACCAGAAGGCGTTCAGGCAGATCGGCAGGATCAGTCGGCGGCGCGCGCGGCACCAGTGCGGCAACGAGAACCGCTTTGAGAGTTTTCCAGACGCCGAATGTGACGAACAAGCGATCGACCGCATCCGGCAGCGCATGTGCTACCAATGGTTGATTTTTCTGCATGGGAAATCCATCCCGGCGCGGCAAAGCGGCCAGGTCCTTTATCGATGGAAAACGACATGCCGAAACGGCGGGCGCAGCAGTCATGCCACGCGGACGCGCAAGTCACATGTCGGACGAAGTGAAAATGCCTAACGGCAGGGAAATCAGGCTTTAAGCCTTATCGGAGGGAGATGCCTCGCATCACATAACCGCCGAAGACCATGCCGGAAAAGCCAGACATGCCGTTAAGGCGCATATTCATGTCATTGGTCATTCCACGCCTCCATTCATAGCGGTTACAGACGAGAAACATCTTACATAAGAAATTCGGCGCGACAAGAGGTCGCAATCTCGAATTGCAAAAGACAGGCAAAATAGATGCAAAAATACAACAGGCGGCTGAGCGGGGAAACTCAGGTCGCCGAAACGCTAAGACCAAATCCCTGCATCAGCCGCCGGGTGGCAAAATCCGGCTTGCCTGATGTGAAGACGGCAAAATCGAAACCGTCAGGGTGCTCCGCATCCTGTGGCAGCGGCACCAGATGGCGGGCTCGCCGGGCAATCGCCTCGGCGGGATCGAGCCAGTCCACCGGCCAGGGCGCCAACCGGCGAAACACATTGGCCATGAAGGGATAATGGGTACAGGCAAGCACGATGATGTCTGTGCGCTTGCCGTCGCTGTCGATGAAGCAGGGCTCTATTTCGGCCAGAACCGCCTCGTCCGAGACCGGCTCGCCCCTGATCCAGCTTTCCGCCATGCGTGCCAGATTTTCCGAGCCAACGAGACGGACATGGCATTGGGTGGCGAAGGACTGGATGAGATCGCGCGTATAAGCGCGCTTGACGGTGCCCGGTGTCGCCAGCACGGAAACGAGGCCCGAACGGGTGCGCTCCGCCGCCGGTTTGATGGCGGGCACGGTGCCGACAAAAGTCATCTGCGGAAAGCGGGCGCGAAGATCGGCACCCGCGAGCGTGAAGGCCGTATTGCAGGCGATGATGCAGACTTCCGGGCTATAATCCTGCAGCAGCGTTTCGAAGAGCGAGAGAATGCGCGCCTTCAGCGCCTCCTCCTCCCAGCCGCCATAGGGAAAACCCGCATCATCGGCCACATAGATGAAACCGCGTTCAGGCATCAGCACCCGCGCCTCGCGCAGAACCGTCAGCCCGCCAATGCCGGAATCAAACACCAGCACCGGTTTCAGCACATCGGCGGCCGCCTCACTCGTCTTCAGCATTCTCCCCAGTTCCCTTCGCCAATGTTCCCTCTGCCGCTCCTCCACGGCCGGCCTGCTTTGGCCATTGCCGGGGAAAACGGTCGAGCGAATTGATCACGCCACGGAAAACACTGATTTCCTGCTCGGAAAAACCACGTCTCGACAGCACGGCGCGCAGATTGTCGACCATTTTCGGCTTTTTTTCAGCCGGATGGAAATAACCGCGCGCGTCCAGCGCCTCTTCAATATGTTCGAACAGGCCGAAAACCTGTTCCTTGGTCGAAGGCCGCTGCTCGACGGACTGAAACAGCGTCTCTCCCAGATCATCCATGCCGGACTTCATCCACTCATAGGACATCAAAAGCACTGCCTGGGCGATATTGAGCGAGGCAAAGGCGGGATTGACCGGAAAGGTCACGATCTCGTCAGCCAGCGCCACCTCTTCGTTGGTCAGCCCCCAGCGCTCGCGCCCGAACAGGATGCCGGTTCTTTCGCCCGTCTTGAACTTTGCACGCAGCGTCTCGGCGGCAGTGACAGGCGCGCGTACCGGCTTGAAACCGTAACGCTCGCGCGCCGTCGTCGCATAGACGAAGTTCAGGTCCCTGATCGCCTCTTCCAGCGTCTCGAACACCTTCGTTCCGTCGATAACATGGTCGGCCTTGGAAGCAGCCGCCCGCGCCTTCTCGCTCGGCCAGCCATCGCGCGGGTTGACCAGACGCAATTCGGCAAGGCCGAAATTGGCCATGGCCCGCGCCACCATACCGATATTTTCGCCGAGCTGCGGCTCGACCAGAATGATCGCCGGGCCTTCCGCCACAAGTTCAAGCTCGCTGTTTGTGCCTGCCATCGTCTTTCGTCCGTTTTCTGAAGCGGCGCGTCGATTTTGGAACCGATACGCTAAAGCGCGCCTCACTGGCACAGATCGGCGGTAAAATCAAAGGCGGAGGGATGTGAGCGTCCTCTTCACTCCCCCTTGATGATCGTCGCCATCTCTTCGCGCAGCGAATCCCTGCCCTCGTCACCAACGCGATGAATATCGCTGATGACCGGCCGGCCATCCTCCTCGACGACGTCGAAATGCACTTCGTCAACCGTCGCCTTCATCTCCGCCTCATCCATGCAGGCCCAGAGTTTGAATTTCGCCGTCACGTCAGTCACGCCGTCCTTCACCGCACCGGCGGTCACTGAAACCTCCTGCAGCGGGCAGCCATCCTGGGAGTTGGTGACGACATCGTAGCCGAAGGGATCACCCTTCTCCCCGCTTTCGGCCTCGTAAGCCGGCTTCTTGGACGCTTCGTGATATTGTGCGACGAAATCCTTGCTGAACAGGCTGGTCAGCATGTCCTCATCAAAGATGTATTTCCAGTTTTCGGCGTCACCGGACCAGTTCTTGACGGTGATGTCCATCACCTTCTGGACGGGATCGGTGGGCCCGGCAGCAAGGGCGCTGTGGGAAAAGAGGACGGCGGCAGTCAGAAGCAGAATATTCCGCATGATGTGATCCCGGGGTAGGCCCGACAAGCGGGCAAAGCGATTCGCCTGACTGTATTCCGGCATTATGGTTTGGCAATGCGCAAAGCGTTATTGCGCTGCGCCAAAAAAGCGCCCCCCATGGCTTTGCCTCAGGCGCGTGCGATGCTATAGCCGCACCGGATATTTTTCCGACTATTGGCGTTATCAAGCGTCACAGCTTCGAAGGTGAGGAATTCATGGCAAAGATCAAGGTAGCCAATCCGGTCGTCGATCTCGACGGCGACGAAATGACCCGTATCATCTGGCAGCTCATCAAGGACAAGCTGATCCTGCCATACCTCGATCTCGACATCGAATATTACGACCTCTCGGTTGAAAACCGCGACGCCACCAACGACCAGGTCACTGTCGACGCGGCGCACGCGATCAAGAAGCACGGCGTCGGCATCAAGTGCGCGACCATTACCCCGGATGAAGCCCGCGTCGAGGAATTCGGCCTGAAGCAGATGTGGAAGAGCCCGAACGGCACGATCCGCAACATTCTGGGCGGCGTCATCTTCCGCGAGCCGATCATCTGCAAGAACGTTCCCCGCCTCGTACCCGGCTGGACCAAGCCGATCGTTGTCGGCCGTCACGCTTTCGGCGACCAGTACAAGGCAACCGACTTCAAATTCCCCGGCAAGGGCAAGCTGACGATCAAGTTCGTCGGTGAAGACGGTCAGGTCATCGAAAAGGACGTCTTCGACGCTCCGAGCGCCGGCGTGGCTCTTGCCATGTACAACCTCGACGAATCCATCCGCGAATTCGCCCGCGCCTCCATGAATTATGGCCTGATGCGCAAGTGGCCGGTTTATCTCTCCACGAAGAACACCATCCTCAAGGCCTATGACGGCCGCTTCAAGGACATCTTCGAAGAAGTCTACCAGACCGAGTTCAAGGCGCAGTTCGACGAAGCCGGCATCACCTATGAGCACCGCCTGATCGACGATATGGTCGCTTCCGCGCTGAAGTGGTCCGGCGGCTACATCTGGGCCTGCAAGAACTACGACGGCGACGTGCAGTCCGACACGGTTGCGCAGGGCTTCGGCTCGCTCGGCCTGATGACCTCAGTTCTTCTGTCGCCTGATGGTCGCACGGTCGAAGCTGAAGCGGCGCACGGCACGGTTACCCGCCACTACCGCCAGCACCAGAAGGGTCAGGAAACCTCGACCAACTCGATCGCTTCGATCTTCGCCTGGACGCGTGGCCTTGCCCACCGCGCCAAGCTGGACGACAATGCGGAACTGGCAAAGTTCGCAGCAACGCTCGAAACCGTCTGCGTCGACACCGTCGAAAGCGGCTTCATGACCAAGGATCTGGCCCTCCTCATCGGTCCGGACCAGCCGTGGCTCTCCACCACCGCCTTCCTCGACAAGATCGACGAAAACCTCAAGAAGGCGATGGCGGCTTAAGCCTGCTTTCTCAACGACTTCAAAACCCGGCCTCAGCGCCGGGTTTTTTATGTCTACCGTAGAGCTGACACGTCAACTGCGCGACGCGGGCCGAGCGTGCGCCTATCTCCTCCCGCGTCGGCAGGGCAAGCCCACCCTTTGTACGCTTTATCTACAAATCCCCTGCGAGAAGCGACAACCAGATTTCCGCAGGCTCCTCCGATGCCGCCGCGCCGGCTGTTATGGCGGTCGGCCTTGATCATCTACACCGTCGCCGTCATTCAGACGCGAATGGTCAATGTTCCGATCAACGAGTTTTTCAAGGCCGTCGCGGCAGAAGTGCCGGTCGACTGGCAGGAACTACGCAAACGCTGGGCGCTTTCCAACCTCCTCCACACCCTGCTCGCCACCATCGCGTTTTTTCTGGCGCTTCTCGCGGAAACAAGGCATGCCGGAAGAAAAGACCCTCACTGAACCACAATGGTTTTCCTGCCCAAAGGATCTGGCAGCCAATGGCATTGATGGCTGAAGATACAGACATGGGAAACACAAGCCCGGCGCAATGCCGGGTTTCTTTTTTGTTCACAGTATCTTGATTAGCCGTTGTACTAGGCGCAGACTTCGATTCCGCGTGCTGCGGCCAGTACAAAAGCTTAAACAGCATCTACTTGCAGATAACTTGCCCGGCACAGTCAAATATTCATCGGAGCATCGGCGCGGTCTTAGGGAACATGCGAAGGATGCCGCGGACTAAAAAAGCGAAGCGCAGGCGCGAAATCCGCATCGGTTTTCCCGGGATGCTTCGAGGATTTTGCTTGGGGAGGCAAAAGCATGAGTGAATTGATCTTCTACACCAACCCCATGTCGCGCGGACGCATCGCGCGGTGGATGCTCGAGGAAGTGGGCGTTCCATACCGAACGGAAATACTGGGTTTCGAGACCTCGATGAAATCGCCGGCCTACCGGCTGATAAATCCGATGGCGAAGGTGCCCGCCATCAAACATGGCGATACAATCGTCACCGAGGCGGCAGCGATCTGCGCCTATCTCGCCGATGCCTTTCCCGGCGCAAACCTTGCGCCCACGCCCAAGGCGCGCGGGCTCTATTATCGCTGGATGTTCTTTGCCGCAGGCCCGCTGGAAATGGCGGCAAGCATGAAGGCGATGGGTTTCGAAGTGCCGAAGGAGAAACTGCGCATGGCCGGCTGCGGCAGCTATGCGGATGTGATGAATACGCTTGAACGGGCCGTCAGCGAAAACCGCTTTATCGCCGGTGATCTCTTTACCGCGGCGGATGTCTATGTCGGCGCCCATATCGGCTGGGGCCTGCATTTCGGCACGATCGAAAAACGCCCGGCCTTTCTCGACTACATGGCCCATCTCACCGACCGCCCGGCCTTCAAGCGGGCCGCCCAGCTCGATGAGGAAGCGGCAAAGGATTTGCAGGCAACCGGATAATACTGGCCGATCGTTTCGCCACCGACGAAACCATAACCCGTCCGAAATCGTCTATCCGGTCGATAGTCACGGTGGGTTAGTCACCGGACTGGCCGAGCGGCTCTCCGACCTCTATCGCATGTCCGTCCGGGTCGTAAAAACGAAACACCCTCTGCCCCCAGGCCTGCCGCTCGAGAGGATGGATAAGCTCAACATGGGGCGCGATATTTCGAAAGGCCGCCTCGACATCCGCATGTTCGAAATAAAGCAGCATATTTCGTCTGCCATAGGGCTCTTCCGCGCCCAACGATGTCCCCCAGACAGTCTCCGCAAGCGACCGCCCCTCATGGATTGCAAAGCCAGTTTCAAAGAGGACGAAGTCTCCGAAATCCTCGATGATCTTCAGGCCGAGCCTGTCACGATAAAACGCCTTTGACCGATCGATATCTCGCACGAAAGGGATGGGATTTACAAAACGCATCGCTTCCCTCCGTCGCGTCTTTGGCAGCCCCTGAAGGCCGAAACAAAAAGGCGGGGTAAAACCCCGCCCTTTCAATTTACTCTGACTAGGCCGCCAGGGCCGCCGCCACCGCTTCGATGGCATCCTGCGCCTTGGCGCCATCCGGGCCGCCGGCCTGCGCCATGTCCGGGCGACCGCCGCCGCCCTTGCCGCCAAGGGCGGCAGACGCCGTGCGGACGATATCGACGGCGCTGAAACGGGCCGTCAGATCTTCGGTCACGGCCGCAACAGCGCTTGCCTTGCCGTCTTCGGAAACAGCGATCAGCAGCACGACGCCGGAGCCGAGATTTGCCTTGGCTTCATCGGCAAGACCCTTCAAGTCCTTGGCATCGATGCCGGACAGGGATTTTGCGAGGAAATTGACGCCTGCAACCTGCTGGACGTCGTTTGCGCCGGCATCCGAGGAACCACCGCCCATTGCGAGTTTCTTGCGGGCATCGGCAAGTTCGCGCTCCAGCTTCTTGCGCTCGTCAAGAAGTCCCTCGACACGCGACAGTACCTCGCCCGGCTGAACCTTCAGCGACGAAGCCAGTGCCTTTACGCGCTCATCCTGCTCGGCGAGATAGGCAAGCGCGCCCTGCCCCGTTACGGCTTCCAGACGGCGCACACCCGCACCAACGGCGCTTTCGCCGAGAATGCGGATAAGGCCTATCTGACCGGTGGCCGCCACATGCGTGCCGCCACAAAGCTCGACGGAATAGGGACGGTTGGCTTTCGCACCGTGAACGCCGGTGCCCATGGACACCACGCGAACCTCATCGCCATATTTTTCACCGAACAGCGCCATTGCACCCTCGGCAATGGCGTCGTCGACGCTCATCAGGCGGGTGACAACAGGCGAGTTCTGCAACACGATTTCGTTCGCCATCTCCTCGACCACCTTCAGCTCCTCGGCCGACATCGGCTTCGGATGCGAAACGTCGAAGCGCAGGCGCTCGGGCGCGACCAGCGAACCCTTCTGGGCGACGTGCGTGCCGAGCACCTCGCGCAGCGCCTCGTGCAGCAGGTGGGTGGCGGAGTGGTTGGCGCGCAGACGCGAACGACGGTCATGATCGACCGTCAGCTGCACGGCTTCGTCGAGCTTCAATCCGCCCTTGGAAACGGTGCCGGTATGCACGAACAGGCCTTCGCCCTTTTTCTGGGTGTCGGAAACGGCAAAGGCGCCGTTGTCACCGGAGATAACGCCCGTATCGCCCATCTGGCCACCGGACTCGCCATAAAACGGCGTCTGGTTGACGACGATCTGGACCGTCTCGCCCTCGGCGGCGCTGTCCACCGACTTGCCGTCCTTGACGATCGCCTGAATGACGCCTTCGGCGGTTTCAGTATCGTAACCGAGGAATTCGGTCGCGCCGAACTTTTCCTTCAGTTCGAACCAGACGGTTTCGGTCGCCTTGTCGCCGGAGCCGGCCCAGTGCGAGCGGGCTTCCGCCTTCTGACGCTGCATGGCGTCCGTGAAGCCGGAAATATCGACGCCGATTTCGCGGGCGCGCAACGCATCCTGCGTCAGGTCGAGCGGGAAACCATAGGTGTCATAAAGCTTGAAGGCGGTTTCGCCATCCAGCATATCGCCCTTGTGCAGGGTCGAGGTAGCGTCGGAGAGAAGCGACAGGCCGCGTTCCAGCGTCTTGCGGAAACGGGTTTCCTCAAGCTTCAGCGTTTCGGAAATCAGCGCTTCGGCGCGAACCAGTTCCGGATAGGCGCGGCCCATCTGCTGCACCAGCGCCGGCAGGAGCTTGTAGATCAGCGGCTCGCGCGCGCCGAGAAGTTCGGCATGGCGCATGGCGCGACGCATGATGCGGCGCAGGACATAACCACGGCCTTCATTGGACGGCAGGACGCCATCGGCGATCAGGAAGGCGGACGAGCGCAGATGGTCGGCGATGACCCGGTGGCTCGCGCGCTTTTCACCTTCGGCCGGAACGCCGGTCGCTTCCACGGAAGCGGCAATCAGCGCCCGGAACAGATCGGTGTCGTAGTTGTCGTGCTTGCCCTGCAGCAGCGCGGAAATACGCTCAAGCCCCATGCCGGTGTCGATTGACGGGCGCGGCAGGTCGATGCGCTCTTCCTTCGTCAGCTGCTCATATTGCATGAAGACGAGGTTCCAGATTTCGATAAACCGGTCGCCATCCTCTTCCGGCGAGCCGGGAGGTCCGCCCCAGATGTGATCACCGTGGTCGTAGAAGATTTCCGAACAGGGACCGCAGGGGCCGGTATCGCCCATCGCCCAGAAATTGTCGCTGGTCGGAATGCGGATGATGCGGTCGTCGGAGAAACCGGCGATCTTCTTCCAGAGATTAAAGGCCTCGTCGTCGGTGTGATAGACAGTCACCAGCAGACGGTTGCGGTCGATGCCAAATTCCCTGGTGATCAGGTTCCAGGCATGGGTGATCGCTTCTTCCTTGAAATAATCGCCGAAGGAGAAATTGCCGAGCATTTCGAAGAAGGTGTGGTGGCGGGCGGTATAACCGACATTGTCGAGGTCATTATGCTTGCCGCCGGCGCGAACGCATTTCTGCGCCGAAGCGGCCGTGGAATAAGGACGGCTTTCAAGACCGGTGAAGACGTTCTTGAACTGCACCATGCCGGCATTGGTGAACATCAGTGTCGGATCGTTGCGCGGCACCAGCGGGCTGGAGGGCACGATCTCGTGTCCGTTCTTCTTGAAGTAGTCGAGAAAGGTCGACCGAATTTCATTCACACCGCTCATGCCCACACACCGCTCACAGCTGGAGTCCATCACTGCCACCGGAAATGATGGCTATATTGCAAAATCACTGGCTTTTATCGTCCGCATCCTGCCCTGTCCAGCCATGGAGGCGAAGCAAGACATATAGGCAAAGAAAAAGGGCCGCGCGAAGAAAAATCGCACGGCCCTTTTGATCTATACCAGTTCGACGAAGTCTCCGGACGGCGACATCGGGACCTTCGCGGAAGGCATCAGCCTTCGTCGCTGCCGTCGTCGCCTTCACCGGCGTCCGGGCCGCCATTCTGCAGGAAGCGGTCGGCAATCAGACCGGCATTCTGGCGCAATGCCAGTTCGATCTCATTTGCCGTTTCCGGATTGTCGCGCAGGAAGGTCTTGGCGTTCTCACGCCCCTGCCCCAGACGCTGGCTGTTATAGGAGAACCATGCACCGGATTTTTCGACGATTCCGGCCTTCACGCCGAGGTCGACCAACTCACCGGTCTTGGAAACACCCTCGCCATACATGATGTCGAATTCCACCTGCTTGAAGGGCGGAGCCATCTTGTTCTTGACGACCTTGACGCGGGTCTGGTTGCCAACAACCTCTTCGCGTTCCTTGACGGCGCCGATGCGGCGGATGTCGAGGCGAACGGACGCATAGAACTTGAGAGCATTACCGCCTGTCGTCGTTTCCGGCGAACCGAACATGACGCCGATCTTCATGCGGATCTGGTTGATGAAGATGACCATGCATTTCGACTTGGAGATCGAAGCGGTCAGCTTGCGCAGCGCCTGGCTCATCAGGCGGGCCTGAAGACCCGGCAGGCTGTCGCCCATCTCGCCTTCGATTTCCGCCCGCGGCGTCAGCGCCGCAACGGAGTCGACCACGAGGACATCAACCGCGCCGGAACGCACCAGCGTATCGGTGATCTCAAGCGCCTGCTCGCCCGTATCGGGCTGCGAGATAAGAAGGCCCTGCAAATCCACGCCAAGCTTGCGGGCATAGACCGGATCGAGCGCATGCTCGGCATCCACGAAGGCGCAGATGCCGCCCTTCTTCTGGGCTTCCGCAATCGTCTGCAGCGCCAGCGTCGTCTTACCCGAGCTTTCCGGGCCATAAATTTCAACGATGCGCCCCTTCGGCAGACCGCCGATGCCGAGCGCGATATCCAGGCTGAGAGAACCCGTCGAAACGGTCTCCACCTCAACCACATTTTCATTGGAACCGAGCTTCATGATCGATCCCTTGCCGAACGACCGTTCGATCTGGGAGAGCGCCGCTTCCAGTGCCTTGCTTTTATCCACCGATTTATCCTCTACGAGACGCAAAGAATTTTGTGCCATCCGAACCACCTTTAGGTTATTGAAGCCGCACAGGCAATGAAGCAGTATGGAAACGGTATGTACTCTATTTGTTCTCATTTCGCAAGGCTGAGCCAGCATATTGAAAACAAATAGCGATAAGTAGTTTGTTCTGCTTTCGTTTTTCCGTGCCCGGCCCATCGCCGCAAACCGGATGCGAGGTCAGGAAGACGTCAGTTTAGGCCGAATCGTCCGGTCTTTCCATCCGCCAAAGAGGGAAACGCAAGCGTGAAGAAAATACTCGTTCTGGGCGGCGCGCATATCGACCGGCGCGGCATGATCGAGACTGAGACGGCGCCCGGCGCGAGCAACCCCGGCTCGTGGATGGAAGAGGCGGGCGGCGGCGGCTTCAACGCCGCGCGCAATCTCTCCCGCCTCGGTTTTCAGGTCCGCATCATCGCTCCGCGCGGCGGTGACGTGACAGGCGAAGCGGTGGCGGAGGCTGCGCGGCAGGCGGGCGTTGAAGACACGCCCTTCACCTTCCTCGACCGGCGCACGCCGAGCTACACCGCCATTCTGGAGCGTGACGGCAACCTCGTCATCGCGCTTGCCGATATGGACCTCTACAAGCTCTTCACCCCGCGCCGCCTGAAGATACGCGCCGTGCGCGAGGCGATCACGGCGAGCGATATCCTGCTTTGCGACGCCAATCTGCCGGATGATACGCTCACGGCGCTCGGCCTCGTTGCCCGCGCCTGCGAAAAGCCGCTGGCGGCCATCGCCATTTCGCCGGCCAAGGCGGTGAAGCTGAAAGCCGCTCTCGGCGATATCGACATTCTCTTCATGAACGAGGCGGAGGCCCGCGCCCTGACGGGCGAGACGGCCGCCAATGTTCGCGACTGGCCGGATATTCTGCGCAAGGCCGGGCTTTCCGGCGGCGTCGTTACGCGCGGCGCAAGCGAAGTTGTTGCCTTCAACAGAACGGAAAAAGCGATCCTCCACCCGCCCCTCATCCGCGAAGTGAAGGATGTCACAGGTGCGGGCGACGCCATGGCGTCGGGTTATCTCGCCGCCATCGCCGGGGGAAAGACGATTGCGGAGGCCTTGCGACAGGGGGCGGCCGCGGCGGCCATCACCGTGCAGTCCCCCTTCGCCACCTCGCATGAACTATCAAAAGACAGTGTCGAAGCCATGTTGGGGCTTGTTCCCCAGGCTGAAATGCTGGCATGAACTCGCTTTTAAAAACTGGAACAGATGCCATGACCCGCCCCATCTCCCCGCTCCTGCCCATCGTCTATTCTCAGGAAGTCGCCGCAGCCAAGCAGCGCGGCGCGCCGATCGTGGCGCTTGAATCGACCATCATCACCCACGGCATGCCCTATCCCGGCAATATCGAGATGGCCGAAAGCGTCGAACAGATCATCCGCGATCAGGGTGCGGTTCCGGCCACCATCGCCGTCATTCACGGCACGCTGCATATCGGCCTTGAGAAGGACCAGCTTGAGGCGCTTGCCCAGACTACGGACGCCATGAAGGTCTCGCGCGCCGATATCGCCTTTGCGATCGCCGAGCGCCGCACCGGCGCCACCACGGTTGCCGCCACCATGATCGCCGCCGCCCGCGCCGGCATCCGCGTTTTTGCGACAGGCGGCATCGGCGGCGTGCACAAGGGCGCGGAAGAGACTTTCGACATCTCCGCCGACCTGACCGAGCTTGCCAAGACCGGCGTGATCGTCGTCTGCGCCGGCGCGAAAGCCATTCTCGATATTCCGAAGACGCTGGAAGTTCTCGAAACCAACGGCGTGCCTGTCGTCACCTTCGGATCTGAGGAATTCCCCGCTTTCTGGTCGCGCTCCTCCGGCCTGTCGAGCCCGCTTTCGCTCAACAGCCCGGCAGCGATTGCCAATTTCCAGGTAACCCGCGAACAGCTGGGCATCGATGGCGGCATGCTGGTGGCCAATCCCGTGCCGGAAGCAGACGAAATTCCGCGCGAAGAGATGGAGATCTACATCAACCGCGCCATCTCGCACGCCGAGCGCGACGAAATCACCGGCAAGGAAGTCACCCCCTACCTGCTCGGCGATATTTTCCGCCTGACGGATGGCCGCAGCCTGGAGACGAATATTGCGCTGGTGCGCAACAATGCGCAGCTTGCGGCTGAGATCGCCGTGGCGCTGAACTGAAGAAAAGATCGTCTTCTCAGTTATCCTCGGGTCAAGCCCGAGGATGCCGGTGTAAAGGCGGAAAGCCTCGCAACCGGCAAAAAGGCCCGGAAAGCTTGCGCTTTCCAGGCCTTTTTCTTTTCAGTTCCTGAACCCAATCAGTTCTGTGCGACCGGCTTCACCAGCGGCGTCACGCGGCGGATGGTGACCCGGCGGTTCTGCTGTTCCGGGCCAAGTGTCTGAACCTTCAGGTAACGCTCGCCATAGCCTTGAGTCGCGAGGTTTTCCGGCGGAATACCGTAAACATCGGTCAGCACATTGGCGACGGAAGCGGCGCGCTCGTCCGAGAGAACGAGGTTGCTTTCATCCGAACCGACGGCATCGGTATGGCCTTCGATCAGGAAGGTTTCCCCCGGGTTCTTGTTGAGCGCCTTGTTGATGGCATCAGCCACCTTGCGCAGGGAGCGTGCCTGCGCCATCGGAATTTCCGCGCTGCCTGTGGCGAAGGTAATCGTATCGAGGTCGATACGGCGCACCTTGTCGCGGATACGGGCCGAATAACGCACTTCATCCAGCGAATAGACCCGCTCCACCGGTTCGACGGGCGGCTGTTCCAGGAAGCGATAATAATCGCGGTCCGGATCGCTCGACGTGTCGATGATGTAATCGGTCACGGGAATGCGCAGGCGCATCGGTGGCAGGTCGAGGCCGGGATCGCGATAGACATAATCACGGTCCGGATCTTCCATCAGCTCCGGTGCATAGAACAGCACATATTCGCGGCCGCGATCGTCGATGCGCGAGCGCTGGATCACGTCGCCATAACGGTTGCGGATCGTAACCACCTGCGTTCCATCGCGGCGCTCCACGGTTTCGCGGACACGGCCGCCGCCCAAGCGCTCGTAGTAGGGCTCACCACCATCGCGGATGAAGCGCTGGTTATCATCGCCGCGCACCACGACACGGTCGCCGAATTGCAGGATGATCGGCGCGTCGCCGTCACGATCCCGATCGCGCGGGCGGCCTTCGCGCGGCTGCCATTCGCGGACACCTTCCGGCCGCTCATATTGCGGACGACGATCGACACGTTCGCCCTGCTGGGAGGTGATCGCCTCCATTTTGACGGGCGGTGGCGGAGCCTTGCCTTCGGCGGCGCCGGCACGCTGCGCTTCGGCGTCCGATGTCGGAACCTTCACGTCGCCGGCCTGCTCCCGTTCACGACGGCGCTCCTCGCGGGTCTGGCGGTTACCGGAGCGTTCCACTTCCTTGTCGCTGTCGAGAACGGCGGCACCCTTGTCGACCGGCAGAATGACGGTATCGGCGGTCTTGGACGGGTCCTTGGCAATGGCCTTGGCCTTGTCCAGCTCTTCCTTCGTCATCGGCGGCGCTTCCGTCTGCGGAACAGCGACCTGATTGGGCACGGGTTCGCCGGCCGGCGCCTGTCCGGTCGTCGCACCGCTCGGCGGCGGAGGCGTCGGCGCGCCTGGCAGCGGGGCTGCAGGTTCAGTTCTACCCTGGCCCTCTACCGGCGGCTGTTCGGAAGGCTGACGACCCGGTGCGGGATTGGGCTGGGCCTCGGGCGCCGGCGGACGTGCGGGCGTCGGGGCTTCGGTCGGAACCGGTGCTTCCTTCACTGCCGGCTCCGGGGCGGCAGGCTTTTTCTCCGGAACGGCTTTTTCAGCCGGTTCGGCTTTCTGTTCCGGGGCCTTTTCCTCTACCTGCGGCTTTTTGGAAGGCGCCGGCTCGCGAGGCTTGGCCGGCTGCTCGGCATTTTCAGGGCGTGCTGCGGGCTCCTGTTCGGCTGCAGGTTCTTTCGCGCGCTCCTTACGGGGACGCTGCTGCTCACCCTCACCTGCGGGCTGCTCGGCCCGTTCGGGCTTGCGCGGACGTTCCTTCGGCTGCTCCTCGGCAGGTGCGGCTTCGGGTGCCGCCTCGCGCTGGCGTGCCGGGCGCTGTTCGCCCTCGCCCTGCGGCTCCTGTGCGCGTTCTGGTTTGCGGGGACGCTCCTGCGGCTGTTCGGCCGGCACGGGCTCCGGGCGGGCCTCGCGCTGCTGCTGCGGTTCCCGCTGGGGTTCGGGCTGCGGCTCACGCTGGGGTTCCCTCTGCGGCTCGGGGCGCGGTTCGGCGGGCGCGGCTTCGCGTTTGGGCTCCGGCTCACGCGGCGGCTCCTGTGCACGCTCCTGGCGTTGCGGCTCGGCCTGCGGCTGCGCCTCTTCGGCCTGCTTGCGCCGCTTGCGCAGTTCTTCTTCCGGGTTCGGCTCTTCCGGCTGCGCCTGCGCCAGAATCACCTGACCGGTCGTCGCCTGTCCGGGAAGCGCCTGCGCCCGCGCGGCACCGGCAAAACCGGCCGCGGCCGGCTCCACCGCAATCGCCAGCGACATGAGGGGGAAAACCACCCCCGTCAGCAATGTGTTCTTCTTCAGCATCGGTGTTTCCTCATCTGCCATTATTGGTCGCCAGTCTTGCGACATCGTGATTCCGGCTGCGCGTGCAGGCGCTGGTCAACGCCCGGCACACACTTCGGTTCCCATGATGAACAAAGCGTTCTGTACCGGAAATGAACAGATCAAGGCCTTTTCGTGGAGGCTCTGCGGCACAAACGCGATGACTAATATTGCAGTTGCATTTTTTGACCAACCGGATGAATAATTGCATCCGCGCTGAAGGCCACAGGCGGTATCCTCCGTCCTGCCGCGCCCAGCGCCCATGGCGTCCGCACTGAAAACAACAACAGACTGCGGATGAACGACCAAAAGAGAGGATCGAAATGCCTATTTCCACCCGTCTGCTCGCAGCCGTATCGATTGCCGCCATCTCGCTGTTGTCGGGCGCAGCCCTCGCGCAGGACAAGATCGTCATCGGCACCGAAGGCGCCTATCCGCCCTTCAACAATCTCGAAGCCGACGGCACGCTGACCGGCTTCGACATCGACATCGCCAAGGCGCTGTGCGAACAAATGAAGGCCGAGTGCACCTTCGTCACCAATGACTGGGACGGCATCATCCCCGCCCTGCAGGCCAAGAAGTTCGACGCCATCATCGCGTCCATGTCGATCACGCCGGAACGTCTCCAGAAGGTCGACTTCTCCAAGAAATATTACAACACCCCGCCGGCTATCGCCGTACCGAAGGATTCGCCGATCAAGTCCCTCGATGATCTCAAGGGCAAGTCGCTCGGCGCGCAGGGTTCCACCACCCACTCCAACTATGCCGAAAAGCATTTCCCGGATGCCGACGTGAAGATGTATCCGACCGCCGACGAATATAAGCTCGACATCGCCAATGGCCGCATCGACGCCGTCATCGACGACATCGTCGTGCTTTCGGAATGGCTGAAGACGGATGCCGGCGCCTGCTGCAAGATCCTGACGCCGCTCAAGGTCGACGTCGAGATCAACGGCAATGGCGCGGGCGTTGCCGTGCGCAAGGGTGACACGGCGCTCGCCGACAAGTTCACCGCCGCCATCGCCGGCATCCGCGCCAGCGGCAAGTATCAGGAGATTAACAAAAAATACTTCGATTTCGACGTTTACGGCGAGTAAGCCTGTTCGATCTGTTGAAATCTCGTGGCGGAAGGCTTGCCCTTCCGCCATTTTTGTTTGAAAACGTCACGATAACAATCACGGCGGCTTAAGACCGCAGGGGAAAACTGGCATGAGCGGAGCATTTTCCGCCATAGGTGCGTTCTGGACCTATGTCTCGACACTTCTCGATCCCTTCTGCGGGCCGGTCGGTCTCTTCTCGCTTTTCGGAAACGGCACCCTGGTCGCCTGCGGCGATGCGGGCTGGGGCGATGAGATCGCTTTCGGCGTCAAGGTCACGATCTCGCTGGCGCTTGCCACCCTGCCGGTCGGACTGCTGATCGGTTTTCTCATCGCGCTCGCCGCACAATCGGAAGAAAAATCGCTGCGGCTGGCGACGGGTATCTACACCACCATCTTCCGCGGTCTGCCGGAACTCCTGACGCTCTTCATCGTCTATTACGGCATCCAGATGCTGCTGCAATCGATGGCCGGTTACATCGGCATCACCGGCCCGGTCGAGATCAACGCCTTCGTGGCGGGCATGGTGGCGTTATCGGTGGTGTTCTCGTCCTATGCCTCTGAAGTGCTGCTCTCCGCCTTCAAGGCGATACCCAAGGGGCAATATGAGGCGGGCGCGGCCCTCGGCCTTTCGCGGGGCCACACCATGGTGCTCATCATCATTCCGCAACTTGTCCGCATCGCCCTGCCCGGCATGACCAATCTCTGGGTCATCCTGCTGAAAGACACGTCCTACGTCTCGATCATCGGCCTTGCCGATATCATCCGCCAGACCGGCATCGCCGCCCGCGTCAGCAAGGAAGCCTTTTTCTTCTACAGCATCGCCTGCCTGCTTTATCTCATTCTCGCGCTGCTTTCGTCGATCGGGATCGGCTTCATCGATCGCTGGTCGCGCAAATCGGAGGCGCGCCGATGAGCCATATCAAGGAACTCATTCCAGCCCGCCCCGCCCCGGCCGTCGCGGACAAGCCGCTCAATATCTCGCGCATCGTCGGCATTGCCGTCATCACGCTCTGGCTGCTGCTTGCCGCCGGGCTGATCTTCGCGATGATCGAAGGCTGGGACTGGGATAAATTCGAACGTTACGGGCCGCGCTATATCAATGGTCTCATCACCACCATCACGCTGGTCGGCAGTTCGATCATTCTCGGCGCCATTCTCTCCGTGCCGATCGCCTTTGGCCGCATGTCGCAAAATCGCATCATCGGCGCGCTCGCTTATGCCTATGTCTATGTCTTCCGCAGCACACCGCTTCTGGCGCAGCTTTTCCTGATCTATTACGGCCTCGGCAGCTTCCGCCAGGGGCTGGAGACCGTCGGCCTGTGGTGGTTCTTCCGCGAAGCCTGGTATTGCGGCCTCCTGTCGCTCACGCTCAACACCGCCGCCTATCAGGCCGAAATCCTGCGCGGCGCCATTCAGAGCGTGCCGCGCGGCCAGCATGAGGGCGCCGCCTCGCTCGGCCTGTCGAAACTCGTCACCTTCCGCAAGGTCATCCTGCCGCAGGCGCTCATCGTCGCGCTGCGTCCCTATGGCAATGAGATCATTCTGATGATCAAGGGTTCGGCGGTGGTCTCCATCGTCACGGTCTTCGACCTCATGGGCCAGACCCGTTATGCGTTTTCCCGCACCTTCGATTATCAGGCCTATCTCTGGGCGGCGATCTTCTACCTGACGATCGTTGAAACGCTGAGACATGTCTGGGCATGGCTGGAAGCCCGCCTGACGCGCCATCTCAAGCGTTAAGCGGCAAAGCTGGCAGCACTCATCAAGGAAGGCTGCTAACACTCTGAAAAATATAACTATTTTATGACAATCCATGTCCTTGGCAAGCTTGGATTAACCATGTCGTGTTCCCATATTCGATACAGCGGCAATGCTGTGATCGGCAATCATGGAAACGGGAACCGCCGTCATGAACAAGGACATGGAAATGATGCTGAGAGGCTACGGCCTCACCACCGCCCAGATTTTTTATCGCCTGCCGGACCATCCGCTGGTTCTCCAGACCTATATCTGGCAGAACTATGATCTGGCCCCTGATTTCCCCGAAATGCACGGTTTCCTCAAATTCTGGCAGGAAAAGCTCGACGGGCCTTTGCACTCCGTCCGCTACGTGCACCGGCAGGTGATCTCGGCGCAGGAATGGCGCGCGCTGAAAGGGGAGTTCATCCTCCACTGAGCCATAGCGCCACATAAACATTGCGCCCGTCCCCGATGCGGCTTACAGCAAACTTCAACTGAAGACGCTGACGGATAGGCACGATGACGAAGAACCAGAAAATTGACGAAGAGGCGCTTGCCGAGGCCTATAACCGCGCGCTGGCGCTTGAAAAAGCCGGCGATGTGGACGCGGCGGTGAAGGCCTATGAAGAGGTTCTCGCCATCGATCCGGACGATCACGGCGGTGCGGCCGTGCGCATCGCCGCCATGGGCCGGGGCGAACAGCCATCGAAAGCGCCTGACGCCTATGTCGAAACCCTGTTCGACCAGCACGCCGAAGCTTTCGAGGATATTCTCGTCGAGCAGCTCGGTTACGCCGTGCCGATGATGGTGCGCCAGCGGCTGCAGACCCTCAACCTCGGCCCCTTCAAGCGCCTGCTCGATCTCGGCTGCGGCACCGGCCTCACCGGCGAAGCGCTGCGCGATATGGCCGACGATATCACCGGCATCGATATTTCCGAAAACATGGTCGAGATCGCCCATGAGAAGGACCTTTACGAGACGCTCTATGTCGCCGAAGCCGAGGACTTTCTCGAGGATAATGACGACGAGCCCTTCGACATCATCACCGCAACCGATGTGCTGCCGTATCTCGGCGCGCTGGAGCCGCTGTTTTTCGGCGCTGCCGAAAACCTCAACGCCGGCGGCCTGCTGATCTTCTCATCGGAAACTCTGCCCGAAACGACGCTCGCCGGACGCCCCTATATGGTCGGCCCGCACCAGCGTTTCGCCCATGCGGAAAACTATATCAGGGAAAGACTGGCCGCGACGGGCTTCGAGGTTCTCGAAGTGACCGACATCAACGTGCGCATGCAGGACGGCAATCCGACGCCCGGTCATCTGGTGATTGCAAAGCTCAAGGGCTGATACGACATAGGAGGCTTATGCCCCGACGTCTCGGCAGTTTTCTTCTCCCCGCCGGGGAGAAGGTGGCCCGAAGGGTCGGATGAGGGGGCAAGCTCTCAATCTATCTCTACCCTTGCTCCCTCATCCCGCTGCCGCGGACTTCTCCCCGGCGGGGAGAAGAAACAAGCGGGGCATGCTCGCCCTAAGTTTAAGGAACATTGCTGAATCAACCTCTCAGCAACATCCGCCAGCAGGTTGAAGAGACTCACCTTTCCCGCCCGCTCAACTCGCCTTGGGACGCCAGACGATATCCGCCACCTTGAGTTTCTTCGGCACGATCTTCAGATCATAGAATTCGTCCGCAAGCGCCTGCTGATAGGCGATGGCTTCATCCGGAACCAGCGAGACCCGTCCGAGATCAGCCCCCGGTCGTGTCAGCGAGACCTTGGTGACATCCTCGGGAACGCCGGTGATCGACGCCAGCGATTTTGCCGTTGCGTCGATATTGGCCTGCGCCTTCGCACCCACATTCGCCAATTCCTTGATGATCAGCGGCACGAGATCGGGATTGCTCTCCACGAAATCGCCATTGGCGAGGAAGTAACTCCACGGATCGACGATGCCTTCGGCGGTCGAAAGAACCCGCGTCGTCGGCTCTTTTTCCGCCACGGCGAAATAAGGATCCCAGATCGACCAGGCATCGATGCTGCCGCTGCGGAAGGCGGCGGCCGCATCCGGCGGCGCAAGATCGACTGGGGTAATGTCGTTCAAGGTCAATCCCGCCTTTCGCAGCGCCTTGACGGTGACATTATGGGCGCTGGAGCCGCGCTTGAAGGCGACCTTCCTGCCTTTCAGGTCTTCCAGCGTCTTCAGCGGTGAATCCTTCTGCACGAGGATGGCCGATCCGCCGGCCGCCGCCTTGTAGGTGCCGACATAACGAAGATTGCCGCCGGCGGCCTGTGCGAAAAGCGGCGGCACATCGCCAGTCGGGCCAATATCAAGCGCGCCTGCACCAAGCGCTTCGAGAAGCGGCGGCCCGGAGGAGAATTCCGACCATTTGACCTCGATGCCGCGATCTTTCAGCAGCGCTTCGAGCGCGCCCTGGCTTTTCGCGAGCGCTATCACGCCATTCTTCTGCCAGCCAATCCGCAATGTGGTGGTTGCGGCGCTTGCCCGCCGGATATGCGGCAGAAACGCCGCCCCGGTCGCACCTGCAATCAGTCCCAATGTTCCGCGTCGTGTGAGCATATGGATATCCCTCGCTATTCCATCCTTCGACAGTAAAAGCGTAGATATTCGAGAGATTTTATCAAAATCCCAGTTTGCGCGGAGACGACGCCGAGAGAATTGAATGTGCGAATTTGCCATTCTGGGCGGAATAGAATTGTCGTGGCCTGGCGGCGGCTACCGGATGGACCTTCCTGCAAGATCAGCTTCCGGCGGGCCAGAGCGACGAAAAAAACGGCCCGCAAATGAAAATGCCCTCCCCGGCAACCGGAAAGGGCATTGATCAAAAACCTGGCCGGCGGCGGATCACTCCTCGCCGGATTTCGGATTGTCCAGCAGCATATAGTCGAGCGGCAGTTCCGTCGTATATTTGATCTGCTCCATCGCGAACGCGGAGGAAACGTCGCGAATTTCGATCTTGGCGATCATGCGCTTGTAGAAAGCGTCATAGGCGGCAATGTCAGGCACGACGACGCGCAGCAGATAATCGACGTCACCGCTCATGCGGTAAAATTCGACGACTTCCGGAAACTCGGAAACCACCTCGGAGAAACGCTTCAGCCATTCGATGGAATGGGAGGCGGTGCGGATGGAGACGAAAACCGTGACCTTGGTGTTGACCTTGACCGGATCGAGCAGCGCCACGCGCCGGCGGATGACGCCGTCTTCTTCCATCTTCTGGATACGCCGCCAACAGGGCGTCGTGGAAAGGCCGACCTTTTTCGCCAGATCGGCAACGGCCAGCGTGGAATCCTCTTGCAGAATGCGCAAAATCTTACGGTCTAGGCGATCCAATGCGTCTACCCTCCTGAATTAATTTCCTTTCAATACACTAATTTTCGCAGAAAAACAGAAAATTGTTTCACTAAAGCCGCATTTCCACATGTTGTCGCAGAACCGGCAGCAGTTCCTCCGCGAACCATGGGTTCTTTTTCAGCCAGCCGGTGTTGCGCCAGCTCGGATGCGGCAGGGGAAAAATGGCGGGACCGGAATTGGCATGAAGATAGCTGCGCCAGTTTTGCACCGTTTCAGTCATGGTTTTGCGCCGCTTCCCACCCAGGTGAAAGGCCTGCGCATATTGGCCAATGGCGAGGATCAGCTCCACCTGCGGCATGGCCATTATTACCCGCTCACGCCAGTGCGGCGCACATTCGCGCCGGGGCGGCAGGTCGCCGCCCTTGTCGTCATAACCGGGAAAACAGAAGCCCATGGGCACGATGGCGAAACGATCCGGGTCGTAGAAAGTCTGCCGATCGACATCAAGCCACTGGCGCAGCCTGTCGCCCGAGGCATCGTTGAAGGGCAACCCCGTTTCGTGCACACGAAGCCCCGGCGCCTGCCCGGCGATCAGGATGCGCGCCTTGGCCGACATGACGACTACCGGCCGGGGTTCGTGCGGCAGGCGATCAGCCATTCCGTTGAGCGGCATATCGCGACAGAGACGACAGCGGGCGATTTCGCTGCGCAACCCGTCCAGCCCATCATCACGCACCGGCGCTAGCTCAACCATGGTCCCATCCCAGAAGATGGCGGATAATGGTGAGGAAGCCCGCCGCCGGCGTTTCCAGATCCGCAGCCCGGTGTTCCCGCCGCCATTGCGATGGTTTCTCGAATTCTCCCGCCCAGATGCCGCGCGCCTGCCTGCGCGCCGCCGCCTGCTCGCTTGAGAACTGGAAATAACCTGATGCGACCGCAAAACCCGCCGACACCATTTCCGATGAGACATCCCTGCCGCCTGCGGAACAATAGACGAGCAGCCGCCCGTAACGGTCTCTGGAACTGCCGGAACAGGAAAAATCCGCCGGCTCGGCCAGCCGTTGCAGGACGCGGCGCGCCTCCTTCCCGCATGGCCAGCTTTCGTTGCCGCGCAGGCATGTCTGCGCAAGCTCCGGCGCATTGATACCGAGCAGCCGAAAACGGTCCTCACCCTTTGACAGCGTGTCACCATCGATCACGAAGAAGCGGCCGCTATAGGTCTCGCTGTTGATCTGATCGAGCTTGGCCGCGATCAGAATGCCGAGAAAAACCGTGGCGAGAAAAAGCCCGCCATCGCGAAATGCCGAAAAACGCCTGCCCTTGCCTCCATTTCGTCTCATGTAACAACAAACCCTTGTCAGAAATGGCAAACAAATCCTTTAACGGCAGCATCTTCTTAAGATTTTGCGCGTAGTCTGCAAGGGTTCATGTCACCCCGCGTTGTAACAATGAGTAAAAGCGTCAGCACGTCCACCGACAAGATCATCGTCGACCGGTCGAAAAAGCATCGCAACAAGGCGGTCTTCGACACGGTGAAGACGACACGTGAACGCCTGCAGCAAGGGGCCGGCGCAAGCGACGCCTATGAACGCGAAATGCTGACCATGCATATCGCCGAAACCCTGCAGGGCGCGATGATCATGCCGCTCTTCATCGTGCTCGCTTCCGTCATCGGCCTTTATATAACCCGCGATATCGGCCTGATCATCTGGTCGCTGATTGCGCTGAGCTTCCACGCCTTTTCTCTGCTTCTAGCCAAGCGGGCGGCAAAGCAAGAGATCACCGCCGACAATCTCCAGCACTGGAAAAGTCTCTTCCTCAGCGTGCAGATTCTGATCGGCTGCGCCTGGGCGATGTTTGCACTGGCCGAACCAGTGCGCAACAACCCGACGCTTGTCCTTTTCTTCAAGGGCTCGACGCTGCTGATCGCGCTTTCGCTCACCGCCATGGCCAATTTCATGCTGCGGCGGGCGACCTTCATGACCTTCCTGCCGGTGCTGGCGGCGCTTTGCATAACATCGGCCATTTCACGCGATCCCTTTGATGTCGGCTTGGCGCTGATGTTCGGCATGGCGATCCTCTTCTGTCATCGCATCACCAGCCGGCTTTACCAGACCAGCATCAAGCTTCTCTCCTCGCAGACGGAAAAGGACGACCTGATCGCCGAACTCGAAGTCGCTAACTCGGTTTCGGACGAGGCACGGCGGCGCGCGGAAGAAGCCAATCTGGCGAAATCGCGCTTTCTCGCCTCCATGTCGCACGAACTCAGAACCCCGCTCAACGCGATTCTCGGCTTCTCCGAGGTCATGTCCTCGGAAGTACTCGGCCCGCTCAACAATCCGCTCTACAAGGAATATTCCGGCGACATCCACCGTTCCGGCCAGCATCTGCTTGATCTCATCAACGAAATCCTCGACCTGTCGCGCATCGAGGCCGGCCGTTATGACCTGAATGAAGAAGCGATCTCGATGCTGGAAATCGCCGAGGATTGCATCGGCATGATCCAGCTTCGCGCCCGCGCCAAGAATATCAGGATTTCCCAGCAGTTCGAAAACAGCCTGCCACAGGTCTGGGCCGATGAAAAATCCATCCGCCAGGTCATTCTCAACCTGCTCTCCAACGCCGTGAAGTTCACGCCGCAGGGCGGCGAAATCCTCGTGAAAGCCGGCTGGACGGCGGGCGGGGGCCAATATGTGTCGATCAGGGATAATGGCCCCGGCATTCCCGAAGATGAAATTCCCGTGGTGCTGTCGGCCTTCGGTCAGGGCTCTATCGCCATCAAGAGCGCCGAACAGGGAACCGGTCTTGGCCTGCCCATCGTCCAGGCCATTCTCGCCAAACATGACGGCCAGTTCATCCTGAAATCGAAACTGCGCGAGGGCACCGAAGGCATCGCCATCCTGCCCGCAAGACGCGTGCTGCAGAGCCTGCCGGCCGTGGAAGAAACCCACGCCATCCAGCCGCGCCGACGGTCCTTTGCCTGAAGCCCCTGAGCATTAGCCCAAAAGCGAAGGCGCTCCGCCTAGAAGAACAGCGTCGTCACCAGCGAATAAAGCACGAAAAATCCGTTCGCCATCAACAGGCAGAAGACGGCAAAGGAACCGAGGTCCTTGGCATGCCGCCCGACCGAGGAGATTTCCGGCGAAATGCGATCCACCAGCTCTTCGATCGCGGTATTCAACGCCTCTACTGAAAACAGCAACAGCATCAGCACCGTGAAGACGAGAAGATGCGCAAACGGCGCGCCCACGACCAGAAGCAGGGCGAGCCCGACGCCGAAGGCAAGAACCTCATGCCGGAACGCCGCTTCCTGCCACAGCCGGCCAAGCCCCTGCACGGAATAGCGGGCGGCGGCAAAAAGATGCCGCCAGCCTTTTTCCTTGCGAAAGGCGGGTTCCGGTTGCTTCTTTTGCGGCGTCACGTCCATCTTCAGCCTCAATGATCGGTGCGGGAACTGATGCGGGTGTCCACACCCGCCGCTTCGAATGTCGCCATGCCGGAATGGCAGGCGGCCGCAGCCTTGACGATGCCGGCGGCAAGTGCAGCCCCGGTTCCCTCGCCAAGCCGCATGCCAAGCGCCAGCAGCGGCGTCTTGCCGAGCTTTTCGATGGCGGCCAGATGGCCGGGCTCGCCCGAGACATGGCCGATCAGGCAATGATCAAGCGCCGAAGGATTGGCGGCCTTGAGAAGAGCGGCAGCGGCCGTCGCCACATAACCGTCGATCAGCACGGGAATGCGCTGCACGCGGGCGGCGAGGATGGCGCCGGCAATCGCCGCGATCTCGCGTCCGCCAAGACGGCGCATGATCTCCAGCGGATCGGACAGGTGATCCTTGTGGAATTCCACCGCGGCCTTCACCGCCGCGATCTTGCGGGCCATGACCTCGCCTTCCGAGCCTGTGCCCGGACCGGTCCACTCTTCCGCCGTGCCGCCATAGAGCGCGAGATTGATCGCCGCCGCAATGGTGGTGTTGCCGATGCCCATTTCGCCGACGCAGAGAAGATCGGTGCCGCCGGCAATCGCCTCCATGCCGAAGGCCATGGTGGCGGCGCAGTCTCGCTCCGAGAGCGCAGGCTCGCAGGTGATGTCGCCGGTCGGGTAATCGAGCGCCAGATCGAAGATCTTCAGGCCGAGATCGTTGGCGACACAGATCTGGTTGATCGCCGCGCCGCCTGCCGCGAAATTTTCCACCATCTGCTGGGTCACTGAGGTCGGATAGGGCGTAACGCCGTGCCGGGTAACGCCGTGATTGCCGGCGAAGATCGCCACCAGCGGACGGGTGACTGCCGGAGAACGGCCGGACCAGGCAGCCAGCCACATGGCGATTTCTTCGAGGCGGCCGAGCGAACCGGCGGGCTTGGTCAGCTGCGCATTGCGCTCCTTGGCCGCCACAAGCGCATGCGTATCCGGGCCGGGAAGCTCGCGCAGCAGCGCGCGGAAATCGTCGAAGGGCAATCCGCTCATGCTCATGATATCTGTCTTTCTCGTCGTCGGGTTGGCTGTCGCATCGGCTCATGCGTCCGGAACTTGTGTTTTCCGGCAAATCGGTCTTTGTTGCGCCTCTCATAATCGCGGATGCGCCGCGGAACAACCGGAAATGCAGCAACTGCAACGGAGAGAGCATGAAGGCCGGGGATTTTATAACAGATGTCATGCATTCCCTCGCCTTTCTGAGCCGCCTGCCCGTTCCCTCGCGGTTTTTTGATGATGCCGACGATGTGTCGATGCGCCGCACTGCCCGCGCCTTTCCCGCCGCCGGTCTGCTGATCGCCCTGCCCGCCGCTTTCCTCGTTGTGGTTTTTACGGCCTTCGACGCCTCTCCGCAGCTCACCGGCTGGCTTGTCATCGGCCTGACGGCGCTCGTGACAGGTGCGCTGCACGAAGATGGCCTGGCCGACATGGCCGACGGTTTCGGCAGCGGCAAGGAGAAGGCGCGCATGCTTGAAATCATGAAGGACAGCCGCATCGGCAGCTATGGCACGATTGCCATGATCCTGTCCTTTGCGCTCCGCGCCACCGCACTCGCCTCGCTCATTGAAACGCTGCCGGCAAAAACCGCCGCCGCCGCCCTGATCGCCGCGCTTGTCCTGAGCCGCGCGCTGATGGTGTGGCACTGGCAGTCCCTGCCCGCCGCCAAGACCTCCGGCATCGCCGCCGGCGCCGGCCAGCCGGGCACAAGCGAGCGCAACATCGCGCTTGTAATCGGGTTGCTGCTTTTCATCCTCTTCACGCTGCACGCCCTGCCGCTCCTGTCGATCGCCCTTGTGCTGGCGGCAGCCTTTCTGGCGGCCATGCTTTTCGGCAGGCTCTGCGACCGGAAGATCGGCGGCCATACCGGCGACACCATCGGCGCCTGCCAGCAGATCACGGAGATCGTGATTCTTGTCGCCCTTGCCCTTGCGGCGTGACGGCCTGATATAAATCATCATGGAAACACCCTGCATCCATATCTGCCGCCTCGATGAAACCATGAGCCTCTGCATCGGCTGCGGACGAATGCTGGATGAAATTGGCGGCTGGGCAGGGTATAGCGACGAGAAGCGCCGCGAGATCATGCGGTTGCTGCCGCAAAGACTGGCAAATCTGGCCGAGACCGCCAAGGAGACGCATACCGCATGAACAGGCTGACCATCGTTCTCCTCCTGCTGGCCGTCGGCCTTGGGCTGCTGCTCATCAATCACGACGGTGGCCGAACGCTCGGCATCGACAATGATCAATTCGCCCATGTTCTTTATCTTCTGCCAATCGCCGGTCTCCTATCGGCAGGCATTCTGGCGGGAAGCCGCGGCAGTTTCGGCACCGTCATCCGCCAGCTCGCCGTCTGGCTGGTCATTATCCTCGGCCTCGTTTCCCTCTACCTCTATCGCTACGATCTGCAATCCTTCGGCGACAGGCTGCTTGGCGGCCTGATACCCGGCCGCGCCGTGGTGGTGACGACCTCGGACGGTGGGCAGGAAATCATATTGCATAAATCGATGAGCGGTCATTTCGAAGCCAATGTCGGCGTCGAAGGCAAGACCATCCATATGCTGGTGGATACCGGCGCAAGCTCGGTGGTACTCGCCAATGCGGATGCCGCCGCAATCGGCATCGACACCACAAACCTCCGCTATACCGTACCGGTCATGACTGCGAACGGCCGCACGGCGGCAGCCCCCGTCACCCTGTCGGAAATTGGCATTGGCCCGATCGTGCGCCGCAACATCCCGGCCCTCGTCGCCCAGGACGGCCAATTGGGCCAGAGCCTGCTCGGCATGAGCTTCCTGTCGACGCTCGGTTCGCTGCAGATGCAGACCGATGAACTGCGGCTGCGCGACCGATAAACGCCGGCCCTTTGCTCTTCATTCTGCGGCTTCCCCGAGACATTGGCCCCGGAAAGAAAATACCCCGATGCGACCGCAACGGGGATATTCTTTTCGCACATAGGGACCAAAGGCCGGCCATTGCCCCTTGCTTCCTTCCCATTTGATAATTTATGTTGGCCTTGTTCTCAGGGCGGGGTGCAATTCCCCACCGGCGGTATCGGGATTTTTCCCGGAGCCCGCGAGCGCTTCCGGTCTCCAAAGCCGGAAGGTCAGCAGATCCGGTGAGAGGCCGGAGCCGACGGTATAGTCCGGATGGAAGAGGACAAGGCATAAGGCGCCCGCACGCAGCGGGCCTCGCATTGCATTGTTCGCCCAAGGGATATTTGGCGCTTCTTGAAGCGCGAAAATGCCGCAAAACGGCATAACCCTTGAAAGGCTTGAAAGAAAATGACCATTGCTAGAATTGAAGACGCCATCGAAGCCATTTCCCGTGGCGAGATGGTGGTTGTCGTTGACGACGAAGACCGCGAAAATGAAGGCGATGTCATCGCCGCCTCCGACAGCATTACCCCGCAGCAGATCGCCTTCATGATGAACCATGCGCGCGGGCTGATCTGCGTCGCCATGCCGGGCGAGCGTCTCGATGCCCTCGACATTCCGCTGATGGTGTCGCGCAATACCGAATCCCTCAAGACAGCCTTCACCGTTTCGGTGGATTATATTCCCGGCACCACGACAGGCATTTCCGCCGCCGACCGGGCAAACACCGTGCGTGCGCTGGTATCGGAGGATTCACGCCCCGAAGACTTCGCCCGCCCCGGCCATATCTTCCCGCTGCGCGCCAACCCGCAAGGCGTTCTCGGCCGCACCGGCCATACCGAAGCGGCCGTCGATCTTTGCCGTCTTGCCGGGAAATTCCCCTGCGGCACCATCTGCGAAGTCGCCAATGACGACGGCACCATGGCCCGCCTGCCCCAGCTCGAAGTCTTTGCTGAACGCCACGGCCTGCTCGTCGTGACGATCAAGGACCTCGTTTCTTACCTCAAGGGCGAGGTTGTCGAGGACGTGGTGCAGAAGCAGGTCGCCTGATCTGCGCTTCCTGTTGTGAATACGAAAACGCCCGGCGCAAACCGGGCGTCAAATTTTAAAAAAAGCTTTTCCGCTCAGTTCCGCAACCGATACCCCGTCTTGAACATCCAGCTGACAACACCGAGGCAGAGCGCAAGAAACAGCGTGATCATCGCCAGACTGATGATGGGATTGACGTCGGCGATCTCATAGAAGCTCCACCGGAAACCGCTGATGAGATAAAGCACCGGATTGAAATGGCTGACCGTCTGCCAGAAGGGCGGCAGCATGTCGATGGAATAGAAGCTGCCGCCAAGGAAGGTCAAAGGCGGCACCACCAGCATTGGAATGAGGTTCAGCTGCTCGAAATTCGTTGCCCATATGCCGATGATGAAGCCAAACAGGCTGAAACTGACAGCCGTCAGTACGAAGAACAGCACCATCATGAACGGATGAGCAATCGTGATATCCACGAAGAAGGTGGCTGTTATCAGAATGATCGTCCCGATCATCAGGCCCTTGGTCGCCGCCGCCCCGACATAGCCGGCGACAATTTCCGTCATCGATACGGGCGCGGACAATATTTCATAGACCGTGCCGGTGAATTTCGGGAAATAAATGCCGAAGGAGCCGTTGCCGATACATTGCGTCAACAGCGTCAGCATGATGAGGCCGGGGGTTATGAACGCGCCGTAGGAAACCCCGCCAACCTCCTGAATCCGCGAACCGATCGCGGTTCCGAAGACGATGAAATAAAGCGAGGTGGAGATGACCGGCGAGACCACGCTCTGCAGCAGGGTGCGGCGCGTGCGCGCCATTTCGAACAGATAGATGGCCTTTATGGCTTCGAAATTCATTTCTGGCCTCCCACCAGCGAAACGAAGATATCCTCAAGCGAACTCTGTCGCGTGGAAATATCCTTGAAATGGATGTTGGCGGCGGAAAGGGCGCTCAGAACATCGGCAATGCGGCCCTGCTCGCCATTATCTTCAATCTCATAGGTGACGGTGCAACCGTCTTCGGAAAGCGCCAGACCGAAGGGCGCGAGGCTCTCGGGCAATTGCTCCACCGGCTGGGCGAGTTCCAGTAAAAGCTGCTTGCGGCCGAGTTTCTTCATCAGCGCCGTCTTTTCTTCCACCAGCAGCAATTCGCCGCCATTGATGACACCCACCCGGTCGGCGATTTCTTCCGCCTCTTCGATGTAGTGCGTGGTGAGGATGATGGTGACGCCCTTGGCCCGCAGCTCGGAGACGACGTTCCACATGTCGCGGCGGAGCGTCACATCAACGCCGGCGGTCGGCTCGTCGAGGAACAGAACCTTCGGCTCGTGCGCCAGCGCCTTGGCGATCAGCACACGCCGTTTCATGCCGCCGGAAAGCTCCCGCAGCATGTTGTCCTTCTTGTTCCAGAGCGACAGGGATTTGAGGATGCGCTCGATCAGTTCCGGGTTCTTCTTCTGCCCGTGCAGGCCGCGCGAGAAGCTGACGGTGTTCCACACCGTCTCAAACTGGTCGGTGGTCAATTCCTGCGGCACGAGGCCGATCAGGGCGCGGGTCTGGCGAAAATCCTTCACCACATCATGCCCGCCGACAAGCACCGAACCTTCCCCCGGATTGACCAGGCCGCAGACAATCGAGATCAGCGTTGTCTTGCCGGCGCCGTTCGGGCCAAGTAGGGCAAGGATTTCACCCTCCCTGATATCGAGGCTGACACCTTTGAGCGCCTGAAAGCCGTTTGCGTAGGATTTTGTCAGATTCCGTATCGAAACAATGGCATTCATGGCGAATTCTTTCGAAAAACCGAGTAAGATGAACGCCATATAGACCGCAGAGGTTGCAAATGCCACCCCAGCGGACCGAACACTGCGTTCGGCAGAGACGGAAAATCAGCCGTAGACGCTATAGAAAAACTGCGCTGCGACGAAGACCAGAAACACCCCGAAGGCCCGCTCCAGCTGCTTTTTGCTGAGCGCATGGGCGAGCCTGGCGCCATAGGGCGCAACGACAAGCGTGATGGGGATCAGCAGCACCACGGCGATCCAGTTGATGAAACCGGTGGAAAACGGCGGCAAGCCCGCATCGCCCCAGCCGGCCCAGATGTAACCCAGAAGCCCCGGCAGCGAAATCAACACGCCGACACCGGAAGAGGTGGCGACCGCCTGATGGATCGTACGTCCGTAAAGCGTCATGAAGGTGTTGTTCATCACCCCGCCGCCCACGCCCATCAGGCCGGAAAAGAGCCCGATGCCGGCGCCGACAAGAAAACGGCCCGGATTTTTCGGCAGGTCGGAGCCGAGATGCCAGCTCGCCCGGTTGAAGATCATCCGGAAGGCGAGCGCGAGCGCGATGAAAGCGAAGATCAGCCGCAGCGCAACGCTCGAGGCATAGGCGGCAACCACGGATGCGAGGATGGTGCCGAGCGGCACCGCAACGATCCAGCCCTTCAGAAGATCGATATCAACCGCGCCTTTCTGACGATGCGTCAGAAACGAACGGATGGAGGTGGGCACGATGATGGCAAGCGAGGTGCCGAGCGAGAGATGCATGCGCACCGCCTCCGGCACATCCAGAAGCCCGAAGACCTGGTAGAAGACGGGCACCAGCACCGCGCCGCCGCCGATGCCGAACAGGCCGGCCAGAAGACCGGCGACCACACCCGCTACCGCAAGCGCCGCGGCAAAGACCATCAGCTCTGAAACAGGGGGCATAAAGGCAGGCTCCCGAAGGCCGTTGTCACAAACATGTGACCCTCATAGCGTATCAGAAGAGCGCGGCAAGCCATGTTGGCCGCAGGTCAGTACGGCGCGATGTCTTTTGCCGCATATCCGCGCCGGATGGACCACTCCATGGGATTTTTTTCCCATTGCATGCCCTTGCAAAGACGCCGATATCCCCCCGATAAGGCTGTCTTCTTCAACCGGCCTTCGGGCCGGTCTTTTTTTGTTGGAATGTGACAGAAGAATTGGAATTCCGACAAGACGCCGCCCGACTATCGCCCTGCCCAATCACGCCGTTCGCGTTCCTAGTCGCAATGCCTGTAACCTGACTTGCGCGTGCGCAGGTCGAAGTGAAAATGGTTCCAGTGATTGGGATCGCTGCCCGGCCCGAGAACGGTCGAGAAATATTTGCAGCTGTCAGACCGCACCGCCTTCAGCAGCGCCTTTTCGCGGAAGGCGAAGAAGCTCTTGCTGCGCACATCGATCTCCTTGCCGTTTTTCAGCGTGATGGTGCCGATATCGATGGCGTTGCCGCGCGCATGTTCGGACCATGGGTTGCTGGAGCGCGAATTCATCTTGCGGCAGGAATAACCGCCCATCGGCGTGATGCGGCCAACGCCGGAGAGATAACGGAAGCGCGAGGATGGCACGAGTTCGAACTTCACCCATTTGGCAAAGGCAAGCGTGACCTGACAATTGAGCTTCACCGCCGGCCGGATCGCGACGCCGCTGGCAAGACCGCTGAGTTCAATCGGATAATCGATACCGCAGGTCGGACCATCGGCAATGCGCGCAACGTCCCGGAAAGCAACGCCGAGGCGGCGCAGTTCGGAGCGGCAGGCAACCTCCGAAGATGGCATGACGCCTGGTTGCATCGAGCGGTTGCTTTGCGGCCCGCCGCCCGCCATCGGATTATCAGGCATGAGCATGGCGACTTCCTCCACCGGCTGGCGGCGCGAGGAAGAGCCAAGCGGCGGCGGCGGGATGAGCCGCGATTGGCTGGCCCGTTGCGTCTGGCGGGCCGGAGGCACGGCCATGGGATTATCCGTGCCGATACCATCCACCACAGGCTGCGTGGAAGCGCCTTCGGCAATCTCCGCATCCTGTTCTTCGGCAAGCCCGCGGACGGGCTCCACACCCAGCATGGAATCCATGTTCACGCCGCCTTCGCCTTCAGCGATCTGGTTGCTGCTCATCTGCTGCGCGGGCATGGTCTGGCTCTGCATGGTCTGCGCCGGCACAGTGGTATGGCCGCTGGCCGCCATGCGCGCCTGATGCTGGGAATCGAGTGTCGAATAACCCTGCCCGCCCTGCCGCGATTGCAGCAGGGGATCCTGCGAGGCGTAAGGTTCTGGCATCGGCTGAGAAACGGCCGCGGGATAGTCACCGCCCTGCCCCACCCGCTCCGCCTGATACACGGCACCCGCCGGCGCGCTGTATCCCTGTTGCCGCGAGGAGCGGATGGCGCTGACGCGCGTGGTACCGTCCACTTCCGCCGGTGGCACGAGGCCCTCCGCCGAACACGACACCATGACCGTGGAAACCATCAGCAACGTCACAAGACGACGCGGAAGGGAAACATACGCCATACGAGAACCTGTACCTTCAGCGGCCGCTATTCGCGGCAATACAGGATAAATTTTAAAGAAATGAGGTAAACGAAACCTTATTGGTTACGGGAAATAACGAACCTGGTTGTTGCGTGACGCTGCAAATGAAGAAGGCACGATCGAAATCGCGTCGAAGGTCATAACAGAAACGCTGAAACCTCTCCTCCGACACCCGACACTCAAACGTCTCCTCCGTCATCCTCGGGCTTGACCCGAGGATCCAGAGCCGCGCGAGGAATGGATGTCGGGTCAAGCCCGAGGATGACGTCGAGTGCTGGAAAAGCTTCTCATTCATCTAAGGGCGCAGCCATGGCCGCGCCCTCCACTTTACCCAAACGCATATGTCACGCGGCCCGCGAAACCTCGCGCGCAACCCCATTTCCAAGTTCGAAACGCGACAGCAGCGAGCGCAGCTGGCGGCTTTCCTCAGCGAGCGTCTGGCTGGCCGCCGTCGTTTCTTCCACCATGGCGGCGTTCTGCTGGGTCATCTGGTCCATGTGGTTGACGGAGGTGTTGATCTCCTGCAGGCCGGTCGCCTGTTCGCGCGCGGCCGTGGCGATGGAGTTGACGTGGCCATCGACGCGGTTGACCAGCGCCACGATCTCCTCCAGCGCATCGCCTGTCGAGCGCACGAGTGCGACGCCGCCGCCGACCTCCTCGGCCGAACGGTTGATGAGGGTCTTGATTTCCTTGGCCGCATTGGCGGAACGTTGCGCCAACTCGCGAACCTCCTGCGCCACCACGGCAAAACCACGCCCGGCCTCGCCCGCACGCGCCGCTTCCACACCGGCATTCAGCGCCAGAAGATTGGTCTGGAAAGCGATCTCGTCGATTACAGAGATGATCTGCCCGATGCGTTTGGAAGAGTCCTCGATACGGCCCATGGCGTCGACGGCATTACGCACGATCTCGCCCGAGCGACCGGCGCTGGTTTTCGTGTCCTGCACCATCTGCCGGGCCTCGTTGGCCCGCTCGGAAGCGGTGCGCACCGTGGCGGTGATTTCATCGAGAGCGGCCGCCGTCTCCTCCAGCGCCGCCGCCTGCTGTTCGGTCCGGCGGGAAAGATTGCCGGTCGCGCCGCTGATATCAGAGGCACTGTCATTGACGACATGGCCGGTTCTGGCAATGGCCTCGATCGCACCGTGCAATGCACCGACCGCGCGGTTGAAGTCCATGCGCAGCTTTTCATAATCCGCGCCGATATCGGTAAGCGAAACGGTCAGGTCGCCATTGGCAAGCGCTTCGAGCGCATCGCCCAGTTGCTCCATGGCATGGGCCTGCCGCTCGGATGCGGAACGAAGCACCATCTCGTTGCCGTGCCGCGCTTCTTCCAGCGCCCGTTGCTGGTCGGCCTCACGGGCCTGCAGCGCGCTGCGCTCATTGACGCTGTCGCGCAGTACCAGCAGCGTCTTGGCGATCGCGCCGATTTCATTGCGTCGGTCGGCGAACTGGATATCCGCCGCACCGTCCCCATCGGCGATGCGGCGCATGCTCTGGCGGATGAGATCGATCGGCCGGGTCACGCTGCGCACGACGGCTGCGGCCACGCCGACAACCAGAAGGCCGGCCAAGACACAAAGACCACCATTAAAATAGACGTCGCGCCAGAACACCGCTTCAAGATCGTCAACATAAACACCGGTGCCGACAATCCAGCCCCAGGGGGCGAAACCGGCGACATGGGAGAATTTCTCGACCGGCTCCGGCGCACCGGGCTTCGGCCAGTAATAATCGACAAAGCCCTTGCCGCCTGCCTTGACCGTGTTCACGAACTCGACGAACAGCGCCTTGCCGTTCGGGTCCTTGTTGGCGGTAAGGTCGGTGCCGTTCATCTCGGGCTTGATCGGATGCATCACCATTTTGGGATGCATATCGTTGATCCAGAAATAGCCGCTGCCATTGCCGTAGCGCATTGCCGCAATGGTCGTCTTGGCCTGCTGCTGCGCCGCCTCCCGCGTCAGGCTTCCGCCCTGCTCCAGTCGGTAATATTGATCGAGAATGGCAACAGCGGTTTCGTTCATTGACGCAAGCCCGGCTTTCCGCTCGCGCTCCATTTCGTGGTAGCTTTCAAACAGGCTGAATGTGAGAGCCGCGGCCAGTATTGCCAGAAACAATGCGACGAGCGCATACAGGCGCATAGATATTGTTACGTTTTTCATGTTCCCCCTCAACGTCGCTGATGCACTTCGACCAGCCGATGTTAAAGGCAAAAAATTTATTATTATTAAATACACATATTATACGTTGGTATTATTCTTCTATGCTCGCGTTAATTCGCGCCACCATTCCAAACCAGTACAGCAAAGTGAATTTTCAAACCGGCCGGCGGCATTTAAAGACAGCGTTAACCGTGTGGCCCCTATCCTCCTTGACCGAAATTACACTACAGGGAGACGCGCGATGGCACGGCCCAATTTTCGCTATACACATTATGACCTGAAGGAACTTCGGGCCGGCACGGTCATTGAAGTATCCCTGTCGGTCGTCAACAATGTCCGGCTGATGACGGGTGCGAATTTCCAGCGCTTCACCGAATTGCTCGATTTCAAATATCTCGGCGGCGTCGCGAAAAAATCGCCGATCCGCCTCGCCATTCCCGAGACATTGCACTGGCATCTGGTCATCGACGCCGAAGGCCATAGCGGCCTCGCCGAATCCTCGGTCAAGATGCTGCCCGCGCAGACGCAGGCAGCACCACATCGCAAGGCATCCTGATCTTCTTTAAAAACAGTGAGTTGCCGCAGTTTCGCGACTCTTTTTGCCAGCGGCCTGAATCTTTTTCTTAAGATTGACGGCGACACGGTTTCGGCTCAAACCGCGCAAAAACCCTAACGCGATCCCCGCTCGCGGCGCAGCTTCGCCCACCAGTCCAGACGCTTGCGGATTTCCCTTTCGAAACCCCGGTCCGGTGGATCATAAAAGGTCGTGCGCCCCATTTTCTCAGGGAAATAATCCTGCCCGGAAAAGGCGTCCGGCTCGTCATGGTCGTAGCGGTAGCCATCGCCGTAACCTTCGCCCTTCATGAGCTTGGTCGGCGCGTTCAGAATATGTTTCGGAGGCACCAGCGAGCCATTTTCCTTGGCCGCCCGCATCGCCGACTTGAAAGCCGTATAAACGGCGTTCGATTTCGGCGCAGTGGCGAGATAAACACAGGCCTGAGCCAATGCGAGCTCGCCTTCCGGTGAGCCGAGATAATCATAGGCGTCTTTGGCGGCGTTGCAGACGACGAGCGCCTGCGGATCGGCAAGACCGATATCCTCCACCGCCATGCGCACCAGCCGCCGCCCGAGATAGAGCGGGTCTTCGCCGGCATCGAACATGCGGGCGAGATAATAAAGCGCCGCATCCGGGTCCGAACCCCGCACGGACTTATGCAGCGCCGAAATGAGATTATAGTGGCCGTCCTGGCTTTTGTCATAAACCGGAGCGCGACGCTGCACGATGCGCGTCAGCCCCGCGGTATCGAAGGTCTCATCCTTGCGCGCCGCGCGCCAGACCTCTTCGGCAAGCGTCAGCACGGCGCGGCCATCGCCGTCGGCCATGCGGATAAGGCTTGCACGCGCATCCTCGGTGAGCGGCAGGGGCTTGCCCTCCGCCTCCTCGGCGCGTTTTAATAATTCGCTCAGGCTCTCCTCGTCATGCGAGCCGAACGTCAGCACGCGCGCACGCGACAACAGAGCGGCATTCAACTCAAAGGACGGGTTTTCGGTGGTGGCGCCCACCAGAATGATGGTGCCGTCTTCCATCACCGGCAGGAAACTGTCCTGCTGGGCGCGGTTGAAACGATGGATTTCGTCGACGAAAAGCAGCGTCTGCCGGCCGTTCATCCGGCGTGTGCGCGCTGCCTCGAAAACCTTCTTGAGATCGGCGACACCGGAAAAGATCGCCGAAATCTGTTCGAAGGCCAGTCCCGCCTCGCCGGAAAGCAGCCGGGCGACCGTGGTCTTGCCGGTGCCGGGCGGGCCCCAGAAGATCATCGATCCCAATGACCCACTGTCGATCATGCGGCGCAGTACGCCCTCCTCGCCCGTCAGATGCGGCTGCCCGCTCACCTCCGCCAGCGTCTTCGGACGCAGGCGATCGGCAAGAGGCCGCCGGTTGGCGACCTCCACGGGCACTTGCGGGGCGAAGAGATCGTCGCTCATCGCAGGAACTGCCGGATGCGTTGCCCGTCACGCAGGATTTCCACGCGCCAGAAGCCGGGATTATCGTCCAGCGCCTTTTCGGCCGCAGCGGTGGAGGCGATGTCTGCACCGTTCAGCGACAGGATCACATCCTTCGGCTGGAAACCGACACGATAGGCCGGCGAGCCGCGCTTCACATCGGTGATCACAACACCCGTCACCTGTGACGGCATCCGCAATTCATCGGCAAGCTTCGGCGAGAGATTGGCGACTGTCGCGCCGGCAAAGGGATTGCGACCCTCGATCAGGCGCTCATCACGCGGCGCGGTTTCCGGCGCAGTATCGAGCGCGATGGTCACCTTTTTCTCTTTGCCCTTCTCCACCACCGTCAGTTCAGCGGATTTGCCGATTCCGGCGGTCGTCACGCGATATCCCAGCGCATCCGGATGCTCCACCTCGAAGCCGTTGACGGCGGTAACGACCTCGCCGGGCTCGATGCCCGCCTTCTCGGCCGGTCCGCCCTTGACGACGCTGACGACAAGCGCGCCGCGGGCGCGATGCAGGCCAAGCGCCTCAGCAACGTCCGATGTCACGGGATCGAAGGTGGCGCCGATATAGGGCCGCTCGAAGCTCGCGTCACCGCGTTCAGCAGCCGCGACGAAAACCCGGACGAGATTGGCGGGAATGGCGAAACCGATGCCGTTCGATCCGCCGCCCTTGGAGAAGATGGCCGTATTGATGCCGATCAGCTCACCCGCCATGTTCATGAGTGCGCCGCCGGAATTGCCGGGGTTGATGGAGGCGTCGGTCTGGATGAAGAAGCCGAAATCGCCCTGCGTCACCTGATTGCGGGCGAGACCCGAGACGATGCCGCTGGTCACCGTCTGGCCGACGCCGAAGGGGTTGCCAATGGCAAGCACCAGATCACCAACTTCAATCGCGTCGGAATTGCCGAGCGACAGCACCGGGAACTGTTCTTTCGCATCGATCTGCAGAATGGCAAGATCGACCCGGTCATCTTTCAGCAGCACCTTTGAGGAGAACTCGCGCCCGTCCGCAAGCGCCACCTTGATGTCGTCGGCGCCATCGATGACGTGATTGTTGGTCACCACGAGGCCGCCGGAGGTCACGATCACGCCCGAGCCGAGCGACGACTGTTTTTCCGTGCGGTTCGGCATCTGCTGGCCGAAGAACTGCTCAAAGAAAGGATCGCCGGCAAAAGGCGACAGGCGCCGCTGCACGACACGCTCGGCATAGACATTCACCACCGCGCCCGCGGTGCGCTTGACCAGTGGCGCAAAGGAAAGCTGCATTTCCGTGTGGCTTGAGGGCACGGTCCTGTTGTCCTGTGCGCCAGCGCCCACGGGCAAGAGAATAAGCGCGGCGAGAAAGCCGGTGGACAGATACTTCAACACGCTTCGCATGTGATTCCTCATCGTCATCAGTATGATGGAGTTATAACGCCAAAGCCTGTAAAGCAAAGAGCGGCAAGATGATGGCTATCCTTTTCCCAAGCCGCGCCTTTTCCCATCATGACAGCAGCGAAATGGAACCAGCGAGCCGCCTTTCCGGTTTCATCCGCAACAGCATTTCTCAAAGAGACACGTCATGGATTTGAAAAGGCCCCTCCTCGCCTGCGGTCTGCTCCTCGCCTCCTCCCTCGTTTCACCGGCCGCTGCTGCAAGCTTCGACTGCGCAAAGCCCGATCTGGCGGCCGATGAAAAGGCTATCTGCGACAACCGTAGCCTCAACGATCAGGATGTGAAGATGGCCACCACCTTCGATATCCTCACCCAGCTGATGGCCATGGGCGCACGCGACACGCTGCGTGACGAACAGAGCAAATGGCTGAAGAAACGTCAGGAATGTACAGCCGACGTCGCCTGCCTGACAGCCGCCTATGAGGAGCGCATGAAGCGTCTTGCAGAGGCGTTCCAGAGCATCAACCGGCCGCTCTGACCGTTATCGCCTGCCCTCACGCCGCACGGATCATGACTTCCATGAGGCCATGCAGCTGGTCGCGATAACCGGTTCTGGCGGAAGGTGCATCCTCACGAGAGGTCATCACCACGGACAGCCGTCTGGCGGGCACGATATAGAGCATCTGCCCGCCATAACCCCAGGCGTAATAGACCGTTTCGCCCGCCATCTCCTTGATGAACCAGCAATAGCCATATCCGTCGCCGTTAAAGACCGAATTGGTGCGCTGCTGCCAGGACTGGTTGATCCAGCCTTGCGAAATCAGTCGCTCGCCCTCCGGTGTCGCCCCGCCGCGCCTGTAAAGCTCGCCGAAGGCCAGTAGCGACCGCGCCGTCATCGCCATCTGGTTACCGCCGAGATAGATGCCCTGTGGATCACGCTCCCAGCCGCCGATCGCAAAACCCTTCAGCGGACGAAACCAGTCACGCGCCAGAGCAAGCGTCGAGCGGCCGGAGGCCTTGGTCAATATCGCCGAGAGCAGATGCGTGGAACCCGTGGAATAGAGCATGCCGCCGCCGGGCTCTCCCGCAAAACCGGAACCCAGCGCCATCCGCACCCAGTTGCGGCTGGCGACCCAGCGGCCGTAATTCGGCCCGGACATGCGCTCCAGACCCGACTGCATGGACAAGAGGTTACCGATGGTGATCCGTTCCAGTCTCGCATCGGGACTTGGCGGAAAATCGCCGCGCAGAACCGTCGAAATCGGCTGGTCCGCACTCTCGATGATCTTGCGGTCAATCGCCATGCCGACCAGCGCCGAAATGATCGATTTGGACGCCGATTTGATATTGGTGGAGCCATTAACGCTGGCCCCATGATAGGCGCGGCTTGCGACCTCCTCGCCGTCGATGCTGACGAGGACCGTCTTGAGGCTGGAAAGCGCGTCTGCGTCCCTCAGCAACGGATCGAAACGGATGCCCTTGCCTGAACTCTGTGCGCGGGCAAGCTCGGCAAAAGGCAGGGACGCGATGAGGGCGAGTGCGGTTCGTCTTTTCATGGTGTTGAAATTAGGCATCGCCAGGCCGTGGAAAAGAGCCGAGGGCTGAACATCACTCCAATGTGACTGCGGGGGTTGCCGGCACCCGATTGGAAATTTCGAATTTATAGCTGGAAAACAGCATGTTGCGCGGGTTTGGGGAATCAAGCTCTAAGGCGGTTGAATCTGTTTCTGAAGGAAGCGTTTAACCGACGTACAGGCAGCAAAAAGCCGCCCCGAAAGGGCGGCTGATAGAGGATGAGAGACTCCTCACGCTCGACGTCATCCTCGGACCTGCCCCGAGGAACCATGGCGTCAGTGGTTTTGGGCTCCTCGCCTCAAGGGCAGGGATGACGAAGGAAGCCTTATGCACCTTCGCCCTTAACCCGAAACCGCAGAAAAGGCCTTACTCCGGCAGAATCCGCACCGCGCCCTTGTCCGCACTGGACGCAAAGGCCGCATAGGCCTTCAGCGCCGTGGTGACATTGCGCTTGCGCGGTGCTTCCGGCTTCCAGCCCAGCTCTTCCTGTTCGGCGCGGCGCGAAGCCAGTTCCGAATCCGCTACCCTGAGATTGATCGTGCGGTTCGGGATATCGATCTCGATCAGGTCACCCTGGCGTACGAGGCCGATTGCGCCGCCCTGCGCCGCTTCCGGCGAGGCGTGACCGATCGAGAGGCCAGAAGTGCCGCCCGAGAAACGACCGTCGGTGATCAGTGCGCAGGCTTTGCCGAGGCCCTTGGATTTCAGGTAGCTGGTCGGATAGAGCATTTCCTGCATGCCGGGGCCGCCCTTCGGGCCTTCATAACGGATGACGACGACGTCGCCCGCCTTGACCTCGTTGCCGAGAATGCCCTTCACCGCTGCGTCCTGGCTTTCGTAAACGACCGCCGGGCCGGTGAATTTCAGGATGGATTCGTCAACACCAGCCGTCTTCACGATGCAGCCGTCGAGCGCGATGTTGCCGTAAAGCACGGCCAGACCGCCATCCTTTGAGAACGGCTTTTCGACCGAGCGGATGACGCCGTTGTCGCTGTCGGTATCCAGATCGTCCCAACGCGAGGACTGGCTGAAAGCGACCTGCGTCGGCACGCCGCCCGGCGCTGCCTTGAAGAATTCGCGCACCGTCTCGCTGTTGGTGCGGGTGATGTCCCAGCGGTCAATGGCGTCGCCAAGCGTCGCTTCGTGCACCGTATAGGTATCGCGGTTGATGAGGCCGCCGCGTTCCAGCTCACCGAGAATACGCATGATGCCACCCGCACGGTGAACGTCTTCCATGTGCACGTCCTGCTTGGCAGGCGCGACCTTGGAAAGGCAGGGAACCTTGCGGGAAAGACGGTCGATGTCTTCCATGCCGAAATCGACACCGCCCTCATGCGCTGCCGCCAGAATATGCAGCACCGTATTGGTGGACCCCCCCATGGCGATATCCAGCGACATGGCGTTTTCAAACGCAGCCTTGTTGGCAATGGTGCGCGGCAGAACGGTCTCGTCGTCCTGCTCGTAATAACGGCGCGCCAGATCGACGATCAGGTGACCGGCCTCGACGAACAGGCGTTTGCGGTCCGAATGGGTGGCAAGCGTCGAACCGTTGCCGGGCAATGACAGGCCGAGCGCCTCGGTCAGACAGTTCATGGAATTGGCAGTGAACATGCCGGAACAGGAACCGCAGGTCGGGCAAGCGGAACGCTCGATGATCTTGACGTCCTCATCGGAAATCTTGTCGTCGGCAGCCGCGACCATGGCGTCAACCAGATCGAGCGCGACCGTCTTGCCGTGCAGAACGACCTTGCCGGCTTCCATCGGGCCGCCGGAAACGAAGACGGCGGGAATGTTGAGGCGCATGGCCGCATTCAACATGCCGGGCGTGATCTTGTCGCAGTTGGAAATGCACACCATCGCATCGGCGCAATGGGCATTGACCATGTATTCCACCGAGTCAGCGATGATCTCGCGCGACGGCAGCGAATAGAGCATGCCATCATGGCCCATGGCGATACCGTCATCGACCGCAATGGTATTGAATTCCTTGGCAACACCGCCGGCCGCCTCGATTTCGCGGGCAACCAGCTGGCCGAGATCTTTGAGATGCACATGGCCCGGCACGAACTGCGTGAAGGAATTGACCACGGCGATGATCGGCTTGCCGAAATCGCTATCCTTCATGCCGGTGGCGCGCCAGAGGCCGCGCGCGCCCGCCATGTTGCGGCCGTGGGTTGTCGTTCTGGAGCGATAGGCTGGCATGGTGTTTTCCTCGATCTCATGGCAAAGAGCGCATTTCCGCAAACGCGGTAAAAACAGCTCCTGCCCTATTTTGCGGTTTTTCTAGCGCAAACCGCAAGCCCTGTCACTGTCACCTTCAGGCAAAACAGTACGGTTCGGTACGGTACGCTGCTTCCCGGTGCAGCAATTCACGCGGCCACTTATCACAAATGCGCGATTTCCGCCGCCCGACCGTTGTTTTTGCGCGACGCGCTGAAACATATCTGTGCAGCAGCCGTATAGCCTATCATAATCGATTTATCGCCGATGCACCCGGCTTTTGTGGAGGTTGAAATGCCCGCCTATCGTCCGCCCCTGATCGCGGCTACAGAAATCACGCCGAAGAACATCTACCTGTCCAGACGCGGCTTCCTCGGTACGGCGGCGGGACTTGCGGCCATCGGGCTTGGCGGCCGCGAGGCAATTGCCGCTCCGCTTGCGGCGAAACCCGGCGCCTACAAGCTGGATGAAAAGCTCACCCCGCTCGACGCCGTCACCAGCTACAATAACTTCTACGAGTTCGGGGTGGGCAAATCCGACCCCAAGGAAAATTCCGGCAAGTTCAAGCCCACACCGTGGACCGTGAAGGTGGATGGCCTTGTCTCCAAACCACAGGAATTCGGCATCGAGGAGCTGATCAAATATCAGCTCGAAGAGCGCACCTATCGCATGCGCTGCGTCGAGGGCTGGTCGATGGTCATTCCGTGGATCGGTTTCCCCTTGGCTGCCCTTCTCGACAAGGTGGAGCCGCTTGGCAGCGCCAAATACGTCTCCTTCGAAACCGTGGTGCGGCCGGAGGAAATGCCCGGCCAGAGCGGCCTGTTTCAGCCTTTGTCCTGGCCCTATGTCGAGGGCCTGCGCCTCGATGAAGCACGCCACCCGCTGACCATCCTCGCCGTCGGCCTTTACGGCGAAACGCTGCCGAACCAGAACGGCGCGCCCATCCGGCTCGTCGTGCCGTGGAAATACGGCTTCAAGGGTATCAAATCCATCGTCCGGATCTCGCTCACCGAGAAACAGCCGGAAACGACGTGGAAAAACTCCAACGCCCGCGAATATGGCTTCTATTCCAACGTCAATCCGCATGTGGACCATCCGCGCTGGAGCCAGGCGACGGAACAGCGCATCGGCGAAGGCGGCTTTTTCGGCACCCAGAACCGCCCTACCCTGATGTTCAACGGTTATGACGAGGTGGCAAGCCTTTACGCCGGCATGGACCTGAAAGCGAATTATTGACCATGGCCCTCGCCTTTTCACTTCCATCGCTGCCGAAGCGTTACCAGCCGGCGGCTATCTGGTCGCTTTATGTGATCGGCCTCTGTCCCGGCGTCTGGTATTTCTACCTCGCCGCGACCGGCGGCCTCGGCTTTAATCCGGTCAAGGATTTCGAGCACCTGCTCGGCATCTGGGCGCTGCGCTTCCTCTGCCTCGGACTGCTGGTGACGCCGCTGCGGGACCTGTTCAATATCAACCTCATCGCCTATCGCCGCGCTCTGGGACTGATCGCCTTTTATTACGTGCTGGCGCATTTCACGGTCTATCTGGTGCTGGATCGCGGCCTGATCATCAGCTCCATCGCCGGCGATATTCTGAAGCGGCCCTATATCATGCTCGGCATGGCGGGGCTTACCATGCTCCTGCCCCTCGCGCTCACCTCCAACCGCTGGTCCATCCGCAAGCTCGGCAACCGCTGGAACACGCTGCACAAACTCGTCTATCTCGTGCTCATCGTCGGCGTGCTGCATTTCGTGCTGGCGCGAAAATCGATCACGCTGGAGCCTGTGTTTTATATCAGCACGATGGTCGTGCTGCTCGGATACCGGCTGGTGCGGCCCTCGATCATGTCGATGAAGAGGGCGAAACGCGCCAGACCCGTCCGGCCATAATGGCGGCGGCCCCAATCCCCGCGACATAACAGACTATATTCCACAGCGAAAAAACACGGCCGAGCAGCAAAGCGCCGGCTGTCGTTGCGCGAAACCCATCCAGCGCCGGGAAATGAACAAGCCGGACGAGTTCCACGAGGATAGCCGCAATAATCGCGGCATGGACCTCATAGCCACGCCAACGGTAGGGAAAGACGGTCGCCAGCAACAGATAAACCATCGCACCCCAGAGCACGGATCCGCCATATTTTACCGCCACGAACGGCAGTCCCACATCGTAACCGAAGGTCCGCAGGCAAAGGCCGCAGACGATCACCGCCATCGCCGCCGCCAGAAGCCGGATGCTGGCTAAATAAGATGGGGATACGCGCGGCAGGCCCATACGGCTTCCTTCGGGTTTTCGTATGAAAGGTGACTAACTGAGATCGGGGACGGAAATGAGCACAACAACAAGCCCGGCCGCAAGCCGCCTCTCCGTCCTGGACAATCTGCTCTGCGATACCTATCCCTGGGGCGAACTCAAGGGCATCAGGCGTTTTATCGTCGAGTTTCTGTATTTCGGCATCAAGGAGGCACGGGCCTGCATGTTCGCGGGCTTGTTCTTCGTCTCCATCTTCGTGGTGCCGCATGGCGGCGTGCTCGGCATCCCCCGATATGACGTGCTGCTGATCATTGCGCTCGGCATCCAGTTCTTCATGATCTGGAGCAGGCTCGAAACGCTTGACGAGGCCAAGGCCATCCTGCTGTTCCATATCGTCGGCTTCGCACTGGAAGTGTTCAAGACGTCGAGCGCCATCCAGTCATGGTCTTATCCGGATTTCGCCTACACCAAAGTGCTAGGCGTACCGCTGTTTTCCGGCTTCATGTATGCCGCCGTCGGCAGCTACATCATTCAGGCATGGCGGCTGCTGGATGTGCGCATTCGCCACTATCCGACCTACTGGATGGCAACCTTGATCGGCATCGCCATCTACGCCAACTTCTTCACCCATCACTTCATCGGCGATTACCGCTGGTACATCGCCGCCTGCGCCATCGGCCTCTATTCCCGCGCAACAGTCGTCTTTCGCCCCTACGATCGGGATCGAAAGATGCCGCTGCTCCTCGCCTTCATCCTGATCGGCTTTTTCGTCTGGCTGGCGGAAAATATCTCCACCTTCTTCGGTATCTGGAAATACCCCGATCAAATAGGCGCCTGGTCCGTCGTCCACATCGGAAAGTGGAGTTCATGGTCGCTGCTGGTCATCATGACTTTCACAATCGTCGCACATCTAAAGCACATCAAGGCCCGCATTCATATTCCGGAGTAAGATGGGCTCTCTCACAAAACGCCCGCGGATTTGCGCATGATCAATGAGCGAAGCAGCCATTTTTTCCACGTCGCTAAAAACAGATTTAATCTCGTTAGTTCTATGAACTTGGAGATTACCAGCTGTGGAGAAGCTTGAAAGAAAACTCAAAATCTGTCGCCTGTACTTATCTTATGCCCGTCTGCAGATTCACCGAACAAAGGCCAATTTCAATCCAGATCAACCCAGAATACCCGCAGGTGATCCACGCGGTGGAGAATGGACTGCAGTCAATCATTCGGGCTCGCAAGACGAAGTTCCTTCTTCGGAAAAAAATACCCCGAAGGTAGATTTACGCAAGGAAGAAAACTACCGTGGCGCGCATACGCTACGATACCATGTCGGCAAAACCGATATGGAAATACTACTGCGGATGGGACCTCCAGCAAGATGGTGGATGCCTCGACCCTTCGTTATGTATCGAAACGGCAGCTTCGACAGTTATGGAGATGCCGATTACTTTGTGAATAAAACTATTGCTCGCAATATCGAAACTGTAAGGCTTGTCTCCTCAGGTATCTTGCAACAAGCTTTTCTAATAACGAGATTCGGCCATCGCACAGGTGTCGCGACCGCCCGAACGGCTTTTATATCAATACGGCTTACCCCAGAAACGATGAGCCAATGAGGAAGAACGTCACCCCGCCCACCGTTTTCTTGAAGTTCACAAGCTATATGATCCAGGACTTCGAGTTGTTTGAAAGTCTCGACGCGGTACTGCTTTTTGGTCTCATGCATCTGACAAAAACGGAACGCAATGAACTCCTCGCATTTTTGCGATCCACACTGCGCCCAGATATCCCAAACAGTTTGATTGGAAAACTCTGGAACAAATCGAATGCCGAGTTCGGCAGCGATGACGACGGTATTCGTTGGCTGCTTCAACGTACTGCCGACTTGATTGAGAAGGATGACGGGACCGACGTTTACTACAACCGGCCATTTCGAAGTTAAAGTCGAGTGTTGCTCGAACATACGTCGTCCGAAACGCAAAACTTCCTTCAAGATCGAAAGGCCATTTAAGGACGCAAAAAGCCGGGCGATCTCTCGCCCGGCTTCTTTAACTCACGACGCCTCAAGGGCGCCAGACCTTATGCGGCTTCAGCAGCAGCAGCTTCTGCAGCAACGCGAGCCTTGTCGGCTGCGCCCTTGGCATCAACGTCGCGCTCAACGAATTCAACGACGGCGAGAGCCGCGTTGTCGCCCTGGCGGTAGCCGGCCTTCATGATACGCAGGTAGCCGCCATTGCGGGTTGCGTAACGCGAAGCGATCGCGTCGAACAGCTTGCGAACGGCGTCCTGATCCTTGATCTGCGAGATCGCCTGACGACGAGCGTGCAGGTCGCCGCGCTTGCCGAGGGTCACGAGACGCTCGACGATCGGACGGATTTCCTTCGCCTTCGGAAGGGTGGTGACGATCTGCTCATGGGTGATGAGCGAAGCAGCCATGTTGGCAAACATTGCCTTGCGGTGGCTGGCGGTTCTATTGAGCTTGCGGCCTGAATTTCCGTGGCGCATTGCTATTCTCCTTGTACGCAGGTTCCTGTCCGGACCTGCCGTTTCCTGGCACATGCAGGTGACTTACCTGCTGTTTGACGGGGAAAGGCAGTCTTTAAAGGGTCTGCCTTTTTGATTGTTAGTACTGGTCTTCGTAACGCTTGGCGAGATCTTCGATGTTCTCAGGCGGCCATGCCGGTACTTCCATACCGAGGTGCAGACCCATGGAAGCGAGAACTTCCTTGATTTCGTTCAGCGACTTGCGACCGAAGTTCGGCGTGCGAAGCATTTCGGCTTCGGTCTTCTGGATCAGGTCGCCGATGTAAACGATGTTGTCGTTCTTCAGGCAGTTTGCCGAACGAACGGACAGCTCGAGTTCATCGACCTTCTTGAGAAGCGCCGGGTTGAACGCGAGTTCGGTAACCGATTCTTCTTCTGCTTCCTTCTGCGGCTCGTCGAAGTTGACGAAGACGCCCAGCTGGTCCTGAAGAATGCGAGCGGCGAAGGCAACGGCGTCTTCGCCGGAAACCGAACCGTTGGTCTCGATCGTCATGATCAGCTTGTCATAGTCGAGAACCTGGCCTTCACGGGTGTTTTCCACCTTGTAGGACACTTTCTTGACCGGAGAATAGAGGCTGTCCACCGGAATGAGGCCGATCGGGGCATCTTCCGCGCGGTTGCGCTCAGCCGGTACGTAACCCTTGCCGTTGTTGACGGTGAATTCCATGCGGATTTCAGCGCCATCATCAAGCGTGCAGATCACGTGGTCGGGGTTCAGGATCTCGATGTCGCCAACCGTCTGGATGTCACCAGCGGTTACGGCACCCGGACCCTGCTTGCGCACGACCATGCGCTTGGAATCATCGCCGTCCATCTTGATGGCGATTTCCTTGATGTTGAGCACGATATCCGTCACATCTTCCCGAACGCCGGGGATGGAGGAGAATTCGTGCAGGACACCGTCGATCTGCACGGCCGTTACAGCGGCGCCACGCAGAGAAGATAACAGAACGCGACGCAGCGCGTTGCCGAGGGTAAGACCGAAACCACGCTCCAGCGGCTCGGCAACGAGCGTTGCCTTGGTGCGGCTGGACGAGGTGAACTCGACCTTGTTCGGCTTGATAAGTTCCTGCCAGTTCTTCTGAATCATCTTTAAACCTTCCGTTCGCCGCCACCATCCAATCGTGACGGACCGAGCATGAAAACACCGAGAGGAACCTAATTCAGTGGTTCATCGGTGGGTTCTTGAGCGCAAGTCCGTCGATCGAAATCGACGCGCACACGCCAGATACACGAAAATTCCGCCTGACCCGGGGAAAGGCGGAATTTCCGAACCACGGTCGCGTCAGACGCGGCGCTTCTTGCGCGGACGGCAACCGTTGTGCGGGATCGGCGTCACGTCGCGAATGGAGGTGATCATGAAACCGGCAGCCTGCAGGGCGCGAAGTGCCGATTCACGGCCGGAACCCGGACCGCAAACTTCAACTTCAAGCGACTTCATGCCGTGTTCCTGAGCCTTCTTCGCGCAATCTTCAGCAGCGATCTGGGCAGCGAACGGGGTCGACTTACGCGAACCCTTGAAGCCCTTGGCACCAGCAGACGACCAGGCAATAGCATTGCCCTGTGCGTCGGTGATGGTGATCATCGTGTTGTTGAAGGTCGAGTTGACGTGCGCGACGCCCGACGTGATATTTTTACGTTCGCGACGGCGAACGCGTGCGGCTTCCTTGGCCATTTTATACCTTTCATTGATCTCTTCACCGCCGTAACACCAGCGGCTACACCGGCGATCGACCCGTATCCGGGCTTCACGCCAAACCCAGAAAGGCTGGCGCGGACTGCACCAGCCTCCCCTTTCCGGAGAACCGGAAAATTACTTCTTCTTACCAGCGATAGCCTTCGCCGGACCCTTGCGGGTGCGGGCGTTGGTGTGCGTGCGCTGACCGCGGACCGGAAGGCCACGACGGTGACGCAGGCCGCGGTAGCAGCCGAGGTCCATCAAACGCTTGATGTTCATCGACGTGTCGCGACGCAGGTCACCTTCGACCTGGTAGTCGCGGTCGATGGCTTCGCGGATCTGAAGAACTTCAGCATCCGTCAGCTGATGAACGCGCTTGTCAGCCGGAAGACCGACCTTGTCCATGATTTCCTGCGCGAATTTCGGACCAATCCCGTGAATGTAGGTCAGCGCAATAACAACGCGCTTCGCAGTCGGGATGTTGACGCCAGCGATACGTGCCACGTCTTTTCTCCTTGGTTCCAGTTGCCATCCGGCAAGTGGTGATTCCATTCGAGCGGCCGAGACCGCCAGTTCAAAATTGATGTCCGTGACAAGTCAAAACGACCAAACCCGGATCTCCCTTCCCTCAAGGAAATCCGCGCCAGTCGCTTGGGATGTCGCGAGTTGGCGCGGTGTTTAACGGAATCAGCGCAAAAAAGCAACCGGCTCCGCCAAGATTCTTTTACGATCCAAAGGATCAGTCGCCATGCGGCAGCGAGATATGGGCAAGAACACAACAGCCTCGCCCATCCGCTCCATCGATCAGGCGGAGGCTTTCTCGAGAACGCGCTCGATTGCCTCGGTGACGGCATCGACGTCAGCCATGCCATCCAGTGTTACGAGCTCGCCCTGTTCGCTGTAATAGGCAGACAGCGGCGCAGTCTTCTCGCGATATTCCGTCAGGCGCTTGCGAAATGCTTCCGGATTGTCATCCGAGCGAACCGTGCCGCCGGCGGCAATGGTTTCAGCCACACGGTTTTCGATTCGGCGAATCAACGCCTCTTCGTCGACCTTCAGTTCGATAACGGCATCAAGGACCAGATTCTTTTTGCGCATGTTGTCTGCAAGCGCCTTGGCCTGCGGAACGGTGCGCGGATAGCCGTCCAGAATAAAGCCCTTGGCACAGTCCGGCGCTTCGATGCGTTCGGAAACGATCTGATTGACGATATCGTCGGAAACAAGCCCGCCGGCGTCCATGACCGCCTTGGCGCGTTTGCCGATTTCGGTGCCCGCGCTGACCGCAGCGCGAAGCATGTCACCGGTGGAAAGCTGCGGGATCCCGTACTTGTCCGTCAGCCGTTTGGCCTGGGTTCCCTTGCCCGCACCCGGCGGACCCAAAAATATCAGTCTCATCGTCCCCTCTTTCCTCCACGCAACTTCGACTTCTTGATCAGCCCTTCATATTGCTGCGCGATCAGGTGACCCTGAATCTGCGCAACCGTATCCAGAGTTACACTGACAACGATCAAAAGCGAAGTACCACCAAGGGCTAATGGAATGCCCGTGCGTGCGATAAGTGTCTCAGGAAGGATACACACGAAGACCAGATAAATCGCGCCGACCACGGTGATACGGGTCAGGACGTAATCAATGTACTCCGCGGTGCGCTCGCCCGGACGAATACCCGGGATGAAGCCGCCATGCTTCTTGAGGTTATCTGCGGTGTCCTTCGGATTGAAGACGATCGCCGTATAGAAGAACGCAAAGAACGCAATCAGCAGGCCATAAAGGGCCATGAACAGCGGCTGTCCATGCTGCAGCGACGCGATGATCGACGTCGCCCAGCCCGGCAGGTTGGTGTTGCCTGCAAAACCCGCAGCCGTCGCCGGCAGGAGCAGCAGCGAAGATGCGAAGATCGCGGGAATGACGCCGGCCGTATTGAGCTTCAGCGGCAGATGCGAAGTATCGCCCTGGAACATCCGGTTACCGACCTGTCGCTTCGGATATTGAATGAGCAGACGGCGCTGGGCGCGCTCCACGAAGACGATAAGCGCGATGACACCGATGGCGACCACGACAACCATCAGGATGAGCGGGGTCGAAAGCGCACCGGTACGGCCGAGTTCGAGCGTGCCGGCAAGCGCCTTGGGCAGGCCTGCGGCAATACCCGCGAAGATGATCAGCGAAATACCGTTGCCAATACCGCGCGAGGTGATCTGTTCACCGAGCCACATCAGGAACATCGTGCCGCCGAGCAGCGTGATGACGGTGGAAACGCGGAAGAACCAGCCAGGATCGACCACAAGGCCGTTGCCGCTTTCAAGGCCGACCGCAATGCCATAGGCCTGCAGCGTGCCGAGCAGCACCGTGCCGTAGCGCGTATACTGGTTGATGATCTTGCGGCCGGCTTCGCCTTCCTTCTTCAACGCTTCGAGCGACGGCACGACCGAGGTCATGAGCTGCACGATGATCGAAGCGGAGATGTAAGGCATGATGCCGAGCGCGAAGATCGCCATGCGCTCGACGGCGCCACCCGCAAACATGTTGAAAAGACCGAGAATACCGTTGGCCTGGCCACGGAAGGCCTGCGCATAGGCTTCTGGGTTCAGGCCCGGAAGCGGAATGTGGGTGCCGAGACGGTAGACGAGAAGTGCGGCAAGAGTAAACCAGAGACGCTTTTTCAGATCCTCCGCCTTAGCGAAGGTCGAAAAATTCAGGTTCGAAGCCAGTTGTTCCGCTGCTGAAGCCATAAATTTCTCCGAATGACCCTTGCCAGCCAGCGCAACCGGCCGATGCGGAAAGGTCTAAAAGATACTGGTCAAAACCGGGCTTCGGACAAATGCGGCTCTCGACCGCCATCATGCCTCACCCTGTTTTTTATGTCCTATCCCCTCCCCTACGGAAGTTCAAGAACTGTGAGGCTCTCCCTGCAGCACTTTCTGCCGCAAGCGGGGCCAAGGAAGCACACCGCGAAGAGATTGCCCTGATGCTCTATAAATCGATTTAGATCGAAAGCACCATAGGCCAGGGAGCGCAAACGCCCGGAGCGACGAGCCCCGGGCGTCTGAAGTCTATATATTACTCGGCGGCTTCTGCTGCAACTGCGAGAAGCTTGATCGAACCGCCAGCCTTTTCGATCTTTTCGATTGCGGGCTTGGAAGCACCGGCAACTTCGAAAGCGACCTTGGCCTTCAGCTCGCCGTCGGCGAGAATGCGAACGCCGTCCTTGGCGCGACGGATAACGCCGGCAGCCTTGAGAGCAGCGGCATCGATCGTTGCGGAAGCGTCAAGCTTCTTGGCGTCGATGGCGGTCTGAATGCGGCCGAGCGATACGACAACATATTCGGAAGCGAAGATGTTGTTGAAACCGCGCTTCGGCAGACGACGGTAGATTGGCATCTGACCGCCTTCAAAACCGTTGATGGCGACGCCCGAACGAGCCTTCTGACCCTTTACACCGCGACCACCGGTCTTGCCCTTGCCGGAACCGATACCGCGACCTACGCGGATACGATCCTTGGAGGCGCCTTCGTTGTCTCTGATTTCATTGAGTTTCATGATAGGTTACTCCGTCTCACTTCTCGTCAACGACGCGAACGAGATGCTGGACCGCACGGATCATGCCGCGAACCGCAGGAGTATCTTCCAGGGTGCGCTGACGATGCATCTTGTTGAGACCCAGACCGACCAGCGTCTGACGCTGGATTGCCGGGCGGCGAATAGGGCTGCCGATCTGTTCGACCGTAACAGTCTTCTTGGCTTCAGTAGTCTTCTTGGCCATGATCCAGCTCCTTATTCTTCAGAAGCGTTGCCGGAGGCGGCACGGCGAGCCTGAAGCGTCGCATACTTGAGACCGCGCTGTGCAGCGATGTCCTTCGGATGAACCTGATGCTTCAGAGCGTCGAACGTTGCGCGAACCATGTTGTACGGGTTCGAAGAACCGGTCGACTTGGCAACAACGTCGTGAACACCCAGGGTTTCGAAAACAGCGCGCATCGGGCCACCGGCGATGATACCGGTACCGGCCTTGGCCGAACGCAGCAGAACCTTGCCTGCGCCGTGACGGCCATTGACGTCGTGATGCAGCGTGCGGCCATCGCGCAGCGGAACGAAGATCAGATCGCGCTTGGCGCTCTCGGTAGCCTTACGGATGGCTTCCGGAACTTCGCGAGCCTTGCCGTGACCGAAGCCAACGCGGCCCTTCTGGTCGCCGACGACGACGAGAGCGGCGAAGCCGAAGCGACGGCCACCCTTAACAACCTTTGCAACGCGGTTGATCGCGACCAGCTTGTCGACGAATTCGCTATCGCGCTCTTCACGGTTCTGGCGATCGTCGCGAGAACCTCTTTTTTCCTGTGCCATTGTCCTTGTCCTTTTTCTTTTACGGGTGGAACGGCAAACGAAAAGACCACCGGCCTCTTTGAGGAGACCCGCATGGCCCGGTGAAATTCCGCCCGGATCGTTGTCCGGGCGGAAAAAAATCAGAAGTTCAGACCGCTTTCACGGGCAGCGTCTGCCAGGGCCTTGATGCGGCCGTGATAGATGAACGCGCCACGATCGAATACGACATCCTTGACGCCAGCCTTGACGCCACGCTCGGCAACCAGCTTGCCTACGACAGCTGCTGCTGCAACGTCGGCGCCGGTCTTGAGCGAGCCGCGCAGATCTGCCTCGAGCGTTGAGGCAGACGCAAGCGTCTTGCCAGCAACGTCATCGATGATCTGGGCGTAGATGTTCTTCGACGAGCGATGAACCGACAGGCGCGGGCGGCCGTTGGCAACCGCCTTGATCTGGCGGCGCACACGGCTCGCGCGACGTGCAAGTGCTTCTTTCCTGCTAGCCATTTCGCGTGATCCTTACTTCTTCTTGCCTTCTTTGCGGACAATACGCTCTTCAGCGTACTTCACGCCCTTACCCTTGTAGGGCTCGGGACCGCGGTATTCGCGGATTTCCGCGGCTACCTGGCCAACCTGCTGCTTGTTGATGCCGGAAACGATGATTTCCGTCGGCTTCGGAACGGCAATGGTGATGCCGACCGGCGGCTCGTAAACAACGTCATGGGAAAAGCCGAGAGCCAGCTGCAGGTTCTTGCCCTGCATGGCGGCACGGTAACCGACGCCGTTGATTTCGAGCTTGCGCTCGTAACCGTCCTTAACACCCTTGAAGATGTTCTCGATCATCGTGCGGGACATGCCCCACTTCGAACGAGCTTCCTTGGTGCCGTTAGCCGGCGTTACGGAAACGCCGTTATCTTCGAGCTTCAGCTGAATGTCGTCGTTAGCGACGAAAAACAGTTCACCCTTCGGGCCCTTCGCAGTGACCTTCTGGCCGTCGACATTGGCCGTCACACCTGCGGGAACCGGAACGGGCTTTTTACCGATACGAGACATTATTCAATCCTGTCTGTTCGTTATGGAGATCCTTGCTCGGGTCTTAGAAGACCGAGCAAAGAACCTCGCCACCAACGTTCTGTTCGCGAGCCTGGTGATCGGCCATCACGCCCTTCGGGGTCGAAAGGATGGTGATGCCGAGGCCGTTCGCGACCTGCGGAATGGACTTTACCGAGACATAAACCCGGCGGCCCGGCTTGGAAACGCGGCCGATCTCACGGATCACGGACGCGCCTTCGTAGTACTTCAGCTCGATCGTGAATTCGGACTTGCCGTTTTCGAAATCGACCTTGGAATAACCGCGAATGTAGCCTTCAGCCTGCAGCACGTCGAGAACGCGTGCGCGGAGGCTGGAAGCAGGCGTGCTTACCGCAGACTTGCGGCGAGCGGCACCATTGCGGATGCGGGTGAGCATATCACCCAAAGGATCAGTCATGGTCATGTGCCCGTCTCCTTACCAGCTCGACTTGACAATGCCCGGCACCTTGCCGGAATTGCCCAGCTCACGAAGCGCGATACGCGACATCTTGAGCTTGCGATAGAACGCGCGCGGACGGCCCGTTACTTCGCAGCGGTTGCGGATACGCGTCTTCGAGCCGTCACGCGGCAGCGAAGCGAGCTTCAGAGTGGCCTTGAACCGGTCTTCGATCGGAAGGGACTGGTTCATCACGATCGCCTTCAGTGCAGCGCGCTTGGCGGCCTGCTGGGCGACCGACTTGCGGCGGCGCTTGTTCTTTTCAACTGCGCTTGTTTTCGCCATATCGGAGTTCCTTTTCTACGCTCGTCGTTACGGTTAGTGACGGAACGGGAAGTTGAACTCTGTCAGCAGAGCCCGAGCTTCGTCGTCCGACGTCGCCGTCGTGCAAACGATGATGTCCATGCCCCACATCTGATCAACCTTATCGTAGTTGATCTCAGGGAACACAATGTGTTCCTTGATGCCCATGGCGAAGTTGCCACGGCCGTCAAAGCTCTTCGGGTTCAGGCCCCGGAAGTCGCGAACGCGCGGCAGCGCGATGTTGACCAGACGATCAAGGAATTCGTACATGCGTGCGCCACGAAGAGTAACCTTCGCACCGATCGGCATGCCTTCGCGAACCTTGAAACCAGCGATCGAGTTGCGAGCGCGGGTAACGACCGGCTTCTGGCCGGCAATTGCAGCCAGATCGGCGGCAGCAATCGTGGGCTTCTTGGAGTCGGCAGTTGCCTCGCCAACACCCATGTTGATCACGATCTTTTCAAGCTTCGGGATCATCATCACGTTGGCGTAGGAGAACTTCTCCTGCATGGCGCCACGGATACGGGAAACGTATTCCGTCTTGAGACGCGGCTCGTACTTATCAGCCATCGATCACTTCTCCCGAACGCTTGGCCACGCGGACCTTCTTGCCATCCACAACAGAGAAACCAACGCGGGTCGGCTTGCCATCCTTGTCGACGATGGCGATGTTGGAGATGTGCAAGGATGCTTCCTTGTTGATGATGCCGGCTTCCTGTGCCTGGGTCTGGCGCTGGTGACGCTTCACCATGTTTACGCCACGCACAACGGCACGGTCTTCTTTCGGCATCACCTGGATTACTTCGCCGGTACGGCCCTTGTCCTTACCGGTCAATACGACAACCTTGTCGCCTTTACGAATTTTCTGCATCGCTATAGCTCCTTACAGCACTTCTGGAGCCAGCGAGATGATCTTCATGTGGTTCTTGGCGCGAAGTTCGCGCGGAACCGGTCCGAAGATACGGGTGCCGATCGGCTCTTTCTTGTTGTCGATAAGAACGGCTGCGTTGTTATCGAAACGGATGACGCTGCCGTCAGCGCGGCGGATGTCCTTGGCGGTGCGAACGACAACCGCCTTCATCACGTCGCCCTTCTTGACGCGGCCGCGCGGAATAGCTTCCTTGATGGAAACGACAATAATGTCGCCAACAGAAGCATATTTGCGCTTCGAGCCGCCCAGCACCTTGATGCACATGACACGACGTGCGCCGGAATTATCCGCCACGTCGAGGTTTGTTTGCATCTGAATCATGTCAGGTCGCCTTCTTGTTGTTACCGGAACGGTTGGGCAAACTCTCCCGAGTAAGCCCCCTGCCCCAGCTTATGAATATATCTTCGTCTTGCGCGGAAATGTCGTGACAGGGTGGTTTCCTAAAAGGACCTTCCGTGCGCATCAAAGCAAAAGACGCTCGATTCACGAGCGTCCTTGCGGTGCTTCATACAGGAATTCGCGCCAAGTTCAAGAGACCCGGCGCGATTCTGATGAAATTAAGCCTGGGCGGATACAACCGTCCAGCGCTTGTCCTTGGAGATCGGTGCGCATTCCTCGATGGAAACGACATCGCCGACCTTATACTGATTGTTTTCGTCGTGCGCCTTGTACTTCTTCGAACGGCGAACGGTCTTCTGAAGCAGCGGGTGAGCGAATCGACGCTCAACGCGGACAACGACAGTCTTCTCGTTCTTGTCGGACACTACGACGCCCTGCAGAATGCGTTTCGGCATATTATTTTTCCTTAGGCCTTGGCTTCTGCCGCCTTCTGGCGGGCAATGGTTTTAACGCGGGCGATATCCTTGCGGACTTCGTTGATGCGCGAGGACTTTTCCAGCTGGCCAGTCGCCTTCTGGAAGCGCAGGTTGAACTGCTCCTTCTTCAGATCGGCGAGCTTGTCCTTGAGCTGGTCGGCGCTGAGGCCGCGAACTTCATCGGCTTTCATGTGCCTTGCTCCTTACTCTGCGATGCGCTGTACGAAGCGCGTCTTGACCGAGAGCTTGGCAGCGCCGAGACGAAGCGCCTCACGGGCGATCTCCTCGGTAACACCGTCGATCTCGAACATCATACGACCGGGCTTGACCTTGCATGCCCAGTAATCGACCGAACCCTTGCCCTTACCCATACGAACTTCGGTCGGCTTGGCCGTAACCGGAACGTCTGGGAATACGCGGATCCACACACGACCTGCGCGCTTCATGTAACGCGTGATCGCGCGGCGGGCCGCTTCGATCTCGCGTGCATTCACGCGGTTCGGTTCCTGCGACTTCAAGCCGAATTCACCGAATGCCAGGTCAAAGCCGCCCTTGGCGACGCCTTTGATGCGTCCCTTGAACTGCTTACGGTACTTAGTACGCTTTGGCTGCAACATTTTCTTACTTCTCCGAGCTTATCTTTCGCCAGCGTCAATCAAGCGTTTTCGCGACGACGATCGGAACGATCGCCACGCTCACGGCTTGCAGGGCCCTGTGCGTCGCCTTCGAGACCGCGACGCTCAGAAGCCATCGGATCGTGCTCAAGGATTTCGCCCTTGAAGATCCAGACCTTGATGCCGCAGATACCGAATGCGGTTTCAGCTTCGGCTGTGCCGTAGTCGATGTCCGCACGCAGCGTGTGCAACGGAACGCGACCTTCGCGGTACCATTCGGTACGAGCGATTTCTGCACCACCGAGACGGCCGCCGCAGGTGATCTTGATGCCTTCGGCGCCAAGACGCATTGCGGACTGAACAGCACGCTTCATCGCACGGCGGAAAGCCACGCGGCGCTCGAGCTGCTGAGCGATCGACTGGGCAACCAGCGTCGCGTCGATTTCCGGCTTGCGCACTTCAACGATGTTGAGGTGCGTTTCGGAGTTGGTCATCTCGGAAAGCTTCTTGCGAAGCTTCTCGATGTCTGCACCCTTCTTGCCGATGATCAGACCCGGACGAGCCGAGTGGATCGTGACGCGGCACTTCTTGTGCGGACGCTCGATGACGACCTTGGCGATGCCGGCCTGCTTGAGTTCCTTGATCAGGTAAGCCCGGATCTTCAGGTCTTCATGCAGAAGCTTGCCGTATTCAGCGGTGTCAGCGTACCAGCGGCTGTCCCAGGTACGGTTGATGCCGAGGCGGAAGCCGATCGGATTGATTTTCTGACCCATTATGCGGCCTCCCCTTTTTCCTCAACTTCACGAACAACGATCGTGAGGTGAGAGAACGGCTTTTCAATGCGGGAAGCACGACCACGGCCACGGGCGTGGAAACGCTTCATGGTGATGGACTTGCCAACATAGGCCTCGGCGACGACGAGAGCGTCGACGTCGAGGTCATGGTTGTTTTCCGCATTGGCAATTGCAGATTCGAGCGTCTTCTTGACGGTGCCTGCAATGCGCTTGCGGGAGAATTCGAGCTCGGCGAGAGCGCGATCAACCTTCTTGCCACGGATAAGAGCGGCAACCAGGTTCAGTTTCTGGGGGCTGACGCGGAGCGTACGGGCAATGGCCTGAGCCTCATTGTCCTTCAGCCGGCGTTCGGTCTTAGCCTTCGCCATGATTACTTCCTCTTTGCCTTCTTGTCCGCGCCGTGACCGTAATAGGTACGGGTCGGAGAGAATTCACCGAACTTGTGTCCGACCATGTCTTCGTTGACGGAGACGGGCACATGCTTGCTGCCGTTGTAGACGCCGAACGTCAGACCAACGAACTGCGGCAGGATCGTGGAGCGACGGCTCCAGATCTTGATTACTTCGTTACGTCCGCTCTCGCGCACCTTCTCAGCCTTGGTGAGAAGATAGCCGTCAACAAACGGACCTTTCCATACTGAACGAGCCATTAGTGACTACCTCTCTTACTTCTTACGCTGATGGCGCGAGCGCATGATGAACTTGTCGGTCGACTTGTTCGAACGGGTGCGCTTGCCCTTCGTGGGCTTGCCCCACGGAGTAACCGGGTGGCGACCACCCGACGTGCGACCTTCACCACCACCGTGCGGGTGGTCGACCGGGTTCATGACGACGCCGCGAACGTGCGGACGCTTGCCACGCCAACGCGAACGACCGGCTTTACCGTCGTTGATGTTGCCGTGATCCGAGTTCGAAACAGCGCCGATCGATGCGAGGCAGGAGCCGTGCACCAGACGCTGTTCGCCCGAGTTGAGACGCAGGATGGCCATACCGGCATCGCGGCCGACGAGCTGGACATACGTACCGGCGGAGCGAGCGATCTGACCGCCCTTGCCCGGCTTCATCTCGACGTTGTGGATGATCGAACCAACAGGAATGTACTGAAGCGGCATGGTGTTGCCGGGCTTCACGTCCACTGCCTTGTCGGAGGCGATCACCTTGTCACCGGCAGCGAGACGCTGTGGCGCGAGAATGTAAGCCTGTTCGCCGTCGGTATACGTAACCAGCGCGATGAACGCGGTGCGGTTGGGGTCGTATTCCAAACGTTCAACGGTGCCTTCAACGTCGAACTTGCGACGCTTGAAGTCAACCAGACGGTAGGTCCGCTTGTGACCGCCACCCTGGAAACGGACGGTGATCCGGCCCTGGTTGTTACGGCCACCCTTGGAGCTGAGGCCCTGGGTGAGAGCCTTTACCGGCTTGCCCTTGTAGAGCGAAGCGCGGTCCACGATAACCAGCTGACGCTGGCTCGGCGTGGTCGGATTGAAACTTTTCAATGCCATATTCTTGTTCCCTTTTGGGTCTTTGCCCGCTTGGGCCTAACCTTTAGAGTCCGGTGGACACGTCGATGGATTGACCTTCGGCGAGCGTAACGACGGCTTTCTTGACGTCCTTAAGCTTACCGGCGAACCCACGGAAACGACGGGTCTTACCCTTGCGGATAAGCGTGTTCACAGCCGTGACTTTGACGCCGAAGAGAGCTTCCACGGCAGCCTTGATTTCAGGCTTGGAAGCGCTTTTGGCGACGTTGAATACGACCTGGTTCTGTTCGGATACCAGCGTCGACTTTTCCGTGATCGAAGGAGATACGATCACATCGTAGTGGCGAAGATCCGTCATTTGAACCGCTCCTCCAGAGCCTCTACAGCAGCCTTGGAAAGCACCAGCTTGCCACGGCGCAGGATGTCGTAAACATTGATGCCCTGTACCGGCAGAACGTCCACATTCGGGATGTTCTGAGCAGCGAGCTTGAAGTTGCCATCAAGTTCGGCGCCACCGATTACGAGAGCGTTGGTCAGGCCAAGCGAAGCGAAGCTGCCCAGCAGAGCCTTGGTCTTTGCTTCGGACGCGACCAGCTGATCGACGATGATCAGTTCTTCAGCCTTCAGCTTTGCAGACAGGGCGTGACGCAGAGCAAGCGCACGAACCTTCTTGGGAAGGTCATGTGCGTGGCTGCGAACGACCGGGCCGTGGGCCTTGCCGCCGCCGCGGAACTGCGGTGCGCGAGCCGAATGGTGACGAGCGCGGCCCGTACCCTTCTGCTTGTACATCTTCGCGCCGGTGCGGGAAACTTCCGACCGGTTCTTGGACTTGTGGGTTCCCTGCTGCTTCTTTGCAAGCTGCCAGCGAACCATACGGGCCAGGATGTCCTGGCGGGGGTCGAGGCCGAAGATCTCATCCGACAGAGAAACCTTGCCGGCGTCTTTTCCCTCGAGGGTTTTGACGTTCAATTCCATGATAAGGCTCCCTTACTTCGCAGCCGACTTGACGGCGTCGCGGACGATGATCCAGGAACCCTTCGAGCCGGGAACTGCACCCTTCACGAGGATGAGGCCACGGTCTTCATCGGTCGAAACGACTTCGAGGTTCTGGGTCGTAACGCGCGTCTGGCCCATATGACCAGCCATGCGCTTGCCCTTCCAGACGCGGCCCGGATCCTGGTTGTTACCGGTCGAACCGTGTGCACGGTGCGATACGGAGTTACCGTGCGAAGCGCGGCCACCACCGAAGTTGTGACGCTTCATAGCACCGGCAAAACCTTTACCGATCGTGGTTCCAGTGACGTCGACCAGCTGGCCGGACTGAAAATGATTTGCGGTCAGTGTTGCACCGATGTCGATCAGGTTCTCGGGGGAAACCCGGAACTCGACGAGCTTGGCTTTCGGCTCGACGTTGGCAGCGGCAAAATGACCGCGAAGCGCCTTCGTCGTGTTCTTGACCTTGGACTGGCCGGCACCGAGCTGAACTGCGGTGTAGCCATTCTTGTCTTCCGTGCGCTGGGCAACGACTTGTACGTTATCCAGTCGCAATACTGTTACAGGGATATGTTCACCTGCGTCGTTATAGACGCGTGTCATACCCACTTTCTGTGCAATCACACCTGAACGCATTGGTTCATCCTCTTGCGAGCCTTGAAGGGAAAACCCTCTCTGGCCTTTGTTAAGGAGTGCCCTTCGACATCTCACGATGTTTCCGGTCTCCGGTTTGGAAGTCGTTGGATTTCTCCACGTACCTTCCTTGTTATTGGCCTTCACCCGAGGGTGAAGCCCGGCCTTGTTACTTCAGCCCTCACCTTGGATGGATCGGGCCGGGTCTTAGAGCTTGATTTCCACGTCAACGCCAGCAGCGAGGTCGAGCTTCATCAAAGCATCGACAGTCTGCGGGGTGGGGTCAACGATATCGAGAAGACGCTTGTGCGTCCGCATTTCGAACTGTTCACGGCTCTTCTTATCAACGTGGGGAGAGCGGTTGACGGTAAACTTTTCGATGCGGGTGGGGAGCGGAACCGGGCCGCGAACGCTGGCGCCGGTGCGCTTTGCGGTCGACACGATTTCACGGGTAGAGGCATCGAGGATCCGGTGATCGAACGCCTTGAGGCGGATACGGATATTCTGGCCGTTCATTCGTCTTGTCCTTGTTCTTTGTTATTCGTTTCCGCACGCGGAAACACATGAACTTCTATTGATCGTGGCGCCGCAGATTTTCAAAAATCGAGAGGGATGAGCGTTACACCCCAATCATTTCGGTAGTCTGTATTGCTAAAAACACCGCGCTCCGCAATCGCTTGCGAATCCAGCGGTGATTGTGAGTGCGCGTTTACGCGCTTTCACCGAATTTTTCAAGCACTAAAAATGCAACGCCGCCAGGCTTTTTACTAAAAGGCCGGCGGCGGTGTTGTTCACACCGCCGCCAGTCAGAATTTCAATGGTCGAAATTACTCGACGATCGAAGCCACGATGCCGGCGCCGACGGTACGGCCGCCTTCGCGGATAGCGAAGCGCAGCTTTTCTTCCATCGCGATCGGAACGATCAGCTCGACGTCAACGGTGACGTTGTCGCCAGGCATAACCATTTCCGTGCCTTCCGGAAGCGTAACGATGCCCGTTACGTCCGTCGTGCGGAAGTAGAACTGCGGACGGTAGTTCGTGAAGAACGGCGTATGACGGCCGCCTTCTTCCTTCGTCAGGATGTAGGCTTCTGCCTTGAACTTCTTGTGCGGCTTGACCGAACCCGGCTTGCACAGGATCTGGCCACGCTCGACGCCGTCACGGTTAACACCG